>NZ_JBQVQL010000025.1:0-49744 GCF_052440005.1 Phreatobacter sp.
GGGGCGCGCCCGCCCCCCCCCCCCCCCCCCCCCCCCCCCCCCCCCCCCCCGGCGGGGGCCCGCGGGCCGCGCGGCCCGGCGCCCCCCCCCCCCCAGACCGATCCGGATGGCACCCTCCCCCTCACCCGCCTCGCTCACGCTCGTCGACCTCTCCCCGCCGGGGAGAGGTGATAGGAGCCCTGCCCGCCGCGGAGAGGTGAGTCCGAGGCCGCCGCGCTCATCTGCCATCCCACCCACGCCTCCCCGTTCCCGCGCCTCGACGGCCGGGGTTTGCTCCTCGCGGTCCCCGCGCCTCCGGAACCGAAGCGCGAGGGGTGAAGCGCCGTCAGGCGCGGAGGCGGCAGCCTCCTGGCCACGCGGGTCACCCCGCGGGCCCGGACTTCGGTGCCGAAGCCCGCCGGCTCGCGTGGAATCCGTTTTGTGGCCCGGATCAAGCATCCGGGCTGACCGAGGAAACGGACCCCACGCGAGCCGGCGCGCCTCACGGCGCTTCACCGCGGCATTTGTCGTCGACCGGGCCGCGCGTCCGGGGCGGCGGGGCGGGAGGGATGGCGCTCGGCCAACCACCTCCCGGGCCGGAAAGCGTCGGAGGGCGGACCCCGCGACGGCTCCCGGCCTGGCCTCGCGGAGACGCGGTGTCCCGCGTGTCCGAAGGCCCCGGCGGAGAGGGTCGCCCCCACCCGCCGGTCCCGCTCGCCCGCTTGAGCGATGCTCCTCGCGCAACGGTCACCCCCGGCGCGGATGCGCCCGCAGGGCCCGAAGGGGCGGTGTTCCCGGCGACGCTCCCGCATGCCGGCTGGTGAGGCCGCCGCACGGGAGAACCGCCCCTCCGCCCCATCACCCGCACCACCGGACGATGCCTCGACGAGGACGGAAGGTGCGGGAAGCATGAGGCAGATGCGGCGGATGGGGAGAAAGGCGCGCGCGAATTTTTCGGGGGCGCGGGAAAGGCGCCGGGGGATCAGCGGGTTGGGGCGGATCGGTGAGGGCGGCGCGACGAGAATTGTCCCCGGTGCGGGACGGGCGAGGCACCCCTGCCCCCTCCCCCCGCTTGCGGAGGGGAGGGCCAGGGTGGGGGGCCGTGACGCCGGCGGCGCGCTTGCGGGAGGATCAGCCTCCTCGGATGCAGCCCGACATCGGCCCCCCCCCACCCCTGACCCCTCCCCTCGGCCAAGCGGGGGGGGAATGGCGCGCGCTTCGTCATACCCGGCACACGGCCGGGCAAGACGGATGAGGGACATCAGCCGGCAGCGCCCGCCCGCCTCAGCGGGCGGCGCGGCGGAAGGTGCGGGGATTGAAGTCGGGGCAGGTCAGGACGACGCGGTCGCGGGCGGCGACGCGCAGGGTGCAGGCCGGGGCGGTGCCGTTGGCGCCGTTGTCGCAGATGCTGCGCTGGGCGAGCGCGGCGCTGCGGCGGGCCGGATCGAAGGTGCCGGTCAGGGTCTGGGTGCAGACCGTGCCGTCGGTGCGCCAGAGCCTGACAGCTGAGATGCGCGTGCCTTCGGTGCGGATCTCCATGCCGCGCTCGTCGCGGGTGTCGGAGGTCCAGCGCCCCGCGAGGTCAGCGGCGGCGGGCGTCTGGGCGGAGGCGGCGGGGACGATGGCGGCGAGGGCCAGGGCGGCAAAAAGGGAGGCGAGCAGCGGGCGGGACATGATGGGTTCCGGTGGATCAGGGACCCGTGTGTCGCGGGGAGTGGGGAAAAGGTTCAGGGGATGGGCCGTGTTCCCTGAGGCGGCTGGCGCGTTGCATCGCCCAAGTGCGTCCTTCGAGGCTCGCCATAGCATCGCGCGAACGCGACATGCGTTCGCCTCTCGCCATGGCCTCGCACCTCAGGATGAGGGGGGTGGGTGTCCGGCATGACGCGCGCCCGGCCGGAAACCGCCGTGCAAGACACAACCGTCCTCATCCTGAGGTGCGAGCCCCCGGCGATGCGTCAGCATCGTCCGGCGGCGATGCGCAGCATCGCCCAAGGGCGAGCCTCGAAGGACCCACTTGGCTAATGCAGGCCTGGCCTCGTGGTCCGGCCGCCCGAACCATTGCCCGTCATGACCGGGCTTGTCCCGGGCATCCACGCATTCTCTTGAGGCTGCGGTGGTCAAGTCGTGGATGCCCGCCACAAGGGCGGGCATGACGGTCGAGGAAACTCAGTCGGCACCACCCCATCGGATGACTCCTCTCCCCTCGTGGGAGAGGGTGCCCGCGTCAGCGGGCGGATGAGGGGTGACGCGCCCCCCCTCATCCGGCGCCTGACGGCGCCACCTTTTCCCACGAGGGGAGAAGGACAGCGGTCGGAAGCCGCCTGATGCCGCGCCGCAAATCTTACTCAGTCGAGCTAATTCTAATCAGCGTGGCTGCTGGAATGGGCAATAAGGGGAGTGCGAGCTTTGGTGCCGCTAGACCCTACAGTCGCTTCGAGTTCGGCCAGGAACCTTGCATCCAACCGGAGAAGACTTCTGTCCTCCCGAGCGCGCTCCACTAGCGCGCTGCAAGCTTGCAAATAATACGGATACATCCAAGAGTAGCGGTCGTCATTGCTGGCTTCACCTCGACGAGCTGCCGGCATGGTGTCCTCCCCTGATTCGAACAGCCTAACTGGTAGAAAACTTCGGCGCCACGGGATGATGTAAAAAATGTCGGAAAAAATTGTTAACAACAGTAAACGAAAAGTCAATTCGGCATATCCGTCTACTATCGACAACCCTGAACTGTTTTTTGGCATTGTTGGGCCAATAGGCGTCGACATAGATTCAGTCGTCTCCAACCTTCGACAGTCTCTGATGCAAGTTGGATACGAAAGTGTTATTGTTCACCTGACGAATCGGCTTAATGTCAATGTAGCCCCTACTTCGTATTTCGACCGATCCGAGACATTAATTCGCGAAGGCAACGCATTTCGTGAAGCAGCTAAAGATAATCGGGCCATGGCAGCGCTAGGAATAACTGCGATCCACGAACACCGCGTGAATATTAACAAGTCTCCAGATAAGCCTGTCTATGGCACAGCATATATTATACGGCAGTTTAAACGCCCCGAAGAAATTCAACTTATGCGTGAGGTGTACGGTCGCAAATTCATACAAGTTTCCGTTCATGGAAGCGAAGCAAAACGAAAAGAAGTACTTTTCAGCAAGATAAAGTCGTTTAATAGTGCCCCGAAAAGCGATTCTCATTGTGAACAACAGGCAATAGAGCTGATTCACAAGGATTACATGCAGTCAGATATTGAGCATGGCCAGTCTATATCCGATGTGTTTTATCTCGGCGATGTCTTCATCGACGGCGTTAATAAGGCTAGGATAAGAGAGACAGTTGAACGATTCATTTCCGCGCTATTTGGAGACAACAGAGTGTCTCCGTCCAAGGATGAATATGGTCTATACATGGCCGCGGCAGCGGCGTTGAGGTCTATTGACCTATCTAGGCAAGTGGGCGCCTCGATATTTTCCGAGAACGGCGAAGTTATTTCACTCGGCTGCAATGAGGTTCCTAAATCTAAAGGCGGCACATACTGGTCTGATGATGACGGCGACAAACATCGCGACATGGAGGTCGGCTACGACCCCAACCACAATCGAAAGAATGAAATAATATTTGATATCGTTCAACGCCTGTCGAACGAGGGCGTACTCTCACGGGACGTTGAAAAACTTAAAACTATTGAAGATAAGGTTGCAAAAATCTCTTCGTTTAAGAGCGTTGCAGACTCCCAGCTGATGGACATAATTGAATATGGTCGCATTATTCACGCGGAGATGTCTGCTATAACAGATGCAGCGCGGCTAGGTCGCAGCACCAAAGACGCCACGCTCTATTGCACTACGTTTCCGTGTCATATTTGTGCAAAGCATATTGTTTCAGCAGGTCTTCGGCGCGTCGTTTTTTTGGAGCCTTATCCAAAAAGTCATGCAAAAAACCTTCATTCAGATTCAATAACCTTTGATGATGTCGATACAGACAAAGTGCTTTTTTCTCCTTTTATTGGAATTTCTCCCCGCAGATATCGAGATATTTTTGAAAAAAGAAAAAGGAAAGATAAAGAAGGTCGAGCTACAATCTGGACTAAGGGCAAGCCGATACCAATGATTGACGACAGAGGTTCATCCTATACTGACTACGAAGAAGAATATGTTGCAGTTATATTACATCATTTCTTCAAAAAAAGAACTCGGAGAAATAAGTCTGACAGTAAAAGTTGACTGCACCTACCCCCTCCACCCCTTCCCCGGCTTGCCCCCGCCCTTCTTCCTGACCGCCCCGCCCGCCGGCACCTCGCGGTCCGTGCCCGGACCCATGCTGTCCAGCCCGGGCTTCGCCGCGCGTGAGGGCGGCAGGTTCGCCGACCGCCCATATTTCTTCGGGCCCCTGAAGCCGCCGGTGCGGTCGTCCACCGCCTCCTGCCGCGCGAGGGGGTCGTCGGAAATGGCGAGTTCGGTCTCGCGCAGGCGCTTGAGCTCGTCGCGCAGGCGCGCGGCCTCCTCGAAGCGGAGGTCGGCGGCGGCCTCGCGCATGCGCTTCTCGAGATCGCCGATGACCGCCTGGAGGTTGTGGCCGACCGCCGCGCCCTGTTTCGTAAGGCCCGCATCCACGGTGACGTGGTCCTTCTCGTAGACCGAGTCGAGGATCTGGGCGATCTCGCGCTTGATGGTCTGCGGCGTGATGCCGTGGGCCTCGTTCCAGGCCGTCTGCTTCTCGCGGCGGCGGTTGGTCTCGGCGATGGCGCGCTCCATCGAGCCGGTCATCTGGTCGGCGTAGAGGAGCACGCGGCCGTCGACGTTGCGGGCGGCGCGGCCGATGGTCTGGATGAGGGAGGTTTCCGAGCGCAGGAAGCCTTCCTTGTCGGCATCGAGGATGGCGACGAGGGCGCATTCGGGAATGTCGAGGCCCTCGCGCAAGAGGTTGATGCCGACGAGGCAGTCGAAGGCGCCGAGGCGCAGGTCGCGCAGGATCTCGATGCGCTCGATCGTGTCGATGTCGGAATGCATGTAGCGGACGCGGACGCCCTGCTCGTGCAGAGAGTCGGTGAGGTCCTCGGCCATGCGCTTGGTCAGCACCGTGACGAGGGAGCGGTAGCCGGCGGCGGAGGTGGCCTTCACCTCGCCGATGAGGTCGTCGACCTGGGTGCGCGCGGGCCTGATGATGGAGGGCGGGTCGATGAGGCCGGTGGGGCGGATGACCTGTTCGGAGAAGGTGCCGCCGGTCTGGTTCAGCTCCCAGCCGCCGGGCGTGGCCGAGACGTGGACGGTCTGCGGCCGCATGGCCTCCCATTCCTCGAAGCGGAGCGGGCGGTTGTCCATGCAGGAGGGCAGGCGGAAGCCATATTCCGCGAGGGTGGCTTTCCGCCGGAAGTCGCCGCGGTACATGGCGCCGATCTGCGGGATGGTGACGTGGCTCTCGTCGACGAAGACGAGGGCGTCGTCGGGGACATATTCGAAGAGGGTCGGCGGCGGCTCGCCGGGGCGGCGGCCGGTGAGCCAGCGCGAATAGTTCTCGATGCCGGCGCAGGAGCCGGTGGCCTCCATCATCTCGAGGTCGTAGCGGGTGCGCTGCTCCAGCCGCTGCGCCTCCAGGAGGCGGCCGGCGCGGTTCAGCTCCTCGAGGCGCCAGTTCAGCTCCTCCTTGATGCCGGAAATGGCCTGGACGAGGGTGGGGCGCGGCGTGACATAGTGGGAATTGGCGTAGACCTTGACGAAGGAGAGGTCGGCGTTCTTCTGGCCGGTGAGCGGGTCGAACTCGGCGATGCTTTCGACCTCGTCGCCGAAGAGGTTGATGCGCCAGGCGCGGTCCTCGAGGTGGGCGGGGAAGAGTTCGATGGTGTCGCCGCGGACGCGGAACGTGCCGCGGGAGAAGTCCATCTGCGTGCGCTTGTACTGGAGCGCGATGAGGTCGGCGATGAGCTGGCGCTGGTCGAGGCGCTCGCCGACCTTCACGCCGAAGGTCATGGCCGTGTAGGTCTCGACCGAGCCGATGCCGTAGATGCAGGAGACGGAGGCGACGATGATGACGTCGTCGCGTTCGAGCAGGGCGCGCGTCGCCGAGTGGCGCATGCGGTCGATCTGCTCGTTGATGGAGGATTCCTTCTCGATATAGGTGTCCGAGCGCGGGACGTAGGCCTCCGGCTGGTAGTAGTCGTAGTAGGAGACGAAATATTCCACCGCGTTGTTGGGGAAGAAGCTCTTGAACTCGCCATAGAGCTGGGCGGCCAGCGTCTTGTTCGGCGCCAGCACGATGGCGGGGCGCTGGGTCTCGTTGATGATCTGGGCTGCGGTGAAGGTCTTGCCCGAACCGGTGACGCCGAGCAGGACCTGGTCGCGCTCGCCCGCGCGGATGCCGGAGACGAGCTCGGCGATGGCGGTCGGCTGGTCGCCGGCCGGCTTGAAGTCGGAGACGATCTCGAAGCGCTTGCCGCCCTCCCACTTCTCCGGGCGCGCCGGCTTGTGCGGCACCCAGGTGCGGCCGTCGACCTCGGGCCGGCCCTCCTGGATCAGCTTCTCCAGCGCCTTGACGGTGGCGGTGACGCCGGAGGCGCCGATCTCGCTCTCGATGTCCAGCGCTTTCGCCTGGTCGACGCCGATGCCGAGCCGATGGGCGAGGGCCTTGTCGGCCATGGTCGCCTCGCCAGCGAAGGCGGCCTGCGGCGCCTCGGCGAAGCCTCCGGTGGGGCCGGTGCCGGAGCCGAGGCCGGCGGTGCCGCGGTTGATGGCGGGGTTGAGCAGATCGGCCAGCGCCGGCCCGAGCGGCTGCAGCTCCGGCTTCGAGGCTTTCGACTTCGGCGCGCGGGCCGGCTTCGGCGCGGACGGCGGACTCGCGGAGGCTTTGGGGCTTTTCGGCATCCCGGCAATATGGGCGCGCCGGGCCGGCCGGGAAAGGGCGGCGGCGGTCTTCCCGCCATGCTGCTGCCAGGGGGTGGCAGCGGCGTCGGGCCTCAGGCCGCCCGGCGGGCCACCGCCTCGCTGATCGGCGCGTCGAACTGCAGGCCGCCGGAGCCCTCGCGCGTCCAGACCACCCGGGCGCCGACCTCGGCGCCGTCGCTGAAGCGCAGAGTCACGCGCTGGCCCTCCTGCAGCTCCGCTGCGCCCTGGACCCTCGCGCCGGTCTCGGAGATGTCGGCGAGGCGGGCGTTCATGCTGCGGCCGTCGCTGAGCACCAGCAGCGCCCGCGTGCTGCGCCGCCGCACCGCGCCGCGACGATCCTTCACGTCGCTGGCGAGGTCGACGAGGAAGGCGTCGACGCTGTCGATGAGCTGGCGCGTCGCGGCCGACAGCAGATCGCCGGCGGCGCCGACCCTCGTCGCCTCGGCATTGGTCTCGCCGACGACGCCGGAGACGTCGGTGATGGCCCGCAGCACCCGGCCGGTTCCGTCGGAGGCGCGGGCGATCGCCGCGGCGATCTCCTGGGTGGCGGCCGTCTGCTCCTCCACCGCCGCGGCGATGGAGCCGGTGAGGTGGTCGATCTCCGACACGGTGCTGCCGATGCCGCGGATGGCGGCGACGGTGCGCTGGGTGGCGCTCTGGATGGCGTTGACCTGGGTGGCGATCTCGTCGGTCGCCGCGGCCGTCTGGCCGGCGAGCGCCTTCACCTCGGAAGCGACGATGGCGAAGCCGCGGCCCGCCTCGCCGGCCCGGGCGGCCTCGATGGTGGCGTTGAGGGCGAGGAGGTTGGTCTGCTCGGCGATGCCGCGGATGATGTCGACGATGGTGCCGATGCGCTGGGCGAGGTCGGAGAGGCCGGAGACCTCTCGGTCGGTCTCGGAGGAGCCCGCCGTGGCGCGGCCGATGCAGCTGCTGGTGGTGTGGATGCGACTCGAGATCTCGCTGATCGAGCTGATCAGCTCCTCCGCCGCCGCCGAGACCGCCTGCATGTCCTCGGAGGAGGTGGCGGAGGCGTCCCGGCCGAGATCGACCCCCTCGGTGGCCTGGCCGGCGACGCCCTTCAGCGCCGCGGCCGTGCGCTGCATGCCGGAAATCTCGGTGTCCACGGTCTTCACCACATCGCCGACCGTGCCGCGGAAGGCGACGATCATCTCGTCGAGCACCGACTGGCGCTGAAGCTCGCGCTGGCGCTCGAGCTCGGCCTCCTGCTCCAGCCTGTCCCGGGCGATGGCATTGTCGCGGAAGACCGCGACCGCCCGCGTCATGGCGCCGATCTCGTCGGTGCGCCCGGCGTCCCGCAAGTCGCCGCCGGTATCGCCTTCGGCCAGCTTCTCCATGTGGAGGGTCAGGGCGCGCAGCGGGCGGGTGATGGAGCGGGCAGCGAGCAGGGCCGCGAGGCCCGCCAGCAGGGTCACGCCGACCACGAGCCCGGCGGCGACGAGAAGCCTCGTCCGGGCCTCGTCCGCGGCGCCGGCGATGATGCCGGTGAGATCCTGGGCGAACTGGTCCTCGATCGCCTTCAGCGCGTTGACGCGGACGGTCGAGGTGCGGAACCACTCCAGCGCCTCGACGCCCTTGTCGCCCGACAGGGCGGCGCGGGCGGCCACCTGACGCAGGCGCTGCACCGCCGCCGTCTCGGGCGAGGCCGCGAGCGCCTCGACGCGCTGCCCCTGGTCCGGCGTGCCGTAGCGACGGGCGACCGCGAGGTAGCTGTCCTGGACCGCTGCGAGTTGGGCGAAACGCTGGAACCGTTCCCGCGCAAAGCCGTCGGGGGAGAAGGCGCCGCCGCCGGTGGCGCGCTCCAGCCCGGCCGCCTCCTTGGCGCGGAGAATGCTGGCATAGGCGACGACGGCACGGGCCGTGGCTCCCACCCGGCCGTGGCGCGCGAGGCTCTCCACCGGCTGCAACAGGGCGTCGACGATCGCGGTGTAGCGGGCGACGGCCTGCTCGGCCGTCACGGCGCGGGCCTGGACGGCGGCGCGCAGGGCGGCGAGATCGTCGGCGCGGGCGAGGGCCTCGCGGGCGACGGCCGAGTCCTGCGGCGCACCGGCGGACGCCTGCGCCACCGCCTCGCGCAGTCGGGAGAGGACCAGGTCGACCTTGGGAAGCTGGGCTGCCCCCGCCTCCGCGGCGCTCTGGTTGCCGGGGTTGCTCAGGACGGTGTTGGTAAGGCCACGCTCGGTCTGGAGTTCGTGCACGACCGCGCCGAAATGGGGACCCGAGGTGGCGACCGCCGCCATCTGCCGGGCCGCGCCCGCTTCCCGCCAGCTCTCGAAGACGATGTCGCCGCCGAAGCCGATGGCCGCAAGGAGAGGAACGACGACGGCGATGGCGATGCGCATGCTGATCGTCGCGTTGCGGCCGAAAGACATGATTGCACACTCCATGACTGTGCAACCTTTGTCAGTTCTGCATCCCTAATGTCGCGTTAACATCGAGTCCAATTCGCACTTTTCGGCCATGGCTCCACTTTTCGGCGCATCTTTTCCGGGTCGCTGGCACAGACGGAGGCAGTAATCGCGGGACGAAGAGTTTTGGTCGACTGCGAGGCCACCTCTTTGCAGGCCGGCGGAGAACGATCTCGCTGGCGCCGAATATGGCGCGCCACGTCCGACGCCACCCCCGAAAATTACCCCGGAACAGCCCGATGCCCGGCACCGGGCCGGACATCGGGAGCTTGTGCAGCGCGTTGCCGGCTGGATGACCGTCCCCCCGGCCGCCGCCCGGATCAGGCACGGCGGGCCGACAGCCGTTCCACCGTCGCGAACAACACCACCGCGACCGCGGCCAGAACGGCGAAAATGAGCCAGGGGCTGACGCCGAGCAGCGTGTGGAGCTGCACCTTCCCCATGGCGCCGACGGGCAGGATCACTGCCTTCACCGCGTCGAAGGTGAGGGCGTAGAGGATGCCGCCAACCAGCATGCCGCCGGCGCCGACGAGGGCGTGGAGGCTGCCGCCGCCGATGGCGGCCAGCGCCGTGCCCGGGCAATAGCCGTAGAGCACCATGCCGACGCCGAAGAGGGCGGCACCGAGGGAGACGGCGAGGAGGTCGGCCGGCTTGATGTGGAACTTCACCCAGCCGAACTGGGCCATGAGGAAGACGCCGACGCCGCCGACGATGATGGCGGTCATCATGATCTTCAGGACGGTGAAGTCCTCGAAGAGGAACTGCCGGACGATGGTGTTGTAGTCGGCGACGCGGCCGCGGTGCAGCAGGAAGCCGAAGGCGAAACCGAAGACGAGGGCGAGAGCGAGGGCGGCGGTGCCGGTGACGGGAAGGGTCATGGCGTGGGTCCTGATCAGCGGGCGGTGCGGAACATGGCGAAGGCGGTGGCCGTGCCGGTGGCGAACATCACGGCGAGGAAGACCCAGCCGCTGAGCGCCAGCTGGAGGCCGCCGGAAATGCCGTTGCCGCTGGTGCAGCCATTGGCGAGACGGGCGCCGTACATGGCGACGATGCCGCCGAGGAAGGCCACCGCATAGCGCTTCATCGGCGAGGGGCCGAAGCGGCCGGCCCAGACCTCCGGCACCTGCTCGATGCGGAAGGAGCCGGCGAGGAGCGCCGAGCCGAGGCCGCCGAACAGCGTGCCGACGAGGAACAGCGTGCCGTAGTCCAGGCTGAAGAGGTTCTTCGCCCAGTAGCTGTTCTTCGCCACCGCCTCGGCACCGAGGATCGGCGCGGCGACGGCGCCCGACACCTGCGACAGCGCCGTGGTAATGCCGAGCGGCGTGTTGACGACGAGGAAGACGATCCAGCTGAGGACGCCGATGCCGACGCCGATCACGTAGGGCGTCCAGTCGATGCGGGCGGCGGCGCCGGCTGCGGGGCGCGCCCCGTCAAAGGTTGCCTGTAGGGTCATGGTGCCATCTCCGAGGACGACGCGGGACAATCGGGGGATCACATCAACATATTCGCATTTTACGATGTTTCAAGATGGATGATGGGCGGGTGGCCGGCACCGCCCTTGCCGTCTTCGCCGGCTTGCCGGGAACACTGGAGAAAGGCCCAATGCTTACCCTCCCCGCTGCGTGGGGAGGGGGACTTCGGCCGCGCGTCCGGTCTCGTCGGTCGGGCCAGGCGCGCCCCAATCAAGACAGGCGGGACGCGGTAGTCCCCCTCCCCTCGCCCGCGAGGGGAGGGTGCGGGGGGGCACGGGATCGGGCGCTGCCGCCCTGTCAGGCCGCCGCGAGATCGCAGATGCGGCGGAAGTCGTCGCAATAGGCGCGGAAGGCCGCCTCGCGCGCCGCCGGATCCGGCTCGCGCAGCAGCGAGGAGGGGTGGACGGTGAGGAAGCCCGGCCGGTCGCCGAAGCGGAAGGGCCCGCGGTTGCGGCCGACCGGCACGGCCTTGCCGGCGAGGGCCAGCGCCGCAGTGGCGCCGAGCGCCACCACGAGGCCCGGCCGGACGAGATCGAGCTCGCGCTCCAGCCACCAGCGATAGTGCTTCACCTCGCCGGCGGTGGGCGATTCATGGATGCGGCGCTTGCCGCGCTGGACGAACTTGAAGTGCTTCACCGCATTGGTGAGATAAGCGCCGGACCGCTCGATGCCGGCCTCGGCCAGGGCGCGGTCGAGGAGTTGGCCGGCGGGACCGACGAAGGGGCGGCCCTGGAGGTCCTCCTGGTCGCCCGGCTGCTCGCCGACGAAAGCGATGGCAGCCCCGATGGGTCCCTCGCCCAGCACGGCGCGGGTGGCGCCGGGCACCAGCGGCTCCGACCCCGCGATGATGCGGTTCAGCTCCTCGAGGGAATGCGGCCCCGCGTCGAGCATGGCGGCGACCGCCTTGTCGGGATTGCGCTTGCTGGCCATGACCGGCTCCCTGTCCATCATGCCGTCAACGCGCGAGACCGCCGCGCGCACCATGGCGGGGATCGCAGCCGTCTCCGGCATGTTGCGCCAGTACTTCTTCGGCATCTCCGCGCGCATGGCCGTGGTGTTGAGGCGGGCGGGGTTGAAGGTGCTCTCGTAATAGTCGCGCCAGCCCTCCTCGAAGCCGTCGCCCGCCGCCGCCTCGTCGCGGGTGGCGGGCGGGCCAAAGACGAGGGCGCCGCCGGTCCAGCTCACCCGCCCCTCGGGGGTGAGGATGGTCCAGTCGAGGCTGCCGAAGCGGTTGCGGAAGAAGGGCGCGGCGGCAGCGAGGACGTGATGGTCGGGCTCGAACCAGGCGACGAAGCGCTCTCCGCCCACCGTCTCGACGCGGCGGAAGCGGAGGAAGGCGTGCATCTTGTGGAGGTCGCGGCGGATGGCCTTGCCCATCATGGCGAGGCGGTGGACGAGCGGGTCGCTCATCACTTCGAGCAGCGCCTTCTCGCCATGGGTGAGGCGCCAGATCAGCCGGTAGAGGAGGCCGTAACGCTCGGGATCGCGGTGGCAGACGACGAGCTGGACGAGGTCCGCCGCGGCCCGGGGCAGGCTCAGCGGCTCGCCCGCGGGAAGGACCGGTGCGCCGAAGAGATCGGTCGCGCCCCCTTGCGTCCAGACCACCGCCTCGGGCGGGGTGCCGGCGGCGATCAGGCTGCGCGCGGCGGCGCGGAAGCCGTCGAGGTCGGCGCCCGGCCGAAGACGGATCTGCACGATGGAAGAGGCGGTTGCGAGCATGACGGATCAGCCGAAGAGTTCGAGCTGCGCCGGCTTCGGCGCGATGCGGGCGCGCAGGTCCTGGCGGTCGATGAGCCGCGTCGGCCTGTGGTCGGGGGTGATCAGGAAGGGCCGCGCCCGCTTCAGGCCCGGGGTGAGCCGCTGGAGGTCGTCGAGGCGGAGCGTGGTGTGGCGGCGCGCCGCGAGGATGCGGTCGACGACGCGGGTGCCGAGACCCGGCACGCGCAGCAGCAGTTCGCGATCGGCGGTGTTGACGTCGACGGGGAAGCGCTCCCGGTGCTTCAACGCCCAGGCGAGCTTCGGGTCGATGTCGAGGTCGAGCATGCCGTCGTCGCCACCGGCCGCCACCTCGTCCACCGAGAAGCCGTAGAAGCGGAGCAGCCAGTCGGCCTGGTAGAGGCGGTGCTCGCGCTGCAGCGGCGGCGCCTTCAGCGGCAGCACCTTGCTCGGCTCGGGGATGGGGCTGAAGGCGGAATAGTAGACGCGGCGCAGCGCATAGCGGCGGTAGAGCCCGTCGCTGGTGCGCAGCACGCCCTCGTCGGTGGTGGCGTCGGCGCCGACGATCATCTGCGTGCTCTGGCCGGCGGGCGAGAAGCGCCGCCTCTCGGCCTTGGCCTCGACGATGCGCTCGTGCATCTGGCCCATGGCGGCGCGGATGGTGCCGCCGTTCTTCTCCGGCGCCAGGGCCTCGAGGCTCTGCTGGCTCGGCAGTTCGAGGTTGATGGAGAGGCGGTCGGCCCAGAGGCCCGCCTGCTCGACGAGCCAGGGGCTCGCCTCGGGAATGGTCTTCAGGTGGATGTAGCCGGCGAAGAGGTGGTCGCGGCGCAGGCGCTTCGCCACCTCGATCATCTCCTCCATCGTGTGGTCGGGATTCCTGACGATGCCGGAGGAGAGGAAGAGGCCCTCGATGTAGTTGCGCTTGTAGAAATTGACCGTGAGGTCGACCACCTCGTCCACGGTGAAGCGGGCGCGGCGGACGTTGGAGGAGCGGCGGTTGATGCAATAGGCGCAGTCGTAGAGGCAGTAGTTGGTGAGGAGGATCTTGAGCAGCGAGATGCAGCGCCCGTCGGGCGTATAGGCGTGGCAGATGCCGGACCCCGTGGTGGAGCCGAGGCCCTTGACGCCGCCCGAGCGTTTCGGCGCTCCGGACGAGGCGCAGGAGGCGTCGTATTTCGCCGCATCGGCGAGGATGCGGAGCTTGGCGGCGACCTTGGTGTCCATGGGACCTCTCGTGTTCTCTTTATGTTCACATCTCCACCATGGCAATTCAAGGGCGGCCCGCTGACGCAGCCGCCCGGCGGTTGATCCATGACATGGCGGCGAACGGTCTTTCGCCGTCTCCTCACCCCGCGAACACCGGAGGGAGCGCCATGAGCCAGCATGCCATTCACCCCGACGGGACCCCCGAGGCGGAGGTGCTGCCGGCATCGGCAGGGACCGCCGGCCCGGAAGGCGCCACCGCCATCGTCCAGGCAGCCGGCGACGCGGGGACCGGGGACAAGCCGGTCCGGGCTGCCCGCGGCCGCCAGCAGCTCGCCCAGATGAAGCGCGACCCGGCGACCATCCGCCGGCTCTTCGAGAGCGGCGAATACCCTTATGTCGGCCGCATGCAGACGAAGCCCTACGAGGCCCACATGCTCGAGCTGCAGCGCGAGCTCCTGAAGGCGCAGCGCTGGATCGAGGAGACGGGCGAGCGGATCGTCGTGCTGTTCGAGGGCCGCGACGCCGCCGGCAAGGGCGGCACGATCAAGCGCTACATGGAGCATCTCAACCCGCGCACGGCGCGGGTGGTGGCGCTCGCCAAGCCGAGCGAGCGCGAGCGCACGCAATGGTATTTCCAGCGCTACGTCGCCCACCTGCCCTCGGCCGGCGAGCTCGCCCTGTTCGACCGCTCCTGGTACAACCGGGCCGGCGTCGAGCGCGTCATGGGCTTCTGCTCCCCCACCGACTATCTCGAGTTCATGCGCCAGTGCCCGGACCTCGAGCGCATGCTGACCCGCTCCGGCATCCGGCTGTTCAAGTACTGGTTCTCGGTGTCGCGGGAGGAGCAGCGCCTGCGGTTCGAGGCGCGCGAGACCGACCCCCTCAAGCAGTGGAAGCTGTCGCCCATCGACCGCGCCTCGCTCGACAAGTGGGACGCCTATACGGAGGCGAAGGAGGCGATGTTCTTCTACACCGACACCGCCGACGCGCCCTGGACCATCGTCAAGTCGGACGACAAGAAGCGGGCGCGCCTCGCCTGCATGCAGCACTTCCTGTCGTCCCTGCCCTATCCGAACAAGGACCTGTCGGTGGCGGTGGCGCCCGACCCGCTGATCGTCGGGGCGACCAGCCACGTCATCGGGCGCGACGGCGGCATCCTCGGCAAGACGGTGCATCCCGATCTGCGGCGGACGCAGGCCGGACCAGCGCCATCCTGACACGGTTCCGCCGGGTGACGGTCTTGACGGCGCCGGCGCCGGTGCGCACCAAGGCCGGACCACATCCGCCCCGGAGTTCCGCATGTCGCCCATCACCCGCCGCACGACGCTCGGCCTGATCGCCTCGGGCCTCGCCGCCCCCGCCTTCGCCCAGGCCGACTATCCGGCGCGGCCGGTCACGGTCATCGTTCCCCAGGCCGCGGGCGGGGCCAACGACATCATCGGCCGCCTCGTCGCCGAGAAGCTGTCGGAGGTGATGGGCCAGCGCTTCGTGGTGGAGAACCGCGCCGGCGCCGGCGGCAATCTCGGGTCGCAGGCGGCCGCCCGGTCGACGCCGGACGGCTACACCCTGCTCGTCACCATCTCGGCGAGCCAGGCCATCAATCCGGCGCTCTATGCCCGCACCGGCTTCGACCCGGTGAAGGACTTCGCCCCGGTCTCGCTGCTCGGCACGGTGCCCAACGTGCTGGTGGTCAACCCGGCCTTCGAGGCGAAGACGGTCGCCGACCTGATCCGGATGGCGAAGGAGAAGCCGGGCTTCTACCACTACGCCTCCGCCGGCAACGGCACGCTGAACCACCTCGTCGGCGAGATGCTGAAGTCGCGCGCCGGCATCGACCTCAAGCACATCCCCTATCGCGGCATCGCCCCGGCGCTGTCGGACGTCATCGCCGGCCACGTGCCGATCACCTTCGCCAACCTGCCGGCCGCCATCAGCCAGATCCAGGCGGGCACGGTGCGGGCGCTCGGCGTCTCGACGCTGAAGCGCAACAGCTTCGTGCCCGAGGTGCCGACCATCGCCGAGACGGTGCCCGGCTTCGACGCCGAGCTGTGGATCGCCCTCTACGGCATCGCCGGCACGCCGCAGCCGGTCATCGACAAGCTGGTGGCCGCCACGCACCGCGCGCTGCAGGCCCCCGACATCAAGGCGAAGTTCGCCCAACAGGGCGCCGAGGTCGTGACCTCCACGCCCGCCGAGCTCGCGGCGAAGCTCGACGCGGACCTCAAGGTCTGGGCGGAGATCGTCAAGACCTCCGGCGCCCGCATCGAGTGATCGCCCGCGGCGGGTGAAACGCCGGCGGCCCCGCGACCGTAGAATTGCGGAGCGGGAGGGGCGATGACCGGGCCGACGACGTCGGGAACGATCCAGAGGCGGGTGGTGGCGGCGGCCGCCACCGGGCTCGTCGTGCTGGCGGCAGGCGCCGCACATCACGGCGGAGGCACGCTCGCCGCGGCGGCGGTGCTCGGCGGCCTCGCCGGGCTCGCCCTCTATCACGCCTCCTTCGGCTTCGCGGGGGCCTGGCGGCGGGTCCTCGCCGACGGGCGCAGCGCCGGTGCGCGGGCGCAGCTGCTGCTGATCGGCGCGGGCGCGGTGCTGAGCTATCCGCTGCTCGCCGCGGCGGAGACGTACGGCTGGTCCGTATCGGGCTTCGTCAACCCGATCGGCCTCGCCCTCGTGCTCGGCGCCTTCCTGTTCGGCATCGGCATGCAGATCGGCGGCGGCTGCGGCTCGGGAACCCTGTTCACGGCCGGCGGCGGTGACCCCAGAATGGTCGTGACCCTCGCCGCCTTCGTCGCGGGGTCGCTCGCCGCCGTGCTGCACGCGCCGGTCTGGCAATCCTGGCCGGCCGTGCCCGGCATCTCGGTCATCGCGGTCGCAGGCTGGGCCCCTGCCCTCGCCGGTCTGGTCGCGATCCTCTCCCTCGCCACCACCTGGCTCATGCGGCACGAACGGCGCCGCCACGGCGCGGTCGCCTCGCTCGGCGGGAATGGCGAAAGGTCCTGGCTTCACGGCCCCTGGCCGCTGCTGCGCGGTGCGCTGGCGCTCGCGGTGGTCGCCGTGGCGATTCTGGCGGCCACCGGCGCGCCCTGGGGCATCACGTCGGCTTTCGCCCTGTGGGGATCGAAGCTCGCAGGCCTTGCCGGCGCGGAGCCGGCAACCTGGCCCTACTGGGCCGGCGATCCGTCCATCCGCACCTCCATCCTGGCCGACCGGACCTCGGTGCTCGACATCGGGCTGATGCTGGGCGCGCTCGGCGCCGCCGGCCTTGCCGGGCGCTTCCGGCCCTGGACCCGTCCGGCGCCCGGCGCGCTCGCGGCGGCTGTCCTCGGCGGGCTCATGATGGGCTATGGCGCGCGGCTGGCGACAGGCTGCAATATCGGCGCCTTCGTCTCGGGCACGATGTCCGGCAGCCTCCATGGGCCGCTCTGGCTCGTCTTCGCTTTGCCGGGCACCTGGATCGGCGCAAAACTTCGCCCTTTTTTCGGTCTCGGACACTGAACGCCATGGCTCCTGTTTCGACCACCCGCCGCCACCTCCTCGCCGGTTTCACGGCCTCGCTGGCGGCGCCGGCCCTGGCGCAATCCGCGCCGCAGCGCCTGCCCGACACCGAGACCACGCGGGCGGGCGGCATGACCGCCTGGCTGAGCGACCCGACGACGCGCTACGCCCACGGCGTGCTGGGCGACGCCATCGAGGCCGGCGGCTTCGTGGTGGAGCGCGGCGGGAGGGCCCTGCACCACCGGCTCGGACCCGAGGCCGTGTTCGAGGACCGGCGCGTCAGGCTCGTCGATCTCGGCGGTGGTACGCCCGCCGCCCTCGTGGTGAAGTCCTATCTGCGTCGGGGCTCGGCGCTCGCCGCCTATGCGATCGGCGAGGAGGCCATCACGCCCCTCGCCGAGAGCGCGGCGATCGGCACGCCGAACCGCTGGCTGAACCCGGTCGGCGTCGCCGACTTCACCCGGACCGGCGCGCCGCTGGTGGCGGCGGTGGTGACGCCGCACATCGCCGGCTCACTCCGGCTCTACCGGCGCGAGGGCGCGCGGCTGGAGGAGGTCGCCCGGCTCGACGGGGTAACCAACCACATTATCGGTTCGCGCGACCTCGATCTCGGCCGCATCAGCGACGTCGACGGCGACGGCCTGCCGGAAATCGTCCTGCCCTCGCTCGACCGCCTCCGCCTCGTCGCCGTCAGCTTCGCCGGAGGCACCGGTCGCATCGTCGCATCCGTGCCGCTGCCGGCGCCGCTCATCCGGCTGGAGCCGATGAACGACGCACGTGCGGTGGTGCATCTGCAGGACCGCCGGACCCTGACCGTCGACCTGAAGCGGTCCTGAGCGGCGTCAGTTGGTGATGCGGATGCCGGCGCGCTCGATGACCGGCTTCCAGCGGTCGCGCTCGCGCGCCACCATGGCCTTGACCTCGTCGGGGCTCGAGCCGACCGCCTCGAAGCCGGCGCCGCGCAGCCGCTCGAGGGCCGCCGGGTCCTTCATCGCCGCGGCGGCGGCGCGGTGGATCTCGGCGACGGTGGCGGCGGGGACGGCGGCGGGCACCATCAGCACGAACCAGGACGCCATCGACAGATAGGGCACGCCGGCCTCGGCGGCGGTCGGCACGCCCGGCAGCATGTCGGCGCGGGTGGCGCCGGTCTGGACGAGGGCGCGCAGGCCGCCGGAGCGGATCTGGGCGGCGGCGAGCGGGATCGAGAAGAAGGAGCCCGCCGTCTGGCCGCGGGCGATGTCGCCGATGCCGTCGGCGACGGCGCGGTAGTGCACCGGCTCGCCCTTGAAGCCGGCGCTCTGGGCGAAGAGCTCGGCGGCGATGTGGCCGGGGCTGGTCACGCCGAAGGTGCCGAGGAGAGTGCGGTCCGCCTTCTTCGCGGCGTCGATGAAGGCGGCGATGGAGGCAGGTCCCCCCTGGTCCGGCACGACGAAGGCGAAGTTGGTGCGGGCGACCTCGCTGACATAGGTGAAGTCCTTGGCCGGGTCGTAGGGGAGCGAGGCGAAGGCGAAGGGCGCGATGGCGACCGAGCCGACCTCGCCGAGGAGGACGGTTGCGCCGTCGGCGGTGGCGCGGGCGACGCGGGCGGAGGCGACCTGCCCGCCGGCTCCCGGGACATTCTCCACCACCACATTGGTATTGCCGGCGCGCTGCATGGCATCGGCGAGGATGCGCGCCAGCGTGTCGGGGGCGGTGCCGCCGGCAAAGCCCACCACCAGGGTGATGGTGCGCGGCGCCTGGGCAAGGGCCGGCGCGATGCCGGCGACGGCCATGACGGTGACGGCGGCCAGGGCCGCCCGGATCGCTCTCTTCACGATAACCTCCCTGCGGCTTTGTTGATGGTGGTTGGCGGCCGCTCGCCTGGAAACAGTGGTCGCGCTACTCCAGTTCGTAGACGTCGAGCAGCACCCGGTCGGGCAGGCGCGTGCCGACGCAGACGAAGATCGACCGCATCAGCCAGAGATGGTCCGGCGAGGCGGTCTCGAACCGCGGCACGGTGCGGAAATAGATCTGCGCGGCGTCCACCACCTCGCCCCGGCGCAGCCGCGCCACGAGGTCCGGCGGGCCGCGGCGGATGCCGGTGTTCTCGACATAGATGCGGGCGCCGGCGGGCGTCTCGATGACGTAGCGGGCGTGGATGTCGGCAAGGCCCGCGTCGCGGATCGACTGGTAGTCGGTGCCGCCGGGCAGGACCTTGCCGGTCAGGCGCGGGCCCGTGACCTCGCCGCCCAGGATCGGAATGAGCCGGCGCTCGCCGAGCGGCGTCGGGCCGACCTCGAGGGCGGGGGCGACCTCGGCGGCGATGGAAAAGGCGGGGACGAGGATGGGTGGGGGCATGGGCGTCTCCAGCGCGGGGCGAAGCTCACCAACGCCCATGGTTATTGTCAATAACCATTTGCGTCGCGGGGCGGTCCGGCACCCTGTCACCTTTCCAAACTGTCACGTGAGCGTGCGCGGGAGGCGTGTTAGAAGAGCGCCATGATACCGGGCTCCCTCTGACATGCGCCGCTGGCTCTTCCTCTTTGTCCTCGTCTCCGCGCTCGGCGCCGGCGCCTGGTGGTTCACCGGCCCGGGCTCGCTGGCAGTGGCCGACCAGCCCGCCTGGCGCACCGCGCGGGCCGACCGCGGCGACGTGGTCGCGGCGGTGAACGCCACCGGCACGATCAACCCGATCTCGACCGTCGTCGTCGGCTCGCAGGTCTCCGGCCAGGTGCTGGAGATCATCGCCGACTACAATTCCCAGGTGGAGGCCGGACAGGTGCTCGCCCGGCTCGACCCGACGCAGGTGAAGGCGCGGCTCGACGGCGCGCGCGCCGACCTCGCCAACGTGCGGGCGGCGCGCCAGGTGCAGCTCGCCCAGATCGAACAGGCCCGCTCGGAGATCAACCGGGCGGAGGCCGTGCGCCTCGACGCCACCGCCAAGCTCGCGCAGGTGGAGGCCCAGCTCGCCGAGGCCGAGCGCAACTTCGTGCGCCAGCGCGAGCTCGGCGCCCGTGGCGCGGTGGCGCAGGCGGTGATCGACACGGCCCGCGCCAATGCCGAGGGCCAGCGCGCCGGGCGCGATTCCGCGCGGGCACAGATCGCCTCGGCGGAGGCCTCCAAGCGCTCCATCGAGGCGGCGCTGCGGGTGGCGGAGGCGCAGATCGGCACGATCGACGCGCAGATCGCCCAGCGCGAGGCCGTGGTGCGGCAGATCGAGGTCGACCTCGCCAACACCGAGATCCGCTCGCCGGTGAAGGGAACGGTGGTGCAGCGCCAGGTCGAGCTGGGACAGTCGGTCGCCGCATCGCTGCAGGCGCCGACGCTGTTCCTCGTCGCCCAGGACCTGCGGTCGATGGAGATCTACGCCAATGTGGACGAGGCCGACGTCGGCCGCGTGCGCAGCGGTCAGGCCGTCACCTTCTCCGTCAACGCCTATCCGGGCCGCGAATTCCGCGGCGAGGTCAGGCTGGTCCGCCTCGGTTCGCAGACGGTGCAGAACGTCGTCATCTACACGGCCATCATCTCGTTCCAGAACCCGCGCATGGAGCTCATGCCCGGCATGACCGCGACGCTGCGGGTCATTTCCGACCGCCGCGAGGGGGTCCTGCGCGTGCCGAACGCAGCGCTGCGCTGGCGCCCGGCCGGCACGGGGGCGCCCGAGCGTCCGGCGGGACCGACGCCGGCCGCCAATCCCTTCGCCCCGCCGGGCCCCGGCATGGGACGCGGTCCCGGCGGCGGTGGCCCGCAGCAGGGCGGCGGCCGCCAGATCGGCGAGTTCGTCGAGACGCTGAAGGCCGAGCTTTCGCTGACCGCGGCGCAGAAGGACCAGCTCGACGCCATCGTCGCCGAGGCGCGGCCGCAGTTCCGCAGCCTGATGGACCCGTCCATGGACCGCGCCCAGCGGGTGACCCGCGTGCGCGAGATCCGCGCGGAGATGGGCCGCAAGATCGCCGCCATCCTGACGGAGGACCAGCGCAAGGCCTTCGCCGACATCAGCGCCCGCTTCGACGGCACGCGCAGCGCCGACGGCGGCATGCCCGGCCGCGTCTTCGTGGTGGGCGCCGACGGTCAGCCGCAGGCGGTGGCGCTGCGCCTCGGCATCACCGACGGCGCGGTGACCGAGGTGATCTCCGGCGAGCTCGAGCCGGGGCGCGAGCTGATCATCGGCACCGGCCAGGGCCCGGGCGGGGCGGCACCGGCCCGCCGCGGCTTCCGGATGTTCTGATGGCGCTGATCGACACCAGCGATCTCGCCCGCCACTACACGCTCGGCGATCAGGTGGTGACGGCGCTCGCCGGCGTGTCGGTGAAGGTCGACGAGGGCGAGTTCGTCGCCGTCATGGGTCCCTCGGGCTCGGGCAAGTCGACCTTCATGAACCTCGTCGGCTGCCTCGACCGGCCGACGGCCGGGCGCTACGTGCTCGACGGCGAGGAGGTCTCGGGCATGTCGGCCGATGCACTGGCCGACGTGCGCAACCGCAAGATCGGCTTCGTCTTCCAGCAGTTCAACCTGCTCGACCGCCAGGATGCGCTCGCCAATGTGGCGCTGCCCATGGTCTATGCCGGCGTGCCGCGCCGGGAGCGCAAGACGCGGGCCGAGGCGGCGCTCGCCAAGGTCGGCCTCGCGACCCGCGTCCACCACCTGCCGACCCAGCTCTCGGGCGGCCAGCAGCAGCGCGTCGCCATCGCCCGGGCGCTCGTCAACAATCCGAAGGTGCTGCTCGCCGACGAGCCGACCGGTGCCCTCGACAGCCGCACCTCGCTGGAGATCATGGCGCTGTTCCAGGACCTCAACCGGGCGGGCATGACGGTGCTCATCGTCACCCATGAGACGGATGTCGCGACCTTCGCCGGCCGGGTGGTGCGGTTCCGGGACGGCAAGGTGCTGTCGGATACGCGCCAGGCGCCGCTCGATGCGGAGAAGGCGCTGGGCGAGCTGGTGGAAGAGGTGGGGTGAGGGGGGGCTGGCCGCGCGTCCAGCCTTCAGTCGGCCGAACCGGACACAGCGCGCCGGCGACCTGGACCCAAAAGGTCCCTGTGCTCTTTATCTCGCCATCGAACCTGTGGGGCATTGCCGGCTACCCCGCCCTCGTCAGCACCATCGTCGGCCAGAGGAGCCAGCCGGAAAGCGGACACTTCCAATGTCCGTTCGGGGTGGACGTTAGACGCTGCGTCGGCCTTCGAAGGCTTCAGCCATCCTGGGGCGATCGTAGTCCAGGAGCCATTTGTCGAATTGCTGGTAGAGCCCGGATATCGTTTCCCTGGCGATGGAGGTGACGTCCATACCGCGGTCGTCATAGGCATTGACCGAAACGCCGCGCTCCAGGTCGACAAGTTTGGACATGACCGGTGCTTGCGGCATGACGCCAATGTCGTGCGCAACTTGGTTCCAGAGCAAAATGTCGGCTTGATCCCAAGTCAGCCGTACCGCGCGATGGACCCATGGTTCAGCCTCATCGTCGATCGCCTGATCCGGCGCACGATGACCGCTCCAAGTCGCCAGATGGGGCTCGGTCGGCACGCCCATCTCTTCAAGGTGTCCGAAGGCCGTCCCCTTCGTCCAGCCACGCCACTTCGCTCCCAATTCCCTCTTGGGATCAGGATAGGCGGCGATGACACCAATGAAGTCGTCCGTGCGAAGAGCTGCACGGGCCAGGACGCGTGCGCGATCGTAGCTGCTCGTGAACATGGTCACGTAGGAGCCCCCCTGGTTCAGCTCAAATCTGAGCCGAAACGGCGAGGCCCACAGTTCACGCTCCCAATCGGGTCCAAGGGATAGGATCATCGAGGTTCTATAGGCGGCGCCACGACGGTCAGCAAAGGGTGGAGGCCGTGTGGAAACGGGCCTTCCAAACCGCTTGGCGAAAGGTAGGGCGAGCGCTTTGGGATGCCCGGGACGAGCCCGGCCATGCCGGAGAGGCCATGCCTGACCCGAACCGGGCCAGCCCCCCTCCGTTCACCACCCCGCCCCCACACATAAAGAAATCTTTATGTCTTTATTGCCTCCGTCGGCGGCCCATGCTACAGCCCCGCCCGACAAGCCGGATATCCGTCCGGCCCGCCTCCGCCTGCGCGCACTTTTGAGGACACCATGGCTCTCGACCAAGGCACGGACTACATCGTCAAGGACATCTCGCTCGCTCCCTTCGGCCGCAAGGAGATCGACCTCGCCGAAACCGAAATGCCGGGCCTGATGGCGACGCGCGCCGAGTTCGGTGCCTCGCAGCCGCTGAAGGGCGCCCGCATCGCCGGCTCGCTGCACATGACCATCCAGACCGCGGTGCTGATCGAGACCCTGAAGGCTCTCGGCGCCGACATCCGCTGGGTGTCCTGCAACATCTACTCGACCCAGGACCATGCCGCTGCCGCCATCGCCGCCGCCGGCATCCCGGTCTTCGCCTACAAGGGCGAGTCGCTGACCGAGTACTGGGACTACACCGCCAAGCTGTTCGACTGGCATGGCGGCGGCACGCCCAACATGATCCTCGACGACGGCGGCGACGCCACCATGTTCGTCCATCTGGGTCTCCGCGCCGAGAACGGCGACACCGCCTTCCTCGACAAGCCGGAATCGGAAGAGGAAGAGATCTTCTTCGCGCTGCTGAAGAAGACGCTCGCCGCGAAGCCGAAGGGCTGGTTCGCCGAGGTCGCCAAGAACATCAAGGGCGTCTCGGAAGAGACCACCACGGGCGTCAACCGCCTCTACCAGCTGGCCGCTGCCGGCAAGCTGCTGTTCCCGGCGATCAACGTCAACGACAGCGTCACCAAGTCGAAGTTCGACAACCTCTACGGTTGCCGTGAATCGCTGGTCGACGCGATCCGTCGCGGCACCGACGTCATGATGTCGGGCAAGGTCGCCTTCGTCGCCGGCTTCGGCGATGTCGGCAAGGGTTCGGCCGCCTCGCTCCGCCAGGCCGGCTGCCGCGTGCTCGTCTCCGAAGTCGATCCGATCTGCGCCCTGCAGGCGGCGATGGAAGGCTACGAGGTCGTCACCATCGAGGACGCCCTGCCGCGCGCCGACATCTATGTCACCGCCACCGGCAACAAGGACATCATCACGGTCGACCACATGCGCGGCATGAAGGACCGGGCGATCGTCTGCAACATCGGCCACTTCGACAACGAGATCCAGGTCGCGGGTCTCAAGAACTTCAAGTGGAACAACATCAAGCCGCAGGTCGACGAGATCGAGATGTCGTCCGGCAAGCGCATCATCCTGCTGTCGGAAGGCCGCCTGGTGAACCTCGGCAACGCCATGGGTCATCCGTCCTTCGTCATGTCGGCGTCCTTCACCAACCAGACGATCGCCCAGATCGAGCTGTGGACGAACCCCGGCAAGTACGAGAACAAGGTCTACACGCTGCCCAAGCATCTCGACGAGAAGGTGGCCATGCTGCATCTCGAGAAGATCGGCGTGAAGCTGACCAAGCTGCGCCCCGACCAGGCCGCCTATATCGGCGTGCCGGAGACGGGCCCGTTCAAGTCGGACCACTACCGCTACTGATCGCAAGCTGCGGCTTTGCCAGAGGAAGGCCCGGCCCTGCGCCGGGCCTTTTCTTTGGTAAAGGCTGGTCAAGACGCACGCCTTGCTCGCACTGTTCTTGTCGATTTCAGGCGAGACCTTGCCGCGCGCCCCGTCAGCCAGATCTCTGCCGGACATTTCCGGCAACAGGCGCGCCATGATCTGGACTTATAGTCCTGATCATTTGTATTTCACATTGTTTTTGCGTCTTATTGGGTCAATTACCCAACGTTAAGACTGCTCCTTCCATAACGACGCTAGGGAAGGGAACCACTCAAGATGACATCACTCCGCATGAGATTCGCCGCGATCGCGGCCGGTTTCACGTGCCTCGTCGCCCTCATGGGCGCGCTCGGCCTGTGGCTGGGCTTCGAACTGCACGACCGCACGGCAGCCATGGACCAGGCCCGGCGCACCGTGCAGAACCACCTGAGCGCCACCTTCGCCAACGAGGAGCTGCGCGCGCTGACCAACTACGCCGCGATCTCCGGCACCATGGACCCGGCGTTCCGCGACGAGACGGTCAAGAAGCTGCAGAGCTATTCGGCGACCGCCAAGCGCCTCATGACGGCCAACCAGGCCGCCGCGCTGCCCGACGCCGTCAAGGCCGATATCGGACGCATGCTGGCGCTCTACGAGCGCTACCATGCCGGTGCCATCGCCATGGTCAACGCCATGCCGCGCGATGCCGGCCAGCGCGCCGCCCAGGCCGACGAGCTGCAGGAAATCCGCGCGCAGATCGGCAGGGTCCGCGGCGACATCTCCCGCAAGATCGACACCCATGTGGAGGCCCAGCTCGCCGAGGCCTTCGCCGAGGCCCGCATGATGCAGTACGGCGTGGGCGCCATCTTCCTGTTCGCGGTTCTCGTGTCGGCCGGCCTCGCCTTCGACATGACGCGCCGGATCGCGCGACCGATCGCGGACGTGGCCCAGGCCATCGACCAGGTCCAGAAGGGCAACCTGGAGGCGCAGCTTCCCGATACCGGCCGCAAGGACGAGATCGGCTTCCTGGCGGCGGCCGTGCGCGGCCTGATCGACCAGGCACGAGCCCTCGAGCAGAGCCGGCAGCGCGAGGCCGCCTCGGCCGATCTCGCCGCCCGTGTCGAGGCGGAGCGCCATGCCACCGCCGAATTCCGCAGGGTGGTGGGCGACGTCCTCGCCGATCTCGGCGAGAAGGCCGGCCGGATGACCGCCGCCTCGACGCGACTGATGAGCGTCACGGGCCAGGCCGAGGAGGCGACCAACGTCGTCCTCGTCGCCGGCGACAGGGTCGCCGAGGACCTCGCGGGCGTCACGGCGGAGAGCGAAGCGATGGACCAGCGCCTGGCCAGCTCCCTCCACTCGCTCGGCTCCTGCTCGGGCCAGGTCGCCGAAGCCGCGCGGGTCGCCCGCGAGGCCGACAGCAAGGTCGAGCAACTGGTGGAGGCCGCGGCGCGCATCGGCAACGTGGCGAGCCTGATCGAGGCGATCGCCTCGCAGACCAACCTCCTCGCCCTCAACGCGACGATCGAGGCGGCGCGCGCCGGCGAGGCCGGCAAGGGCTTCGCGGTGGTGGCCTCCGAGGTCAAGCAGCTGGCCGGCCAGACGGCCAAGGCGACGGCGGAGATCGAGGTGCAGATCGGCCGGATCCGCGGCAGCACCGACGAGGCCGTCTCGGCGATCCGCAAGATCTCCGACCGCGTCGACCAGGTCGCAGAGGACACCGGCACCGTCAACGCCATGGTGGAAGCCAATGTGGCGGCGACCCGGTCCGTCTGCGCCCGCGGCGCCGCAGCGACGTCGGCGACCGAGGACCTGCGCAGCCAGATCGACCATGTCCGCGACGCCATCGCCACCAGCAAGGCCACCTCGCGCGAGATCGGCGACGTCTCGGGCGAACTGGGCGAGACCTCGGAACGGCTGCGGCGGGCGGTCGACGACTTCCTCTCGCGGGTCGCGGCGTAACCGCGTGACACATCCGGCGGGCGGAGGACTGTCCCCCGCCGGAGGCAACGGCTAGAAGCGGCGTCCCGTCGATCCGCTTCGAGCCGCCCCTTGCCCCTGACCCTCTCCACCCTCGCCGCCGGCATCGTCGCCCCCCTCGTCGGCTTCGCCGGCACGGTGGCGCTGGTCATCGCCGCGGCGCAGGCGGTGGGCGCGAGCCCGGCCGAGACCATCTCCTGGCTCGCCGCCATCTCGCTCGCCAAGGCGATCGGCGGCATCGCGCTCACCTGGCGCTACCGCATCCCCATCGTGCTCGCCTGGTCGACGCCGGGCGCGGCGCTGATCGGCGCCTCCACCGGCATCGCCTTTCCGCAAGCGGTCGGCGCCTTCGTGCTGGCGGCGGGGCTCATCATCCTCACGGGCCTGGTGAAGCCGCTCGGCGACTGGGTGGCGCGGCTCCCCGCCGCCATCGCCTCGGCCATGCTGGCGGGCATCCTCGTCAAGTTCGTCATGGACGTCGCCCTGGCGGCACCCGGCGCGCCCGGGCTCGTCCTGCCGCTGGTGGCGATCTTCCTCGTCATGCGCCTCGCCCATCCGGCCAGCGCCATGCTGGTGGTGGTGGCGGCCGGCGTGGCGCTGACCTATGCGCTGGGCCTCGCCGGACCGCTGCCGACCGATCTCGGCCTCGCGCATGTCGTCTGGACGACCCCGGTCTTCGACCCGGCCGTGCTGATCGGCATCGGCGTGCCGCTCTATCTCGTCACCATGGCGGGCCAGAACCTGCCGGGCATCGCCGTGCTCCGGGCCAACGGCTACGACCCCAAGGTCGGGCCGATCATCGCGACGACCGGCTTCGTCTCGCTGGTCTCGGCGCCCTTCGGCGCGCATCCCTCGAACCTCGCGGCGATCACCGCGGCCATCGCGGCGGGGCCCGATTCCCATCCCGATCCGGCGAAGCGCTGGCCGGCCGGCATCGTCTACGGCGTCGCCTTCATCCTCTTCGCAGCCTTCGCCGGCCCCTTCGTGGCGCTCTTCGCCGCCATGCCCAAGGCCCTGATCGCCACCATCGCGGGCCTCGCGCTCAGCGGCGCGCTGATGGGCTCGCTGGCGGTCGCCATGGGCGATAGCCAGACCCGCTTTCCCGCCCTCCTGACCTTCGCGGTCGCGGCCTCGGGCGTCACCGTCGCCGGCATCGGCGCCGCCTTCTGGGGGCTGGCGGCGGGCCTTTCCGCCTTCGCGGTCGAGCGGGCATGGCAGGCCGTCGCACGGCGCCGGGCCACGTCACGAGGCGGTGAACATCCTCCCGCCTCGCCTTGAACCCGGCGTTCCCGACGCCTACCTTGTCGGCAACGTTCCGATTCCTCCCGACTGCCAGGAGAACCACCATGGGCGCCGTCGCCGCCACCACCGACGCATCATTCGACGCCGACGTCATCAAGTCGGAAACCCCCGTCGTGGTCGATTTCTGGGCCCCCTGGTGCGGCCCCTGCCGCATGATCGCGCCCGCCCTCGACGCCATCTCGGCCGAGATGGGCGACAAGGTGAAGATCGTGAAGGTCAATGTCGACGAGAACCCGAAGATCGCGTCCAACTACGGCATCATGTCGATCCCGACGCTGATGATCTTCAAGGGCGGCCAGCTGGTCGACCGAAAGACCGGCGCCTCGCCGCAGGCGGCGCTGAAGCAGTGGATCTCCGGCCACGCCTGATAGGCCTCAGCCGCATGGATCGCGAAAGCCGCCGGTTTCCGGCGGCTTTTTCGTGTGTGCCCCCGGATTCGTCCGAGTGCCGCGGGCCCATGCGCCGTGACAGCATGAAGGCGTGACCGTCGAAACCGACACCTTTCCCCCTCCCCCGCTCCGCCGGCGCCTGGCGGCGGGCGGCGCGCGCGTGCTCGACTGGCTGCTGCCGCCGCTCTGCATCGCCTGCCGCAACCCGGTGGGAAGCCACCACGCGCTCTGCCCCACCTGCTGGAAGGGCGTCGCCTTCATCACCGCCCCGGTCTGCGAGCGGCTCGGCACGCCGCTCGCCTTCGATCTCGGGCCCGGCGCCCTGTCGCCTGCCGCCATTGCCCAGCCGCCGGCCTTCGACCGGGCGCGCGCGGCCTTCCGCTTCGACGACGTCGGGCGGGCGCTGGTCCATGGGCTGAAATACGGCGACCGGCTGGAGGTGGCGGTGGCGCTCTCCGCCTGGATGGCGCGGGCCGGGCGGGAGCTCCTCGCCGATGCCGACGCGCTGGTGCCGGTGCCGCTGCACTGGACGCGGCTCGTCTCCCGCCGCTTCAACCAGGCGGCGGAGCTGACGCGGCACCTCTCCGCCCTGACCGGCGTCGCCAACGCGCCGCTGCTCTTGAAGCGCGTGCGCCGCACCCGCCACCAGGTGGGGCTGACGCGGGCGCAACGGCTGGACAACGTCACCGGCGCTTTCCGGGTGGCAGAGGACCGCAAGGGCTGGGTCGCCGGCAAGCGGCTGGTGCTGGTGGACGACGTGCTGACCACCGGGGCCACCATCGAGGCCTGCTGCCGGGCGCTGCGCCGGGCGGGCGCCGCGCGCATCGACGTGCTGACCGCGGCGAGGGTTGTGGAGGGGCCTTTCGCGGTCCATATCTGAGGGCCTGTCACAGCGACAACGGATGCCGCGATGCCGGAAATCACCGTCTACACCAAGGACTACTGCCCCTATTGCCACGCCGCCAAGGAGCTGCTGCGCAAGAAGGGCGCCGCCTTCACCGAGGTGGACATCCAGAAGCATCCGGACCGGCGCGCCGAGATGGTCCAGAAGGCCGGCGGCCGGACCACGGTTCCGCAGATCTTCATCGGCGGCCAGCACGTGGGCGGCTGCGACGACATCCACGCCCTCGACAGCGCCGGCAAGCTCGACCCCCTGCTCGGCGCCTGACCATGGCGGAGGGGGGCAACGGATCCTTCACGGCGGCCTGCGTGCAGATGCGCGCCGACGTCGCCGTCAAGCCGAGCGTCGACCAGGCCATCGCCCTGATCCGTGAGGCGGCCAGGTCCGGCGCGCACTATGTGCAGACGCCGGAAATGACCAACATCCTGCAGCCGGAGCGGCCGAAATTCTTCGAGGCCATCCGCACGGAGGCCGAGGACCCGACGATCCCGCTGTTCCAGGCCGAGGCCATGCAGCTCGGCATCTGGCTGCATGTCGGCTCCCTCGCCATCAAGGTGGGCGAGCGGCAGGCGGCGAACCGCGCCTATGTCATCTCCCCCGACGGCGAGGTGGTGGCGGCCTACGACAAGATCCACATGTTCGACGTGGACCTGCCGAACGGCCAGACCTACCGGGAGTCCGCAGCCTATGCGCCGGGGGACGTCGCCGTGACGGCCGATCTGCCGTGGGCGCGGCTCGGCGTCACCATCTGCTACGACCTGCGCTTCCCCCACCTCTACCGGCGCCTCGCCGAGCAGGGGGCGGAGGTCATGGCCATTCCCTCCTCCTTCACCGTGCCGACGGGCGAGGCGCACTGGCACGTGCTGATGCGCGCCAGGGCGATCGAGAACGGCGCCTTCGTCGTCGCGGCGGCACAGGGCGGCGTGCACGCCTGCGGCCGGGCGACCTATGGCCACAGCCTCATCGTCGACCCCTGGGGGAGGATCCTCGCCGAGGCCGACCACGACGATCCCGCGGTCATCCTCGCGGAGATCGATCCGGCCAAGGTCGGCGAAACGCGGGGGCGCATCCCCTCGCTCGCCAACGGCCGGGTGTTCCGGGTGGCGGAGACGCCATGATCCGCTACGCCCTCCATTGCGACAAGGCGCACGACTTCGAGAGCTGGTTCCCCTCCTCCGACAGCTACGAGGCGCAGCGGAAACAGGGCTTCGTCGCCTGTCCCGTCTGCGGCTCGACGAAGGTGGACAAGGCGCTGATGGCGCCGCAGGTGGCGCGCAAGGACCGTGCTGCCGCGGCCGAGCCCGCTGCGGCCGTGCCGCCCGCGCCCCCCACGCCGGTCGCCATGGTCTCGCCGGCCGAGCAGGAGCTGCGGGCGAAGCTGCGAGAACTGCGCGAGCAGGTCGTGAAGAACGCCGATCCCGTCGGCGAGCGCTTCGCCGAGGAAGCCCGCAAGATCCATTACGGCGAGACCGAGCACCGCTCCATCTACGGCCAGGCAACGCCGGAGGAGGCGCGCGAGCTCGCCGAGGAAGGCATCGAGTTCCACGCCCTGCCGGTGCTGCCCGACGACCGCAACTGATGCGACGGCGGGCGCCCTTTGCCGGAGCGGCGCGGCCTGCTAGGCGGTAGGGGAAGGAGCCCTTCCATGCATCGTCCGCTCGCCGCCGCCGCCCTTCTCGCCCTCCTCGCCGGACCCGGTTTCGCCGCGCCCGCCAGCGTGCGCATCGCCAACGAGAGCGTGCCGACGCTCTGCGCCGAGGAGGACAATGTCGACCTGCGCCTTCACGCGCCGGCGGTCCGACGCTTCCGGCTCGAGGCCGTGCATCCCGCGGTGATCGGCACCATCGTGCAGGACATCACGGCGCCGGACTTCACCGACTGCACCATCACCGACAAGGCCGACTTCCGCTTCACGCCGCGCACCGTGGTGATGCACGAGGACGCGCGGCTGAAGGTGGTCGGCATCACCTTCGACAAGTTCTGGCGGCCCGAGCAGGTGCCGGTGACGGTGGGCGGCCGCACCGAGAGCGGCTTCCACCTGTTCCAGCTCTATCTGAAGGACGGCGACGCCAAGCCCTACGAATTCCTCGTCATGTATCCGGTGGACGGCTACTGGCGCCTGAAGCCGCGCCCGCCGGCCCATCTCTCCGACATCGTCTACGGCACGTCGGCGCTGATCGGCCCCATCGAGGTGATGCAGCGCCCGGTGGTGAACCTCTCCGCCATCCGCTTCGACCCGGCGACGATGACCTTCGACCTGACCTTCCGCGCGGGCGGCACGGCCACCGTCAAGGTCGCCGAAATCGACCGCAGCCACGTGGCCCTCGACGTCGTGTTCTCGCAGGGGGTGACGGGCGGGCCCTTCGCCGGCCTGCGCTCCATGTACGTCACCGAAACCAATGCGGACGGCGCCCGCGTCGAATGGCGGGCGGCCGGCACCAACCGCTGGCAGGAGGCCCCGGTCATGGACTTCCGCGGCGGCGATGGCATCGAGATGAAGCTGACGCGGGCGGTGCCCAGCCGGCACAACACCTCGGCGCCGGACTATCGCTTCATCGGTTTCGCCGACTGAGAGACATCCACAAGACGGCCCAGCCGCACCGGAGGACACGCCCATGCACGCCATCGTCATCGAGGGGTTCGGCGATCCCGCCGCGACCATCCGCCTACGCGACATGCCCGAGCCGCCGCCGCCCGGTCCCGGCGAGGTGACGGTGGAGATGCTGGTGCTCAACATCAACCCGTCCGACCTCCTGCAGATCCAGGGGCTCTACGGCACGTCGCGCCCGCCGCTGCCCTTCATCCCCGGCGGCGAGGCGGTGGGCCGCATCGCGGCGGTCGGCGAGGGCGTGAGCGGGCTCGCCGTCGGCGACATCGTCTCGCCGATGATCCTCAACTGCTGGGTGGAGCGGGTGAACCTCAAGGCGGCGCTGGCCATGAAGCTGCCGGCCGACATCGACCTGAAGCAGGCGGCCATGCTGAAGGGCAATCCGGCCACCGCGGAGGCGCTGCTGTCGGATCAGGTGGCGCTGGCCCCCGGCGACTGGCTGATGCAGAACGCGGCGAATTCCGCCGTCGGCACCTTCCTCGTGCGGCTGGCGCAGCAGCGCGGCATCCACACGCTCAACGTCGTGCGCCGCGAGAGCGCCGTGGCGGGCGTGAGGCAAGCCGGCGGGACGGCGGTGCTGGCCGACGCGCTGGATGATCCGCGCGCGTTCCGGAAGAAGGTTCAGGAGGCGACGGGCGGCGCGCCGGTGAAGCTCGCCATCGACGCCATCGGCGGGGCGGCGACCGGCGTCATGGCCGGCGCGCTGGCGGATGGCGGTACCGTCGTCAATTACGGGCTGCTCTCCGGCGAACAGTGCCGCATCGACGCGCAGCACCTGATCTTCCGCAAGATCAGCCTCAAGGGCTTCTGGCTGATCCACTGGTTCCAGGACGCGGGCCGGGCGCGCATCGCCGAGACCTACGGGCGGATCGCCCGCGGCATGGCGGACGGCACGCTGACGACGCCGGTGGCGGAGGTGGTGCCGATGGCCGAGGCCGCGCGCGCCATGGCGCTCGCCGGCGAGGGCGGCCGGTCGGGCAAGGTGCTGATGGTGACGACGGCGGGCGTTGCGGCGGGGGTGTAGGGGGGCGCTTCTGCCTCTTGAACCGCTGGTGCCCCTCAAGGCCCCACCCTTACCCTACCCGCTGCGCGGGGAGGGGGACTTCCACGGCGGCGGCACATCCCGTCATCCCTCGCGCCGGGCTCAGCGGTTGCAATGGAAGCGTGACGTCATAGCCCCCCTCCCCGCGCAGCGGGGAGGGTTAAGGGTGGGGCCCTGCAGTGAGAGCGGCTCGCACCATGTCGTCGTCTGGACCGGGCGGCCGGCACATTGGAAGTGCGAACGGCCGCGCGAGAGGAGTCACCTCACGCGTAGAGGCGCTTGATGGCGTCGGCGTATTTCGCCTCGATCGCCTTGCGGCGGACCTTCATCGTCGCCGTGACCTCGCCGTCGTCATGGTCGAGTTCCTTGTCGAGGATCTCGAAGCGGCGGATGTTGGCGACCTGGGCGAGCGTCTCGTTGGCCTTGTCCACCGCCTGCTGGACGAGTTCCACCACCTGCGGCGCCTGCGACAGGTTCTTGTAGTTGGTGAAGGCGATGCCCTTCATCTCGGCCCACTTGCCGACCGTCTCCATGTCGATCTGGATGAGCGCCGCGACATATTTCTGCCGGTCGCCGAAGACGATGCATTCCTTGATGAAGGGGCTGAGCTTCACCGCGTGCTCGATCTCGGTCGGCGACAGGTTCTTGCCGCCGGCGGTGATCATGATGTCCTTCTTGCGATCGACGATCTTGATGTGGGCGCCCTGCATCTCGGCGACGTCGCCGGTGCGCAGCCAGCCGTCGACGATGGCCTGGGCGGTGGCCTCCTCGTTCTTGTAGTAGCCCTCGAAGATGGTGGCGCCCCGGGCCATGATCTCGCCGTCCTCGGCAAGCTGGACCTGGGTGCCCTTCATCGCCTTGCCGACCGTGCCGACCACGACGTCGTCGGGCGTCTGGCCGAGAATGCCGCCCGAGGTCTCGGTCATGCCGTAGATCTCGACCAGCGGCACGCCGATGGTGCGGAAGAAGCGGATGACGTCGGGCGAGATGGGCGCGGCGCCGGTGAAGGCGATGCGGCAGCGGGTGAGGCCGATGGCATTCTTCAGCGCCCGGAAGACCGCGGCATAGGCGAGGGCATATTTGGCCCTCTCGGCCAGCGACCATTTCGACCGCGGCTTGTCGGCGAAAGGCGCGCAGAGGTCGAAGGCCGTCTTGTAGAGCCACTTCTGGACGGGGCGGGCCTCGTACATCTTCACGCGGATGCCCGAATGCATCTTCTCCCAGATGCGTGGCACGCCGAGGAAGCTGGTGGGCGCGACCTCGCGCAGGTCTTCCTGCACGGTGCGCAGGCTCTCGCCGAAATCGACGCGACTGCCGGCGTAGAGCGGGGCGAAGACCGTCGTCGCCTGTTCGGCCACGTGGCAGAGCGGCAGATAGGACAGCGCCGTCCAGCCGGTGCCGATGCCGTAGCGGTCGAGGAGCCCGTTGGCGCCGGCGCGGATGTTGCGGAAGGAGAGCATGGCCCCCTTCGGCTTGCCGGTTGATCCAGAGGTATAGATGAGGAGAGCAATGTCGGAGAGCTGATGGGTGCGCATCAGGTCGTCGACCACGGCGGGATTCTTCTCGTATTCCGCGCGGCCGAGGGCCTCCACCTCGTCGAAGGTCATGACGAGCCCTGGCTCGTAGCCGGACAGGCCGCGGTCCTCGAGGGCGATGATCTTCTTCACCTTCGGCAGGTCGGCGCGCGCCTCCACCACCTTGTCGATCTGCTCCTGGTCCTCGCAGACGACGATGGCGCAGTCGGCATGGTCGAGCACATAGGCCACCTCGTTGGAGGGGCTGGTGGGATAGACGCCGACGGTGACGGCGCCGAGGACGCCGGCGCCCATCTGCGAGAGCACCCATTCGATGCGGTTCTCGGAGATGACGCCGATATGGCCCTTCGGTTCAAGGCCGAGCGCGCGGAAGCCGAGGGCGACGTGGCAGGAGCGCTGCCAGTATTCGGCATAGGTGGTCGGCCGCCAGATGCCGAAGCGCTTCTGGCGCAGCGCGATCTCGGATCCGCGCTCCGCCGCGTGCTTCTTCAGCATCTGCACCACGGAGAGCGGCGGCAGGGCGGCGGCGGGATCGGCAGCCGCGGCGGGGGTCGCCTCGCGGGCCATGTCGAGCGGAAGTGCGGTCGCAGTCATGACAGCCACCTCTTGCGCCTCTTGTAGTGCTTGATGTCGCGATAGCTCTTGTGGGCGAGGCCGAGATAGAATTCCTGCACGTCGCGGTCGGCGACGAGCTTCTCGGTCGGCCCATCGATGACGATGCGCCCGGTCTCCATGATGTAGCCGTAGTGGGCGATGGAGAGGGCGACGGAGGCGTTCTGCTCGACGAGGAGCATGGAGACGCCCTCCTCCGCGTTGATGCGGGCGATGATGGCGAAGATCTCCTCAACGAGCAGCGGCGCGAGGCCGAGCGAGGGCTCGTCCAGGAGAATGACGCGGGGCTTGGCGACGAGGGCGCGGCCGATGGCCAGCATCTGCTGCTCGCCGCCGGAGAGGTAGCCCGCAATGGACTTGCGCCGCTCGGCGAGGCGCGGGAAGTAGCGGTAGACGATGTCGAAATCGGCGGTGGCGCCGGGACGGCCGGTCAGCGCATAGGTCGCGGCGGTGAGGTTCTCCTCCACCGTCAGGTCGCCGAAGATGCGCCGGCCCTCCATGACGTGGAACAGGCCCCGGCGGACGAGCTTGTGCGGGGAGCTCTGCTCGACGGGCTCGCCGTCGAAGCTGATGCGCCCCTCGGTGACGAGGCCGTTCTCCATGGGCAGCAGGGCCGAGACGGCCTTGAGCACGGTCGACTTGCCCGCGCCGTTGGAGCCGAGCAGGGCGACGATCTTGCCCTTCGGCACGGCGAGCGAGAGGCCGCGCAGCGCCTGGATGGCCTTCGCGTAGACCACCTCGATATTGTTCACCTCGAGAATGAGGTCGCCGGTCGTCGCCATGAAGCCCTCGGGCGCTTGCGGATGCGAAAATGGCGGGGCGACCGCGGCGCGGCCGCCCCGGCCGATATCAGGAGCCGGCGGAGATGGTGATCCAGTCGGACGCCGGCTTCAGCATCTTGTCGGCTGCGCTGTACTGGTAGACGCGGCCGTGCGGGAAGGAGTTGCCGGTCATGGTGATCGGCACGCCGACGACGCCGCCGGTGTCGTAGTTCTTGATGGAGCGGGCGTGCTTCATCATGTTGACCGCGTTCAGCTCCTCGTTGGCCGCGAGGGTGCGCTTCAGCACCTCGATGGCCAGCATGGCGTTGGTCCAGCCCTGGTAATAGGCGTGGGTGCGGGTCTTCCCGACATTGGCGGCGCGGATCGCCTCGATCTGCGCGCCCTTGGCGGCGGGGTCGAAGTTGTAGGCGGAGACGCCCATGTAGCCGTCGGCGGCGGCGCCGGCGCGGTTCATCAGCACGGTGTCGGTGGAGTAGAACGTGCCCATGAACTTCGAGGTCATGCCGGCCTGGCGGGCCTGCGCCATGAACTCGGGGATCGGCTGCAGCACGTAGCCGTGGAAGATGACGTAGTCGGGGTTGCGGCGGCGGATCTTCAGGACATCGCCGGAGACGTCGACCGAGCCCGGCTGGGTGACGATCTTCTCCACGAGGTTGAGCTCGAGGCGCTTGGCCTCGGCCTCGCCGGCGGCGATGGGATCGCGGCCGAACTCGGTGTCGGAATGAACGAAGACGACCGAGGCGCCCTTCTTCTGGGCGGCGATGTAGCGCAGCAGCACGCGCATCTGGTCGGAATAGTTCGGGCCCGGGATCCACTGGTTCGGGAAGGCCTGCGGGTTGTCGATCTCGGAGGCGAAGGAGGCGCCGGCCATGACGGTGGTGCCGCGGCGGTTCAGCTCCGGATTGATGGCCTTCTGGAAGCCGGTGGAGTCGCCAAAGAAGACCGGCGTCTGATGCTGCGAGGTGATGCGGGTGAAGATGGCGACGGCGTTGTCGACGCGGTAGCCGGAATCCTCGTTGACGTAGCGGATGCGACGGCCGGCGACGCCGCCGTTCTTGTTGACGAACTCGAAGTGGTCGCGGCCACCCTCGAAGCCCTCGACGCCGGCGAAGGCGAAGACGCCGGACATGGGGTTGGCGGCGCCGATGACGAGCTCGGGGGCCTGGGCGAAGGCGCGGCCGGAGGCCGTCGAGACGAGGGCGGCGCCGAGGCCGAGCTGGTGGAATGCACGGCGGGTCAGACGGGTCATGGGTGTCTCCTCAGAGGGTTTGGGTCCCGCCTTGACGGCGGTTCTTTTCGTGTTGGGCTCACGTCCTGAACGGCCAGAGGGCGAAGTAGCGGCGCGTCCTGCGCCACATCTCCGCGAGCCCCATGGGTTCGAAGATGAGGAAGCCGATGATGAGCAGGCCGAAGATGATGTTGCGGACCGGCGCGAGATAGATGGAGGCGTCGGGGAACCAGGGCACGAGGGCGGTGGCCGACAGCTTCAGGAATTCCGGGATCAGCGTCATGAAGACGGCGCCGAAAATGCCGCCGACGATGGTGCCGGCCCCGCCGACGATGACGGCGGCGAGGAAGAAGATCGAGGCGAGAGCAGGGAAGCTCTCCGGCGTCACGACGCGGAAGAGATAGGCCCAGAGCCCGCCGGCGACGCCCGCATAGAAGGACGAGATGGCGAAGCTCATCAGCTTGTACTTGAACAGGGAGATGCCGATGATCTCCGCCGAGATGTCGCGGTCGCGGATGGCGATGAAGGCGCGGCCGACGCGGGTGCGGAAGAGGTTCTTGGCCGCCAGCACCATGACCACGCAGATGGGCATGACCAGCCAGTAGAGCCGGTCCGGCGTCGCCAGCTCGATGCCGGCGATGCGGGCGGTCGGCACGTTGAGGCCGCGCAGGCCGCCGGTCACCGGCGTCCAGTTGAGGAAGACGAAGCCGAGGATGACGGAGGCCGCCAGCGTCGCGATGGCGAGGTAGAGGCCCTTGATGCGCAGCGAGGGCAGGCCGACGAGGTAGCCGATGCCGGCGGCGACAGCGCCCGCCAGGACGAGGTTGAGCAGCACCGGCGTGCCGAAGCGGCCGTCGAAGAAGGCGACCGTATAGGCGCCCACCGCCATGAAGGCGGCGTGGCCGAGGCTCACCTGGCCGGTATAGCCGGTGAGGATGTTGAGCCCGGTGGTGGAGATGACGTTGATCATCACCAGCACGGCGAGGAACATCCAGTAGTTGGAGCCGTGCAGCGGATAGAGGACGAGGGCGGCGAGGAGCAGGGCGAACCAGACCTTCTGGGTGTCGGTCTTGAACAGGCCCTCGTCGGCCGCGTAGCTCTCCTTGGCGGTCCCGACGCGCATCAGAGTCTCTCAATCTCATGCGTGCCGAAGAGGCCATAAGGCCGCACGACCAGAACCACGAGCAGGATGGAGAAGGTGGCGAGGAGCTTGAACTCGCCGCCGAGGAAGCGGCCGACCATGGCCTCGAGCCAGCCGATGAAGAGGCCGGCGATGAGGGCCCCGAGGATGGAATCGAGGCCGCCGACGATCACCACGACGAAGACCGAGAGGCCGAACAGGCCCATGGCCGAGGAGATGCCGCCGACAGAGCCGACGAGAATGCCGGCGAGGGCCGCGACGGTCGCCGCCAGCATCCAGGAGAAGGAGAAGACGCCGGGTACGTCGATGCCGACTGAAGAAGCGGCGGCGCGGTCGGTGGCGGTGGCGCGAAGCGCAATGCCGCCGCGCCAGAAGGAGAAGACGGTGATCAGCACCGCCATGGCGGCGGCGGCGATGAAGAAGGAATAGGCCGTCTTGGAGGGGATGAAGGCGTCGGCGATGATGATCGGCTGCGAGGGCAGGAACTCGGGCAGGCGGCGCGGCTCGGCCGACCAGATGAGCTCGACGACGCCGATCAGCACGGAGGTCAGGCCGATCGTCACCATGAAGACGGAGACGGGATTGTCCTTCAGGAGCGGGCGGATCATGGTCCGCTCGATGACCCCGCCGATCACGGCGGAAACCGCCAGCGTCAGCGGCACCGAGGCCCAGATCGGCAGGGCGAGGCCGGCGGAGAAGCCGTAGAAGACGAAGGCGCCGATCATCAGCATCTCGCCGATGGCGAGATTGATGACCTTGGTGGCCTTGTAGATGATGACGAAGGCGACGCCGGTGAGCGCCATGAGCGAGCCGGTGCCGAGGCCGGCGAGGCTCGTCTCGACGATGTCGATGAATTCGATCGCCATCACGCCACCTCGCCGACGGGGGCACTGCCCTCGGCCGCGCGGCGGGGATCGCCGGAGGAACCGAGATAGGCCTTGATGACGTCCGGGTTGTTGCGCACCTCCTCCGGCGTGCCGGCGGCGATGCGGCGACCGAAGTTCAGCACGCAGACATGGTCGGAAATGTCCATGACCATGCCCATGTCGTGTTCGACGAGGAGGACGGTGACGCCCCATTCCTCGCGCACATCGAGGATGGCGCGGGCCATGTCCTCGGTCTCCTCGCGGTTCATGCCGGCCACCGGCTCGTCGAGCATCAGGATGCGCGGGCGCATGGCGAGGGCACGGGCAAGCTCGACCTTCTTCTGCAGGCCGTAGGGCAGGATCGCCACGGGAACGTTGCGGATGTGGTCGAGCTCGAGGAAGTCGATGACGTCGCGCTCCACCTCGGCGCGCAGCTCCATCTCCTCGCGCTTGGCCTTGCCCCAGTAGAGAAAGGCGTCGAACACGCCGGCGGTCAGGTGGGCGTGGCGGCCGAGCTTGATGTTGTCGAGCACGGTCATGCCGCGGAACAGCGCGATGTTCTGGAAGGTGCGGGCGAGGCCGAGCTTCGCCCGGTCGCGGGCGGGGACGGCGGTGATGTCCTCGCCGTCGAGCTTCACCGTGCCGGTCTTCGGCTTGTAGAAGCCGGAGATGGAATTGAAGGCCGAGGTCTTCCCGGCGCCGTTGGGTCCGATCAGCGCGGTGATGGAGCCGGGCGCGACGTGAAGGTCGATACCGTCGAGCGCCTTCACGCCGCCGAACTGCAGCGACAGGTTTTCGACGTCGAGACGAGCGGCTGGCGGCCGCACGGGCGCGGCCGGATGCAATGGCGACACCGCCAGTTCCTCCCCTGGGGTGCCCCGCGGCTTCAGCCGTCTTCGGGCACCGATGCGTTCCTTCTCCGGGCGCGCGGCCCGAACCGGCTCAGAACCTACGCATGAGTACGGCGAGGTCAATGCGATCCGGAGCCAAATCGGCCGGATTCAGCCCTTCGGAGGATGGCGAAGCGTCGCAGTGGCGCCGAAACCGGCATTTCGGCTCTCCCGATCGGGTGAGCCCGGCCAGCGTCGACGCGCCCCGCATGGGACGAACGGCGCGTCGCCGGCTCTTGCCAGCGCCCCTGCCCTCGTCCCATGATCCCGCACCATACCGGACCGCAGACGTCCGGACGTCGAGAGAAACGCACACAGGGAAGGAGGCGCACCATGTCGGAGCGCACAAAAGGTTTCGCCGTCACGCGGCGCGTCGCGGTGGCCGGCATCGGCGCCGCAGTCATGGCCCCCTGGGTCTCGAAGGCCCAGACGCTGAAGACCGAATACAAGCTCTCGGTCGTCGGCAACCGGCCCATCGCGCTGTCGGAAGGCGCGTTCCAGTGGGCCGAGATGGTGACCCAGCGCACCAACGGCCGCATCAACGTGAAGGTCTATCCGGGCTCGCAGCTCGTCGGCGGCGACCAGACCCGCGAGCTCGTGGCGATGCGCCAGGGCATCATCGACTTCACGGTGTCCTCCACCATCAACATCTCGCCGCAGGTGCGCGAGATGAACATCTTCTCGCTGCCCTTCCTGATGCCGAACCACAAGGCCTTCGACGCCATCGTCAACGGCGAGGTCGGACAGGCGCTGTTCAAGGTGATGGAGAGCCGCGACGTGGTGCCGCTGGCCTGGGGCGAGAACGGCTTCCGCGAGCTGTCCAACTCCAAGCGCCCGATCCAGAAGCCGGAGGACCTGCGCGGCCTGAAGATCCGCTTCGCCGCCGGCGCCATCTTCGCCGACATCTACAACGGCCTCGGCGCCAATCCGGTGCAGATGTCCTTCGCCGACCTGCAGCCGGCGCTCTCGACCGGGGCGGTGGACGGCCAGGAGAACCCGGTCAACCTGTTCCTCGGCCTCAAGATGGACGCGCTCGCCCAGAAGCACATGACCATCTGGAACTACTGCGTCGACGCCGGCCTCTTCCATGTCGCGAAGCCGGTCTGGGACACGTTCTCGGCGGCCGACAAGGAGATCGTCCGCGAGAGCGCGCGGGACGCCGCCAAGGTGCAGATCGGCGCCACCCGCAAGGGCCTCGGCGTGCTCGACCCCAACGACAAGTCGTCGATTGAGGAGCTCGCCAAGCGGGGCGTCGCCACGGTGACGCTGACGGCCGAGGAGAAGCGCGCCTTCGCCCGGGCGACGCGCCCCGTCTTCGACAAGTGGGCGGCGCAGGTCGGCGCCGATCTCGTCAAGAAGGCAGAGGCCGCAGCGAACGCCGCGAGCTGATCCTCGCAACCCGCCACACGCGACGCAGCCGGTCCCCCGCCGGCTGCGTTCTTCTGCCGAAAGCATCCCGCCTTGCCCGTCGACCGCGACCCCACGGCGCCGCCGCCGTCCCCGAAGACCCGCGTGCCGCTGCGGCTCGAGGAAATCCTGATCGCCGCCGCCATGGCGGCCATGGCGCTGATCACCTTCGGCAACGTGGTGGTGCGCTATCTCACCAACGTCTCCTTCGCCTTCACCGAGGAATATTCGGTGGTGCTGATGGTGGTGGTGACGATGATCGGCTCGTCCCTGGCCATCGCCACCGGGCGGCACATCCGCATCGGCGTCCTGGTCGACGGGATGACGCCGGCGCGCTGGCGGGCCTGCGAGATCGGCGCCCTGGTCCTGGTGATCATCTGTTTCGGCATCCTCCTCGTCCATGGCGGGCGACTCGCCTGGGACGAGTACCGCTTCGAGGTCCTCTCGCCCGGCCTCGGCAATCCGCAATGGCTCTACACGGGCATGCTGCCGCTTCTCTCCATCGCGGTGATCGCGCGGGCCGCCGGCCGCATCGTGCGGCTCGCCCGGGGTGAAGACGCATGACCGCCCTCGTTCTCTTCGCCGCCTTCGTTCTCATGCTCGTCGCCGCGGTGCCGGTCGGCGTGTCCCTCGGCCTCGCCGGTGCCCTCGCCATCTGGCTCGCCGGGCAGAGCATCATGGCCATGCCGACCAACGTCTATGCCGGCATCGCCAAATATCCGCTCATCGCCATCCCGATGTTCGTGCTGGTCGGCGCCGTCTTCGACCGGACCGGTGTCGCGCTGCGTCTGGTGCGCTTCGCCACCGCCCTCGTCGGGGCCGGACGCGGGGCGCTCGCCACCGTCTCGGTGCTGGTCGCCATGGTCATCGGCGGCATTTCCGGCTCGGGCCCGGCGACCTCGGCAGCGGTCGGCCAGGTGGTGACGGATTCCATGGTGAAGGACGGCTATCCCCGTGCCTTCATCGCCTCGACGGTGGGCGCGGCGGCGGCCACCGACATCCTCATCCCGCCCTCCATCGCCTTCATCATCTATGCGGTGATGGTGCCCGGCGTGTCCGTCCCGGCCATCTTCGCCGCCGGCATGATCCCGGGCATCCTGGCGGGCCTCGCCATCATCGTGCCGATCCTCGTCATCTCCTGGCTGAAGGATTTCGGCGGCAAGACGCGCACCACCAGCGATGCGCTGACCATCTGGGGCACGTTCAAGGAGGCGATCTGGGGGCTGATGGCCCCCGTCATCATCCTAGGCGGCATGCGCATCGGCGCCTTCACGCCGACCGAGGCGGCGGTGATAGCGGTCGCCTACGGCCTGTTCATCGGCTTCTTCGTCTACCGGACGCTGACGCTGCGCGACGTCTACGAGATGCTGGTGGAGGCGGGCGAGCTCTCCGCCGTCATCCTCATCGTCGTGGCGCTCGCCTCGGTCTTCGCCTGGTCCATCTCGACGCTCGGCATCGTCCAGCCGATCGCCGACGCCATCGTCGGGCTCGGCCTCGGCGGGGCCGGAACCCTGGCGCTGCTCGTCATCCTGCTCATCGTCGTCGGCATGTTCCTGGACGGCATCTCGATCTACCTGATCCTGCTGCCGATCCTCATCCCCATCGCCAACTCCTTCTCCTGGGACCTCGTCTGGTTCGGCGTCATCCTCACCATGATGATCGCCATCGGGCAGTTCACCCCGCCGGTGGCGGTCAACCTCATGGTCTCCTGCAAGATCGCGCGGGTGCCGATGGAGGCGACGATCCCCTGGGTGATCTGGATGGTCGGCGCCATGACGGTGGCCATGGCGATGGTGGCGGCGGTGCCGGACCTCGCCCTGTGGCTGCCACGGGTGCTGGGGCTCTAGGCGGGCGGCACGGCGCGACCTGACGAGCGGTTCATCCTTGATGCACTGCGGAAAATCCACCATTGTCCGCCGGTCGGCTGCAACCGGCTGCGGCACAGGTTCACCAGAGGCCGTCGAGGCCCGCTGAGAGGCGAATACGCGATGAGTTCAAAGGTCTATACCTCCGCCAGGGAGGCCCTGGCCGGCCAGATCAAGGACGGCATGACGATCATGTCGGGCGGCTTCGGCCTCTGCGGCATTCCGGACGTGCTGATCGAGGCGGTGCGCGATTCGGGCGCCAAGAACCTCACGGTCATCTCGAACAATGCCGGCGTCGACGGGGCAGGCCTCGGCATCCTGCTGGAGACCAAGCAGATCGCCAAGATGATCTCGTCCTACGTCGGCGAGAACAAGCTCTTCGCCCAGCAGTTCCTCTCCGGCGAGCTGCAGCTCGAGTTCAACCCGCAGGGCACGCTGGCCGAACGCATCCGGGCGGGGGGCGCCGGCATCCCGGCCTTCTTCACCAAGACCGGCGTCGGCACGGTGATCGCCGAGGGCAAGGAGGTCCGCGAGTTCGACGGCGAGACCTATGTGATGGAGCGCGGCCTCTTCGCCGACATCTCCCTGGTCCACGCCTGGAAGGCCGACAAGGAGGGCAACCTCGTCTTCCGCAAGACGGCCCGCAACTTCAACCCGATGATGGCCACCGCCTCGCGCATGACCATCGTCCAGTGCGAGCATCTGGTGGAGGCCGGCGAGATCGACGGCGACGCGATCCACACCGCCGGCATCTACGTGAAGCGCATCGTCCATGTGCCCAATGCCGTGAAGCGCATCGAGCAGCGGACCACCCGCCCGAAGGCGGCCTGAGAGGAGACGAGACCATGGCCTGGACCCGTGACCAGATGGCCGCCCGCGCCGCCAAGGAACTGCGCGACGGCTTCTACGTGAACCTCGGCATCGGCATTCCGACGCTCGTCTCCAACCACATCCCCGCCGGCATGAACGTGCAGCTCCAGTCGGAGAACGGCATGCTCGGCATGGGCCCCTTCCCCTATGAGGGTGAGGAGGATCCCGACCTGATCAATGCCGGCAAGCAGACCATCACCGAACTGCCGACGACGAGCTTCTTCTCGTCCTCGGACAGCTTCGCCATGATCCGCGGCGGCCACATCAACCTGTCGATCCTCGGCGCCATGCAAGTGGCGGAGAACGGCGACCTCGCCAACTGGATGATCCCGGGCAAGATGGTGAAGGGCATGGGCGGCGCGATGGACCTCGTCGCCGGCGTGCAGAAGGTGGTGGTGGTCATGGAGCACTCGGCCAAGGACGGCCCGAAGCTCCTGAAGCGCTGCAACCTGCCGCTCACCGGCGCCGGCGTCGTCGACCTCGTCATCACCGACCTCGGCGTCTTCGCCATCGACAAGAAGGGCGGCACCGGCATGACGCTGCTCGAGATCGCCGAGGGCGTGACCCTCGACGAGATCAAGGCCAATACCGAGGCAAGCTTCCAGGTCGCCCCGGGCCTCGCCGCCGCGGCCTGACCTCAAGGCGGGACGGGAGGCCGCAGCGGCCTTCCGTCACCCTCCGCTACCATTGCCATTGCCGCGCCGCGTCAGGCATGATCGGGACGGTTTGCGGCCATCGAAATGCCATGTCGCCTCTCCATGGTCCCGGGCTCTTCAGGATTGTGACACCTCATGGTCCGCCCTATCGGGGGCGGCCAGGCCGGGATCGGGACCGCTGCGCTTGAGCCTTGCTCCACCCATCCGCCGGATCGCGATCGTCGTCGGCGCCACCATGCTCGGGCTTGCGGGAACGCTCGCCCTGGTGCCCGTGCTGCTGCCGGTGGAGACCGTGCGGCGCACGGTGGTGTCCGAGCTGAGCGCACGGCTCGGCATGCCGGTGACGATCCGCGGCGACATCGCCGTCGCGGTCATCCCGCAGCTGTCCATCCGCCTCAACGACGTGCGCTTCGGCGAGGGTGACGCCGGCACGGGCGAACCGCCGGCCCGCGCCGACGCGGTGGTGGGCGCGCTGCGCCTGTTCCCGCTGCTGTTCGGCAGCGTCGCGGTGTCGGACTACACGCTCATCCGGCCGCGCATCGCCGTGCAGGTCGCGGCCGACGGCGCGTCGAACTGGGACAAGGCCTTCGAGCGGCTGCGCGAGGCGACCCGGCAGCGGCGCGGCGGCCTGACCGACTTCCGCATCGCCGACGGCACCGCGACGGTGAACGACGGCAAGAGCGGCCAGAGCTTCGACATCTCCGGCATCGAATTCGCCGTCTCCTGGCCCGGTGCCGACCGCCAGGCCAACATCACCGGCAAGCTGACGGTCAACGGCGAGCCGATGGAGGTCAACGCGGTCCTCGCGCGGCCGCAGGCGCTCTTCGTCGCCGAGCCCACCGGCCTCAAGATGCGCTTCGCCTCGGGGCCGGTCCGCGGCGGCTTCGAGGGCTCCCTCACCAACGGCGACACCGTCACCGCCGCCGGCGCGCTGACGCTGGAGGGCCCGTCGCTGCGCGGCTTCCTGCGCTGGATCGGCCAGAACCCCGGCGTCGGCCCCTCGCTCGGCGCCTATGCCCTGAAGGGCCAGGTGGAGGTGCTGCCGAACTCGCTCGCCTTCACCAAGGTCAATGCCGAGCTCGACGGCAATGTCGCCGACGGCGCGCTGTCGGTGAGCTTCGAGGGCACCCGGCCGCAGGTGCGCGGCACGCTGGATGCCGGACGCTTCGTCGCGACCACCTATTTCCGCGATCTCAATCTCGCGCCGGACGACGCACGCGGCTGGAGCCGCCGGCCCATCGACCTCTCGGCGGTCTCCACCATCGACATCGACCTGCGCGTATCGGCGCGCGAGCTGGTCGTCGGCGGCGCCCAGTTCGGCCGCTCGGCCGCGGCGCTGACGGCGCGCAACGGCCGGCTGGCCGTGACGCTGGGCGAGGCGCAGGCCTATGGCGGCATCCTCAGCGGGGCACTGGTGGTATCGCCCGCCGGGGAGAACATGGACGTCAGGGCTTCGCTGACCGTGCAAAAGGGCCAGCTCGGCCTCGGCCTCGGCGAGTGGTTCGGCTTCCGCCGGCTCGACGGCACGGCCAACATCCAGCTCGGGCTCGAGGCGCGCGGCGGCAGCATGGCCGATCTCGCCCGCACCGCGAACGGCCAGATCACCCTCACCGCCGTGGAGGGCGCCGTCCACGGCTTCAACGCCGAGGCGATCCTGCGCCGGCTGGAGCGGCGGCCGCTGTCCATCGTCGGCGCCGACGCGCGCTCCGGACGCACACCCTATGAGCGCATCGCCGCGACGGTCCGCGTCATCGGCGGCGTCGCCACCACCACCGACATGACGCTCGACGGCCAGATGGTGCGCGTCAACGTCGAGGGTTCGGCGCAGCTGCCGACCCGCGAGCTCGACATGCGCGGCATCGCCACGCTGAAGCGCACCGCCACGGCCACCCCGCGGCCGGGCGAGGGCGACTTCGAATTGCCCTTCGTGGTGCAGGGCTCGTGGGACGACCCCTTCATCCTGCCCGACCCGCAGATCCTGATCCGCCGGTCCGGGGCCGCCGCGCCGCTGCGCGACATCACCCGCGACCGCGATGCCCTGCGGGCCGTGCTCGACGCCATCAACCGGCAGGCGGGCTTCGAGGCGGAGTCCGCGCCGGTGCCGTCCTCCTCCTCCTCGTCATACGCCCCCTATCCGCCGCTGCGGCCGTAGCGGACGCCCGGCGGCTCCACCGCGCGTGGAGCCGTGCCATGCTCCGCTGCCCTCCGCCCGCCTCGAGTCGCCATGCACAGCCCTCCGACACCGTCCTTCCTCTCGCGCCTCACGTCCGGGCGCACCCGCCTCGCGATGCTGGCCGTCCTCGCCGCCCTCGCGCTGGCCCCGGCCCTTTCCGCCCTCGCCCAGACGCCGACGGCCCCGGCCGCGACACCGGCGGCTCCAGCGGCCGCGGCACCGCTGTTGCCCGCCGCCGCCGCCGCGCAGACGGTGCTCGATTCGGCCCGCACTGTGCTCGACCAGGTGGAGGCGACGCTGGAGCGCCAGCTCGGCGACGGGGAACTGGGCGGGCTGCGCGGCCGTCTCGACCCTGTGCGCGACGCCCTCGGCGAAGCCGTCCGCCAGATCGAGCCGCGGCTCGCCGAGGCGCGCGACCGGCTGACCCAGCTCGGCCCGAAGCCGGCGGAAGGCGCCAGCGAACCGGCCGAGGCGCGCCAGCAGCGCGAGGAGCAGACGCGGGTGGTCGGCGAACTCGATTCGCGGGTCAAGGCCCTCAAGGTCCAGCAGGTGCGCCTCGACCAGCTCGGCGAACGCATTACCGACCGGCGCCGCCAGCTCTTCACGGCCCAGCTCTTCGAGCGCTCGGTGCCGATCGTCGATCCGCGCTTCTGGATCCAGCTGTCGGAGGCGCTGCCGCGGCTCGGCCTGTCGGCCCGCTATCTCGCCGAGGACTGGTGGCACCACCTGACCGAGGTCGCCGGCATCAGCCGCATCGCGGCGGCCAGCGGCCTCGGCGTCATCGTCGCCGTCATCCTGTTCTGGATCTACCGGCAGGCCCGCCGTTACGGGCTCTACGCCACGCCCGCCGACGTCCCCGCCTCGCGACTGGCGGCGGTCAAGGCGGCGATCCGCACCGCCCTCGAGCGATCGCTGGTCGTGCCGATCCTGGCGGCGACCCCGCTGCTCATCATCGAGAACTTCGACCTCGTCCTGCCGCGGGCGCAGCCCATTCCCTTTGCGCTCTTCGTCGCCGTGCTCATCGTGTCGGTGACGCGCGGCGTCATGCAGGCGGTGATGGCGCCGGGGGCTCCGGCCTATCGTCTGGTGAACCTGCCGGACCCCTTCGCCGAGGCCCTGTTCGCCTCGGTGCGGATGGCGGCCTGGATCCTCGCCACCACCGCCGTCGCGCTGGCCTTCGCGCGGGTGATGATCGCCCCCGTCGCCGTCACGGTGTTCATCACCGGGCTGAGCGCCATTGGCATCTGCGTCGTCATCTTCCTGTTTCTGCGCGGCACCACCGAGCGCCCCGTCGACAGCGAGGACGGCGGCGTCCCCGAGGCGAGCCCGGCGATCACGCCGCCGCCCTGGGCCTGGACCCGGCCGGCGCTGTGGATCGCCATCGCCGCCATCGCCGTCGCGCTCGTCGCCGGCTTCACCGCGCTCGCGGGCTTCCTCGCCAGCCGCATCGCCGGGTCGGTGGTCATCGCCGCAGTTACCGTGATGGTGCTCGCCTTCATCGACGCCATCATCGCCGAATGGTTCGGGCCCTCGACCGTGCGTGGCCGCTCGCTCTCCGCCGCCATCGGCATCCGGCCTGACCGGCTCGACCTGATCGGCACGCTGTTCGGCGGCGCGCTGCACGTCATCATCCTCATCGCCTCGGCGCTGGCGGTCTTCGGACCCTGGGGCTTCGGCGGCGCGGGCGCCTCGCTGGAGGACGCGCTCTTCGGCGTCCGCTTCGCCGAGCTCCGCTCCCTCGCCGTGACCCTCCTCGGGGCCAGCGTCATCCTCGCCGTCGGCATCCTCATGGTGCGCGCGGTGATGAGCTGGCTGCGCGAGAAGGTGCTGCCGCGCACGGGGATGGATTCCGGCCTGCAGAACTCGGTCGCCACCATCGTCGGCTACGCCGCCTTCGCGCTGGTGGCGAGCGTCGTGCTGCGGCAGATCGGGCTCGACCTCTCCAACATCACCATCATCGCCGGCGCCCTGTCGGTCGGCATCGGCTTCGGCCTGCAGTCGATCGTGCAGAACTTCGTCTCCGGCCTCATCCTGCTGGCAGAGCGCCCCATCCGGGTCGGCGACTCCATCGTCGTGAAGGGCGAGGAGGGCCACGTCCGCAAGATCTCGGTGCGCTCGACGGAGATCGAGACCTTCGACCGCGCCACGGTGATCCTGCCCAATGCCGAGCTGATCACCGGCGTGGTCAAGAACTGGACGCTGTCCAACACGCTGAGCCGCATCTCCATCGCCGTGCGGGTGGCCTACGATTCCGATCCGGACATCGTGCGCGACCAGCTGATCGCGGCAGCCTGCGAGAGCCGCTACATCGTCCAGGACCCGCCGCCGCGGGTGTTCCTGATGCGGTTCGGCGACAACGGCCTCGAGTTCGAGCTGCGCGGTGTCGTCACCAACGTCGAATATGCGCTGACGACGCGCTCCGACCTGCAACTGACGATCCTCTCCCGCTTCCGGCAGCACGGCATCATCATCGCGCCGCCGGTGCAGTCGGTGCAGAGCAAGGCCGAGCCGCCGAAGGATCCCTTGGAGCCGGGCCCCGCCCCGGAGGCGCCCCTGCGGGATGCGCCCGGGAAGCCGACCGGGGCGAAGCCGGCGCGCTGACGCCTCAGAACAGACTGCGCAGGGTGTCGCGCGCCCGCACCAGCGAGCCGGTGACCGTCTCCTCGTAGGGCAGGCGCGGCAGCGGGATGCCGAGCACCGAACGCCGCGCCGGTCCGGGAGCAGGCGCGGTCGCCGCCGTCATGGCGGCGAGCTGGAGGGGTTCGCCGGCAGGTGCCGCAGGCGCGGCGGCCCTGGCAGGAGTGCTCCGGGGGGCGTAGCCGCGCTGGGCCTGCTGGTGCGC
>NZ_JBQVQL010000026.1:0-47823 GCF_052440005.1 Phreatobacter sp.
GCCGAACGATCTCCGGGGCTTCGGCGAAGGTGCCGTGGCGGATGAGGTCGGTCCACCCGGTGGCGCTCATCGTGAAGACGCGCACGCCCAGCCCCGAGATGATGCGGCGATGTTCGGCATTGCGCACGTCGAGCGCGCCGACGCGCTGGCGGTCCCAGGCGACGGTGGAGGAGACCGCCAGGGCCCGGTCGTCGGACTGCACGAAGAGCGAGATGCGCGAGGGACGCGAGATGCGCGCCATCTGCTGGCGGAACACCTCGACGTCGAGGTCGGGCGCCGCCAGGATCACCTCGCCGAGGCGGCCGCCCAGCTCGCCGTTGCCGGCGATGGACACCTGCCGCAGCGCCTCCATGGTGAGGAAGCCCCCCATGGAATGGGCGAGGATGTGGATCCGGCCGACGCCCGGCGTGCGGCCGAGATCGGTGAGCAGCCTGTCGAGTGCGTCGCGCGAAGCGGTGGCGACCTCGCGGTCGCCGCCATAGGCGAGGACCCGCCGGTAGCTCGGCCAGGTGAAGAGCACGTGGGTGCCGCGGAAGCCGCCGTCGGCGGCAACCTGCACGACGCGGAAGGCCGCCTCGTCGTAATCGGTGTTGAAGCCGTGGACATAGACCAGCACGTCGCGCCCGTCATAGGGCTTGGCGTTCACCGCTGCCGCCACCTGCTGGCGGAAGGCGTCCGGGGTCAGAGCCGCCCGGTCGGACAGCATGGCATGGCGGCTGGGGCTCTCGGGCGTGATCTGTGGACGGGGAATGGTCCCTGTGGCGCGGCCCGGCGGCATGGTGACCACCTGCCGGTAGAAGCGCGCCCGCTCGGCCGAAGGCGCGCCGAGCCGGTCGCCGGCGAAGGCGGGGCGGGTGGAGGCGACGAAGACCGGCGTTGCCGTGGGCGCCGCCGCGGGGGCGGTGAGCGCGCCGATCGACCCGGTGACGGTCGAAAGCCCCGTGCCGAAACAGCCGCCGAGCGTCAACGCCGCGAGCGTCACGGCGGCGAGGCGAAAGGCGGAGGCGGGGACGGCGACGGGGGTGGTCGACGGCTCGGGCATGCGGTTCGGGGCTCGGAAATGGTCGGAATGGCGGGGCACGGCGCCTCGTGTCCCTGCCGCCTAGCGGGCGGGCATGGCCGCAATGGGGCGGGAGGAAGGCGTCGCCATCGCCCCGAATCGCTCGCCTCCGGGGCGTGGCTTTGATACCACGCCGCCATGCGTGCCCTTCCCGATCCCGCCGAGCTTGCCGAGGCCGTCCGCGCCGGTGACCGCGCCGTGCTCGCCCGCGCCATCACCCTGGTGGAGTCGACGAGGCCCGAGCACCAGGCTGTGGCGCGCCGGCTCGTGCAGATCCTGCTGCCCCACACGGGCGGGTCCATCCGCATCGGCATCACCGGCGTGCCCGGCGCCGGCAAGTCCACCACCATCGATACGTTCGGCGCCAACCTGACCGCGGCCGGGCACCGGGTGGCCGTGCTCGCGGTCGACCCCTCGTCCTCGCGCACCGGCGGGTCGATCCTTGGCGACAAGACCCGCATGGCCCGCCTCGTCAACGACGCGAACGCCTATGTGAGGCCCTCGCCCTCGTCGGGAACGCTGGGCGGCGTCGCCGCCAAGACCCGCGAGACCATGCTGCTCTGCGAGGCCGCCGGCTTCGACGTGATCCTCGTCGAGACGGTCGGCGTCGGCCAGTCGGAGACGGCGGTGGCCGACATGACCGACCTCTTCCTCGTGCTGATGCTGCCCGGCGCCGGCGACGAGCTGCAGGGCATCAAGAAGGGCATCCTCGAACTCGCCGACATAATCGCCGTCAACAAGGCCGACGGTGACGGGGCGCTGCGCGCCAAGGCGGCGGCGGCGGAATACCGGGCGGCGCTGCACATCATGGCGCCGAAATCGCGCGTCTGGTCGCCGCCCGTGCTGATGATCTCCGGCCTCGCCAACCAGGGGCTCGACGCACTGTGGGAGCAGATCGGCGCCTTCCGTGCGAAGACCGAGGCCTCCGGCGACTTCGCCGCCAAGCGCCGCGCCCAGGGCGTCAAGTGGATGTGGACCATGCTGCACGAGCGCCTCGCCGAGCGGCTGAAGCGCGATCCCGTCCTGAAGGCGCGCCTGCCGGCGCTGGAGGCCGACGTGGCGAGCGGCCGCCTCGCCCCGATGGTGGCAGTGGAGGAGATCGCCGCGGTGCTGGGGATCTGAGCGCATAGCGGTCCAGGGACCCTCTGTTCGCCACCTCCGGCGAGGCCGAAGGCCGAAGGAAGGGGTTCCAGGGGCTAGGTCTGCGCATGACGCACGCCCATTGACGGCACTTCCCCTGCCGGAAAACCTTGCGCACCATCCCGGCCTCATCACGAGGGGGACGGCACAGTGGCGAAGGCACCGATCTGGCAATGGGGAGCGGTCGAGACCGCGCGGGCGATCAAGTCTGGCAAGGTCTCGTCGGAGGAGGTGGTGAAGGCGACCATCGATCGCATGAAGGCGGTGAACCCCAAGCTCAATGCCGTCGTCGTCGACCTGTCGAAGGATGCGCTGAAGGCCGCGAAGGCCGCCGACAAGGCGCTGGCCAAGGGCGAGGCGGTCGGCCCGCTGCACGGCGTGCCCGTCACCATCAAGATCAACCTCGACGTCAAGGGCCAGGCCAATTCCAACGGCGTCGTCGCCTTCAAGGACAACATCGCCCCCGACGATTCCGCCGTCACCGCCAACCTTCGCAAGGCCGGCGCGATCATCGTCGGCCTCACCAACACCCCCGAATTCTCCATGCGCGGCTTCACCGAGAACCCGCTGCACGGCCTCACCCTCAACCCCTGGGACCCCGCCATCACCTGCGGCGGCTCGTCGGGCGGCGCGGGCTCGGCGGTCGCCGCCGGCATCGGCGCCATCGCCCACGGCAACGACATCGGCGGCTCGCTGCGCTGGCCGGCCTTCTGCAACGGCGTCGCCACCATCAAGCCGACCCAGGGGCGCATCCCCGCCTTCAACCCCACCCAGATGAAGGGCGACGAGCGCCCGCTCATGGCCCAGTTCATGTCGGCGCAGGGGCCGATCGCCCGCTCCGTCGCCGACGTGCGCCTCGGCCTCGAGGTGATGGCGATGCGCGACCCGCGCGATCCCTGGTGGGTGCCGGCGCCGCTCAAGGGCCCGAAGCTGAAGGGGCCGATCAAGGTCGCCTTCGCCAGGATCCCGCGCGACATGAAGACCGACACGAAAGTGATCTCGCTCGTCCGCAAGGCGGCCGATCACCTCGCCGATTCCGGCTACGACGTGAACGAGGTCGAGCTGCCCGATCTCGACGGCACCTGGAAGCTCTGGTCGGACCTGATCTTCACCGAACTGACGGTGCTGCAGGAGGCGACCATGCGCCAGCACGGCAGCCCCGACTTCATCACCGCCATCGAGGCGATGAAGGGCACCAGCACCGTGCTCGACCGCGAGGGCTACATGAAGGCCATCGCCCGCCGCTCACGCGTGCTGCGCGACTGGCTCATGTTCCTCGAGGACTATCCGGTGATCCTGTCGCCGCTCTCGGTGCAGCAGACGCCGTCCTACAACGCCGACCTCGAAAGCCCCGAGCGCGGCCGCGAACTGTTCTGGAACGACCTTCGCTTCATGTCGGCGGTCAACGTGCTCGGCCTGCCGGCAGCCGTCGTGCCGGTCGGCCTCGTCGACGGCAAGCCGATCGGCGTGCAGCTCATCACGTCGCGCTACCGCGAGGACGTCTGCCTCGACGCGGCCGCCGCCATCGAGAAGAAGGCGGGGACCTTCGTGCGGGAGCTCTGGGCGCGCGGCTGAGTCGCGCCCGGCCGGCGGGCGCCGCGGCTGCGGCGCCTCATTCGGCCGGGCCGGGAACCGGCGGGCGCACGTCCTTGCCCGTATAGTCGACCCAGGCGAGCGTGGCGCCGAAGCCGCAGAACACGACCAGCACGAGCGCGAGGAACAGCGTTTCCGTCATGGTGACCTCCTCCGGAATGTCGGCGGGAGATTGCGCGCACCGGGCCCGCCCCGACCTTGATCCACGTCAAGATGCCCCAGGGTGAGCGCGGCCCTTCATCGCGCTTGGCGATCGGCCGGCGGCGTTGCTAGAACGGACGGACCACAGCGCTGCAGCTTCAGGATCAGATCATGGCCGACGACGCCCTCCTCCTCGGCAAGAGCACCAAGCAGGAATGGCTTGCGCTGAGGTTCGGCAACCGCCACGGGCTGATCACCGGCGCGACCGGCACCGGCAAGACCGTGTCGCTCCAGGTCCTCGCCGAGGGGTTCTCCGCCGCCGGCGTCCCGGTCTTCGCTGCCGACATCAAGGGTGACCTCTCCGGCGTCGCGGCCATGGGCGAGGAGAAACCCTTCATCCTCGAGCGTGCCAAGACGGTCGGCCTCGACTGGCACCCCGACCAGTTCCCGGTGGTCTTCTGGGACCTCTTCGGCGAGCAGGGCCATCCGATCCGCGCCACCGTGGCCGAGATGGGGCCGCTGCTGCTCTCCCGCCTGATGGACCTCAACGAGACCCAGGAAGGCGTCGTCAACATCCTCTTCCACTATGCCGACCAGCACGGCCTGGCGCTCCTCGACCTGAAGGACCTGCGCGCCATGCTGCAGGAGCTTGGGTCCAACAAGGAGCTGCAGAACGAACTGCGCGCCGCCTACGGCAACGTTTCCCCGGCCTCCGTCGGCGCCATTCAGCGCCAGCTCCTGACGCTGGAGAATCAGGGCGGCTCGAAGTTCTTCGGCGAGCCGGCCCTGGCGCTGAAGGACCTGATGCGCACCGACAGGGAAGGGCGCGGCCACATCAACCTGCTCGCCGCCGACAAGCTGATGGCGAGCCCGCAGCTCTATGCCACCTTCCTTCTCTGGCTGCTGTCCGAGCTCTTCGAGGAGCTGCCCGAGGTCGGCGACGTCGACAAGCCGAAGCTCGTGTTCTTCTTCGACGAGGCCCACCTCCTGTTCAAGGATGCGCCGAAGGCCCTGGTGGAGAAGATCGAGCAGGTGGTCCGCCTCATCCGCTCCAAGGGTGTCGGCGTCTATTTCGTCACCCAGAACCCGCTCGACGTGCCGGAGACCGTCCTCGCCCAGCTCGGCAACCGCGTGCAGCATGCGCTGCGCGCCTTCACGCCGCGCGACCAGCGTGCGGTCAAGGCGGCAGCCACCACCTTCCGGCAGAACCCGAAGCTCAACACGGAAGAGGTCATCACCCAGCTCGGCAAGGGCGAGGCGCTGGTCTCCACCCTCGAAGGCAATGGCGTGCCCTCCATCGTCGAGCGCACCCTCGTCTCGCCGCCGCTGGCCCGCATCGGCCCGGTCTCCGAGCAGGAGCGCCGGCAGATCATCGCGAAGAGCCCCTTCCGCGGGAAGTACGACGAGACCATCGACTCCGAGTCCGCCTACGAGATCCTGCAAAAGCGCGCCCGGCAGAAGATCGAGGAGGCCGAGCGGGCCGAACAGGCCCAGCAGGCCGACAGTGGCGGCCTCGGCGGCCTTCTCGGCTCCATCCTCGGCGGTGGCTCCGCGCCGGCCGGCAAGGGCCGTGGCCGGGCGCCGATGTCGACGACCGAGATCATCATCAAGAACGCTTCCGGTTCGCTCGCCCGCACCGTCGGCACGCAGATCGGCCGGGCCATCATGCGCGGCGTCCTCGGCGGCCTCGGCCGCCGCTGACCGGTTTGCTCGCCGATCCCGTCAATTGCAGCGAAATTCGTAGATAGTCCTCAAGACGGTATCATTATCCCATCGCCCGGGAGCCGAAGACCGAGCCCGGACGGTCGTCGCCACGTTGTTTCAACAGGCTGCGAAGTCCTGCCGGTCCCGGCTGGTGTCGGGAATGATGCGAATGGCAGGAACGAAACAGATTCACGGCGCGCGGGTCGTCGTGCTGCGCCTCGACGGGGTCGATCCCTCCGCCGCGGCAGAGGGTCTCAGAAGCCTGGGCATGGTGCATGCCGTGGGGCTGTCGGACCCCGGCGAACTGTCCTTTCACGTCGAGGCCGGCCGGGTCGATGTGGTCGTCGTCTCCGCTCCGCGCCCTGTGCCGGATCCGGTCGTTCCGGCCGGCGCCTTGCCGCGGCCGCCGGATGCGGCGGTGCGCAGCGGCATCCCCTGCCTCCTGCTCGTTCCCGCCTTCTCCCGCGCCGTCGCCCGGGCGGCCATGGCTCTCGGCTATGCCGCCGCCATGTCGGCGGACGCCGCGCCCCGCCTCGTCTACCGCCGGGTCGGCGCACTGATGCAGCGCGTCCGTCGCTCCGGCCGCGCCCGCGGCCTGGTGGACGAGATCGTCTGACGCGTTGCGGGGGCGGGGGGCAGTTCCGCTTCCCGCCGCGTTTGCAATCGCCGGCGGGGTTGCTAGCGTCCGCGCCTCGCTTTCACATCGGACGCATCCGCCATGACATCCCGACCCGTCGACAAGGTCCTCGCCGCCGTCGATTCCGGCCTCGACCAGAGCCTCGAGCGCCTCTTCGCCCTCCTGCGCATCCCCTCCGTCTCCACCGACAGCGCCTATGCGGCCCATTGCGCCGCCGCCGCCGACTGGCTGGTGCAGGACCTCGCCTCCATCGGCTTCGCCGCCGAGGCACGGGCGACCGGAGGGCACCCCGCGGTCGTGGCGAAGAGCCCGGGCGGTTCTGGACCGCATGCGCTCTTCTATGGGCACTACGATGTGCAGCCCGTCGATCCGCTGGACATGTGGGAGACGCCGCCCTTCGAGCCGCGGATCGCCACGGCGCCCGACGGCACGAAGCAGATCCTCGCCCGCGGCGCCTCCGACGACAAGGGCCAGGTCATGACCTTCGTCGAGGCCTGCCGCGCCTGGAAGGCGGTGACCGGCTCGCTGCCCGTCGGCGTCACGCTGCTGATCGAGGGCGAGGAGGAGAGCGGGTCGAAGCATCTCTTCGACTTCGTCCGCGCCAACAAGGCCGATCTCGCTGCCGACGTCGCCCTCGTCTGCGACACCGGCATGTGGGACCGCGCGACACCGGCCATCACCACCTCGCTGCGTGGCATCGTGGCCGAGGAGTTCAAGGTGGTCGCGGCAAACCGCGACCTGCATTCGGGCGTCTATGGCGGCGCCGCCGCCAACCCGATCCACATGCTCTCGAAGGTCATCGCCTCGATCCATGGGCCGGACGGCCGTATCGCCGTTCCCGGCTTCTACGAGGGGGTCGAGGACCTGCCGGCAGACATTCTCGCGGACTGGAAGGGTCTCTGCCTGACGGCGGAGGAGTTCCTCGGTGCCGTCGGCCTGAAGCACCCGATCGGCGAGAAGGACCGCCTGCTCGTCGAGATGATCTCCTCGCGGCCGACCTGCGACATCAACGGCATCTGGGGCGGTTATACCGGGGAGGGGTCGAAGACCGTCATTCCGTCGGAGGCCTGGGCCAAGGTGACCATGCGCCTCGTCGGCAAGCAGGACCCGGTGAAGGTGCGCGACGCCTTCCGCGCCCATGTCCAGGCCCAGCTGCCGGCCGATTGCCGCGCCGAGTTCTTCGGCTCGCGCGGCAGTGAGGCTCTGGCGCTGCCCTGGGACATGCCGGTGCTCGCCAAGGCCCGCGCGGCGCTGACGGACGAATGGGGCCGCAAGGCCGTGACCATCGGCTCGGGCGGCTCCATTCCGATCGTCGGCGCCTTCAAGGCCGATCTCGGCCTCGATTCGCTCCTCGTCGGCTTCGCGCTCGAGGACGACCGGGTGCATTCGCCCAACGAGAAATACGACCTCATGAGCTTCCACAAGGGCATCCGCTCCTGGGTGCGCATCCTCGACGCCCTCGCCGCCTGACGCCTCAGCCGGGCGCCCGCCAGGTGCGGATGCCCGGCGCGCGGGCAGGCCCCCTCGCCGTATCCGCGAGCCCATAGGCACGGGCGAGCGACGCGAGGGCGAGTTTCAGCACGATCTTGCCGGCGCGCAGCGGCCAGCCGCGCGCCCTTTCCGCGTCCTCCAGGCCCTTGAGGAACCCGCAGACGTCGAGGAGCAGGGAGGCGAAGTCAGGGCCAACCGCGTCCATGGCCCGGTCGAGCCGCTGCTTCGCCGCGATGATGACGTCGGCATAGTCCGGCCCCGCGCCCGCCGCCCGCCCGCCCGAGACGGGGGCCGCCCAGGCCGCGCCGAGCCTCGGCGACAGGCCGGCGAGGGTGAAGTCGCGGCGAAACCGTTCGCCCGCCTCGACTTCGGTCGCCGACAGGAACGGCCGGCCAGCCGCGTCCCTGCGGCTGGCGAGCCAGCGCAGGGGGCTCTCGGTAAGGTCGATCTCCACCGGCCCCTCCGGCGTCTCGAGGATGCCCCGCTCCTGGTGGGCCCTGCGGAAGCGGTCGTCGTCACGCGCAGTCTTCGACGCCCTGGTCATCGCGGCTGCCCTCCAGCCGCGTCCCGCTCTCCCCTCAACGGCAGCAGGATGGCCTCCAGTCCGGTCAGCTGGCGGTCGAAGGCGGGGTCGTCGCGCTCGTCCTCGATTCTGCGCAGGGCATGGCGCAGTGTCGCGCGGTCACGGCCGAAGGCGGCGGCGAGGCGCGTCAGGTCGTGCCCCAGCACGACGTGGGCGAGATAGATCGCGAGCTGCCGCGCCGCTGCCACCTGGGCGCCGCCACGGCTCTGGCCGAACAATGCATGGCGTTCGACCCCGGCAACCCAGGCGGCGAGAGCGGCTGCAACGGTGATCCCGGCCTCTGAGGGCCGCGCCGGCCCGGAAGGCGGCGGAAGGTGAGGGGACATCAGCATGGCGGCCTCCGTATGAAGGACTTCAATCCTTATGAGCGGCGCCGGCAAGAGTAATAAGTTTTTATTCCTTCTCATGTCAGCAGGCTGACGGCGCCGCCAGAAAGGCTGCACCGTCAGGCACTTGGCCGCCTGCTGCAACCGCGCGTCGGCACATTGCGCGGAAAAGTTGTCCCCATCATTCTCCCGGTCGCCATCGTCTGAAGCGGGCGAGGAGAACCGCGATGGCGAAGATGGGACGACAGCGCTGCCGAATCCGGAGCTGGCGCGCCGCGGGCGTCGGCGCTCATGCCGAAACGGTCTGTCGCCCGGGGGGGATGGACGGCCTGTTCGGCCGGCCCGAGAGCGGCGGCGATATGCTCCGCCGGCTTGAGCGCCAGCTCAGGCGCGAGCGGGCGCGCTGCCGGTCGGCCGGATCAGGATACGATCTCGCGCGGCATGCGGCACTGGCGCGGGCCGTCGCGCGGCTGAAGATGGGCGATGAAACGACGACGGCGCCGCCCGGATGTCCGGACGGCGCCGTCGCAAAGGCGTCGGTTGGGCTCAGCGGCCCTTGCGGCGGCGCTGCTGCCCGAGACCCATCTGCTTGGCGAGCTGCGAGCGGGCAGCGGCATAGTTCGGGGCCACCATCGGATAGTCGGCCGGCAGGCCCCACTTCTCGCGGTAATCCTCGGGAGAGAGATTGTACTGGGTGCGCAGGTGGCGCTTCAGCGACTTGAACTTCTTGCCGTCCTCGAGGCAGACGATGTAGTCCGGCGTGATCGACTTCTTGATCGGGATCACCGGCTTCAGCGGCTCGGCGGGCACCTCCACCTTGCCGGCCGTGACGTTGACCAGGGCATTGTGAACGTTGTTGATGAGGCTCGGAAGGTCGGCGGCGGAAACGGAATTGTTGCTCACGTAGGCCGACACGATATCGGCGGCGAGCTCGATATAGTTGTTGGCAGTCGACGAGTCGGCCATGGTCACGGAATCCTCTGACAGGCGACGCTGAAGAACACCGTCGCGGCCTGGAGCGTTGCGCTCGTTTGCTTGCAGGGCGTCGTCCGGTTCAGCATCCGTGTCCGGGACAGCGTCCACAATGGGCAGATACTGCCGCTGAGCTTGCGTGGCAAGGCCTGAATCGCCGCATTCAAGTAAAAATGTGAATGTTAGGGGCGTTGGCTTTCAGCAAAATCAACACCGGTGACGATATACGGTCTCAAAACGAGTAGTCTCCTTCACCATGCAACCGGCCGAAGGGGCCGAATCGCGGCCCTTCGCGCACGCTGTGTCGCGCCCCGATACATGATGTTACCCGCGCCACAGGTCTGCCATACCAATGAACCACGCGTTAATACTGCCGTGCCGCAGAGTGATTCCGCGGTGCCTCCCGCTCCCACCTGAATGGATGACACCATGACGCTCGACGCCAAGGCCGCCGCCGCCCCGGAGGCCGACCGCCAGCGCACCCTGCGAACGGTCCACGGAACGGAACTCGTCGACGACTACGCCTGGCTGCGCGCCGCCAACTGGCAGGACGCCCTGCGCGATCCCTCGGTGCTGCCGGCGCCGATCCGCGACCATCTGGTGGCCGAGAACACCTATGCCGAGACGGTGCTGGCGCCGGTGAAACCGTTGATCGAGGCCATGGTCAGGGAGATGCGGGGACGGATCAAGGAGGACGATTCCGGCGTGCCCTCGCCGGACGGCCCCTTCGACTACTACGACCGCTACCGCGAGGGCGGCCAGCATCCCATCGTCTGCCGCCGGCCGCGTGGCAGCGTGGCGGATGAGCAGATCATGCTCGACGGCGACGCGCTCGCCGCGGGCCGCGCCTTCTTCGACCTCGGCGGCGCCACCCACAGCCCCGACCACCGGCTGCTCGCCTGGAGCTACGACGACAAGGGCTCGGAGTTCTTCACGCTCCGGGTGCGCGACCTCGCGACGGGTGAGGATCACGCCGACCTCATCGAGGAGACCGGCGGCGACGCCGTCTGGTGTCAGGACGGCTCGGCGCTCTACTACATCCGCCTCGACGACAACCACCGCCCGCTGAGGATCTTCCGCCACGTGCTCGGCGAGGATCAGGCGGCCGATCGCCTCGTCTTCGAGGAGCAGGACACCACGGTGTTCGTCGGCATGGGCGAGGCGACGGCGGGGGGCCTCGCGCTCATCGCCTGCTCGCAGAGCGATTCGACCGAGACCTATGCCCTCGACCTCACCCGCACCGACGCCGCGCCCCGGCTCGTCCTGCCGCGGCGGGAGGAGGTGAAGGCCTATCCGGACTACCACCCGGACTGGCTGGGTCAGAAGACGCTGTTCATCCGCACCAACGACGAGGCCGAGGACTACCGGATCGTCGCCGCGCCCCTCGCCACGCCCGAGCGCGAGCACTGGACCGAGATCGTGCCCCATCGGCCGGGCGTGCTCATCCTCTCGGCCCATGTGCTGAAGGACTGGCTCATCCGCCTCGAGCGCGAGAACGCCCTGCCGCGCATCGTCATCCGCAACCTGACGACATCAGAGGAACACGCCATCGCCTTCGACGAGGAGGCCTATTCCCTGGGCGTGCTGCCCGGCTACGAGTTCGACACCGACACCCTGCGCTTCGTCTATTCGTCGATGACGACGCCGAACGAGACCTGGGACTACGACATGCGCACCCGCAGTCGGGTGCTGCGCAAGCGCCAGGAGGTGCCATGCGGCCATGACGCCGCGGATTACGTCACCCGCCGCCTGCTGGCGCCTGCCGCCGACGGCGAGACCGTCCCGGTGTCGCTGGTCTACCGGAAGGACACGCCGCTCGACGGCACCGCCCCGGTCCTGCTCTACGGCTACGGCTCCTACGGCGCCTCGATGCCCGCCTCCTTCTCCACCGCGCGGCTGTCGCTGGTCGACCGCGGCTTCGTCTACGCCATCGCCCATGTGCGCGGCGGCATGGAGAAGGGCTACCGCTGGTACCGGACGGGAAAGCGCGAGTTCAAGACCAACACCTTCACCGACTTCATCGCCTGCGCCGAGCACCTGATCGCCGAAGGCTTCACCGCCAAGGGCCGCATCGTCGCCCAGGGCGGCTCGGCCGGCGGCATGCTGATGGGGGCGGTCGCCAACATGCGCCCGGACCTCTTCGCCGGCATCCTGGCCGAGGTGCCCTTCGTCGACGTGGTCGCCACCATGCTCGACGACACCCTGCCGCTCACCCCGCCGGAATGGCGCGAATGGGGCAATCCCCTGGCCGACCCGGAAGCCTTCCGGCGAATGCTGGCCTACTCGCCCTATGACAACGTCACGGCGCAGGCCTATCCGCCGATCCTGGCGCTGGCCGGTGTTTCCGACCCCCGCGTCACCTACTGGGAGCCGGCGAAATGGGTGGCGCGGCTGCGCGCCACCAAGACCGACGCCAATCCCGTGCTCCTCGTCACCAACATGGATGCGGGCCATGGCGGCGCCGCCGGCCGCTTCGACCGGCTTGCGGAGGTGGCACGCTCCTATGCCTTCGCCGTGGCGGTGACCGGCGCGCCGGAGGCGCCGGCTCAGTAGTCCCGCCGGCCGCCGAGCTTCAGGGACAGGGCGAGATGGGCGAGGCCGACGAGGCCGAGCCCGACCGCCGCGACGCCGAGGCCGGGCGTCCCGCCGAGGCTCTTGGCGACGCCGGCGAGGCTCGAGCCCAGCGCCGCGCCGCCATAGATGCAGGCCGCGTTGAGCGACAGCAGCACCTGCATGCGCGCCGGGTCGAGGGCCACCAGCCGCGCCTGTTGCGACACGCCGATGGTCCAGCCCAGCATGCCCCACAGAAAGAGGATGACGCCGCCGAGCCAGGGACCCCAGGCGACGAAGGTCACCGCCGCCATCAGCGGGAGAGGCCCCGAGGCGGCGATCAGCAGCGTCCGGTTGGCGCCGATCCGGTCCACCAGGAACCCGCCCAGCGCGTTGCCGGCGACCGAGCCACAGCCGTAGACGACCAGCAGAATGGCGACGAGGCCCGGGCCGCCGCCGGTCTTCTCCTCGATGATCGGCGACAGGAAGGTGTAGGGGATCCAGGCAGCGCCCATCACGGTCACCGTCACCAGCACGGCGAGCGCGAGGCGCGGATCGGTCATCGCCCGGGCGAGGTCGCCGAGGGTCGCCGGCGCGATGGAAATCCTGGCCGGCACCCGCATCCACAGCGCTGCCGCCATCAGCACGGCGACCGCCGCGATGGCGATGAAGAGCCAGGGCCAGCCGATGGTGAAGCCGATATAGCCCGCGGCGGGAATGCCGATCACCTGCGACACGGTCAGGCCCGAATAGACGGTGGCGAGCGCCCGGCCGCGCTGTGCGGTCGGCACGGCCATCATGGCGACGCCGGCCGCGGCGGGCGAATAGAGCCCGGCCCCCACCGCCAGCACGATGCGGCCGGCATAGAGGACCGGCGGATGGGCGGCGACCGCGGTGACGAGCGCCCCGGCGGCGATCAGCCCCATGCCGATGACGAGGACGGCGCGCCGGTCGAGGCGGCCGGTGATGGAGGCGCCGAGCGGCGAGCCGATCGCATAGGCCACCGCATAGGCGCTGACGATCCAGCCGGCGCCGACCGGCGTCAGCGCCAGGTCGCGGCTGATCGGCGTGATGACGCCGATCACCCCGAAGGCGCCGAAGCCGACGATGAGCATGCCGACGGACAGGAGGACGAGAAGGGCCAATCGGGTCTCGGGGCTGGGGAGGGCAGGGGCCCTCGCGGGACGCGCACCCTATACGAAGCGGCCTCCGGTCACGATGATGTGGATGGTCATGGCGGCTGCCGCGCTGGAACATGGCAGCATGGCCCGAGCAGAGGGAAGGACCCATGGCGATGTGGCGGTGGAACACGATGTCCCGGCGCACGGCGCTGGGTCTCGCGGCGGCAGCCGCCGCGCCCCGGATGGCCTCGGCCCAGCGCCCGATTCCGGTAGACGTCGTCCTCGCGCTCGCCGCCGACGGCTCCGGCTCCATCGACGACGACGAACTCAGGCTGCAGCGCGACGGCTACGGCAAGGCCCTGTCCTCGCCGGAGGTGCTTTCGGTCATCGGCAAGGGCATCCACGGCGCCATCGCCGTGATCTACACCGAATGGGGCGGCCCCACCTCGCAGCACGTGATCGTCGACTGGACGCTGATCCGCGACGCGGCGAGCGCGCAGGGCTTCGCCGCCGAGCTCCTGGCGAGACCGCGGGCGGCGCGCGGCTACAACTCCATCTCCGCCGCCATCGACTTCTGCGTCCGCCACATCGAGACAGGGCCCTATCGCGGCCTCAGGCGCGTCATCGACGTCTCCGGCGACGGGCCGAACATCGGCGGCCGCGCCGTCGAGGCGGCCCGCGACGACGCGGTGGCCAAGGGCATCACGGTCAATGCGCTGGCGATCCTCAGGCCGGGCGGATCGGTGCCGGCACGCATCGGCCAGCCGCTGCCGGACTATTATCGCGAGGCGGTGATCGGGGGCCCCGGCGCCTTTGTCGAGGTGGCGGACGCGGACCGCTCGTTTGCGGATGCGGTCAGGCGGAAGATCGTCACCGAGATCGCCTGAGGCGATGGACCGGGAGCGGGTGGTGGCCCCGCCAACGACGACCGACGTTCCCTGCTGCACCGTGCCGCCCGTCACCCCCGGCGAGGCCGAAGGCGTGCTGCCGCGACGGTACAGCCGTCACCGCCGCTGCGGGCGGGCGTTGGGCTCAGTCTGGATCGAGGTCAGATAGGCGACGATGGCCGCGGCACGCTCGGCCGAGAAGGTGAATTCCGGCATGGCCGGATGGCCCGAGGTGAAGCCCTCGGCGAGCGCCTCCTCCAGCACGTCGACGGGATAGCGCTTCGACAGCTCGCGGAACAGCGGCGCATTGGGATAGGGGCTGGCATCGGTCCGCCCCACCGCATGGCAGAGGGCACAGTGCTGGCGCACCAGCGTCTCGCCGCGCTGGATGAGCACACGCTGGCTCTGGGCGAGGACGTCGCCGGCACCCCCCGCCATGAGGGCGAGGGCGAGGAGAGCGGGCAGCAGGTGGCGGGACGACATGAGGCCTCCGGGCATTCCATGAGGCATGGTCCCATGCCCGCACCCCCCGGACCTTGCGGTCGATCAACCTGCCAGCGCAACCAGTTCCCGCGTCAGGGCCGAAGAGGGATCGGCAAAGGGGCCAATGACGGTGAAATGGTTGGCGCCGGGCACGACGATCTCCCGCGTGACGGCGCCGAGCGCGCGCCAGCATTCGCAGAGCGTGCGGGTCTGGCGGTGATATTCGGCGGATTCCTCGCCCCCCACCACGGCTGTCACCCTCAACCCCTTCGGCGGCGTCCACACCAGCGGCGAGAGCGATGCCGCCTCTCCCGCATCCATGCCCATGGCGCGGTTCACGAAGGTTGGCACGAGCGGCGCGAGGTGAAACAGCCCGGAGATGGGCATGGCTGCGGCGAGGATGTCGGCCGGTTCGCCGATCTGCGGCCAGCTGGCCGCGGCCATGCAGGCGGTGAGGTGACCGCCGGCGGAATGGCCGAAAGGCAGGAGACGGCGGCCGGTGCGCTCACGCAGCGCGCGCATGCAGGCGATGACATCGTCGACGATCTTCGCGAGCTTCACCTGCGGACAGAGGTCGTAGCTCATCACCACGACGTCCAGCCCATGGGCGTTGGCGCCCGCCGCCATGTGACTGAACGAGGTCTTGTCGAGCGCCTGCCAGTAGCCGCCATGGATGAAGAGAGCGAGCGGCGCATCGGTCCGCGGCGCTGCGGCGGGGAAGAGGTCGTAGCGGTGGCGCTCGCCAGTTCCGTAGGCCTGGTCGAGGGCGGCGTCCGGCCGCGCGGACCGGAAGGCGGCGGCATCGCGCGCCCAGCCGGACATGATCGCAGGATGGTCCGGGACCATGGCGCGGTTGTTGTACTGGGCGTCGAGGTCGATGGGCGTCATGGCATGTCCGCGAACGAGGATCGGCGGCAGCGGAGCCCGGAGCCGCGCGAGCGTCAAGCCCGCCGGCACCGGGCAGCCCGGCGCGGGGCGGGCGGTGGGCACCCCGCGGTTGACCGGCGGCGGGCCAGGGACTAGGCCTCGCGCTCGCAAGACGAGGGTCCGGCCATGGTCTCCATCAAGCAAAAGGCTGCGCTGGCCTCGATCCTGGTCACAGTGCTCCTCACGGCGGCCAAGGCCGCAGTCGGCCTCGCCAGCGGCTCCATCGCCATCCTCGCCGAGGCAGCCCACGGCCTCGTCGACACCGCCGCCACCGTGCTGACCTTCTACGCCGTGCGCCTCGCCGACAAGCCGCCGGACGAGGATCACCAGTACGGCCATGGCAAGGTCGAATCGATCGCCGCCCTCGCCGAGACGGCCTTCCTCTTCCTCGTTTCCGGCATCGTCGTCACCGAGGCGGTGCGGCGGCTGACGGGCGGCGGCCATTCCGTCGAGGTGACGCCGATCATGGCGGGCCTGATGGTCGGCGTCATCGCCGTGGACTACTGGCGCGTGCGCATCATGCGCCGCGTCGCGAAGGAGACGGGCAGCCACGCCCTCGAATCCGGTGCGCTGCACTTCGCCGCCGACATGGCGAGCTCAGCGGTGGTGCTGGCCGGCCTGTTCTTCGTCTGGATAGGCTATCCCATTGCCGATGCGGTCGCCGCCATCGCGGTGGCGATCATCATCTGCGTGATGAGCTGGAACCTCGGCCGCCGCACCATCGACACGCTGATGGACCGTGCTCCGAAGGGGGCGACAGAGGCGGTCATGGAGGCGGTCGGCGCCGTGCCGGGGGTCGTCGGGGTGGACAGCGTCCGCCTGCGCGAGGTCGGCACCGATACGCTGGCCGAGATCACCGTGAAGGTGAACCGCACCCTGCCGCTGGAGCGGGTCGCCGAGATCAAGGCCGCCATCGGGGCGGCGGCCGCCGGCGCCCATGCCGGCACCCTGCCGACGGTGACGACAGAGCCCGTGGCCCTCGACGACGAGACGGTGATGGAGCGCGTCCACCTGACCGCGCGGCGCCATGCGCTCGCCGTCCACCACGTCACGGTGCAGCATCTCGGCGAACGGCTCTGCATCGGCCTCGACCTGGAGGTGGACGGGGCTCTGACGCTCGGCGAGGCGCACGACATCGCCAGCCGGCTGGAAGCGGCGATCGGCGGCGAACTCGGCACAGACGTGGAGGTCGAGACCCATATCGAGCCTCTGCAGGTCGAGATGCTGATCGGCAGCGACGCGCCGCCCGATCAGATCGCGAGGATCGGTGCAGCTCTCGCCGAGCTTGCCGCCGCCACCGGGCACATCACCGACGTCCACAGCGTCCGCGTCCGCGATACCACGCAGGGCCTGGTCGTGACCTACCATTGCCGCGCCGACCCCGCCCTGACCGTCGAGGCGGTGCATGAGGCGGTGGACGCCATCGAGCGCGGCTTCCGCCGCAGCCAGCCGCGGGTCATCCGCGTGGTCGGCCATACCGAGCCGGTCCGCGCCCTTCCATCCCCTGCCCCGTGACCTTAAAGGTCGCGAGGGACCAGCAGACGGCATCGAGGATCAGGTCATGCGCAGCGAACAGGCGAAGCCCGTGAAGCTCTCCGACTACAGGGTTGCCGACCCTGTGGTGAAGACCGTCCACCTCGACATCGTGCTGCACCCGACGGCGACCCGCGTCATCGCGGCCCTCGACGTGGCGCCGCATCCGCAGGGCCTTCCCGGTGCGCCGCTGGTCTTCGACGGCGACGGGCTGACCCTGGCCGCCATCGCCATCGACGGGCGCACACCCGCGCCGGAGGCATTCGAGGCGACGGCCGACCGGCTCGTCATCCACAATCCGCCTGCCGGCCCCTTCCGCCTCACCCTGGAGACGGTGGTCGATCCGCAGGCCAACACGCAGCTCATGGGCCTCTACCGCTCGTCCGGCACCTGGTGCACCCAGTGCGAGGCGGAGGGCTTCCGCCGCATCACCTACTTCCCCGACCGTCCGGACGTGCTCGCCGTCTACACGACGCGGATCGAGGCGGAGAAGAAGGCCGCGCCCGTCCTCCTCGGCAACGGCAACCTCGTCGAGGCCGGGGACCTGCCGGGCGGACGGCACTATGCCGTCTGGCACGACCCGCATCCGAAGCCGAGCTACCTCTTCGCGTTGGTCGGCGGCGACCTCGCGGAGGTCTCCGACACCTTCACCACGCGCTCCGGGCGAGTGGTGAAGCTCGGCATCTTCGTCGAGCACGGCAAGGAGGACCGCTGCGCCTATGCCATGGATGCGCTGAAGCGCTCCATGCGCTGGGACGAGGAGGCCTTCGGCTGCGAGTACGACCTCGACGTCTTCAACATCGTCGCCGTGTCGGACTTCAACATGGGGGCGATGGAGAACAAGGGCCTCAACATCTTCAACGACAAATACGTGCTCGCCCTGCCCGACACCGCGACCGACCAGGACTACGCGGCGATCGAGGCGATCATCGCCCACGAGTATTTCCACAACTGGACGGGCAACCGCATCACCTGCCGCGACTGGTTCCAGCTCTGCCTGAAGGAGGGCCTCACCGTCTTCCGCGACCAGGAATTCTCCGGCGACATGCGCTCGCGGGCGGTGAAGCGCATCGCCGACGTGCGTCTCCTGAAGAGCCACCAGTTCGCAGAGGACGCGGGACCTTTGTCGCATCCCGTCCGGCCGGAAACCTATCACGAGATCAACAACTTCTACACGGCGACAGTCTACGAGAAAGGGGCGGAGATCATCCGCGCCCTGAAAGTGCTGATCGGCCCCGAGGCCTTCCGGCGCGGCATGGACCTCTATCTCGCGCGCCACGACGGCGACGCGGCGACCGTGGAGGATTTCATCGCCTGCTTCGCCGAGGCGAGCGGGCGTGACCTCACCCAGTTCTTCCTCTGGTACCGGCAGTCCGGGACGCCGCAGGTCGCGGTTGCCACCCGCCATGATCCCGTCGCCGGCACCTTCACCGTCGACCTGAAGCAGACCCATCTGCCAACGCCTGGCCAGGATGTGAAGCAGCCGATGGTCATCCCGCTGGCCTTCGGGCTGATCGGGCCGGACGGCGCCGAGCGCTCCCTGTTCACCGAGGACGGCAAGGCGGTGCCCGGAGTCATCGCCCTCGACGCGGCACAGAAGAGCGTCACCTTCTCGGGTCACCCGACGCGGCCGGTTCTCTCCATCAACCGCGGCTTCTCGGCACCGGTCGTGCTGAAGACCGACCTGACCGCCGCCGATCTCGGCTTCCTCGCACGCCACGACGGCGACGCCTACAACCGCTGGCAGGCGATCCAGACACTGGCGACCAACCATCTCGTCACAGCGAGCCGCAAGGACGGCACCCATGCGGATGGTGGTGCGGAGATCCTGGGCGAAGCCCTCGCCGCGGTCCTCGCCGACGCCGACCGCGACCCGGCCTTCGCGGCGCAGGCTCTCACGCTCCCCTCCGAATCCGACATCGCCCGCGAGCTCGGCGCCGACGTCGACCCCGACGCCGTCCTCGCCGCCCGCCGGGCCCTCAGGCTCGCCGTCCGCTCCCGCCTCGACACGGCGCTGTCCGACGCGCTGACGCGCTTCGCAACGCCCGGCCCCTACGCCCCCGACGCCGCCTCTGCCGGGCGCCGGGCGCTGTGCAACGTCGCGCTCGACCTGTGGGCCTCGGGCGGCGAGGCGGAGCGCCTCGCAACCGTCGCCGCCCGCCACCGCGACGCCGACAACATGACCGACCGCTTTGCCGCGCTGGCGGTGCTGGCCCAGCACCCCGGCGCCGACCGCGAGGCGGCGCTCGCCGCCTTCCGCGAGCACTACCGGGCCGATGCCCTGATCCTCGACAAGTGGCTCGCCCTCCAGGCGGCGATCCCAGAGGCGGGCACGCTCGACCGCGTGAAGGCGCTGCTTGCCGACCCCGCCTTCGCCATGACCAATCCGAACCGCCTGCGCGCGCTCGTCGGCAGCTTCGCCAGCGGCAACCAGACCCAGTTCAACCGGGCGGACGGGGCCGGCTACGGCTTCCTCGCCGAGGTGGTCGTGGCCACCGATCCGCGGAACCCGCAGGTGGCGGCCCGCCTGCTCTCGGCCTTCCGCAGCTGGCGGGCCCTCGAGCCGGGACGGCGCGCCCGCGCCCGCGAGGCGCTGGAGCGCGTCGCCGCGACCGCGACGCTGTCGGCCGACGTGCGCGACATCGTCGCCCGGTCGCTGGGGTGAGCCCAAGCAAATCTTCCTAGCGCGTTAACCAAAAATTTCCGGACGTGTGATTCGGCGACTCTAGACAGCCCTCCGCCAAATCGATTCTTATGGCCGCGATTCGGAGGGGCTGGGGCTCGATCTCCGAACGCCAATTCAGAGATTCGACGGGGGTACCGGCGATGGAGCGCAGTTCTGCGCCCAGCGCGGACGCGCTGATTCATGCCTTGAGACTGAACGGGTTCGCCCGCTCGGTCGATGCCTCCTTCGAGTCCTGGCTGGCCCCTTACGAGCCCGCCCTGCGCCGCCTCGTGCCCACGCTGATCGTCGCCTTCCTCGTGGTGATGGGGGCCGGTGCGCTCCAGCAGATTCTCAACAGCCGCACCGAGGCCCTCGCCGCCGTCAAGGCCGACCTCGACACTGCCGCGGCCGCGGTCGAGATCGACCTCAACCAGCGCATCGCCACAACGGCCGGCAACGCCGCCGCCGCCGTGCAGGCCGCGTTCGACTACACCGCGCCGCGGATCGGCGCCCAGTCGGGCCGGATCATGCTGGCGACGGATCCGGCCGGTACCATCGTCGCCGCCGCGCCGGCCGGTGCCCGCGCCCGCTGGCTCGGCCGCCCCCTGCGCGAGGTCTTCGGCGCCGTCCCGCCGACGACCAGCGGCCTTTCCCCCGTCCGCCTGTCCACAGCCGAGGACGCGGTCGTCATCGTCCGCCCGCTGGCGGCGCCCCTCGCGCAGTTCCTCGTCCTGCGCGACACCGACGAGGCGCTCGGCATGTGGGCGCGCAACTCTCTGCTCACCGGCACGCTCTTCGCCACCACCGGCCTGCTGCTGCTCGTCATCGGCCTCGCCTTCCACATCCAGACGATGCGGGCGGCCACCGCCGACATGATCAACCACAATGCCCGCGCCACCATCGACGCGGCGCTGGAGAGCGGCGGCTGCGGCCTGTGGGACTGGGAGATCGGCACGAGCCAGATGTACTGGTCCGCCTCGATGTTCGAGATCCTTGGCATCAAGGGCCGCGAGGGCCTGGTCACCTTCGACGAGCTGTTCCCCATCCTCCATCCGGAGGACGGCTATCTCGGCGGCATCGCCGAGCTCACCGACCTCGATCCCCGCAACGCCGTCGACTTCCAGTTCCGCATGCGCCATGCCGACGGCCGCTGGATCTGGCTGCGGGCTCGCGGCCGCGGACTGACGCTCGCCGGCGTCGCCCATCCCCGCTTCGTCGGCATCGTCGTCGACATCACCGAACAGCTCGAACTCGCCGCCCGCAACGCCGCCGCCGACCATCGCATCCGCGAGGCGATCGAGACGATCTCGGAGGCCTTCGTCGTCTGCGACGACCAGAACCGCATCGTCGTCTGCAACTCGAAGTTCCGCGAGCTCAACGGCCTCGCCGACGACGAGGCCCGGCCGGGCGCCAGCTACAGCGACGTGCTCGCCGCCGCCGGCGGCGGCGCCAAGATCAAGCAGGGCCATATCCTGCCCACCCACGACCCCGACGGCTCGCGCAACTTCGAGGTCGAACTCGCCGACGGGCGGTGGCTGCAGATCAGCGAGCGGCGCACCCATTGCGGCGGCTTCGTCTCGGTCGGCACCGACATCACCGCGCTGAAGCGCCACGAGTCCCACGTCACCGCCAGCGAGCAGCGGCTGAGGGCGAGCGTCACAGACCTGCAGAAGAGCCAGTACGCGCTGGAAATGCAGACCCAGCAGCTGGCGGAACTCGCCGAGAAATATTCCGAGCAGAAGACCCAGGCCGAGGAGGCGAGCCGCGCCAAGTCGGAATTCCTCGCCCACATGAGCCACGAACTGCGCACGCCGCTCAATGCCATCATCGGCTTCTCGGAGGTGATGCGCGACGGCCATTTCGGCCCGCTGGGCGCCAAGAAGTACCTCGAATACGTCCGCGACATCCACGCCAGCGGCCACTTTCTCCTCTCGGTCATCGACGACATCCTCGACATGGCGCGCATCGAGGCCGGAAGGCTGTCGCTGGAGCTCGCACAGACCTGTCTCGAGGAGACTCTGGAGGACACCATGCGCGTCGTCTCCAAGATGGCGGCGGACAAGGAGATCCTGATGGAGGCGGAGGTGCCGGTCGGCATGGACCTCGTGGCCGACCGCCGCGCCATCAAGCAGATCATGCTGAACCTCCTGTCCAACGCGGTGAAGTTCACCCCGCGCGGCGGCATGATCTCGGTGCGCGCCCGCAAGGCCCGCGGCATCATCGCCATCGCCATCGAGGACACCGGCATCGGCATTCCGCGCCACGCCATCAACAAGCTCGGCAAGCCCTTCGAGCAGGTCGAGAGCCAGTTCTCGCGCAACCACCAGGGCTCTGGCCTCGGCCTCGCCATCGCCAAGTCCCTGGCCGAGATGCACGGCGGGTCGCTGCGCATCCGCTCCACCGTCGGTCGCGGCACGACGGTGGTGGTGCGCCTGCCGGTCGTCGGCCCGCGGGCCGAAGCCGCCGCCTGAGGCGGGGGCGGTCTGCACGGCGCAAGTGCGTCCTTCGAGGCTCACCCCCGTGCGACGCTGACGCATCGCCGCTGGGCTCGCACCTCAGGATGAGGGAGGTCTTGCGCTGCATCGGCGGGACGATGGCCGCCCCGCTCCTGTTCCTGATGCAGAACGCAACGCCCCTCATCCTGAGGTGCGAGCCCAAGGCGAGATGCGGATGCTGGCGTCCGCTCGCTGCCAGGGCGAGCCTCGAAGGACGCACTTGGCTGATGCAGGGCGCCTGAAAACCTCTCAAAGCGGCCCGACGACGGCGACGAAGGCCTTGCGCACCTGGCGCTGCACCTCCGCCAGATGGGCATCCACCGTCGCGAAGTCCGGCAGTTCCCCGGCGCGCGCCAGCAGACGCTTCAGGCCGGGCGCGGCGGTCTGGGGGTCAAAGCCCTCGACGAGGCAGAGCCGCAGGATTTGGGTCAGCCGCTGGTAGAAGCGGCAGGCCGAGCGCAGGACGTCGCCCTCGGTCGGCTTGAGAAGGCCAGCCGCGGCCGCCTTGTCGAGCACGCGCACGGTATTGGTGTCCAGGATCTCCGGATGGCGATGGCCGTGGACGAGTTGAAGCGCCTGGGCGATGAACTCGATGTCGATGAGGCCGCCGCGGGCATATTTCAGGTCCCAGCGGTTGTCGTCGCCCTTGTCCTCGGCGATCGCGCTGCGCATGTCGACGATGTCGGCGAGCGTCGCCTTCGCCGGCCTCCTGGTGGTGAGGACGCGGCGGATGGCCTCGGTCACTTCGGTCTCGAAGCCGGGAGTCGCCGCAATGACGCGGGCGCGGGTCAGCGCCATGTGCTCCCAGGTCCAGGCCTCCTTCACCTGGTAGCTGCGGAAACCGTCGATGTGGGTCGCCACCGGCCCCGAGCGACCGGAGGGGCGGAGCCTGAGGTCGACGTCGAAGAGGACGCCCTCGCTGGTCGGCGCCGAGAGCGCGCTGATAAGCCGCTGGGTCAGCCGCGCGAAATAGTGCCCGCCGCTGAGCGGCCGGGGCCCGTCGGAGGCGCTCTCCTTCGGGTCGTGGTCGTAGAGGAGGATGAGGTCGAGGTCGGAGCCTGCGGTCATCTCGCGGCCGCCGAGCTTGCCCATGGCGACCACGGCCGTGCGCATCCCCCGGATGGCGCCGTGCGAGGCGACGATCCAGTCGGTGACCGCCTTGTGCAGCGCCTTGATGAGCTGTTCGGCGAGGCGCGCGAAGGCCTGGCCGGCCGCCTCGGCGGAGACGGTGCCGGCGAGCACCCTGACGCCGGTGAGGAACAGCTGCTCCTGTCCGAAGATGCGGGCGCGGTCGAGCACGTCCTCGGCGTCGCGCGCCATCGCGAGGGTGGCGGCGAGGCGCTCGGCGAGGTCGGCGTCGGAGGGCAGTTCGCCGAAGAAGGCCGGCTCCAGCAGCGCGTCGAGCACATGGGCGCGGCGGCCGAGGAGATCGGCGAGGCGCGGCGCCGAACCCAGGATCTGCGAGATGAGCTCCAGCAGGTCCGGATGGCTGCGCAGGATGGCGAGAAGCTCGATCGGCTGGGAATGGCGGGTGAGCAGCCGGTCGAAGGCGCGCAGGCCGAGATCGGCATCGCCGGTGCGCGAGAGGGCGTCGAGCAAGGCAGGCGCGAGCTCAGCCACCCGGTCGCGGGCGTCGCGCGCACGAAGCCCGCCGGATTTCGGCTGCTGCCAGGCCTGGACGGTGGCAACGGCCGCTGCGGGATCGGCGAAACCGAGATCGGAGAGCGCCGACAGCGTCGTCCCCCGCGGCGGATCGGTGGTCAGGTCCAGCGTGCCCTTGACCTCGGCGAGCGGCGGCAGCGCCTCGAAGAGCTTGGCATAGGCGGCCTCGACCGGGCGCAGCTCCGCCGTCAGCGCCGCGGCGAAGGCGGCATGATCGCGATAGCCGAGGAACTGGGCGATGCCGGTCACCGCTTCTGTCGTCTCGGGCAGGCTGTGGGTCTGCTCGTCCGCCACCATCTGCAGGCGGTGCTCCACCCGCCGCAGAAAGCGATAGGCGCGCTCCAGTGCCTCGCGCGTTTCCTCGGTGACCCAGCCCGCCTCGCGCAGGCGGTGCAACCCGGTGACGGTGTCCCGCACCCGCAGCGCCGGGTTGCGTCCGCCGGCGATGAGCTGCTGGGTCTGGACGAAGAACTCGATCTCGCGAATGCCGCCGCGGCCGAGCTTGATGTTGTGCCCCTCGACGGCCAGCGCGTCGTGGCCGCGGAAGGCGTGGATCTGCCGCTTCATGGCGTGGACGTCGGCCACCGCCGCATAGTCGAGGTACTTGCGCCAGATGAAGGGCTGCATCTCCTTCAGGAAGGCCTCGCCAGCGGCGATGTCGCCGGCACATGGCCGTGCCTTGATGAAGGCCGAGCGCTCCCAGGTCTGGCCGATCGTCTCGTAGTAGTGGAAGGCGGCGGGGGTCGAGATCGCCACTGCCGTGGCGCCGGGGTCGGGACGCAGGCGCAGGTCGGTGCGGAAGACGTAGCCGTCGGCCGTGCGCTCCTGGAGGATCTTCACCAGCCGCTGGGTGAGCCGCACATAGGCGGGCTGGGCGTCCTTGCCCTCCGCCATCGGCGCGACGGCAGGGTCGAAGAAGACGATGAGGTCGATGTCGCTGGAATAGTTGAGCTCGAAGGCGCCATGCTTGCCCATGGCCAGCACGATGTAGCCGGAGCCGGCCTCGGCCTGCTTCGGGTCGGCGGGGGCGAGGATGCCCTGGTCGGCGAGGTCGCGCATCAGGTGGGCCACGGCCTCGCAGACGGCGAGATCCGCCGTCTCGGTGAGGGCGCGCGTCACCTGTTCCAGCGGCCAGACGTCGCCGATGTCGGCGACGGCCACCAGAAGCGCCACCTGGGCGCGGAAACGCCGGAGCGCCCGCCCCACTCCCTCGTCGCTGCGCGCCTTGCGGCAGGCGGCGACCGCCTCGGCCTTGAGCCGCGTGAAGGCGGCCTCCGGCGGCTCGGTCAGGACGGCCAGGAGATGGGCGGGGTCGTGGGTGGCGATGCCGGCGAGGAACGGCGAATGGGCGAGGACGCCGGCCACCAGCGCGCGGGGCTTCGGCGCCTTCAGCATCTGGTCGAGGGCGGCGCGCAGCACCGGGTCGTCGACGCCCTCCAGGAAGCCGGCGATGCGCCTTGCCGCCGTCGCCCCTTTCGGCAGGACCGGGGCGGCCGCCAGCCGCGTGGCGAGGCCTGTGGACGAATCAGACGGGTCGGGCGGGGGCGCTCGGGTCATCGGCCGATCGTGGCAGACGCAGCGCGACCTTTAAACCCGGCCGGTTGTCGTCGAGCACGAGCCGCCCGCCGTGCAGGCGCGCCACGGCCGCAGCGAGGCTGAGGCCGAGGCCGGACCCGGGCCGGGAGCGGCTCGTCTCCAGCCGCACGAAGCGGTCGAGCACACGGCCCCGGTCAGCATCGGCGATGCCGGGTCCGCGGTCGGCGATGGTGACGACGGCCTCGCCGTCCTCGGCGGCGACGGTGACGGCGATCTCCCCGCCGGAGCCCGACGCCCCATACTTCAGCGCATTGTCGAGGAGGTTGGCGACGACCTGGCCGAGGAGCTCGCGGTTGCCGGTGACGGTTACGGGCGCGGCCGTGACGGTCAGGGTCACGTGGGCCTCCTCCGCCACGGGCTCGTAGAGCTCGGCGACGCCACGGGCGATCTCGGCGAGGTCGAGCGGCACCATGCCTTCGCGCTGGTTGCCGGCCTCGGCGCGGGCGATCATCAGCAGCGCATTGAAGGTGCGGATGAGGCCGTCGGATTCCTCGATGATGCCGGTGAGGGCGGCGCGGTAGGCTGAATCAGAGCCGCCGATCCGGAGGGCTTCCTCCGCCTTGTTGCGCAGCCGCGTCAGCGGCGTCTTGAGGTCGTGGGCGATGTTGTCGGAGACCTCCTTCATGCCGGCCATCAGCGCCTCGATGCGGGCGAGCATGTCGTTGACGGAGCCGGCGAGCCGGTCGAGTTCGTCGCGTGAGCCGGCCGTCGGGAGGCGTCCCGTCAGGTCGCCCTCCATGATCCGCCGCGACATCTCGGTCATGGCATCGACGCGCTTGAGCACACGCCGCGTGACGAAATAGGCGCCGAGCAGGCCAAGGACGAGCGCCACGATCAGCGACAGGCGGAAGCCGCGGCCGAAGATGTCGCGCATGCGGTCGCGCTCCTCGAGGTCGCGGCCGACGAGCAGGCGGAAGTTGCCGGGAAGGCCGTAGACCTGGGCGATGGCGCGGTGCGGCCGGTCGGCGGTGTCCTCGCCGGCGCGGCGGTAATCGGTCTCGATCCAGCCCTGGCGGGCGAGGGTTCCGGCGGGCAGTTCGCCGATGTTGCCGGTCAGCGGCACGCCGGCGAAGGTGGTGACGAGGTAGAGAGAGGCGCCGGGGCGGTTGCCGCGCTCGTCCACCACCTCGACGAGGCGGCGGATGCCGCCGATGGCATATTGCTCGGCCAGCCCGCGCACCTCCGCCGTGATGGTCTCGGTGAGCTGGTCGGTGAGCTGGCGCTGGGTGGCAAAGCCCAGCCAGCCGATGACGAAGCCGGCGAAGAGCACGAAGATGAACAGATAGGCCGCGATGATCTTGAACGCGGTCGTCGACAGGAGCGAGCGGAAGCCGGAGATGCGGCGCACGGTCCTTGCCGCGGCGGCGCCGGGCGGCGCGGGAGCGGCGGTCACGGGCGCACCGTATATCCCGCGCCACGGATCGTGTGGATCAGCGGCTTGTCGAAGCCCTTGTCGATCTTGGCGCGGAGCCGCGAGACGTGGACATCGATGACGTTGGTCTGCGGATCGAAGTGGTAGTCCCAGACGTGCTCCAGCAGCATGGTGCGGGTGACGACCTGGCCGGCGTTCTTCATCAGGAATTCGAGCAGGCGGAACTCGCGCGGCTGCAGGATGATCTCCTCGCCCCCGCGGCTGACGCGATGCGACAGCCGGTCGAGCTCGAGGTCGCCGACGCGGTAGACGGTCTCCGGCGCTCCGGAGGTGCGCCGGCGGGAGAGCACCTCGATGCGGGCGAGGAGCTCGGAGAAGGAATAGGGCTTGGGCAGGTAGTCGTCGCCGCCGGCGCGCAGGCCCTTCACCCGGTCGTCCACCTGGCCGAGGGCGGAGAGGATGAGCGCCGGCGTGTCGCGGCCGGCGGCCCTGAGGTCGGCGATGACGGAGAGGCCGTCCTTCTTGGGCAGCATGCGGTCGACGATCAGCACGTCGTAGGGGCCGTCCGAGGCCATCGCGAGCCCGTCCTCGCCGTCGGCGGCGTGGTCGGCCACGTGGCCCGCCTCCTTGAAGGCCTTGACGAGATAGGACGCCGCCTCGCGGTCGTCCTCGATGATCAGAATCCGCATGGAGGGCATGTTACACGGGCTCTCGGGCGCTGTGCGAGACGGGGCCGGCGAAACGACGGAAAAACGGGGCGGCCGGACATGGAGATCCGACCGCCCCGCTCGAGTGGATCCAGGCCGGCGGGGGGCGACTGGGGATGCCGCGCCGGGATCACTCGTGAGTGGTGGCCGGCGTCGAAAAGGTTCGACGCCGGATGGCCTCGCCTCAGCTCGGGTTGAGCGGGATGGCGACGAAGCGCTGGCCTTCGCCGGAGCGCAGCCGGATGAGGGCCGAGCGGCGGCCGTCGGCGCGGGCGGCGGTGAGCGCCTCCCGCACGTCGCGGAGCGAGGAGACCGAGCGGCCCGCAACGTCGAGGATGACGTCGCCGGGACGGATGCCGCGCTGGGCGGCAGGCCCGGACGGGTCGACCTCGGTGACGACCATGCCCTCGCCGCGGCCGGCCGGTTCCACCGACATGCCGAGGCGCGGTGCGGCCGGCGCCGTCTCGGGCGCCATTTCGCCACGGGGGGCGCGACGGCCGGGCTGCTGGGCCGAGGCCTGGTCGCCCGGCAGGCGGCCGAGGGTCAGCGGGAAGGCGCGCTCTGCGCCGTCACGGATGACGGTGAGCCGAACCGTGGTGCCGGGGCGGACCGCGGCGATGCGGCGGCTGAGCTCACGGGCGTCCTTCACCGGCTGGCCGTCCACCGCCACGATGACGTCGGAAGGCTTCAGCTCGCTGCTGGCGGCCGGGCTTCCCGCCTGGACGCCGGCGACGAGGGCGCCCTCGGGCTTGGGCAGCTTCAGGCCCTCGGCGATCTCCGGGGTGATCGCCTGGATCTGCACGCCGATCCAGCCGCGCTCGACCGTGCCGCCCTCGCGCAGCGCCGCGATGACCGTCTTGGTCGTCTCGGAGGGTATGGCGAAGGCGATGCCGACATTGCCGCCGGAGGGCGAGAAGATGGCGGTGTTGACGCCGATCACCTCGCCGTTGGCGTTGAAGGTCGGGCCGCCGGAATTGCCGCGGTTCACCGCCGCGTCGATCTGGATGAAGTCGTCATAGGGACCCGAGCCGATGTCGCGGCCGCGCGCGGAGACGATGCCGGCGGTGACCGTGCCGCCGAGGCCGAAGGGGTTGCCGACGGCGAGCACCCAGTCGCCGATGCGCGGGGCGGAGGCGGCGAAGCGCACGAAGGGGAAGTCCGTGCCCTCGGCCTTCAGCAGGGCGAGGTCGGTGCGCGGGTCGGTGCCCACCACCTTGGCCTTCACGGTGCGGCCGCTGTCGAGGACGATGTCGGCCTCGGTCGCGCCGCGCACCACGGGGTTGTTGGTCACGATGAAGCCGTCGGCGGAGTTGAAGAAGCCGGAGCCCTGCGACATGCCGCGCTGGCCGCCGGGGCCGCGGGGACCGCCGGGCATGCCGGGGCCGCCGGGGCCGCCGAAACGGGGATCGTTGCGGAACTGCTCGCCGAAGCGGCGCATGAAGCGCTCCATCTGGCCGTTCTCGTCCTCGTCCATGCCCGGCAGTTCGCGGTAGTTCATGGCCTGCGGGGCGGCCTGGGTGACGCGGACGGAGACGACGGCGGGCTTCACCCGCTCGACGACGTCGGCGAAGGAATTGGGGGCGGTGATCGCGCCCTGGGCGGTGGCGCTGGCGACGAAGGGCGCGCGGGCGGGCTCGAAGGCCAGGACGCCGGCGCCGACGGCAGCGACTGCGACGGTGCCGAGAAGCGCGGCGCGAATGCGGGACGTCATGGGGGAATCTCCACGAATGAGGGGACACGGGGTCTGCGCCGTGTGTGAGGGGACCATGGCGGAGAGCGGATTACGCGATCCTGTCGGGGACATTACATCTTCGTAAGGTGACCGTCCGGCCCGGCCACAGGGCTCCGGGTTCGTTGACGCAGCGCAAGGCTGAGGGCCGCCGCGCTCCTATCCTTCGATCCGTTCCCCCCGGATTCCGAGGAGACGACCCATGAAATCCGCCCAGCATGCCGCTCTCGCTTCCCTGTTTGCGGCCGCCAGCCTCGCAGCGACGGTGGTCGTGGCTCTGGCGCAACCTTCGGCAAGCGTGAGCCACGCGAGCGTCCAGAGCTATTCGGGACGGTGTCCGGCCGGATATTCGCCGACCCGCGCCACCGGCGGAACGGTCTGTGCCCGGTGTGCGAGCGGAACCATGGTCACCCACGCGACCGGCGGCAATCCCGTCTGCGTGTCCTGCCGCAGCGGTACGCCGGGCTGGAACGGGCAAGGCTATGTCTGCCGCTGAGGTCCGCGGCCCGCCCGGGTTTCCGAACCCGGCGGCGCGATGATCAGGTCCTGCCCGGCTGGTCGGCCCCGACGATGACCGCGAGCTTGGCCTTTTCCTCGTCCGTCAGCGGGGCGGGACCTGCCGCCGGCGATGACCGTCGGCGGCGGGCGGCCATGAGCAGATAGCCGACGCCGCCGATAAGGAAGAGCGCCGGCGCGCCCCAGAGCACCGCCGTGTGCCAGCCGAAGCGCGGGCGCAGCAGCACGAACTCGCCGTAGCGGGAGACGAGAAAGTCGACGACCTGCCGGTCGCTGTCGCCGGCCGTCAGCCGCTCGCGCACGAGCACCCGGAGGTCGCGGGCGAGCGGCGCGTCGGAATCGTCGATCGACTGGTTCTGGCAGACCATGCAGCGCAGGTCCTGGCTGAGCGCGCGGGCGCGCTCCTCGAGGCGTGGATCGGCCAGGCGCTCGCCCGGCAGGACCGCGAAGGCGGGCGTCGCGGTGAGCAGCGTGAGGAGGAGGGCGATGACGCGCATCGCCTATTCCGCCGGCTGCATGGCGGCGGCGCGGCGGGCCGAGGGCTTCGGCGCGCCGACCCTGAGCCGCCGGTCGGACAGCGACAGGACGCCGCCGAGCATCATCACCAGCGTGCCGATCCAGATGAGCAGCACCATCGGCTTGTAGAAGAAGCGCAGGGCGATGGAGCCGTCCGTGCCGGCATCGCCCGGCGAGACGTAGAGCTGCGAGACGCCGCGGGTCTTCAGCGCCGCCTCGGTCGTGGGCATGGCGCGGGCCGTATAGACGCGCTTGGCGGGGGCGAGCGTGCCGGCGTCGACACCGCCCTCGCGCACCGTGAGCCGCGCCACCAGATCGCGGTAGTTGGGCCCCTGGACGGGCACGAGGCCCTGGAGCGTGATGTCGTAGCCGGCGACGGAGACGCTGTCGCCCGGCCGCATCTGCACGATGGTCTCCTGCTTGTAGGCGGTCTCGCCGACGATGCCGAGCAGCATGACCCCGACGCCGGCATGGGCGATGGCGGCGCCCCAGGCGGAGCGTGGCAGGCCGCGGGCACGGGCGAGGCTGGTGGCCGCCGGCGCGCGGAAGAGCTGGATGCGCTCGGCGATGTCGAGCAGCGCGCCGACGATGACATAGGCGGCGAGGCCGACGAAGAGCGGCGCCATGACCGGCCCGCCGGTCGTGACCGCATAGGCGACGAGGGTCGCGAGAATGGCGGCGGCGAAGGCCAGCGTCAGGCGCTGCGCCACCGCCAGCAGATCGCCGCGCTTCCAGGCGAGGAAGGGCCCGAAGACCATGGCGATCATCAGCGGCACCATCAGCGGCCCGAAGGTCCAGTTGAAGAAGGGCGGGCCGACCGAGATCTTGGCGCCGGTCAGGGTCTCCAGCGCCAGCGGATAGAGCGTGCCGACGAGGACGGCGGCGCAGGAGGCGGTGAGGAACAGGTTGTTGAGGACGAGCGCGCCCTCGCGCGAGACGGGGGCGAAGAGGCCGCCCTGCTTCAGCGTCGGCGCGCGCCACGCATAGAGCGCCAGCGAGCCGCCGATGAAGGCGACGAGGATGGCGAGGATGAAGACGCCGCGCTCGGGATCCACTGCGAAAGCATGAACCGAGGTCAGCACGCCGGAGCGGACGAGGAACGTTCCGAGGAGGGAGAGCGAGAAGGTGAGGATGGCGAGCAGCACCGTCCAGACCTTCAGCGCCTCGCGCTTCTCCATGACGATGGCGGAATGGAGCAGCGCCGTGCCGGCGAGCCAGGGCATCAGGGAGGCGTTCTCCACCGGGTCCCAGAACCACCAGCCGCCCCAGCCGAGCTCGTAATAGGCCCAGTAGGAGCCCATGGAGATGCCGGCGGTGAGGAAGATCCAGGCGACCAGGGTCCACGGGCGCACCCAGCGCGCCCAGGCGGCGTCGAGCTTGCCGTCGATCAGCGCCGCCACGGCGAAGGCGAAGGACATGGAGAAGCCGACATAGCCGAGGTAGAGCAGCGGCGGATGGATGGCGAGGCCGACGTCCTGCAGCAGCGGGTTGAGATCGCGGCCCTCCATCGGCGCCGGCGTGATGCGGGCGAAGGGGTTCGAGGTCTTCAGGATGAAGAGCAGGAAGGCGGCGGTGATCCAGCCCTGCACCGCCAGCACATTGGCCTTGAGGGTGAGCGGCAGGTTGCGGCCGAACAGGGCGACCAGCGCCGAGAACAGGGTGAGAATCAGCACCCAGAGGACCATCGAGCCCTCGTGGTTCCCCCAGACGCCGGAGATCTTGTAGATCAGCGGCTTGGTGGAATGGCTGTTCTGGAAGACGTTCTCGACCGAGAAGTCGGAGACGAGATAGGCGTAGGTCAGCGTCGCGAAGGCGAGCGCCACGAAGGCGAACTGGCCGAGGGCCACGGGCGGCGCCGTGCCCATGAGGGCGGCGTCGCCGCGGCGCGAGCCCCAGATGGGGACGATGGACTGGACCAGCGCCAGGGCGAGGCCGAGGACGAGGGCGAAATGGCCGATCTCGGGGGACATCAGGGCGACCTCGCCGGAGCATTCGGATTGGGGGCGGGATCGCCCGGCTTCCAGTGGCCCTGCCGCTTCAGGCTGTCGGCCACTTCCTTGGGCATGTAGTTCTCGTCGTGTCGGGCGAGCACGCTGTCGGCGCGGAACGACCGGTCAGGCCCCAGCACGCCCTCGGTGACGACGCCCTGCCCCTCGCGGAACAGGTCGGGGAGGATGCCGCGATAGGCGACGGGGATGGAGTTGCGGCCATCGGTGACGGTGAAGGCAACCTCCATGTTCTGGCCGCGGCGGACCGAGCCGGCCTCGACGAGCCCGCCGAGCCGCATGCGCGCGCCGGGCTGGAGGTTCTTCTCGACGATGTCGGTCGGCGACTGGAACAGGGTGATCGAGCCGGAGAGCGAATAGAGCACCAGACCCGCCGCGAGGCCGAGCACGGCCAACGCGATGCCGATCAGGGTGAGGCGGCGCTGCTTGCGGGTCATGCCGCCGCGGACGAAGACGGGCGTGCCGGTGGTGCTCATGTGCCGCCGATCCCCAGTTCGCTGACCAGCCCGTCGAGGCGGCCGATCTTGTCGGCCTCGCCGGCGAAGCGCTGGCGGGCATTGGCCGCGGCCTCGCGGGCCTTGGCGGCGTCGCCGAGGACGACATAGGAGCGCACGAGGCGCATCCAGCCCTCGAAATCCGACCCGTCGGCCGCGAGGCGCGCGGCGAGCCCTTCCACCATGGTGCGGATTTCGGGAGGGATGACGGGCGGGGCCGGCGCCGCGGCGGCCGGAGCGGGCGGCGGGGTGCCGCCGAGCCGGGCGATCTCGGCCTGCAGCAGGGAGACCCAGGGTGCGCCGGCCGGGGCCTCCGCCACGAGCCTGCCCCAGAGGGCGCGCGCCTCGTCCGGCTTGCCGTCCTGTTCGGCGGCGAGGCCGATGAAATAGCCCGCCTTGGGATGGCCGGGGCCGAGCGCCCGCGCCCGCTCGAAGCCCGCTTTGGCTTCCGCGGTGACGACGCCGCCGGCGGCGAGGGTCTGGGCCTCGGCGAGGTCGGCCTCTCGGTCGGCGGTGGCGCCGAGGATGCGCAGGGCGTTGCTCCGGGCGCGGACCGCATCGGGCACCCGGCCGAGCCTCAGATAGACGGGGGCGACCACTTCCCAGCCGCGACCGTCACCGGGATTGGCGGCGAGATGGGCCTCGATGCGGGCAATGAGGCCCGCCATGTCGGTGGCGGCGGGCTCGGCGCGCTGGCGTTCGGCCAGCGGCTGGCCGGAATAGCCGGGCTGGCCCTTGAGGCCATAGGCGACGGCGGCGATGGCGGGAATGACGAGGATGGCGCCGACCGCGACCATCCGGCGGCGGCGCGTCGCGCCCTCGCCGGCCGTTGCCGCAATGCGCTCGGAGGCGGCGATCAGCCGGCGCGAAACCTCAACGCGCGCGGCCTCCGCCTCGGCCGCGCCGATGAGGCCCGCCTCCGCGTCGCGGCCGATCTCCGCCAGCTGATCCTTGTAGACGGCGACGTCCATCTCGGCGGCAGCGGCGCGCGTCGGACGCGACAGGGGAATGAGAACGGCGAAGATCGCCGCGGCAGTCATGGCCGCGATTGCGAGCCAGATCGTCAGGGAGCCTTCCATGGCTTGGGGGAACGTCCCGTCATGCAGGGGCGCCGACGGGCACCCACCCTCGAATGATGCTAAATAAAGCACCCGCCCCCGGGGGACAACGCTCAGGTTGTCGCGCTCCGGAAGGTTTGATGTCGCGCAAAGTCGGCGAGGTCAGCGCCCGGAGGCCTTGGAGCTGTTGATGGCGACGTCGGCGGCCTTCTGCAGCAGCTGGGCATAGCTGGCGCCGAAGATGCGGGCGGAGAAGCGCACGGCGGCCTCGATCTGGCTGATCTTCAGGGCCCGGTCCACGTCGGGCGCCGAGCGGATGTTCTCCATCAGCTGCGTCAGGGTGGGGTCGAGATAGCCCTGGATTTCCGAGAAGACGCGGGTGGTCATCTCGTTCAGGGCGATCTCCGAGGCATGGCTGCGGCAGGTGTTGAGGAGGTCGAGGCGGGCCTCGACCTCGGCGACCACCTCCTCGGTGATCGGCTGCATGGGCTGGTCGCTGCGCTGGCGCGGGCGCAGGAGGCGCCTCACCTCGCCCGGCACCCCCTCGATCTCGGCGGAAAGAAGGGCCGCGAGATCGGCCCGGAGCTTGGCGATGCGCCGCTGCCACGGACCGTCACCGGTCAGGCTCATGTCGGTGCGCAGCGAGCGGACGGAATCGTGGAATTCCTTGATCCCGGCGGCGGCCCGGTCGCCGCGCCCCTCCTTGATCGCCCGCGACACACGCTGGGTCGCCCGTTCGATGTCGGCGATGACGAGCTCGACGGCGGCGCGGTAGGGGTTGGCGGAGATCTTGCTCGGCTCGTCGCTGTCGGCGGCCGAGACGGCGAGGCGGACGAGCTGGGCGCGATGGACCAGCCGCGCCTGCATGAGAGCGAGGCTGAAGGGCAGCAGGCCGGGGCGCGAGGCGGCCAGCGGGTCGAGCATGCTGCGGGCGTTGGCCAGCCCCTCGTCGGCGAGGTTCTTGATCGAGTTCGGCGCCTTGGCGACGACCGCGGCGATCACCGTGGAATCGTTGAGCACCGCCAGCACGTCGGCGAGGTCCTCGCGCACCCGCTCGTCGCCGAGCCGCACGTTGAGGCGCTTGCGCTCGAGTTCACCGGAGGAGGCGACTTCGAGAGCCGCATAGGCCGCCGTGCTGAACTTCGGCAGGAAATCGGCGATGGCGGCGGCGACCGGAATCTCGTCGCCGTCGACCTCCGCCTTGCGGCAGACCTGCTCGAGGGCCGCCGACGCGTCCGGCTGCAGGTCGCGCTTGAGGAAGGTCCAGATCGCCGGCAGCGACGCGCGCATGATGCGGCCGCGGACCTTGGTCTCCAGCCGTTCGTCGATGAGGAAGGGGTCGAGGGGACGGAAGAGCAGGCGAGGCGCCGCGTCTTCCCGCGGCGCCTCGTCGGCGGGTGCCGTCTTGCCCGGCGCCTTGGCCGGCGCGGCCGGAGCCGCAGCCAGGCCCAGGGCTGCAACGATGAGGTCGCCGCCCGGCACCTCCTCGCCGCGGGCCTTGGCCTTGGCGATCTCGGCGGAGAGCAGCTGCTTGGCCGAGTCGGGCAAAGCCGACAGATAGGCGCGCAACCGCTCCATGGACGAGGGAGCGGCAGCGCTGTCCTGTCTGGTGACGGCGGCTTCGGTCATCGTGCCCGAAAGTAACCCGCCGACGTTAAGAAGTGGTGGCTGCGGGAGCCTCAGCCCACCGGAGTCCAGCTTCCGTCGGGATTGCGGCAGGCGGTGCCGACGGCGGTCTGCGGCCGGCCGCCGACATAGATCGTGTGGGTGTACTCGCGGCAGTAGGCGGCGCCGCGGTAGTAGGTCCGGCCCGGCTCGACATAGCCGTAGGCCTTCTCCGAGCGCCACTCGGAGCGGCGGCCCTCGACCCAGACGACCCGCTCGGCCTCGTAGGCGCGCTGGCGATCCTGGGCGTCGAGATCGCGGCCGATGGCATTGCCGATGAGACCGCCGATGGCGGCGCCGGCGAGGCCCGCCGCCAGGCGCTCGCCCGGTCCGCCGCCGAACTGCGAGCCGATGAGCGCGCCGGCCACGGCGCCGACGGCGGTGCCGGACTGCTCGCGGGTTTCGCAGCCGGCCACGGTGAGGCCGATCAGGACGGTGGCGGCGACGAGACGGAGGCGCATGGATGGAACCCGGTTCGGGCCGGCTCTGGGCCGGCGTGATGTTGACCGGGCCAATGTCCAGCGGAATGCGGCAAAAAACGGGCGCGATACCGTCGGTGATGGGGAGGGGGACGGAAGCTGCGGCGTTCGGCTTACGCACTGCTCGTCATCCCCGGCCGAGCGCAGCGCGAAGGGGATCCAGGGGTTGCAGGGCGAAACGCCATCCGCGCCCGTCATCCGCACCGTCCGGTTGGACGTGTCCGCTCCGGGTATCCCCTTCCCTCGGCCTGCGGCCTCGCCGGGGGTGACGGACCGGAGGCCTGAGCGCGAGGGTGAGGCGAGCAAAGGCGCCGACCGGATCGGCGGGCCCGTCACACCGCCGGCAGGCGCAGCACGGCGCGCAAGCCGCCGAGGGGAGCGGCGTCGAGGCGCAGGCTCCCCTCGTAGAGGCCGGCGAGCTCGGCGACGATGGACAGGCCAAGGCCCGAGCCGGGCTTGGTCTCGTCGAGCCGGCGGCCGCGAAGGCCGACCGCCTCGCGCTCCTCGGGGGTGAGGCCGGGGCCGTCGTCGTCCACGATGACGCAGAAGAAGGCGCGATCGGCCGAGGTCGGGCTCTGCTCGCGCTCGGCGGAAACCACCACGCGGCCGGCGGCCCATTTGCAGGCGTTGTCGACGAGGTTGCCGACCATCTCCTCGAGGTCGTTGCGCTCGCCGCGGAACATCACCTCCTGCGGCACCGCCGCGGTGACGTCGAGGTCGCGGTCGCGGTGGACCTTCTGGAGGGTGCGGGCGAGGCTGTCGACGACCTCGGCGACCGGCACCACGGTGGTGGCGACGCGCGCCCGCGCCGCGGCGCGCGCCCGGTCGAGATGGTGGTTGACCTGGTCGCGCATCACCCGCGTCTGTTCGGCGACCTTGAGCGCAAGCGCGTCGTCGCGGCCCGACGCCTCGTTCTGGATGACGGAAAGCGGCGTCTTCAACGCATGGGCGAGATTGCCGACATGGGTACGCGAGCGCTCGACGATCTCGCGGTTCGAGTCGATCAGCGCGTTCACCTCGCGCGCCAGCGGCCCGATCTCGACGGGAAAGTCGCCCTCCAGGTGCTCCTGCTCGCCGGCGCGGATGGCGGTGAGCCCGCCCACCAGCCGCTGCAGCGGCGCGAGGCCCACGCGCACCTGCAGCAGCGCCGAGACGCCCATGCCGACGGCGAGCATCAGGAGCGTCGCCACCAGGATCAGGTTGAAGCCGCGGACGGTCGAGAGGATGTCGTCGGCGGGGCCGGCGACGACGATGGTGAAGTCGCCGTCCTCGCCAAGCTCGACGATGCGCTCGACGGCGCGCAGGCGCACCCCGTTCGGCGCCTCGATATAGCCCTCGCGCGAGCGCGTCGGCCCGTCGGCGGCGGCCTCCGGGCCGAGGGTCGCGAGGCGACCGTCGAAGAGCGAGCGCGAGGCGCGCACCTCGTTGCGGCCGGCGTCGGTGCGCACGATCTGCCAGTACCAGCCGGACTGCGGCAGCTCGAACAGCGGCTCGCCGAGATTGGCCCCGACGACGATGGTGGGGTCGTCCACCGCGCCGGCGATGTCGGCGATGAGGAGCTTCACATAGACCTGGATGCGGCGGTCGAAGCCGCGCTCCACGGCGGTGCGGTTGACCGCCGCGAGCACGATGCCGGTGACCGTCAGCAGCACGACCGCGAAGGTGAGGGCGAGCAGGAAGAGGCGCCGCGCCAGCGACGGCGCGCGGGGCGCGGCGGCCACGTCAGGGGCTCGCGGCGGGCTGCGTCGGCGGCTGGAGGATGTAGCCGAGGCCCCTCACCGTCTGGATGACCTCGACGCCGAGCTTCTTGCGCAGGCGCCCGATGAAGACCTCGATGGTGTTGGAATCACGGTCGAAATCCTGGTCGTAGATGTGCTCGACCAGTTCGGTCCGGGAGACCACCTTGCCCTGCTGGTGCATGAGATAGGCGAGCAGGCGGTATTCGTGGGAGGTCAGCTTGACCGGATTGCCGTCCACCGTGACGCGGCCGGCGCGGGCGTCGAGGCGCACCGGGCCGCAATTGAAGTCATTGGTGGCCTGGCCGGCGACACGGCGCAGCAGGGCGCGCAGCCGGGCCAGCACCTCCTCCATGTGGAAGGGCTTGGCGACATAGTCGTCGGCGCCGGCGTCGAAGCCCTGCACCTTGTCGGACCAGCGATCGCGGGCGGTGAGAATCAGCACGGGCATGGTGCGGCCGGAGCGGCGCCACTGCTCGAGCACGGAGATGCCGTCCATCTTGGGAAGGCCGATGTCGAGGACCACGGCGTCGTAGGGCTCGCTGTCGCCGAGATAGTAACCCTCCTCGCCGTCGAAGGCCCTGTCGACGACATAGCCGGCATCGGTCAAAGCGGTGGTGATCTGCCGGTTGAGATCCGGATCGTCCTCGACGACGAGCAGGCGCAAGGGAAGGTCTCCTGAGGTCTGGCCGAAAAGCTAGCGCACCTGGACGATCTGGCCGTTCGTCGCGTCGATGCGCACGCGCATGACCTTGCCATGCCGGGCGACCACTGTCAGCAGGTAGACGAGCTGGTTGCCAGCCCGGCAGAGCCGCGCATTGATGACCTCGCCGCGGTGCTCTGCCCTCAGCGCGCGCTGCGCCTGTGCCAGCGGAATGGCCTGCCCGTCGGTGATGGCGGCGCGCCGCTCGGCCGGCGACAGGCACGACATCTGCGCGAGCGCCGGCCCGGCGCAGACCGCCAGGGCGAAAGCGAGCGCAGATGTGCGGGCGAGGGTCATGGGGGATCGTGGCCGGAATGAAGGCGTCACGCTAGTGGCGCGGGCTGAACCCCGGATGAATGGCTGTTCAGATCCGCGTGAGCGCGTCACCGTGTCAGTTTCGTGCTGGCCAGCACCCGGAAGACGATGGCGCCCGCGAAGCTGACGCCGGTGGCGGCCTGGAGCAGCGCCTCGGTGAGCGCGCCCTGGTCGATGAGCTGGGTCTCGACGCCGAAGACCGAGGCGACGAGGCAGGCGAGGCCGACGAGGCTCGACCAGACGGTGCGGCTGGCGAGGATCGGCTTGAGGGTCGAGAGGTCGGACATGGTCTTGCTCCTTTGCACGGGACGGGGACGCCGGCTCAGAGGACGAGAACGGCGTCGAGGGCATGGCCCGGCCCGGCAACCGCCGAGACCTGGGCGATGGAGAGGCGCAGGGCCGCCTGCGGCGCGCCGAAGTCGGCAGCCTCATCGGCGGCGGGATAGAGATGGGCCGGTGCGGCGGTCTCCACGCTGCGCAGCGGCGCGCCGTCGGCGGCGCGGATGGTGAGGAGGTAGCGCTCGGCCGCCTCGCCGAGGCCGACCTCCGCCACGTCCCAGCCGTCGCCACCGAGGCGGGTGCGGCGGATCCATGAGATGCGGATCCCCTCCGCCTCGCGCCGCGCCCGGACGTGGACCGGCGCGAAGGGGGTGAGCGCCGTCATGTCGGCGGTCGCCTCTACCTCCGCCACGGCGGGATCGGCAGCGAGCAGCACGGACGAACCGATCCGGTAGCGGAAGGGCCGCCCCACGAGGTCGAGGCCGCTGCCGAGCGGAACGAGCGGGCCATCGAGCATGACGACGCTCGCCCCCGGCGGCACGGGGCCGGTGAGATGCTCCGTGCCACGCTGGCCGCGGATGAGTTGCGACAGCGCATAGGTGCGGGCCGCCAGCAGAACCGCGTCGCGGAACTGCAGCACCTCCCAGCCGCCGTCGGGATGGGCGAGCGCCAGTGCATTGGCGCCGCCCAGCACCGCCGCCTCCGGCTGGCCGGCCAGCGCGCCGCCGACGAGCTCGACCGTCAGCGACGCGCCGCGGTCCCACAGCCATGGGCGACCCGCGCCGAGGGGGGTGAGCGTGCGGCCCATCAGCGAGGGCCGCTCCAGCGTGCCGATCGCTTCGTCACCGAGCCCCTCGCCGCCACGCCAGACCGTAAAGGGTCCGCGCCAGGGGTCGGCGGCGGCGGCACACCAGGCGAGCGGCACGGGTTCGGCTTCGGAAAGCGGCGGCAAGGCGAGGATGGCGACCGCGGGCCTGCCCGTGCCGGCCGGGCCGCCATAGGCGCGCCGGTCGGGCCGCGGGCGTCGCGCCCGGACCTGTGGGGCGAGGCTCTCGGCCTCGGCGCGGCGCATCAGCCCGCCCTCCAGGGCGGCGAGGCGGAACGCCGCCGGGCCCTCCGCCCCGGCGACCGTCACGGCATCCCCGGGCTCGAGGCGCAGCGCCGAGGGCGGCAGGGCGAACACCGCCTTGTCGCGCGCGGCCCAGAGCCGGTGCAGCAACCCATCCCCCCGCAAGGTCATCTCGCCGGGATCGGCGGCGGCCGACAGCGAGAGGCCGGAGACGCGGCTCCCGCCGCCGGCGATGCGGCGGCTGGTGACGGCGGTGGCGCGGAAGTCGGCATCGGTCTCGGCGAAGGCAATGGAGAGCTCCGCCGGCAGGTCGGCCGTCTCACCGCGCGTCACCGAGAGCGGATGGCGCTCGTCCTCGTCGACGAGACCGTCGGTCGACAGGCTCGCCACCGGCGGGGCGGGGCGGCCGAGGAGCGTGAGCCCGTCGCCGCGTTCCACCGCCTCGACGCCGAAGGCGCGGGCGAGGCTCTCCAGCGCGTCGCGGGCGCTCATCGGCCGGTCGATGGAGAAGCCGTCGAGGACGCCCTCGACCGTGCCGGCGTCGACCGCTGAGACCCCGTACTCCGCCATCACGGCCTGCATCAGATCGCCGACCGGCGCCGAGCCGAGGCGGCCGTTGAGCCAGTGGCCGGTCTCCCAGTTGGCACCGTCCGCCCACACGTCCGTGGCGCGGGGAAAGGCCGGCCAGGGCCGGGCGTCGAAGGCCCAGAGCGCGATGCGGGCCGGGTCGACCATCGGCCCGCCATAGACCGGCGAGACGGGGTTCGCCTCTGCCGCGCCGCCGAAGGCGGGATCGAGCCGTGACAGCACCGCCTCCAGCGCCCGGCGCTGGATCAGGTCGTCGCGGTCGCCCGAGGAGAAGGGGGGCAGGCCGCTCTCGCTCGACTTGGGATCAGGGAAGACCGAGGGGCGGTTGGCGCCGCGGTCGACGGCGGGGAAGCCGAGTTCGGTGAGCCAGATCGGCTTCGACCGCGGCATCCAGGCGGTCGCCGCCGTCTCGACGCCGCCGACGCGCGGCCGGTGCTCCTCAGACCACCAGGAGACGAGGTCCTTCTGGCGGTGGACCCAGAGCTTGCCGAGACCGTCGGTGATCGGGGTTCGCAAGCCCGCGGCACGGTCGAGATCGGAGGCGTAATACCAGTCGAAGCCCTCGCCGGCCGCGAAACCTTCCGCCAGCGCCTCCGTGTCATAGGGCGAGCCGGGGCTGTCGTCGCGCCGGTCGGCGAGTGGTGCGTACCAGTCGATGCCGACGGCGCCGATCTCCGCATGGGCCCAAAGCGGGTCCAGGGGGAAGTCGAGGTCGGCGCCGCGGGCCTGGCCGCCATATTCGGTCCAGTCGGCGGCATAGGAGAGGATCGCGTCGGGAAGAAGCGCCCGCACCTGCCCCGCGAGATCCGCGAGCCCGTCGACGAAGGGATGGCCGGCGGCGCCGCGCACCCGCGTCAGCCCGACCATCTCGGAGCCGACGAGGAAGGCATCGACGCCGCCTGCGGCCTGCGCGAGGGCGGCCAGATGCAGGACGAAGCGGCGGTAGCGCCACTCCTCCGGGCCGGCATAGGTGACCACGTCACCCGCCACCGTGAAATCCGAGGCCGCGGCCGTGCCGAGGAAGCCCGCGATCTCGTCCGCCGCGGCGGCGCTGCCGTCGGGCGATCCGGGCCGCCCCGGCGCCGGGCTGCAGGTGATGCGGCCCCGCCAGGGATGGGGCGGCTGGCCGCTCGCGCCGCTCCAGGGGTCGGGCCGGTCGTTGTCCGCCGGCACGTCCATCATCACGAAGGGGATGAGCGTCACCTTCAGGCCGCGCGCCTTGAGGTCGCGGATGGCGCGGATGACCGTGGCGTCGGACGGGGAGCCGCCATAGGCGGGCCTGCCGTCCACCTCGCTGACGAGCCGGGCGGTGGCGCGGGTCTCGCCCGCCGCCTCCCAGACGAGGCCCGCCACCTCCTTCTCGCGCCGCTCCACGGCGGGGCGGATGGTGCACTGACCAGCCCGGAGATCGTCGCCGAACCAGGCGACCACCAGAGAGACGCTCGTGAGGTTCGGGCAGAGCGCCTGCGCTTCCTCCATCGCCACGCTGAAGTCCGACCCGTCGCGGGTGGTGTGGCGCGTCTCCGGCGCCGAGCGACCGAGGCCGAAATCGCGGCTGTGGACGGCAGGCTCGTAACCGAACTCGGTGGCGCCGGGGATGACCACGAGGGCGCGTATCATCTCTTCCAGCCGGCCAACGGGCCTCACCACCTCGCAGGTGATCTGCGGGATGCGGCTGCCGAAATCGTCCAGCGGCAGGTTCTCGAAGACGACATAGGCGAGGCCGCGATAGGCCGGCGTGTCGCCGGCCCCCTCCTTGGCGACGATCAGCGGATCGGCCGGCTGGTCCTCGGTGCCGCGGTGGACGCGGATGGTGAGGCCGGCCTGGTCGAGCTCCTTGCCGTCGGCCCAGATGCGGCCCACGCCGGCGATCGGCCCCTCGCAGAGCCCGACGGCGAGATTGGCGGTGTAGCTGTAGCTGCGCCCGCGCGGGCTCCCCTTGCCGCCGCCGGAGGCCTGTTCGGTGAGCTTCGTCGCCCAGATCACCTGGCCGGCGATGCGCATGCGGCCATAGACGCGCGGGATCGGGGCGCCCTCGGTGGAGGAGAGGACGTCGAGGTCCTTCAGCCGCGGCCCGTCGGGCGGACGGGCGCCGAACAGCGCCCGGTCGATCACCGCGCCCGCCAGCGCCCCGGCGAGGCGGCCGGCGACCACCCCCGCGGCGCCGAAGCTCCCGCCGAGCGCCGCGCCGGCGAGGGAGAGGACGAGGGCGGCCATCAGGGCGTCTCCGGGTCGAGATGGGGATAAGCGAAGGCGTGGGCGAGGCGGCGGCGCCACCAGGGCGCGAAGGCGACTTCGGCCACCGCGGCGCCGTCGTGGGCGTGGATCAGCGTCGCCGGGCCGGTGAGGATGGCGCAGTGCTTGGCGGGAAAGCCCTCGCGCCAGCGGAAGAGGACGACGTCGCCGGGCAGCGCCTCCCGCGGATCGAGCTCCACGAGGTGGCGGCGCGCCGCCTCGGCCAGGGTCTCGCGGCCGTGGGCCTCGGCCCAGTCGGGCGTATAGGGCGGCACGAAGACCGGCTCCGGGCCGATCACCTGCCGCCAGACGCCGCGGACGAGGCCGAGGCAGTCGCAGCCGATCCCCTGGAGCGAGGCCTGGTGGCGGTAGGGCGTGCCGCGCCACGAACGGGCGGCGGCGACGATGGCGGCGCGTGTCGGCATGGGGGATCCGGATGGGTTCAGGCGGCGGGGATGCGGGGGTGCGAGAGGACCCTCGCCTCTGCCCTTTGACCGCGTTTGTGCGGGCGCAGGCGTCGCCGCTTCACCTCTCCCCGGCGGGGAGAGGTCGCCGAGCGTGTGCGAGGCGGGTGAGGGGGAGAGTACTTTATGGAGGGCGATAGCCCCCTCACCCGGCCTTCGGCCGACCTCTCCCCGCCGGGGAGAGGTGAAACGGCGCCTGCCCGGCAAGGGGGAGAATCGGCCGAGGCGTCGGCTGACGCCGACCGGACAACGGGGCGGCGGCAGACCGATGGGGCTAGCGCCCCGCCACCGACCCGTCGTGTCCGCCTTCCCCCGGCAGCGCCACCGAGAGAATGCGGTCGATGCCGGGCATGTGCGGGAAGCCACGGAAGTTCGCGGCATTGGCGAAGCGGTCGCGACAGGTGGCAAAGGCCTTGTCGCAGCCGATGGTCACGAGGACCGCGTCGCCCGTCGCCAGGGGGTCCGGCGATGTCTGCCAGAGCGTCAGCTTCACCCCGTCCGTGACCGGCGTCGCGGCGGCGATCTCGACGGTGAAGCCCGCCGCGAGCCCGCTCTCGACAGTAAGGCGGCCGCCGACCAGGTCGTCCCCGGCGAGGCTTGCGAGACCCGCCACGATCGGCGCGCCGTCCACCAGCGCCATGACGGTCCCCGCGGCGCGCCGGCCGGAACCCGCGAGATCGACGCCGCAGCGGGCGTCACCGAGATCGGCGCCGCAGCGCGGGGTGAAGAGCCGGCCGCGCTCGACGTCCAGCCCGGCGGAGAGCGAGCGCAGCTCTGCCCGGAAGGCCGGCCCCTCGCGGGTGACGGCGCCGAGCGTCATCCCGCGCGGCAGCACCGAGAGCGCGGGATCGGTCCAGTCGACCAGGTGGACCTCGACCCTGGCGCCGTCGTAGCGGCCGGCGCGGATGTCGGCGGCCGCGATCGCCTCGTCCACCAGCGCACCGGCGATCTCGGCGGTTCCGGCTGCGAAGCCGAGCTTCTCGGCGGCGGCGGTGGCGTCGAAGCCGCTTGCCGCGCGGCAGGTGACGCCGGCGACGACGAGATCGCGGTCATGGTCGGTGAAGCCGAGCACGGCGCCGTCGGCGCGGCGGACGATCCAGCAGGTGGCGAGCGTGGTGCAGCCGCCGTCGAGACGGGCCTGCAGGGCGGGAGGAATGGCGCGCATGGTTCACACCCTGATCTCGACCAGCGGGATCGAGGGGATTTCCCCCGCCGCGAAGGAGGTGAGGTTGACGTCGAGCCGGTCGGTATCGAAGCGCACGGGCACGTCGAAGAGGAAGCCGGCCGTCACCGCCGCGCCGTCGGGAGGGGGGGTCGCAAGCGTCACCGTCCCTGTCGTCGCGTCGAGCGTGAAGTCCACCGTCTCGATGCCCGCCACCGCCATCCGCACCGAGCCGGCCACCGGCTTGGCGACGGGCCTGACATAGGCGCCGGGGCCGAGGCCGTAGGTCTTGGCGAGCGTGAAGACCGAGGTCTCGCCGTCGCCCGTGCCGATCGGCTGATCGGTGGGCGACGGCGCCGCGCCAGGCTGGGAGGAGGCGTGGTCCAGCCGGTCGCGGAAGCGGAAACCGTGGAGACGGCCACGCCGCTCCTCGAAGAAGGCGACGACCGCCTGCAGCCCGGCGAGACTCTTCACCCCGTAGCCGGCATCGTAGCGGCGGCGCGAATGGGCCCAGCGGGCGTTGCGCTCCTCGCGCCCCGAGCCGAGCAGCACGACGTCGGTGCGCCGCTCCGGGCCGCCTGAGGCGCCGAGCGCCACGTCGAGCGGAAAGGTCACCTCGTGAAAGGCCTGCATCGCGGGTCTCCGCTTGATCCTGAACAAGGCCGGCGGCGTGGCGCCGGGCGATGGTGCGGCCATCCCAACAGGAGACCCGAAGCGTGAGCCACACCCCGCACGAACTCGCCGCCGAATTCCCCGAGAAGGCGGCGCTGATCTCGAAGCTGAAGCAGTCCGACGCCCATTTCGCCCGGCTCGCCGAGCGCTACCATCAGGTCAACCGCGAGATTCACCGCATCGACTCCCAGGTGGCGCCGGCCTCCGACGACACGGCGGAGGAGCTGAAGAAGGAGCGCCTGCACCTGCTCGACGAGATCGTCGCGCTGATGGAGAAGGCCGCCTGACGGCCTCTCACAGGCCGCGCCGCCCGCGCGCCACGGCGCGGGCGAGCATGGCGGTCACCTCGGCCTCGGAGCGGCGGAAGCTCGCCGCGTCCGTGGCCGTGACGTTGATGACGACGGCGGGCCGCCCGCCGCCGCCGCCACCTGCGGCGACGCCGAGCCGCCCGTCCGCTGTTCGGGCGAGCGGCATGACCGCCTCGGCGCCGCTCTCCCCCATCAGGCCGGTGCGTCCGCCGGGCAGCGGAAAGTAGGTCGGCGCCGCGATGACGCCGCCGCGCGCCATGGGCACGAGGCCGGAGAGCGCGCCCGCTTCCGCCTGGACGCCCGCGCCGAGGCCGCGAAAGCCCATCATCAGATCCTGGAACGAGGTGAAAAGCCCGTCGGCGACGGGCCGGATCGCCGCGCGCAGCGCCATGGCGGAGAGCTGCTGGCCGAGGGTGGAGATCACCGAGCCCAGGTCCTGGCCCTTCACCACGGCATTGGCGAAGGCGCGGCTCATCGATGTGCCGAAGCCGCGCGCCAGCTTGTCGGCCTCGCCGATCTCGCGGCGGAAGGCGGAGGTGTCGGCGGTGATCTCGACGGAGAGGGTGTCGACGGCGGTCATGGATGGGTCCTCAGTCGGGATAGGCCTTCATCAGGCGGTCGAGGGTCGGGCGGTCCGCGGCGCCACCCGAGCGCCCGAACCGGCCCTCGATGGCGGCGGCGAGTTCGCGCGGCGTCGCCCGCCAGAACGTGTCCGGCGGCCAGCCGAGCCGGCCGAGGGCGAGGCGCATCACGTCGTCCCAAGGGAAGGGCTCGGCGGCGCGGCGAAAGGGCCGGCGGACGATCCCGCCTGCCTCCCCTCCCCGTCGAAGGCCGCCGTATCAGCCCCACCGCCGAAGGTTGCGGCGAGCAGGTCGGAGACGATGCGGGCATAGCCGGCGGCACCGCCGGTCACGGCGAGGGCCGCCACCTCGCGGTCGCTGACGGTCTCGCCCGCACCGCGCAGGCCGGCGCCGATGACCGCGACGAGGTCGCGCGCCGCCAGCCGCCCGGAGCCGAAGCGCTCGGCGAGTTCGACGAGGTCGCCGGCCTCGAAATGCGCCTCGAGATCGGCCAGGGCGCCGAGGGTGAGGACCAGTCGGCGGCGGGTGCCGCCGAGCTCGGCCTCGATCTCGCCGCGTCGGACGTTGGGCATGGGGCTCTCCTCGCGAAAAGGGCGTCAGGCGGCGGCGAAGGCGAGCGGGCCGGCGCTCTCCAGCGCCATGTCCCAGGTCACCTCGCCGTTGTGGTTGCCGGCGAATTCGAGGGCCGTGATCTGGAAGGCGCCCTCGACGGTGCCGAAGTCGGGCAGGATCACCTGGAAATCGCGGATCGCGCCGTCGAAGAAGACCTGGCGCATCAGCGCGTCCGAGGCCTCGTCGCGGAAGATGCCGGAGCCGGAGACGGCGGCGCGCTTGATGCCGGCGCCGCCGAGCAGTTCGCGCCAGCGGCCGGCACTCTCGGCGTGGGTGACGTCGACGGTCTCGGCGTTGAAGCGCAGCTGGCGCGAGCGCAGGCCGGCGACGGTGACGAAGCCGTCGCCGTCGGCGATCTTGACGAGCAGGTCCTTACCCTTCTGGGCGGCCATGGGGGTCTCCTTGTGGGGTTGATCGGGGGTGGCGGGGAGAGCCTCGCTGCGAGCGGTGAGCCGTGATGAGCGAGGCGCGGACCGGGTTGCAGGCCGCCCCTTCACCTCTCCCCGGCGGGGAGAGGTGATCGCTACAGCTCCGCGGCCCTCACGCCGGCTCGGTCACGGCCCGGAACCGCACCACGCCGTGGAAGGTGCGGCCATCGTCTTCGCGGCGGATGTCGGCCGTGGCGAAGCGCAGGTTGACCAGGCGCTGGCCCACGGGCTCGATCGGCACCTGCTCGAGGGCGGCGATGATCTCGCCCGCCACCACCTGAGCCTCGGTCTGGCCGCCCTGCCGCGACCAGACATGCAGGGTCAGTGCATGTTCGTGGCCGGAGGAGGAGCCGGTCGACCAGTCGGTGACGCGGGCCTCGCCGAGCGTCACATAGGGAAAGGCGGCGTCGCGCGGCGGCTCGTCCCAGATCTTCGGCCCGCCGAGGACCTCGACCAGGGGCGCATGGCCAACGAGGCCGTCGCGCAGCGCCCGGCGGAGCGCGAGAGAGGCGGGCGCCATCACGCGCCTCCCGCCCTGACGCGATCGGCGGCCGGGCCCATCC
>NZ_JBQVQL010000027.1:0-47790 GCF_052440005.1 Phreatobacter sp.
GCCTGCGCCTGCGGCCGCGCCGGGGGGAGGGGGGCCGGCTGGATCAGGCTGCTGACCTCGGGCAGTCCGGCCTCACGGCCCGGCAGGCTGGCGAGAGCCAGGACGTTCGGGCGCGCCGCGGGTGCGGCCTCGGGTGCGGCACGGGCGACGGCGACAGGCGCGGCAGGCTGCCAGTGGGCCCCGAGCGGGCGGCTCTCGGCGAGCGTCGCCGGCGGATGGCCGAGCGCCAGCGCCGGGTCGAGCAGCGGAGCGAAGGAGCCGAGGGCGGCGAAGGAGGGCCTGGGGTCGGCGAGCGAGCCGGTCTCCACCGCGGTGATGGCGGCGAGCGCCACGGCCCCCTTGTCGCCGCGCAGCGAATAGGTCGCGAGGCCTGCGAGGCCTGCCGAGACGGCGAGAACGGTCAGCCAGGGAAAGCGGGGCCCGTCCTGCCGGGCGGGGCGGGCAGGCTTGCCGGAACGGCCGCGGGTCAGGTCACGCATACGCAAGAGCCTTGATACGCCTGGCACATGGTCCCCCGAAGATGTGCCAGAGAGCCCGACCAGCGCAACCCCTGAAGGGTTCGACGCGGGTCCGGCCGACCGGACGTTGGCGACGCATGAGCCAAAGAACTTGGGCGACCATAAGGCGCGCGACTGGTTAACGGCCGGTGAAGCGGGCCGCCGCGTGATGGTGGCAAAGGCCGGAACGCCGCCGTTTCCCCATCGCGCTACCGATGTCTTCGCCACGCCGGACGATTTGAAATCGCCGCCGCCAGCGGGTAGAAGGCAGGCTCAGGGACGCGTCGCCGACGCCGCCCCGGGGCCGGCGTAGCACAGCGGTAGTGCAGCGGTTTTGTAAACCGAAGGTCGGGAGTTCGATCCTCTCCGCCGGCACCAGCCACTCTCGAACCGAAGATTTTCCGGTTCTGGCAGAAACGGCGGGCGATTTCCCGGGCTCAGGCCAAAGCCCCTTCCTCAGGGAGAGCCGAAAGTCGCGAATGCCCGATGCGCCTTCGATCCGGCGAGGATCAGACGGCCTCGGTCATGGTCGGGCCCTTCGTGGAATACGGCGCGAAGCAGTGGCCGGAGCAACTGTCGGATGCCATCACAGGAACACATCGAAGGGCTGGATGTTGAGCAGGACCGTCGCTCCGCTCGTGCCACCCTGGTTGTCACGAACGAAGTAGCTGAACGAGCCCTCGGCAGAGGCGATGTTGTCCGCCTGGAAGACGACGTGATCATCGATCAGCGCAACAGTGCCATTCACGGCGTCATCGACCGCGTAAATCTCGAGGACAGCACCTGCATTGACGTCGCTGTCATTGGCCAACAGATCCAGAACATGGATCGAGAGGTCCTGACCTGGGCTCACCTGGAACGGCCCATCATCGACGGCGACCGGTGCCTCGTTCTGATCCAGGACAGGGATCGTGACGGTCCTGGAGATCGGCCCGGTGCTCAGCGTGAACGTGATCTCGGTATCGCCCGCATCGAAGTCGATGGCATCGGCAAAGACGAAGAGTTGGTCACCGGACAACGCGACGCGAGGATCGCCTGACAACGTGACCGGATTGTTCCTGAACTCCGGTTGCACATCGGGGTCGATCACACGCACCTGGCCGACTGCAACGAAGCCGTTCGGATCGTTCTCGCGAATGTTTGCCGCAAGACCATCGATGGCAATGGCGGTTGGCGGATCATCATCAGGGACTTCAATCGTCAGCGCGACAGTCCCGATCTCACTGAAATTGAAGCTGTCGGACGCGCGGTACGTGAAAAAGTCGGACCCGGTGTAGCCGGTCTGCGGTGTATAGGTGAAGGTGCCATCATCATACAGATCCAGCGAACCATGGGCGGGACCTGCAACGAGGGACGCAATCAAGGCGTTGCCTTCAGGATCACTGTCATTGGCGAGCACACTCAAAGCGATCGCAGTTGTCTGATCCTGATCGACGACATACGCATCGTTCTGGACGACCGGTGCTGCACCAAAAACCGGGTGGGTGCCGCCAGAGATATCCAGCAGCTCGCGCACGCGCTCGTTGACGGTGTTGTAGCCGGTGGATCGGTCGACGATTTCGCCGGTCGCGGCATCGATGACGAAGTACAAGGGGATGGCGGCGGCATTTACACCGCGCACGAAGTTCGTCATCGCCTGGGCATCGCCATCCGTGGTCAGGACAGGGATGGTCAGGCCGAAGCGGTCACGCCATTGCAGCGCATCCGCCGTCTGCGAAAGCTGCTGGTCCTGGTTCTCGATCAGGACTTCGACAAAGGCGAAATCGGGGCCCGCATTCGCAGCAACAGCACCCAGATCGGCCGAGTAACCGAAACATGGTGTGCACCATTCTGCGCAGACAGACAGGACAAGGAAGCGCGCCCCACCGGCCGTATCGAGCAGATTGATGGCTGCGCCGTCTGAGCCCACGAATGGCAGGTTTGGCATGATCTCGCCCGGCGCGTCGAAGGCGCCGATCGGCGTCAGGGCGGCTCCGAAGATGAAATCGGAGTCGGTCAGCAAGGCAGGATCGCTGACACCGTTCAACGTGATCGTGCTACCATCCGCAAACGAAATCCGGGTGTTGCTCCCCAGATCGGTGAAGCTCAGGTCGACCCTGCCGACGATTCCCTGCGATGCGTAGGCCGTCAGGTCGATCTTGTCTGTGCCGCGCAGGAAGTCCTGCACGGTATCGGCGCCGCCTCCGGGGCCGAACACAAAGCGATCCGCCCCGCTGCCGCCGTTCAGCGTGTCGTTGCCCCCGCCGCCGTCGAGCGTGTCGTTGCCGTTGCCGGCGTTCACGGTATCGTTGCCGGCACCCGTCGTGATCGTCTCGTCGTCGGACGTGCCGTTGACCAGGACCGCCCGGTTGCCGCCGCCCGCCAGCGCGAGTTCGTCGACGAGATCGAGCGTCGTCGCCGTGCCCGAGACGGCCAGCGTCAGGACCACGCGGGTGGTGAGATCGGCCGCCGAGTGCCGGATGGTATCGAACGCCTCGAACTGAGCGGCACGACCGATCACCGGAAGCGCCTGCGTCTCGAGGATCTCGATGTTCGACAGCGTCAGGTTCGTCAGCGTCGCATTGGCGCCGAGCAGCACGTCCGTCCCCTCGCCGCCGTCGATCGAGCCGGAGGCGAAGACCGTCGAGGCGATCTCGATCCGGTCGTCGCCCGAGCCGGCGTCGATCGTCGTCGTGGCCGTGGTCGTGGCCGCCACGCCATCGTTCCCATCCAGGATCGTGTCGTCGCCGGCGCCGCCGTTGAGCACGTTGTTGCCGACATTGCCGATCAGGGTATCGTTGCCCTCGCCGCCGTTGAGCACGTCGTTGCCGGCGCCGCCCGTGAGCGTGTCGTTGCCGGCACCTCCGGACAGGACGTTGTCACGGTCGTCGCCCTCGAGGCGATCGTTGAAGCCGCTGCCCGTGAGGTTCTCGATGTCGAAGAGCCGGTCGGATCCCGCGGCCAAGCCTCCCCCGAAGAAGAAGGTCAGTCCGTTGGGCTGGCCGGCGGCCGGGTTCTTCAGGAGCTTGACTTCAACCGCCCCGGACGCGCTGGCGTAGCTCGCCGTGTCGAGGCCTGCGCCACCGAAGAGGTCGTCATTGCCGACCCCGCCTTCGAGGACGTTGTTACCGGCATCGCCAATGAGCGTATCGTTGAAATTGGAACCGATCAGGTTCTCGATCGAGACCAACGTATCCGCGCCTGCGCCACCGCCGATAGCCTGCGGGCCGGCAAGCGTCAGGTTCGCCGTCACGCTGCCCGTCGGGCCGACGGAATAGTCCGCCGTATCGCTGCCTTCTCCACCATCGAGCAGGTCGTCGCCCGCAAGCCCGCGCAGGACGTCATTGGCGCCAAGGCCGAGAATGACTTCGTCGTTTGCAGTGCCGATGAGCAGATTGTCGAACGCGTTGCCGGTGAGCGCGGCTCCGAAAGCAAGGCTTGCCGAGGCTGCGCTGTTGCCGGCGACGTCCACTGCCACCGCCGAGAGGCTGCGAGGCCCCGGTGCCCGTCCGGAGACATCGAAGCTCCAGGTGCCGTCGCCTGCCGCCAATGCTGTGCCCAGCACGATCCCGCCGTCAGAAACGGTGACGGTCGCACCCGCCTCTGCAGTTCCCTGAACCGCGAAGCTGGACGCTGTAACGTATGGCAGACCCTTGAAGTTGATCGTCGGCACGTCCGGCGCGAGCTCCAGCGTCGGCACGGGTGTCAAGGTGTCGAGAGTGACATTGAAGGGCGCGGAAACCGCTTCATTGCCGGCTATGTCGGTCGCGCGAGCCGTCAAGACATAGGTGCCGTCGGGCAATCCCTGCGGCATCGAGCGCTGGAAAGTGCCTGTCGCATCGACAAAAAAGGAGCTGAAGGAGCCATTCACCGCCGAGCCATCGGCAGCGGTGCCTTCGACGACGATCTGCACGAGCGCGCCGGGCTCGGCAGTTCCGACAAAGGCCATCGTCGGGATCCGGGTGATGCCATCCGTTGCCGAATTGCCGGTATCCTGCCCGGCGTCCAGGGCCAGCGTCGGAGCGACCGTCGTCGTGTCGATCACGAAATCCAACCGCTGCGTCGAAACGTTCCCGGCCCTGTCGACCAGCCGCGACTCGATGAAATGCGCGCCATCGACCAGTGAAGGCAGGGTGACCGACAGGTTCGCGCCCAGCGCAATAGGCGACCCGCTGCCGTCGATGAGCACCTCGCCGAACGAACCCCTGCTGGGGTCCAGAAAATTGGGCTCACTGGCTGTCAGGAAGAACGAGGGCGTTGCGTCACTCGTGATGTTGTCCGTGGGAGAAAGCCCGGTGTCGGAATCGGTGCCAAGGTCTATCGCTGTCACGGTCGCGGTACGATCGATGGTGACCGTCAGGGGGGTGGAGGTGTTTGTCGAAGGCGCCACCAAGGTTCCTTCACTGGCGACAATCGAAATCGAGCCTTCGCCAAGTCCGCCCAGATCTGCGCGCCAGACACCTGATGAATCGGCGGTTGTCTCGACGAAATGCCCGCCTGAAAGCGTTTGGACTACAACCGCCGCATTGGGGGCCGCCGTCCCGCTGAGCGAAAGGACATTGGCATTGGTGACATTGTCTGTGCTCGATTGGCCACTGTCCGATTGCGGCAGCAGGTCGATCGTGGGTCTGACCACCAGCCCTTCGATGGTGCGGAAAAGAACTGTTGAAGGCCGCATATTGCCCGCCACGTCAGTCGCCGTGGCATAGAAGCTGTAGAAGCCGTCCACCAGTTCGGGTGCGGCAAACTGCCAGCCGCCGTCGGCAGCGGCAGTCGTTTCTCCGAGTTTTCGGACACCAGCTTCGCCCTGGCGAGACCGGAAGATCTCAACGGTCGCGCCGGCTTCGGTGACGCCTGCAATATCGGGCGTCGTATCCGTTGCCGCAAAATTCGGCGTGGTGATGCTGATGTTCGGCGCGACGGTGTCGAACCGGATCAATGCTCCGAAGGCGGCGCTGACGTTCCCTGCCAGATCCGTCACACTGGCGTCGACCGCAATCGACTGGCCATGGCTGCCAATGGGATTGGCGGGGGTAAAGGACCAGGCGCCTTGCGCATCGGCAATCGTCGAGCCGATGGAGCCCGCGCCATTGCGGATCAGCCGCACTTCCGAAAAGGCTTCGGCGACGCCGGTAAAGGTCGGCGTCAGATCGTTGGTCAGATAAGAAGCCGCAACACCTCCGTCGAAGGCGCCGTCCGGCGCGCCGCTGTCCGATGCGGGATCAAGGAGAACGTTGAAGCGCGCTGGCGCGGTGGAGTCCAGGGTGATCTGCAGGGGCACGCCGCTGGCCACGTTTCCGGCCCGATCCGTTGCGCTGACCGAGACATCATGAAGGCCCTCAGCCAAGACGAGGCTTGCGAACTGGCTGCCGGCGACGCTCCAGAGGCCGAGCGCATTCGCCGTCGTGGTAATCTGCCGCCCCCCGAATGTGACGGTGACGGAAGCCAGAGCCTCCGCCGTACCTTGAAACAGCGGCGCGAAATCGGACGAGTCGAGATCGACGATCCTCGTGTTGTTGTCCGTGCTCGAGCGACCGCTGTCATAGGATGCGGTCAAGTCGATGGTTGGACTCACGGTCGCATCGTCGATCGTGAAGGATCGCGTCCTGCTGTCCGTGCCGTTCCCGCCGACATCGGTGATCGTCGTCATGGCGGTGTGCAAGCCTGCAGCCAGGCCGGGCGCGGTGATGGACCAGTCGCCCGCCGCATCCGCAAACGCCGTTCCTGCGATTGCGCCGTCGATCTTCAATTCAACCCGAGCGCCCGCCTCCGTCCGCCCGATGAAGGTCGGCGTCGTGTCGTGGGTTAGGTTGTCGGTCGCGGAAATGCCCGTATCGGACGATGTCGAGAGGAGAGGCGTGCCGGCCGTCGGCCCCGCCGTGTCGATGGTCACTTTCAGCGGATCGGATCGGGAAATGTTGCCCGCCGTATCGACAGCCTGAACGATGAATCCGGTCGGCGCAGCGATCATCCGGTCCGCTGAAATCGAGAAACTGAAATTGCCTGACGGGTCTGCAGTTGCGAAACCAGAAGCGACCTGCGGTATCGGCGCGTCACGCAGCAACTCCACGCGCACGCCCGGCTCTGCGACGCCTCGCAGGGTGAGAATGGATGCATTGGTGATGTTGTCGGTGTTCGACAAGCCGCTGTCGCTCGCCGCGTCGAGGACGAGCGTCGGCTTGCCGGGCGCCGTGCGATCAATCGTGACCGCAAGAGTATCGGAGACTTGCCTTAAGCCGAATGCGTCCAGAGCCTCGACACGCAGGTTGTGGACCCCCTCCGCCAGACCTGAGGCGGAGAACGTCCAGGCGCCATTGGTTGTCGCGCTGCCGCCCCGGGGCGTTGCGGTGCCGATCGCCGTATCGCCATCGAAAATGGTGACAACCGACCTCCCTTCGGCCGTGCCCGAAAGCGTCAGAATGTCCCTGTTCGTGATGTTGTCTGAACTGGACGCGCCAGTATCGCTGGATGAGCCGAGATCGATGGTCGGCGCCTGCGTGGTCGAATCGACCAGGATCGAAAGGTCGATTCCAGCCTTGTTCCCGGCAATGTCCGTCGTCACCACCTTCAGTCGCTGCAGGCCGTCGGAAAGCGGGGGCAACGGGATAGACCAGCTCCCCGTTGGTCCCGTCCCGGAGAACCCTATCACCACATTCCCAAGCAGGACGTGGATCAGGGACCCCGGCTCATCTGCGATTCCACGAAGGACGAGATCGGCGTCGGATGTCTCGAAAGCAGTTGTCGAGAGCCGAATGCTGTTGTCGATCGACAGGGACGACGCGTTAAACGTCGTCGAGCGGTCGATCGTGATCTCGAGAGGTCCGGATGTCGTCGTCACGCCGGCTCTGTCGATGGATATCGCAGTGATCTCGTGTTGGCCTTCGGACAGCAGCGGCGAACCATCCGGCATCTGCAAGGTCCATCGGCCGGCCGAATTGGCAACCACCGTGCCGAGCGTCGTACCGCCTTCGATCACGGAGACAGTCGCTCCGGCGGATGCGGTGCCGGCGAATACGGGATTGAGGAACTGTTGCGTCGTCGGATTGCCGCGCCCGAACGTGATGCCATCCAGGCGCGACAGTCCGGTATCCGAACCTTCGGCAAGATCGATGGTCGGCGCGCGCGGATCGCCAGTGATCGTAAAGGCGAGGGGGGATGTGTTTCCCGTATTGCCGGCGACGTCGGTGGTGCGGGCCAACGCCGAATGGGCGCCGGGCGCGAGCTCGTTCGTGCGCAGCGACCAGACACCGGATGCATCCGCGGTCACCGTGCCAGCATTGACGCCATCGATGAACAGCTCGACCCGTGCGCCTGCCTCGGCCGTGCCGGTGAAGACCGGTGTCCTGTCGGCCGTGAAGTTGTCCGTGTCGGAAATGCCGGTGTCGGAGGCCGCAAGCAGGTCGATGGTGCGCGGGCCAATCGTGGAATCCAGGCGCAGGGTGAAATCGTCCGACATCGTTGCATTGCCGGCAAGATCGATTGTGCGGGCGCGCAGTACGACGGTTCCATCGGCCGCGGGCCTGAGGCTGCCGGAGGCATTGGCAAATCCATGCGACCATGTGCCATCAACAGAAACCACGCGAGCGATGGGTGTAGCGACGCCATCGCGGAATATTTCCACTGTTCTGCCGGCTTCGGCTGTGCCTGTCAGTACGAGACTGTTTCCCAGCAACGTCAGGCTTGTGACATTGTCCGTTGTTGACGCGCCCGTATCCATCGAACTCGGCAAGTCGAACGTAGGTTTGCGTGGCGCGGCCCGGTCAACAACCACCCCAGTTGTGACTTGAGCAGTATTTCCGGCGATGTCAAAGATGGAGGCGGTGTAGATATAGGCGCCCAGCTTTTCGGGAATGCCTGCGTCGATGAATGTCCAGCGGCCAGTGGCGTCCGCCTGCAGATTGGCTATGACAACGCCATCACGCCGCAGGATGACCGTTGCGTCGACTTCCGTGTTGCCATTCAGAACTATGTCCTGTGCTGCAGTGACATTATCCGTTGCGCTCTCGCCGGTATCGCTTGATGCGGTCAGGTCAATTTTCGAAGCGACGACGGACGTATCGACCTTCAGGATCTTCTGCTCAAGCGTCGGCGTCGTTCTGGTGTTGCCCGCACGGTCCGTCGCGGTCGCGGAGATACGATAGGCGCCATCCGGCAGTTCGCTGAGCTGGAACGTGGCGCGGCCATCCTCCGCGGCGACCGCTGTCAATGCGGGGGCGCCATTGATTGAAAGCTGGACGGTCGCCCCTGCCTCGCTGGCGACGACGACGGTCGGCGAGGTGTTGCGGGTGATGAAATCCGAACCGCTCCGGCCGCTGTCCGAACCCGCTTGCAGCTGGATCGATGGCGCTGAGAGCGTTCGATCGACCCGGATCGCCAGGGAATCGGATTGTGCGACGTTGCCCGCCTTGTCGATCGCGGTGGCGGTCAGGCGATGGTCGCCTTCCGTCAGGTTCGTGGCATTGAACTGCCACTTGCCGAGAGTATTGACTGTCGTTGTCCCGAGTAGGACAGCGCCATCCCGGATCTCGATCCGGGCGCCGACCTCTCCGCCTCCATTCAGGATGACGTTTGGCTTGTTGGTCAGGTTGTCCGTGCTGCTTGCCCCTGAATCAGACGAGGCGGCCAGCGAAATGCTCGGCTTCATCGTCGTCGTATCAACCGTGACGGCCAGCGCTGCCGACGTCTCCCTGACCGTCGGCGACGTGAAGGTCACAGCCGTCAGGTTGTGCAGGCCGTCGTCCAGCAGGCCTGTCTCGAACTGCCAGCTGCCGTTCGGCAGGGCCAGAACGGTCCCGACGACATCCGATCCGTCGAAGATGGTGACCAGCGCATTGGGGTTCGCCGTGCCGGAGAGCAGGAGTTGCGTGTTCCTTGTGATCCGATCCGTCTGGGAGACGCCGGTATCGGAGGACGCGTTCAGGCGGATGGTCGGTCTCATGGGTCACCTCGGCAAACTCACAGAAAGGCGAAGCGGTCTGGAGATTCCGCGACTGTCGGCAAGGCCGGACCGGGCATGGTTCCAAGGCGCCTCCGCTTCCGGAGCGGCGGGCGGCTGCCGATCGTCAAAAGTCGGGATTGCTACTTCAAACCGCCCTGCCTGCCTGTTGGTTGCCCAAAGGTTAGGGCCGCGCAGGGACGCCTTTCATCATCGGAACCGATGAGGTCGTCGGCAGACGGATTCAGCGTTGAGGCAGCGTCCGCCTCAAACGTGTCACGGGAGCGTATTGCGATAGATCTGGGCCAGCAGTCCCGCCAGACTTCTTGCGCCGGTCTTTGCATAGATGCTCTGCATCTGCGTCCGCCCCGTCGCTTCGCTCACGCCAACGGCCCTGGCAGCGTCGACAATGGATTCAATGCGCACCAGTGCTTCGGCCAATCGCTGCTCGGCCCCCGTAAGCCCATAAGCCTGAGAAAAGGCGGCGAGGCTTTGAATCTGCCTTTCGTCAGGATCGACCACATGCAGGAACGCGACTGCCTTGGGCAGGCCGAAGGTGCGCTGGCCAGGCCGCAATCCCAGCGGAGGCTGCACACGCAGGAAAAGCGGAGAACGGGCCGGCCCACGGGGAACTGCGACCGCGTAGTCCGTGGTCTCGCTGGCCTCGCCCGACTCAAACAGGCGAAGGATCGCATCAATCTTGTCCGAGGCCGTCTCATCCTTGATTCGCAGGCGGAAATTCGTCCGCTGCAGAGGCCCGATGTCGGACAGGATCTTCTCGCCCCCCTTGTTTGCGTAGAGGATCACCCGGTCATCGCCGATGATGATCAGGCCCTGAGCCAACTGGTCGAAAGCCTCGGACACCCAGCCGGCATGCGCCTCTGTTGAGGTCAGTCGCAGCCAGATGTTGAAGGCGCGGACGAGATGCTGCACGTAGGGCAGGACCGCGCTGATTTCTTCCCGCGAATAAAGGCCGGCATCAAAATCGCGGGGCAGCGACAACATGACGAACTGGCCATTCCGGCGCGCGAGGGAGATCCCCATGTTGTCCGCGTACCCGGATGGTTTCTGCCAGCTGTTGTAGAATTCGCTCGAGAAATAGAACCGCTCATCCACCGCACCGGAACCGGTCGTCACATGCCCAAGCGGCATGGCCGACAGGCAGTTCATCACCGGGTTCTGGTGGACGTATGTCTGGACGTAGGCCTGTTCAGTGCCCGGATCGACGTCAACACGCAGAAGGACTTCGGCGCCAGTCGGTGCGATGGAATGCTTCACCACACCGGCACAAGTGGCACGCAACTCCGCCATCAGAGGGCGCAGCGCAACTTCCCAAGGCTGCTCTTCCATCGCACAGCGATAGACGTCATGGATCCACTCATTCCCAAGCGCTTGCTGCAAGAATCAGCCCCCACCCAGCCAAGTGCCGTAAGGTCATTGTCTCAAAACCGCGCCGTTGGATCAATAGTCATCGGTTTTTATGATTTGATGCCTGCAAAAGCGAGCATAAAAACCGAGCGACACATATTTGAATGTGTTTGTTTGATTATATTATTTATATTTATTGGAAAAATATAATATTGCGCTCGTAACAATCGAGTTTTGTTGATTTATTTCTGCTGGGCGGCCTTGAGATCGGCGTTTTCCCTGTTGCTTTCCCTGGCGGCTGTCAAACGATCTGCGGGGTCGGTTCGCGCTGCACTGCGCGGAGCGCCAGTCTCCCTCAGTCCGCCGCGCCGAAGTGGCGGGCGATCTTGCCCCGCAGCAGCGCGGCGAAGGCCGCCTCCTTCTCCACCACCTCGAAGGCCTGGCCGCCGATGCCGACCGCCATGGGCTGCGACTGGTCGGCGGTCGGCAAGAGCGTGCAGACGATTCCGGCACCGGGCACGATGCGGCTCGCCGAGACGGCATGGCCCTCGGCCCGGATGGCGCCGACCTCTGCGATCACCGCCGCGAGGTCGACGGCGGGCGCTTCCGGTTCGCGGGCGAGGTTCACCCGCGCGATGCGCCGGCCGATCTCCGCGTCGTCCATCGCCGCGAGCAGCATCAGTCCCATGCCGGAGCCGGCGATGGGGCGACGGGTGCCCGCGGGAATGTGCAGGCGCATGGCCCGTGTCGCGGGGATGACGGCGATGTAGACGACGTGGATGTCGCTGGCGATGCCGAGGAGGATGGTCTCGCCGGTCTCCTCGCCGAGTTCGCGCATCAGCCGCGTCACCCGCCCGTCGGTGACGCGCCCGTCGATCCAGCGCCCGAGCATGGAGACCCGCGGCGTCGGCTGCACGCGCCGGTCGGGCAGGGCGGTGAGGTAGCCGAGGTCGATGAGGCCGTTGACCAGCATGGAGGTCGAGGACTGCGGGATGCCCATCTCGCGGGCGATCTCGGTGACGCTCGCCGGCCGCTCCAGCCGGTCGAAGAGCTCGAACAGCGCCAGCACCCGCGTGGCGGATTTCACGCCTCCCGTGTCGAACGATCTGCGCGGCCTCGGCATCGGCACCTCCAGCCGAATTACATCGCATATGTGATAAATAAAATCAAATTGACGAATATGAGGGATGCTGCCAGTTTGCCGCAACACCAAAAAACGGGGAAACGAGAGCGGATGGAACTCTGGCCGGCCTGTATCGACGCCGATTATGTCGCGGGAATCCGCGACTTCGCGCGGCGTGAGATCACGCCCCAGGCCGACGACATCGACCGCCGCGACGTCTATCCGCGCGACATCCTGAAAGCCATGGCGAAGGCCGGCTACAACGCCGTCGCCCTGCCCGTGGCAGACGGCGGCGCCGGCCTTACCTACGGCCATGCGGCGGCGGTCTTCGAGGAGGTCTCCTATGCCAGCGCCGCCGTCGGCATCTCGCTGATCACCATCTTCCAGGCCCAGACGATCATCCGCACCTTCGGCAACGAGACGCTGAAGCAGGAATGGCTGCCGCAGTTCGGCCGGGGGCTGCTGTCGTCCTACGCCCTGACCGAGGCCAACCACGGCAGCGACATCCGCAGCCTCGACACCAAGGCGGTGCGCGACGGCGACGACTGGGTTCTGACGGGGGAGAAGTCCTTCATCACCTCGGGCTCGGCCGCCGAGTTCTTCATCATCCTCGCCGAGACCCCGGTCGGTGTGTCCACCTTCGCCGTGCCGGCGGGGCTCGACGGCCTCTCCTCCTATATCGGCACCAATTCGGCGACCTTCGGCCTGCGCAACGGCCCGCACGTCAACCTCGTGCTCGACAAGGTCCGGCTGCCCGCCCATGCGCTGATCGGCGTCGAGGGCAAGGGCGTGCGGCAGGCGGTCGGCACGCTCAACTATTCCCGCACGCTCGCCGGCGCCATCAGCATCGGCATCGCCCGCGCCGCCTTCGACGCGGCGCTCGCCTTCGTCGGCAAGCGCAAGGCCTTCGACCAGCGCGTCATCGAATTCCAGGGGATACAGTGGTACTTCGCCGACATGCTGGCGGAGATCGAGGCCGCGCGCCTGCTCGTCTATCGTGCCGCCGAGGCGCTCGATTCCGGCGTCGACCAGGACCGCTATGCCAGCGCCGCCAAATTGAAGGCCGCCAAGGTCGCGACCGACGTCGCCTCGCTCGCGGTCCAGGTGTGCGGTGCCTACGGCGTGATGGAGAATGCGCCCTTCGGCCGTTTCCTGCGCGATGCCAAGGCCTATGAGATCGCCGGCGGCTCGGCGGAGATCCTGAAGAACACCATCGGCAAGTATCTCACGCGCGTCCTCGCCGCCTCATGATCACGGACCTCCTCGCCCGCCATGCAAAGGCCGATCCCGACCGCGTCTTCGTGGTGACGGATGCGGCGGAGTGGTCGTTCGGCGCGGTGGACGGGGCGGCCCGCCGCTTCGGGGCGATGCTGCAGGCGCGCGGGATCGCGCCCGGCGACCATGTCGCGCTGATCGCCGGCAACAGCGCCGGCTTTCTCGTGGCCTGGTTCGGGATCAACCTCGCCGGCGCCGTGGCGGTCACCGTCAACACCCAGCTCGTCGGCGAGGGCCTCGCCTATGTGGTCGCGCAGTCGGAGGCGAAGCTCGTGGTCGCCGATCGCGCCTTCCTGGCGGCCCAGGGCGCCGTGGGGCAGGGCGCCTTCCAGGGCATTCCGCTCATCGAACTCGCGCCCGACGCCGACCTCATGGCCGGCGGCGACGGCGGCGCCGAACTCCAGCCCGTCCGCCTGCCGTCGTTCGCCCCCGCCACCATGATGTACACCTCCGGCACGACGGGCCTGCCAAAGGGCGTCGTCAACAGCCACGCCGCCTACGAGGCCGCTGGCGCCGAGATCGTGGCGGCCCTCGGTTTCAGCCCCCAGGACCGCTGCATGGTGGTGCTGCCGCTCTTCCACGCCAATCCGCAGATGTATGCGGTCATGTCGGCGCTCGTGGTCGGCTACGCGCTGGTGCTGCGGGAGAAGTTCTCGGCCTCGGCCTTCTTCGCCGACGCGCGCCGCTACCGCGCCACCTGCTTCACCTATGTCGGCACCATCCTGTCGATCCTGGTGGCGCGCCACGGCGAGGACCACGACCACACGCTACGCTTCTGCACCGGCGGCGGCGCGCCCGAGAAGATCTGGCGCGAGGTGGAGCAGCGCTTCGGCGTCGCGGTGCGCGAACTCTACGGGATGACCGAGATCGGTGGCTTCGTCTCCCTGAATACGGAAGCGGCAACCCGCATCGGCTCCTGCGGTCGCCTGCGCCCCGACATGGACGTCCGCATCGTCGACGCCGAGGACGAGGAACTACCCGCCGGCGCGCAGGGCGAGATCGTGGTGCGGCCGCTGAAGCCCGGCGTCATCCTCTCCGGCTACTGGCGCCAGCCCGACAAGATGGCGGAGGCCTGCCGCAATCTCTGGTTCCACACCGGCGACCGCGGCCATCTCGACGCCGACGGCTATCTCCACTTCCACGGCCGCATCAAGGAACTGATCCGCCGCGGCGGTGAGATGGTCTCGCCCGTCGAGGTTGAGACGGTGCTGCGCAAGATGCCGGGCGTCGCCGACTGCGCCGTGGTCGGTGTCGACGACGCCGTGCTCGGCCAGGAGATCAAGGTCCTCGTCGTTCCGGAGGAGGCGCCCCTTGCCCCCGCCGACGTCGTTGCCTTCCTCGACGGCCGCGTGCCGTCCTTCATGATCCCGCGCTACGTCGAATTCGCCGCCTCGGTGCCGAAGACGGAGACCGAGAAGGTCCAGCGTCACAAGATCGCCTATGTCGATGCCCGCGTGCACGACATGGCCTCCGCCGCAAGGCGGATCGAGCCGCGTCATGGGGGCGTGGTATCCGGTGCAGGAGAGGGATGAGCCGCTCCGGCGGCGTTCCGAACCGGCCATCCAAGGGAGGAACTTCATGATCGATCGTCGCACATTCGGCTTCGGCACGGCGGCCCTCGGCCTGTCGCTGGCGGCGCCCGCGGTCGTCCGCGCGCAGGCCGGTTACCCGAACCGCCCCGTCCGCATGCTCGTCGGCTTCGCTGCCGGCGGCCCGACCGACATCGTCGCCCGCCAGCTCGCCCAGTACATGGCCGAGTCCATGGGCCAGACCGTGGTCATCGAGAACCGCGGTGGTGCCAACGGCAACATCGCGGCGCAGGAGATCGCCCAGTCCCAGCCCGACGGCTACAACCTCTTCTACAACACCTCCGCGATCGCCATCAGCCCGGCGCTCTATCCGCGCCTCGGCTATGACGCCAAGGCCTTCGTGCCCATCGGGCTGACCGCAACCGTCCCGATGGTGCTCGAGGTGCACCCCCAGATGCCGGTGAACAACGTCAAGGAGTTCATGGACTACGTGAAGGCCAATGCCGACAAGCTGTCCTATGCCTCCACCGGCAATGGCTCGATCACCCATCTCGGCAGCGCGCTCCTCCTCGGCCGCATCGGCGCCAAGGTCACGCACGTGCCCTATCGCGGCAGCGCCCCGGCGCTCGTCGACCTCGCCGGCGGCCGCGTCCACTTCATGACGGACACGATCAACTCGTCGCTGCCCTTCATCCAGGACGGCCGCCTGAAGCCGCTCGCGGTCACCAGCACCAGGCGCCTCGCCGCCCTGCCCAACATCCCGACCCTCACCGAGCTCGGCCTGCAGGACCTCGAAATCGGCGCCTGGCAGGGCATCGTCGCCCCGGCGGGCACGCCGCCGGAGGTGGTGCAGAAGGTCAACGGCGCGATGATGACGGCCCTGAAGAACCCGGAGTTCCTGTCGCGGCTGGAGACCCAGCAGACGACGCCCCTCGGCAGCACGCCGGAGGAGTACGGCAAGTACATCCTCGCCGAGCTCGCCCGCTGGGACAAGGTCGTGAAGGAAAACGGCATCACCATGAACTGAGGCCTTCGGGCGAGGGCGACCGACGGGCTCAGGTCTGCCGGTCGCGCACCGCGCGCAGCATGGCGGGCCAGAGCGCCAGCGTCTCGGCGAAGCCCGCCTCGTCGAACCGCTTCAGCCGCTGGCGGGTGAGCGCCAGTGCCACCGGCGACAGCCGGGCGAGGTCGTCGGCGAGGCGAAGGGCTTCGGCCATGACCTCGCCGGGTTCGGCCTCGCGGCTGAACAGGCCGAGCCGGCGGCATTCGTCCGCCTCAATCATGCGGCCGGTGAGGCAGAGGTCGGTCGCGATCGTCAGCCCGAGGGCGGAGGCGATGATCCACGGTCCCGAGCTGGAGGCGATGCCGGCCCTGATCTCCGGCTGGCCCATGCGCACGCCCGCATGGCCAACGCGGAAGTCGCAGAGCATCGCCACCTGGAAGGCCGAACCGGCGGCGACCCCGTTCAGTGCCGCGACAAGGGGCTTGGACAGGCTGCGGAAGGCGCCGAAGAACCGGCCCCAGTCCGCAACCCAGCCCTCGATCGCGTCATCGGCGGGTGGCGGCTCGTCGCGGTCCTGCCCGGCCCCGAAGGCGCGCGCCCCGGCCCCGGTGACGATGACCACCCGGACCGCCGGATCGGCATCGAGGGCGGCGAGGGCGTCCACGATCTCGGCCCGCATCGCCGCGTGCCAGGCGTTGAGGGCGTCCGGGCGGTCGAAGGTGAGAATGGCCGCCGGGCCCTTGCGAGAGACGGTGATGCAGGCGGGCATGAGGGACCTCGTATAATCACAGATGTGATTGAGTTAATCGTATTGACGAATTCCAGGCCGTGAACTAGCACCGAACCAAGCTTTGAGAAAGAACGGGAGATGACCATGGCGGAGACGATGCAGACGGTGGGCCTCGGCCTGCGTTGGGAGGACACCCCGGTCGGAATGAAGTTCCGCACCATCGGGCGCACGATCACCGAAGCCGACATCACGCTCTTTGTCGGCGTCACCGGCATGGTCGAGGTGCTCTTCACCAATCTCGAATATCTCGAGGAGGAATCGCTCTTCGCCGGCAAGCGCCTGAGCCCGGGTGCCCTCGTCTATTCCTTCGCCGAGGGCCTGCTGATGCAGACGGTGGTGCAGGGCGTCGGCCTGTCCTTCCTCGGCATGGAGCTCAACGTCGAGGGCCCGACCTTCGCCGGCGATACGATCCACGTCGAATGCGAGGTGGTCGAGTCCCGCGCCACCCGCAAGCCCGGCCGCGGCATCGTCAAGACCATCAACCGCGTCGTCAACCAGCGTGGCGAGACGGTGATGACCTACAGCCCGACGCGCCTCGTGAAGGGCCGCGACTACTCGCCGAAGAGCTGAGCGGGGAACCGCACCGTGGGACCGCTGGCGGGCGTCCGCATCCTCGACCTCACCACCGTCATGATGGGCCCCTCGGCGACGCAGGTGCTCGCCGAGATGGGCGCCGACGTCATCAAGGTCGAGGCGCCCGGCGGCGACCCGGTCCGCTACATCGGCCCCGCCCGCCACCACGGGATGGGCGCGCTGTTCCTCAACGCCAACGGCTCCAAGCGTTCCATCGTCATCGACCTGAAGAGCGAGGGCGGCAGGCGCGCCCTCCTGAAGCTCTGTGAGAGCGCCGACATCCTCGCCTACAACATCCGTCCCCAGGCCATGTCCCGGCTCGGCCTCGGCTATGAGGACGTCCGCGCCGTCAGGCCCGACATCATCTATGCCGGCATGTTCGGCTATGGCCAGGACGGGCCCTATGCCGCGCGGCCCGCCTATGACGACCTGATCCAGGGCGCCGCGCTGCTGCCCTTCCTCATCGCCCGCGCCGGCGACGGAACGCCGCGCTACGTGCCTGCCGCCATCGCCGACCGCATCGTCGGCCTGGCTGCGGTCGGCGCCATCAATGCGGCGCTCTATCACCGCGAGAAGACAGGCGAGGGCCAGCGGGTCGACGTGCCCATGTTCGAGACCATGGTGAGCCTGACGCTCGCCGACCATCTCGGCGGCCTGACCTTCGACCCGCCGCTGGGAGGGGGAGGCTATCAGCGCCTGCTGTCGCCCGAGCGCCGGCCCTACCGCACGAAAGACGGCTACATCTGCGCTCTCGTCTACAACGACAAGCAGTGGCGGAGCTTCTACGCGGCGACGGACCGGGCCGAGGCCTATGACGCCGATCCGCGCCTCGCCTCCATCAAGACGCGCACCGAGCACATCGACGCGCTCTATGCCGAGGTTTCCGCCGCCTTTGCGGGGCGCACGACCGCCGAGTGGATGGAACTGCTGGAGAAGGCCGACATCCCCTTCGTTCCGCTGCACGACTTCGAATCGATCATGCAGGACCCGCACCTGAAGGCCGTCGGCTTCATGCCGGTGGTCGAGCATCCGAGCGAAGGCGCGATCCGCAAGATCCAGCCGGCGAGCCGCTGGTCGAGGACCCAGGCTGAGCCTCACCGGCCGGCGCCGCGGCTCGGCGAGCACAGCCGCGAGCTTCTCGCCGAGGCGGGACTGGCGAAGGCCGAGATCGACGGCCTCGTTGCGAGCGGTGCCGTCCAGGCGGAGGGCTGACCCTCAGCCCGCCCGCCTCATGTCGAGGCCTGCGACGTCGGCGTTCATCTGCCGGGCAAACTCCGGGTAGGTCTCGCCGAGCTCCGTCAGCACCCGGCCGCGCAGCAGGGCGAGCGTGGCGGCGTCCGGCCCGGCCGTCTCCGCCACCTCGGCGTCATGGTCGAAGGCAAAGCCCGTCGCCACCCTGATCTCCGACAGCGTGTGGCCGGGATGGACGCTCTCCAGCCGGAAGCGCTTGGCCGCCTTGTCGAAGGAGAAGAGGCCGAGGCTGGTCAGCAGGGCGTGGGGTCCGCCGGAGCGGTGAACGCCCTCGGGGCTGGTGCCGGGCGCCGAGATGAAGTCGACCTTCTCGACGAAGACCCGCGGCGTATGCTCCTCGCGGAACAGGATGACGCGCGGCACGACGAAATAGAGATAGGACGAGCCGAACGAGCCGGGCCAGCGCACCGGCGTCTGCGGATAGTCGCCCGTGCCGACGAGGTTGATGTTGGCCTCGCCGTCGATCTGGCCGCCGCCCAGGAAGAAAGCGTCGATCCGGCCCTGTCCCGCGCAGTCGAACAGCTCCGCCGAGCCGTTGGTGAAGAAGTTGTGCTCGCGCGAGCCGAGGATGGAGATACGCACGCGGGGCTTGCCGTCTCGCTCGGCCAGCGCCCGCAGCAGCATCGCCCCGGCCGCCGGAATGGGCGAGGAGGCCCCCACCGCCACGTGGCGCACGCCTTCCAGCAGCCTGGCGATGGAGACGATCAGCCGCTCGCGCGGCAGCACGGCGCTCACGACACCGCCTCGAGCGCCCGGTCGGCGCCGTCGAGGAAGGCGCGGAAGCCTTCCACCGTGCGCGCCTCGCGGGCATAGCGCGTGACCTCCGCCATGTCGGCGGGATATTCGCCCCAGAGGCCGATGGGGGCGGCTCCCTGCGGCGCCACCGCCACCGCCTCCACGTAGAGGGCGGGCAGGACGCCGGCCGCCATCACCTCGTCGGCGAGCAGGCTCGTCTCGACGATGCGCTCGACGGTGACGAGGGTCCGCTCGGAGGCATAGGCGAGGCTGGCGAGTTCCCGCCGCCGGCCGATCCACACGTTGCCGTCCCGGTCGGCCATGGGGCAGTGGAAGATGGTCACGTCCGGCCGGATCGCGGGAATGGCGACGATCGGGTCCGGCTCCTCGGCGAAGGGGTTCTGGATCACCTTCCAGTCCGGCCGGTTGGCGAGGAGGTCGGTGCCGATCATGCCGCGCAGCGTCGCGAAGGGCACGCCTTTCTGGGCGGCGAGGAAGCCTGCGTGGACCGCGGGGCAGGTGGCGTCCATCACCTTGACCGACCCCTCGCGCACGGCGCGGGAGAAGCAGGGCGCGCCGCCCGCCTCGCCAAGCGTCATGGCGCTGGTCTCGATGGTGGCGACGCAGCCCGCCCCGATCAGCATGTCCGGCTGCATGCCGCCCGTTGGCAGGCAGACCACGTGCAGGCCGGTCAGGCCGCGGGCAATGAGCGGCCGGGTCATCGCCATGGAGACGCCGGCATAGTCGACGGGCAGGGCGAGCTTGGCGCCGTTCGGCACCATCCGGGCGAGATCGTCGAGGGAGTGGGTCTGCATGGAGGCTCCTCCGGGGTGCGGCGGCCGTTGCGGCTCTTCAGCGCCAGTATCGCGGCGTGGCGGAGGTGCTGGCAATCCGCCTGACGGCGGGAGGGGCCATGGGCGATCAAAGGGGGCCCTGAAACGGGAACGGCGCCGGAGATGTCTCCGGCGCCGCCCTGCAATCGGGATGGGACGTTGCGTCCTACTTGTTGTCGTAGGTGAAGATGTCGCGATCCTTGGTCTCCGGGACGAAGAGCAGGCCGATGACGAAGGTCATGAGCGCGATCACGATCGGGTACCAGAGGCCGTAGTAGATGTCGCCAGTGGCGGCCACCATCGCGAAGGAGGTCGCCGGCAGCAGGCCGCCGAACCAGCCGTTGCCGATGTGATAGGGCAGCGACATGGCGGTGTAGCGGATGCGGGTGGGGAAGAGTTCCACCAGCGCGGCGGCGATCGGGCCGTAGACCATCGTCACGTAGATGACGAGGATCGTCAGGATGCCGATGATCCAGAGCGAGGTTGCGCTGCCGAGGGCGGCGAAGAAGCCGTTGACCTTGATGATCTCGGCGTTGCCGGCCGCCGGATAGCCTGCGGCCACGGTGGCGGTGGCGAGGTTGCGGGCGAAGGCGGCGTCGATCGGGATCGCCGTGCCGTTGACCGTCACCGAGGCGCCGGAACCCGCCGGGCCTTTCGCCGTCTCGTACTTGATCGCCTGGTTGGCGAGGGCGACGCGCGAGACGTCGCAGGGTGCGGTGAAGACGCGGGTGCCGACCGGGTTGAACACGTTGCCGCAACCGGCGGGATCGGCGGTGAGGACCACCTTCACCTGCTCGTGGGCGCGGTGCAGGGCCGGATTGGCGGCCTTGGTGAGCGCTCCGAACAGCGGGAAGAAGGTCGCCGCCGCGATGAGGCAGCCGGCCAGGATGATCGGCTTGCGGCCGATCTTGTCGGACAGCGCACCGAAGACGATGAAGAAGCCGGTGCCGAGGATGAGCGACCAGGCGATCAGTACGTTGGCGGTGAACAGGTCGACCTTCAGGATGCTCTGCAGGAAGAACAGGGCGTAGAACTGGCCGGTGTACCAGACCACGGCCTGGCCGGCGGTGAGGCCGAACAGGGCGAGCAGGGCGATCTTGGCGTTCTTCCACTGGCCGAAGGCTTCCGACAGCGGCGCCTTCGAGCCGGTGCCCTCTTCCTTCATCTTCTGGAAGGCCGGGCTCTCGTTCATCTGCAGACGGATCCAGACGGACACGCCGAGCAGGAAGACCGAGAGCAGGAAGGGAATGCGCCAACCCCAGGCGGCGAAGGCCTCTTCACCCAGATACATGCGGATGGTGAGGATGACGACGAGGGAGAGCAGCAGGCCGACGGTCGCCGTCGTCTGGATCCAGGAGGTGTAGAAGCCGCGCCGGCCGACCGGCGCGTGCTCGGCCACATAGACCGCCGCACCGCCATATTCGCCGCCGAGGGCGAGGCCCTGCAGCATGCGCAGGATGATCAGGATGACGGGGGCGGCCCAGCCGATCGTGGCGTAGGAGGGCAGCAGGCCGACCAGGAAGGTCGAGATGCCCATGATCAGGATGGTGACGAGGAAGGTGTACTTGCGGCCGACGATGTCGCCGAGCCGGCCGAACACCAGGGCGCCGAACGGGCGCACCAGGAAGCCCGCGGCGAAGGCCAGCAGGGCGAAGATGGCGCGGGTATTGGCGTCGAAGGGCGCGAAGAACTGGGCGCCGATCATCACGGCGAGAGAGCCGTAGAGATAGAAATCGTACCATTCGAAAACGGTACCGAGCGAAGAGGCGAGAATGACCTTGCGCTCTTCCTTCGTCATCGGGCGCACGGATGCGCCCGCCGGCACGGCGGCTGTGGCCATAGTCATGGCGTTTTCCTTCCGGGGTGGGAGTGCCTCCTTCGGCAGGAGGCGCTCTATTCCATTGTTATTGTCGTTCGGTCGGCACCATGCAGGTGCATCCCTTGCCGGATTGGCTACGGACTGTGCGGCGTCCTGTCGCTTGGACAATGGTCGATGAGACTTTGGTCGGTGACATCCGACCGGGAAGCGAAATCCCGTTTGCAGCGGCAAAAGAGCGCACTTGTGGCCTCGAACCGGGCCATCCGGGCCGGCCGCCACATGGTTAGACAAAAGTTTAAGAGACCAACTGCGTATGCCTAAATACGGTCATGTTTCAGCCCGGATTCTAAACGGGCCCGCTGGGTGGTTCCCGCCCCAAGCGCCCACAAGAGGCGTCGCAAAGATCAGGGAGGATAATTGGATGCCTGAAAAACACGATTCCTATTGGGCCAAGACCAGTACCCTCATGTATATCATGTTGGGTCTATGGTTCTTCTTCAGCTTCGCCGTCCACATGTTCGTGGTTCCGCTGAACAAGATCGTCATCCTCGGGTTCCCGCTCGGCTTCTACATGGCCGCTCAGGGGTCTCTCATCGCCTTCGTCATCATGCTGTTCTGGTTCGCAAGGGCCCAGGACAAGATCGATGTCGAAGAAGGCGTTTCGGAAGAATAAGAGGGGGCGGACATGGCAACGCAAGAATCCGCCGGCAGTGGCGACTTTCTCAACAATCTCGGCAAGGTCTACGGCATCTACACCGGAGGCTTCGCCGCCTTCATCGTGCTGATCGCCATCCTCGAGCAGCTGGGCGTCCCCAACCGGGTGCTCGGCTACATGTTCGTGGGCTTCACGATCCTGGTCTACGCGTTCATCGGCATCATTTCGCGCACCATGCAGGTGTCGGAATACTATGTGGCGGGGCGGCGCGTGCCGGCCTTCTACAACGGCATGGCGACGGGCGCCGACTGGATGTCGGGCGCCTCCTTCGTCGGCATGGCCGGCTCGCTCTTCCTGCTCGGCTACGATGGTCTCGCCTTCGTGCTCGGCTGGACCGGCGGCTACGTGCTGGTGGCCATCCTCGTCGCGCCGTTCCTGCGCAAGTTCGGTGCCTACACGGTGCCCGACTTCCTGGCCGCCCGCTATGAGGGCAACGCTGCCCGCATGATGGGTGTCATCGTGCTCATGGCCTGCTCCTTCACCTACGTGGTGGCGCAGATCTTCGCGACGGGCATCATCGCCCAGCGCTTCCTGGGCATGGACTTCGTCGTGGCGGTCTATGTCGGCCTGCTCGGCATTCTCGTCTGCTCGATGCTCGGCGGCATGCGCGCGGTGACCTGGACCCAGGTTGCCCAGTACATCGTGCTGATCGTCGCCTACCTCATCCCGGTCATCATCCTGTCCGCGAAGAAGTTCGGCATCCCGGTGCCGCAGCTCACCTACGGCCAGGCGATCTCGCAGATCTCCTCGCTCGAGCAGAGCTTCATCCAGCAGGGGCTTGCTCCCGCGGGCATGAAGCAGCACGTCGCGCCGTTCACCAGCTACTCGCCGGCGAACTACTTCGCGCTGATCCTCTGCCTGATGGTCGGCACGGCCTCACTGCCGCACGTCCTGATGCGCTATTTCACGACGCCCAGCGTCAAGGAAGCCCGCATCTCGGTGGCCTGGTCGCTGCTCTTCATCTTCCTGCTCTACTTCACCGCTCCGGCCTATGCGGCGTTCTCCAAGCTCGAGGTCTATTCGACCCTGATCGGCAAGAACATCGCGGACATGCCGCAGTGGGTCTACAACTGGGGCTCGCTCGGCCTGGTCACGGTCTGCGGCAAGGCGGCGGCTTCGGCCGAGGCCATCCGTGAGGCCTGCAGTGCGGTCGCCGGCCATGCCGGCATCCTCCGCTGGCAGGACTTCGGCATCAACACCGACGTGGTGGTGCTGTCGACGCCCGAGATCGCCGGTCTGCCCTATGTGATCGCCGGCCTCGTCGCCGCCGGTGGCCTCGCCGCCGCGCTGTCGACCGCCGACGGTCTCCTGCTGGCCATCGCCAACGCCCTGTCGCACGACATCTACTACAAGATGATCGACCCGAATGCGCCGACCCAGCGTCGTCTCATCGTCTCGCGCATCTTCCTGGTGATCGTCGCCGTCGCGGCAGCCTGGACCGCGTCGCAGAGACCCGCCGACATCCTCTCGATGGTGGCCTGGGCCTTCTCGATCGCGGCGGCCGGCCTCTTCCCCGCACTCGTCCTCGGCGTGTGGTGGAAGCGGACGACCAAGCAGGGCGCCTTCTGGGGCATGCTCGCCGGCTTCGGCGTCTGCATGATGTATCTGGTCGTGACGCGCTACTTCCCGGGCTTCGGTGTGAAGTACCTGGGCATGTCGGCGCTGCTCAACCCGATCACCTGGGCGCCGGTCGTCGATCTCACCGCGGCCATGGCGGCTCCGAACGCCATGGACGGCTGGGTCGTCGCCTCGCACCCGCTCGCCTCGAAGGTCGGCTGGTTCAACATCAACAACATCTCCGCCGCCCTGTTCGGCCTGCCCGTCGGGTTCCTGGTGATGTATGTGGTGTCGCTGCTGACCCCCGCTCCGTCGAAGGAAATGCAGGACTTCATCGACGCCTGCCGTCGACCGAAGGGCGGCACCATCATGGAAGAGAAGACCGCCTGATCTGGGTGTTCCATTCGATACGAGACCATCGGGCGGGGGATTCAACTCCCCCGCCCGTTCTTGTCCCGGGCGCTGCTTCGCGCTAGGTCAGAGTGACCATGAACCTCACCGGCGCAGACTGGCTCTACCACGGGCCCAATCTCCTGCTCGCAGCGATGCTCTACACGCTCATCGGGCGCTACATCCTGTCGCTGCTGTTCAAGCCCGACAGCGACAAGGTCATCTGGCGGGTCTTCGCCCAAATCACCGATCCCGTGCTCGGCGCCGTCAGGACCATCACGCCCGCCATCGTCCCGAACGGCCTCGTCATGATCGCCGCCATCTTCTGGCTGGTGATCCTCCGCATGCTCTGGCTGCTGATCGCCGCCATGTTCGGTTTCCTGCCGAAAGTGGGAGCCTGACATGGACGATCGTGAAAGAGCCCTGAAGCAGGACGGCTACCTGCTCGGCATCGCCACCCTCGGCCTCGTCAACGGCATGCACTTCTCGCCGCTTTACGACGGCGCCTTCGTGCTGCTCCGGCCGATCCTGGCGACGCTGTTCATCACCTCGCCGGTGGTCCAGTTCTACCTGTCCTCGCTTCTCCTGGCGGTGGGCTCAGTGCTTCTCGCCGGCATTCCCGCCGCCATCTTCGAGCGTGCGACCGGCCGCAAGGAGAGCGATCCGACGTCTCTTGCCATCTGGCTCGCATGCATCGGCGCTCTCGCGCTGCCCGCCTTCGGCCGGCTCTTCGGGGTCATTTGAGCGAGGCCGTTCAACAGCGCGTGAGCCGCCGAAGGGTGCGGTCACATGCCGCGCCCTGCATGATAGCGTCCGACATTCGTCACGTTCGTCGTGGTTGCCCATGTCGCCAGAGATCAGGCGTGCCGCCTTTGTATCGACCTCCCGCGGGTGCGGCTTCGCGGTCCTCGCTATCGTCACCGGCATGATCGGGTTCGCCTCCGAGCCGGCGCTCGCGCTGAAGATCGGCGGCGTTTCGTTTCTGCTCGCCGCCGCCATCCTCATCCTCAAGGCCTGGCGCGCCCCGCGCATGCCCTTCCGGTCCACGGAGGTCTGGCTGCTGCTCGAGGACGCCCACCGGCCGAGCCCCGGCTTCGCCCAGACGGCCATTTCCGGCGCCCGGGTCGAGGCCTTCTATCGCTTCGCCCACATGGCCGCGACCATCGCCGCCGTGCTCCTCACGGGGGCGCTGCTCGCCGGCCTGATCGTGTCCGGCTGAGCGTTGCTGCATTCACCACGCCGGCAGGTGACGGGCCGCGGCTGCTTCCGGAGCCGCGTCCGAAACGCTAGTCTGTTCATGGGGCAGGTACTGCGACGCGAAAGGTCCGCCATGCGTGGTTGGTCATCCATGCCGGCTCTGCTGGCGCTGCCGGTTATCATCGCCCTGACGGGCGCCGCGGCCGCGCAGACCCGCAGCATCGCCATTATCGACGAGCGGGGCAGGGGCGGCGAGATCGTCACCCGCCATGTCTACCATTGCGCCGGCTGCCCCGTGCGCCGGACCCGCGCCGGTGTCTGGCGCGAGCGGCCGCCGGTCGTCGACTATCGGCAGGCGCTCCCGATCTACCAGCCGCCGATCTACACCCACCCGCCGCATGTGATGCCGCTGCGGCCGGTCGGGCCGGGCTCGGCCGCCTATCCGGTGACGGGATCGCCCGCGCGGCCTGCCATGGCCCCGCGCCAGCCCTACTATCCCAGGGGATCCGCGGCGCGGGTCATCACCCTCGACGGGTCGCCGCTGCAGCAGCCCCGCCAGCGTCCGCCGCGCCGCGACTGATCAGCGGCGCAGGCCGAGCCGCGTCGTCACGGCATAGAGCGCCAACGCGGCGGCGTTGGAGACGTTGAGGCTCTTGATCACGCCGGGCATGTCGATGCGCGCCAGCGTATCGCAGGTGTCGCGGGTCAGCTGGCGCAGGCCCTTGCCCTCCGCGCCGAGCACCAGCGCCACCGGTTCCCGCAGCTTGACCGCGTCGAGGTCCGCCTCGCCCTCGCTGTCGAGGCCGATCACCTGGAAGCCGCGGTCCTTGAGCTCCGTCATGGCGCGCGACAGGTTCTGCACGGTGACGAAGGGCACGTGCTCGAGGCCGCCCGAGGCGCTCTTGGCGAGCACGCCGGTCGCCTCCGGTGAATGCCGGTTGGTGGTGACGATCGCCTTCACCCCGAAAGCCGCCGCAGAGCGCACGATGGCGCCGACATTGTGCGGGTCGGTGATCTGGTCGAGCAGCAGCAGCACGCCCTCCGCCGGCATGGTGTCGAGATGGGGCGGATCGAGGGCGTCGGCCTCGGCGAAGAGGCCCTGGTGCACCGCGTCGGGCGTCGCCGCGAGGCGGCGGTCGATGTCGCGCACCGGCACGATGGTGGCCTCGTGGGCGATGCCCTCCTCGTCCAGCCGCTTGGCGCCGTTCTCGGTGGCGAGAAGCAGGCGGATGCGCCGGTCCTTGTTGCGCAGGGCCTCCGACACGGTGTGCCAGCCATAGAGCAGCACCGTTCCCGTCGCGAATTCCGGGGCGGGCTCGCGCAAGACGCGTCCGCCGCGGCCCTTGAACGGCTTGCCGGGTTTGGAGAAGGGGCGGAAGGGCTTTTTCGGGCCCTTGGGAGGCGATGTGGTCATGGGTCCTCATCCCACGCGACGCGCGCCTTCGCAATGGGGCGCACCATGTTGAAGCTTTGCCGGTTGACAGGGAGGGGGGGCGTCCCTATCAAGCCCGCCACGCCCTGCGGCCACGGCCGCACGGGACTGGGACGGGGGAATGTCCCGAGCGGCAAAGGGGGCGGACTGTAAATCCGCTGGCTACGCCTTCGTAGGTTCGAGTCCTACTTCCCCCACCATCCCACCCGGCGGCGTTTCATCCGAAACCCGAAACGTCGTCGCTCCCGCGGCTCGCCGTCCGCCGCCCGCTGCTCAGGCCGAGGGGCCGGACGGAATGACGATGGTCCGCGCCTCCGCCAGACCGATTCCCGCCGCCCGGAAGGCGGTGAGGATGGCGCGGTAGAGATCGGACCGGACCCTGTCGAGATTCGCGACGCGGTCGCAGAGCACCGACAGGTCGAAGTCGATGCCGACCTCGCTGACGCGCACGATGGACACCGAGGGCGCCGAGGTCTTCAGCACGTTGGCGTGCTCCTCGCCCGCCCGGCGAAGGATGTCGAAGACGCTGTCGAGGTCGCTGTCGCGTGCGACCGACAGGCGCACCGTCGCCCGGTGGGTCGAATCGACCAGCGAGCGATTCTTCACGATCGACGACACGATGTCCGAGTTCGGCACGATGACCGTCGAGTTCTCGCCCAGCGTCAGCTCGGTGGCGCGCACGCTGATCTTGGTGACCTTGCCCTCCTCGCCCTTCACCACGATCGTGTCGCCGACCCGGATCGGGCGCTCGGCGAGCACGATGAGCCCGGCGACGAAGTTCTGCACCACCTGCTGCAGGCCGAAGCCGATGCCGACCGACAGGGCGCCGGCGACGAGCGCCACGTTCTGCAGCTGCACGCCCGCCACCGCCAGCGCCGCGGTCATGGCGATGATGAAACCGGCATAGCCCGCCACCGTCGTCACCGAATGCCGCACGCCGTCGTTGAGGCCGGTGCGCGGCAGGAGCTGGCCGTCGAGCCAGGAGACGAAGAGCCGCGTCACCATCAGCCCGGCGCTGAACAAGATGACGGCGATGCCCGCTGCGCCGAGCCAGCCGCGCACCTCACCGAAGCGCACGCCGAAGAACACGTCCTCGAACGGGTTGAGATTGCCGAACTCGAGGCCCCAGGGGCTGAACAGCACGAGGACGGTGAAGAGCACCGTCGCCACGCGCATCATGCCGCCGATGATGGTGCCGGCGAGATCGATGGTCGCCGGCCGCACGCCGAAGGCCGAGGAGAGCGTGGCGTTGGCCTTGGCGCCCGGCGCCACCGCCTCGTAGAACACCGTGTCGATCGCGACGTAGATCATCACGGCGAGGCAGAGGATGATGGCGGTGGCCAGCGTCCTGCCGACGACGAAGCCGGACAGGGCGATGAAGCCCATCAGCAGCGAACCGATGATGACGAGCGCCAGGACCCAGAAGATCGGCCGCATCAGGTGCAGCGGCAGGGAGATGAGACCGGAGACCGGCGGGTCGGCGAAGCGCGGCTTGTAGCGCAGGAGCAGCGCGGCGCCCGTCACCGTCACCCAGAGCGAGACCAGCGCGGTCACCGCCACGGTGACGGAGAGGTGCGTCTCCGCAAGCTGCACGATGCCCAGCATCACCAGCCCGACGAGATAGGTGGCGAGCACCACGTCCAGGAACAGCACCGCGCGGCCGGCCGTCCCGTCGTCGGTCTTCAGCACGCGGTAGGCGGCGTGCCGCGGCGAGAAGACGGCGTGCGTCGCTCCCGTCGCCAGGCCGTAGACCAGAACCGCCCCCGAGAGCCCCAGGAGGAAGTTCTGGATGTCCTCCGGTCCGACGTCGAACCGCGCGACGGCGATCCAGATGAGGAGGCTCACCGCCAGGTAGGGCAGGGCCCGCATGGCCATGACGAGATAGGCGAGTGCGACGACGCGCGCCTTGCTGGGAGCCTCCTCGCCGGCGGCGATGGCGCGGGCCCTGAACCGCTCGAAGCGCCGCCTTGCCCAGGTCAGCAGCGCCGCCGCCAGCAGCGAAAGACCGGCAAGGCCGCCGATGACCGGCCAGGCGTCGCCCCGCGCCATGCCGCGGGAGAGTTCCTCCGCCTTGAAGCCGAGCCGCGCCCTGAGGTTGGGCAGGCTGATCTCGACGAGCTGGCGCCAGAATCGCGGATAGAGGATGGAGTTCTGGTGCGCGAAGATGCGCGAGGTGAAGAGCTCGCGCCGCGCCTCGTTGATCTCGCCCCAGATCTGCTCGGCCTGGACGAGCAGGGCCCGCGTCGCCCGAAGGTGGCGCTCGATCTCGCCCACCGTCTCCTGCTTCTGCCGCCGGGATGCGGCGACGTCGGCCGCCTCGGCCGGCGCGCCCGCGGCGGGGGCCGGTCCGAGCTCGCTGAGCTGGGCGTTTTCGGCCGTCAGGCGCTGCTGCAGGGCGCCGACGATATCGCGCAGCGTGTCGCGGACCGGTTCGATCTTCTCGCGCAGGTCGAGCAGGCCGGCGAAATTCTCCGCCTGCGCCTCCTGATCGCGCTCGACCTCGGCGATGATGCGGCGGGCCTCGGCGACCTTCTGGGTCTCCTCCACCGTGATCGTCTCGGCGCGCAGCACCAGCGGCGCCGCCATGACGAGAGCGAGGATCAGCGTCAGGAACAGCGACTGGAGGCGGCGCAAGGATGTTCACTCCGGCAGAGGTGGCGAGGCACCGCTAGCCGACAGTCGCGCCGATGACAACCCAGAGGCGAAGCCGCGACGCTCCGCGGCTCAGATGCCCGTTCCGTCCACCATGGTCTCGCCGCTGATGTGCTGGCGGATTCCCGCCACAAGGTCCGGCTCCTGCGACTGGCTGCGCCGACGCGGCCGCGGCGCGTCGAGGATCTGGTCGGCCACCACCCGGCCGGGGCTTCGGGCCAGCACGACGACCCGGTCGGCGAGATAGGTCGCCTCCTCGATGTCATGGGTGACGAAGAGCACGGTCTTGCCGGTGACCTGCCAGATGCGGACGAGTTCGTCCTGCAGACCCTCGCGGGTGATGGCGTCGAGCGCCGAGAAGGGCTCGTCCATCAGGAGCACCTCCGGCTCCACGGCGAGGGCGCGGGCGAGCGAAACGCGCTGGCGCTGGCCACCGGAGAGCTGGTGCGGCCAGCGGTCGGCGAGATGGGAGAGCCCGACGATCTCCAGCGCCTCGCGGGCCTTGCCGCGCCGCTCCGCGCGGGATAGGCCGCCGCCCTCGAGGCCGAAGGCGACGTTGTCGACGACCGAGCGCCAGGGCAGCAGGCGCGAATCCTGGAAGACGAGGGCGAGCGGCTGGCGCTGGCCCGGCCGCGGTGTGATCTTCACCGTTCCGGCACTCGCCGTGGCGAGCCCGATCAGCACGCGCAGCAGTGTCGACTTGCCGACGCCCGACGAGCCGACGATGGCGATGAAGGCACCGCGCGGCACCGAAAGGTCGAGGCCGCGCAGCACCTCGTTGCGCTGGCCGTCGCGCGTGAAGCTGAGCGACAGGCCCTCGATGTCGATCACGCTTTCCATCGCAGCACCCATCCCTGAACCGCCACGAAAACCGTGTCGAGAAGACCGTAGAGCGCCGCCATTGTCAGCATGTAGACGACGACGAGTTCGGTCGCGAGCAGGCTGGAGGCCTGGATCATGCGCTGGCCGAGGCCCGGCACTCCGAAGATTTCCGCTGCCACCACCGCCATCCACGCCTGGCCGAGCGCGGTGCGCAGGCCGACCAGGATGCCCGGCATGGCCGCCGGCAGCAGGATCTTGAAGAGACGCTCATGTGCCGAGCGGAAGCCGAAGGCGTCGGCGACCTCGATCAGGTCGCGGTCGACGCTGCGGATGGCGCCTTGGGCGGCGAAGAAGACGATCCAGAACACGCCGATGGCGATGATGAACACCGCCGACGACGGGCTCACGCCGAACCAGATGATGGCGAAGGGCACCCAGGCGAGGCCCGGAATGGGGCGCAGCACGCGCACCACCCAGGATGTCATGTCCTCGGCGAGACGCGACATGCCGGTGGCGACGCCGCCGAGGAGGCCGAGCACGGATCCGACGACGAGTCCGATCGTGTAGTGGCCTAGGCTGGCGCTCACCGCCGAGGCCCAGGCGCCCGACTGCAGCTCCGCCCAGAAGGCCGCGGGAATGACGCTCGGTGCCGGCAGCAGCATCGGGTTGAACAGGCCGAGCCGCGGCAGCGCCTCCCAGACGAGGATGAACAGCGCGAGGCCGGCGGCGGCGAGGCCGACGCGCCTCAGTCCGTCCAGTGCGGGCCGCGCCGGCGGAGCTGCCGGCGGGGCAACAGCGAGAGTGGTGTCGGTCATGATGTGCGTCCTGCCAGCGGCTCAGCTCGCCGCCGGCGCCTTCTCGAAGAACCGGGTCTCGAACAGGCCGTCGAGCGACACGGACTCGCGCAGGGACCCGAGCTTCACCTGATAATCCTGCATCGCCTTGGTGGGGGCGATGATGGCGCGCGGATCAATGCTGAACTTGCTCGCCGGCGACTTCAGGGCCGCCCGGATGATCGCGGGGTCCACGATGCCCTTGGCGAGGTTGGCGGCGACATCCGGCGCCGCCGTGTCCGGGTCCTGCGTCAGCAGCCGACCCGCCTTGACGAGGCCGTTGACGAGCCCCTGCACCCGCTCCTCGTTGCGGGCGAGGAAGGCGCCGGAGACGGCGACGACCGTGCCGGGCTGGCCGGGGAAGAGCTCGTCGCCCACTGCGATGAGCTTGATGGCGGGATTGCGCGTCTGGACGATGGTGAGCGCCGGCTCGCGGATGGTGGCGCCCTCGACCGCATCGGCCAGGATCGCCTGCTGGGTGGCGTCGATTCCCATGGCGACGATCTCGACATCGGCCCGGTCGGCCTTGATCTGCTCCCAGAGCCAGTACTGGAGCGTCGTGTTGGGCACCGAGCCCGGCGGCTGGGTGGCGAGCCTGGCCGGCTTGCCGGTCTGGGCGCGGTAGGCCTTGAGCGCCTCGGCATGGGAGGCACCGGGCTTGTAGAAGGCGGCGAGGCGCGGCGTCGCGACGAAGACGTTCTCGCCCGTGGCGGTGCTGGCGACGACCTTGACGTCGACGCCGCGCGAGCGGGCGACCCCGAGCGGGGCGACGCCGGCGACGTAGACGTCGATCGTGCCCGAAGCCAGCGCCTGAATCATGTTGGGGCCGGATTCGAAGGTGGTGAACGCGAGATCGAGGCCGGCCTCGCGGGCCCAGCCCTGGCGGTCGAGCACGAAGATCGGCGCGGCGCCGACGATGGGGATGACACCGACGCGGGCCCGCGTGCCCTGAGCCCGGACGGAGGTGAGCGCGGGGGCCGCGAGGGCGGCGCCGAGGATGGTGCGGCGGGTCAGCGAAAGGGACATGGCACGACCTGTTTCAGGCGGAGAACGAGCCATGAGAGTAAGAAAATTCTCCATTCGCGACAATTGTGGTCGGAGAATAAAAGAAAACGTCTCTTTCGCAGCATGTATGAGAGAAGAAATCTCCAGGCGGGCCGCACGCCACGAGGCCGATGTTCCCTGCCTCAGCGGGCGGGCGGCGATCCGAGTCCGTCGCGCAGCACGCGCTTCATCACCTTGCCGTTGGCATTGCGCGGCAGCGGCTCGCTCTGGAGCGTCAGCGTCTCCGGCACCTTGTAGTCGGAAAGCCGCGCCGCGCACCAGGCACGCAGGGTGTCGGGCGCAGGGTCGCTGGCGTCGGTGACGACGAAGGCATGCACCCGCTCGCCGAGCACAGGGCAGGGGACCGCCACCACGGCACATTCGACGACCCCGGGGCAGGCGATGAGGATGGTCTCCACCTCCGCGGTGAAGATCTTGTAGCCGCCGCGGTTGATCATGTCCTTCTTGCGGTCGAGCACCTGCACGAAGCCTTCCGTGTCGACGCTGCCGATGTCGCCGGAGTGCCAGAAGCCCGCCGTGAAGCCGTCCCGCGTCGCCTGCGGGTTGTTCCAGTAGCCCTTCACCACATGCGGCCCGCGGATCCAGATCTCGCCGACCTCGCCGCGCGGCACCTCGCGGCCCGCGTCGTCGACGACGATGATGTCGACCCCCGGCGCCGCGATGCCGACGCTGTGCCCGTGGGTCGGGGTGAAGCGCGGCGGCATGATGGTCGTCGGAGACGTCGTCTCCGTCGCCCCGTAGGCGTTCATCAGCATGAGGCCGGGGCAGCGCTCGGCGAGCTTCTCGATGGTCGGGGTCGGCATGGGTGCGCCGCCATAGCCGCCGATACGCCAGGCGGAGAGATCGTAGGCGGCGAAGTCCGGCTGCAGCAGGCAGAGATTGTACATGGCCGGCACCAGCACCGACATGGTCATCCGCTCGCGCGAGGCGAGCTTCAGGAAGTCGGCCGCCTTGAAGGCGGGCATGATGACGAGGGTCGCGGCCGCCCTCACCGTGCAGGTGACGTTGGCCACGAGGCCCGTGACGTGGCTGAGCGGCACGGCGGCGAGCGAGCGGTCCACCGCCGTCAGGGCCATGCAGTGCTCGTAGACGAGGGAGGAGTGCACGAGGCCGAGATGGGTGAGCATCGCGCCCTTCGGCCTACCCGTCGTGCCCGAGGTGTAGAGAATGACCGCCGTGTCCTCTTCGGCCACCGGGGCGACAGGGGGCGCGGTCGCCCCGGCATGGCGCGCCAGGACCGCGTCCAGGGTCTCCGTGCCGGCAACGGTTCCGCCCACCGCGACGCGGCGGGCGAGGCCTGGCACCTCCGCCGGCGGCGGCAGGCGGTCGGCGAGGTCGGACTCGTGGATCAGGACGCTCGCGCCGCAATCGGCGAGGACATGGGCGATCTCGGGGCCCTGCAGCCGCAGGCCCATCTGCACGGCGATGGCGCCGAGCCTCGCCAGGGCGAAGAGGACGGTGACGAACTCGGTTCGGTTGCCGATCAGCATGGCGACGCGGTCGCCGGCGGCGACGCCCTCCGCAGCGAGCGCCGCCGAAAGCTGCTCGACGGCCCGCGACAGGTCGCCATAGGTCAGCCGCGTCTCCTCGCAGACCACGGCCTCGCCGCCGGGCCGGCGCGCCGCCGCCTCCGCCAGCAGGGCATAGAGGCTCTGCGGACGGTCGGGGAAACACGCGACCACCCGGTCGCCGAAATGCGCCTCGAGGCGGAGCTGCGGGCCGTCGGTCCCGATCCAGTTCGGCGTGGCGGAGGAGGTGTCAGGCGGCATGGGAGGCGGTCACGTTGGCGCCCCGCTCGATCACATATTGCCGGTCGAACAGGGACTGGGAATGGTTGAGGTCGGACTGGGAGATGAGCACCGAGAGCTCGGTCCCCTTCAGGCCGGAAATGACCTCCGAGAGGCGGTGCGACAGGGCAGGGGCGACGCCCTCGAAGGGCTCGTCCAGCAGCAGGAGCCGCGTGCCCACCGCCAGCGCCCGGCACAGCGCCACCAGCTTCTGCTGACCGCCGGAGAGGAGCAGGGCCTTGCGGTCCTTCATCGCCTCGACCTCCGGCAGCATGCCGTAGACGAAGGCGAGGCGCTCCTCCGCCTTCAGCGTCTTCGACACCCAGACGGGCAGCAGGATGTTCTCCTCCACCGTCAGTTCCGGCACCAGCTGGCGGTCTTCCGGCATGTAGCCGATGCCGAGCGGCGCCCGGCCGTGGCGCGGCACGCCGGCGAGGTCCTGCCCCTCGAAGGTCACGCGGCCGGCGACCAGCGGCAGGTGGCCCATGATCGTGCGCATCAGCGTCGTCTTGCCGGCGCCGTTGCGCCCGACGATGCCGATCATCGCGCCCTGCGGGACGGCGATGGAAAAGCCGCGCAGGGCCTGCATCGACTGGATGGAGACGGAGAGGTCGCTCGCTTCGAGCAGGTTCGGGGCCGTCATGCCGCGCCTCCGCTGACATAGCGTTTCACTTCGGCATCGCTCAGCACGTGGTCCGGCGTGCCGTCGGAGATCACGCGGCCCGAATAGAAGGCGATGACGCGGTCGGCATAGCCGCGCACGATGTCCATGTCGTGCTCGACGAAGACGATGGTCGAGGCCTGGCCGGAGACCGCCTCCATGACCCGGTCCATGGCCGGGAACTTCTCCTCGGCGCTGACGCCGGAGGTTGGCTCGTCCAGCAGCAGAAGCCGCGGCCGCCGCGCCAGCGCCATCGCGATGTCGAGGAGCTTGCGCATGCCGCCGGGCATCTCGCTCACGGGCCGCTCGGCCATGGCGAGGAGACCGAAGCGGTCGAGGAGCTCGCGCGCCCGCGCGTCGCGTCCGCCCGCCGCCGGGTCGGACCAGAACGACAGCCCCCGCGGCTCGGCGGCGGCGATCGCCACCAGCATGTTCTCCTCCGCCGTCAGCTCGATGCAGAGCTGCGGGATCTGGAACGACCGGCAGATGCCCTTGCGCGCGATGGCGCGGGGCGCGAGGCCGGTGATCGCCTCGCCGTCGAGCGCGATCGCGCCGGAATCCGGCTTCAGATAGCCGGTGACCATATTGACGAATGTGGTCTTGCCCGCGCCATTGGAGCCGATCAGGCAGAGCTTCTGCCCCGCCGGCACCTCGATGGTGACGTCGGCCGCGGCGACGACGGCGCCGAAGCTCTTGGCGAGGCCCCGGGCCGAGAGGACGGGGCGGGTATCCGCGGTCATGCCTGCGTCTCCGCGCCGGTCGCCGGCGCCTTGCGTCGGCCCGCCCACAGCGAGCCGATGCCGGCGGGCAGGAACAGGATGATGGCGAGCAGGAAGAGGCCGAGCGCCAGCTGCCAGGTGTTCGGGAAATAGAGGTTGGAGAAGGACCGCACGAGTTCCAGCGCCAGCGAGGCGATGAACACGGCGGTGACACTCTGCGAGCCCGCGAGGATGGCGACGAAGACGAACTCGCCGGACTGGGTCCAGTAGGCGAAGGTCGGCTCGATGTGTCCGAGGGCGACGATGGTCAGCGCTCCGCCGAGGCCGCCGAGCGCCGCAGCGACGGTGAAATTGATCGCCATGACCGACTGGACCGAGGTTCCGAGGTACTCGACCCGCAGGCCGTTGCCGTGGATGGCGCGGGTCATCAGGCCGCGCGCCGAACGGGTGTGGAGCGCCACCGCCGTGGCCGCGATGCCGGTCAGCACGATGGCGAGGGCGTAGAGCGCGTAGTCGCCGCCGGCGCCCTCCAGCCGGACGCCGAACAGCGTGCCGCGCGGGATGTTGAACCCGTCGGAGCCGCCCACCGCCGGCGACTTGATGAGGACGCCGTAGGCGACCATCGACAGGGCGAGGGTGAGCATGCCGAAGAAGATGCCGGTGTAGCGGGCGAGCAGCGGCCCGACGGCCGCCCCCACCAGCGTCGCGGCGAGCGTGCCGATGAGGATCAGCACGATGACGTCGGTGATGCCGAGCTGGGTGAACGAGAGGGCGGCTGCATAGCCGCCGATGGCGAAGACGAGCCCCTGGCCGAAGGAGACGAGGCCGCCGCGCATGATGACGAGGATGCCGACCGACACGATGCCGTGCGAGGCGGCGAGGGTGACGAGGAACAGCAGCCAGCGCGGCAGGGCGAGGCCAACCAGCAGCAGGACCGCCATGATGCCGGCGGCGCCGAGGACGAGGGCGATGCGGGACATCAGATCTTCCTCGCTGCGGCGCGCTGGAACAGGCCTTCGGGGCGGAAGATGAGCACCGCCGCCATGACGAGATAGATGGAGAAGAGCTCGGCCTCCGGCATGAGATGGACCGCGGCGGCGCGCGCCAGGCCGACGATGACGGCGCCGATGGCCGCCCCCTCGATGGAGCCAAGGCCGCCGATGATGATGACCGCGAAGGAGACGATGATCACCGAGACCGAGATGCCCGGCTGCACCGAGATCATCGGCGCGGTGAAGGCGCCGCCGATCGCCGCGAGAAAGACGCCGAGGGTGAAGGCGATCATGTGGACCTTGTCGACGTTGACGCCCATCGAGGCGCTCATCTCGCGCGAGAAGATCACCGCCAGCACCACCTTGCCGGAGCGCGTGCGGTTCAGCGCGAACCACACCGCGATGCCGCAGGCGATGGCGAGGCCGATGAGGGCGAAGTCGTAGCCGACATAGAACAGCGAGGCGAAGGCGACGTTGCCGAAGAGCTGGTAGGGCTCCGAGACGTAGTAGGGATTGACGCCCCAGATCAGCTTCACCGCGTCCTCGAGGATGAGGAAGAGGGCGTAGGTGACGAGCAGGAGCACCACCTCGTCACGGGCATAGAACAGCCTGAGGAGATAGCGCTCCATCAGCGGTCCCATGACCAGCGCCACGCCGACGGCCGCGAGCAGCATGGCGAGCAGCGCGAAATGGCCGCCGAGCCCCCAGGAGGCGAAGAGGGTGACGAGGCTCGCCGCCACATAGGCGCCGATGGCGTAGAGGCTGCCGTGGGCGATGTTGAGGATCTTCAGGACGCCGAAGACCAGCGTCAGCCCGAGGGCCACGACGAACAGCCAGGACGCATAGATCAGGCCGTCCATGAGGATGGTGAGGGCGAGCTGCACGGGGGTCTCCGCAGGGCATTGGGCGGCGCCGCGGCCAGGTTCTGGCCGCGGCGCCGGGCAGGCCTCAGTTGGCGGGCGTGTCGCACTTGGCGCCGGGGAACCCAGCCTTGATCCAGTCGAGCGAACGCATGTTGGCCGGCGGATTGACGCATTCGGCGGCGAAGCGCTGGATGTCCTCGATCACCACCTGGCGGCGGGCGGCATCCCACCGGGTGCGGCCGATCGCCATGGTCTGGATCGCCTGATGGCCGTTGCCGAGCTTCATCTGGATGAGGCCGCCGGGGCTCTCCCACTCGAGGCCGCGCATGGCGTCGGCGATCTGCTCGGGCGTCGGCTTCTTGCCGCCGTTCGCCGCCATGGCCTTCTCCACCGCGGCCTTCAGGCCGAGCAGGGCCTGGGTGACGCGATAGGCGGCCTGCACCGGATAGACGCCGCCGCGGGCCTGGCTGTAGCCGTCGAAGAACCAGCGGTTGAGCGGGGTGTCCGGCGACATCAGGCCATAGGCGCCACGGGCGCCGATGATCGTGCCGTTCGGCATGCGCTCGCCGAGCGGCTGGAGCACGTGGTCGGCGGCACTGAGGACGAGCTGCGAGCGCTGGAACACGCCGCGCGGCGCGCCCTGCAGGATGAGAGCCTGGAGGTCGCCGCCCCACAGGGACGAGTAGATGACGTTGGAATTGGCGCGCGCCAGCGCCGAGATCTCGGTGCCGTACTGACCGGCGCCGAACTTCGGCAGCAGGTCGGCGTTCATCGTCGCCTGCGGATAGAGCTGCTGCATGGCGGCGATGAAGTCGCCGCGCGAGTCCTGGCCCCAGGCGTAGTCCTGGTTGATCAGGCTGAAGTTGCCGACATTGATGTTGCGGGCGCGCATGTAGCGGGCAAGCGCCACGTTGTCCTGGGTGGCGTGGGCCGCGGTGCGGAAGACGTAGCGGTAGCTCGCATCCTCGAAGATGCGCGGCGTCCCGCAGTCGAAGAGGATGAGGAACTTCTTCAGCTCCTCCGCCACCGGGGCGACGGCGAGGCAGTCGCCCGAACCGATATAGCCGACGACGGCGTCGACGTTCTCGCGCTGGTAGAGGTTGCGCAGCTCCTGGACCTGCTTGGTAGCGCCGCCGTTCTCGTCGACGATGACCGGCTCGATGCGCATGCCGCCGAAGCCGACCTGGTTGTAGGGGGCGGGCGCGGCGCCCTTGTTGAGCTGCTCGATGAGGAACTCGGCGCCGTGGCGCGCCGGGACGCCGAAGCTCTCGGCGGCAGGGCCCGACAGGAAGGTGACGATGCCGACGCGGAAGGTCTCCTGCGCCCGGCTCTCGGAGGCGGCGACGAGGCCGATGGTCAGGGCCGCCGCGGCGGCCAGCATGCGCCCGGCGAGACGGCGCAGCCCGAAGGAAGGCATGGGGTGTGGCGACATGGATCTGCTCCCTGGTCCGCCGGCGGCGGTGACGGTTTCCTCGAATGGGCGCGGCCTTGGGGCCGTCTTGGGGGCCTGCGCCGTCATGACGGCAGCGTGGCGGCCGACTTTGTCGGACAATCGAACAGTGGCCGCCAAAGGGTGGCGCGGTCAAGCCTCGGACCGCGCGCGCGAGCCTCTCGGCGCATCCGTCGAAGGAGAGAGCGGCGGCCTGCCGCGGCTCACCGATAGGCGCCGGGCAGGCCCAGATGGGTCGCGAAAGTCCGCTCGATCGGATCGTCCAGCGACTTCCCGGCGATCTCGAAGCCGCGCCGCCAGTCGGCGATGTGGCGGCGCATCCAGTCCCGCGCCGTCGCCACGTCGTGGGAACGGCAGGCCTCGATGAGATGGCGGTGGGCCACGAGATTGCGCGGCCCGGCCGAGGCGACCTGATCCATGATCATCTTCAGCGTCGGGGTGAAGAGCAGCCCCACCGGCTCACGCGCCAGTTCCAGCACCCGGTTCTTCGACACCCGCGCCAGCAGCGCGTGAAAGTCGCTGTCGGCCTCGCAGAACGCCTGGTGGTCGGTAATCCCGGCCATGCGGGCGAGATTGTCCTCCAGCGCCGCGACGTCCTCGGCCGTGGCGCGCGCCGCGGCCGCCTCGGCGGTGGCGGCCTCCAGCGTCATCGCCGCCTCCCAGACCTCGCGGAAGGTGACCTGGTGAAGCACCAGGGCACGGCTCACGCGCGTCGCCAGCCGGTTGTAGCGCGGCAGGCTGACATAGAGCCGCCGGCTCTGGTCGCGGCGGATCAGGCCGCCCTGCTCGAGCAGGCGAATACCCTCGCGCACGGTCGAGCGGTTGACGCCGAACTGGCGGACGAGGTCGGCCTCGGTGCCGATCCGGTCGCCCGGCTGGAGCTTGCCGCCGAGGATGTCGTTCTCGATCGCCTCGGCCACCCGCTGGTAGGTCGGCGTCGGCGCCAGTCGCTCGAAACGGTTGGGTTCCATGCCTGTCGGTTTATCCGACAAAGTCGAATTTGTCAGCGTGGCTGCGGGCGCGACGGGAACTGGACACCGCTTCGGTCGTTGTGCGGGTGCGAAGAGGGCGATCTCCCATGAACATCATCGTAGCGACCCGGCTGGTCTATGCCTGCCGGCCCGGCACCCATGTCACGGCGGTCGTCCAGGCGGCGCGCTCGCCCGACCAGCGCATTCTCGCCGAACGCCTGACGCTCGGCCCGGACACGCGCCTTGCCGAGGAGGCCGACTTAGAGGGCACCCGCTGGCTGCGCGGCGAGGTGCCCGAGCGCTTCGAACTCGCCTACGAGGCCGAGATCGACAACGGCGCGCGGCTGCTGCTGCCGGCCTCCGCACGCCAGTGGCACCGCACCGAGCTGCCGCTGGCCGTGTTGCCCTTCCTCCTGCCGAGCCGGTTCTGCCCCTCCGACCTCTTCGTGCGCTTCGCCTGCCGGGAGTTCGGCGGCATCGAGGACGGCGTCGGCCGCGTCATGGCGATCGCGGACTGGATCGCCGCCCACGTCGACTACGTCGCCGGGGTCAGCACGGCGGAGAGCGACGCCGCCCATACCTTCACCCTGCGCGCCGGCGTCTGCCGCGACTTCGCCCATCTCGGCATCACCCTCTGCCGGGCCCTCGGCATCCCCGCCCGTGCGGTGAGCTGCTACGCCGCCGACCTCGCTCCCCCCGATTTCCACGCGGTGATGGAGGTCTTCCTCGACGGCTCGTGGTGGATCGTCGACCTGACGCGGCTCGCCCCCGTCGAGGGCATGGTGCGCATCTGCCATGGCCGCGACGCCGCCGACATCGCCTTCCTGACTACCGACCAGGCCTGCGAACTCGTCGAGCAGGAAATCTCGGCCCGCTTCGCGGAGGAGGGCGCCTCCGCTGGTCAGTGGCCGTCCGCCGCGCAGAGCGCGTGATCGGCCAGCACCTCGATCACCCGGCATTGGCCGATGCAGCCGTGCGGGCCCGCCTCCAGCATCCGCGCCACCTCCGTCCGTAGCGCCTCCAGCCGCGAGATCCGCGCCTCGATCGCCCTGAGGTGGCGGCGGGCGATGGCGTCGGCATCGGCGCAGGGACTGTCCGGATGGCCGGCGAGGTCCAGCAGCTCGCCGATCTCCGCGATCCCGAAGCCGAGCGCCCGCGCATGGCGGATGAAGGCGAGCCGGTCGACGTCCGCCGCCCCGTAGCTGCGCCGGTTCGAGGCGGTGCGCGGCGCCGACGGCATCAGGCCGATCTGCTCATAGTAGCGGATGGTCGGCACCTTCACCCCCGTGCGCCGGGAGAGCGTGCCGATGGGCAGCCCCTCGCTCTTCGTGGCCATGGCGAAACCCTCTTGATCCTCTAGTGGCTAGAGAAGTTATGCCCTCCTTCACGCCATGCAACCGGTCGCCGCACCGGGAAGGAGAATGCCATGCAGTCCACCGCCACCCACGAGCGACATCCCGCCGGCTTCGACGGCACCGATCCGCGCTATCGGCGCATCCTGTGGATCGTCATCGCCATCAACGCGACGATGTTCATCGTCGAGATGCTTGCGGGGCGCCTCGCGGGGTCTCAGGCGCTGCAGGCCGACGCCCTCGACTTCCTCGGCGACACCCTGACCTACGGGCTCTCGCTGGCGGTCATCGGCAGAAGCCTGAAGGTGCGGTCCGCAGCCGCCATGGCCAAGGGCGTGAGCCTCCTCCTCATGGGCCTGTGGGTCTTCGGCTCGACCGCCTGGCAGGTGCTGGTGCTCGGCGTGCCCAAGGCGGAGTTCATGGGCGCCGTAGGTTTCCTCGCGCTCGCCGCGAACCTCGCGAGCGTCCTCCTGCTCGCGCCCCACAAGGACGGGGACGCCAATGTCCGCTCCGTCTGGCTCTGCTCGCGCAACGACGCCATCGGCAACGTCATCGTCATGGTCGCGGCGCTGCTCGTCTGGTGGCTGGCGAGCCCCTGGCCGGACCTCGCGGTCGCCTTCGTCATGGCCGGCCTGTTCCTGCAGTCCGCCACGCTCATCCTCGCCCAGTCATGGCGCGAATGGCGCAGCGGCGAGGATCTCGGCGCGCTGCTGGGGCATGGCCACGACCACGACCACGACCATGATGACCATGGCCACGCGGGCCACCACCATCCCGCCGACCGCGTCCGTTAGCTGTCGTTCATCCCCCGGCCATCGTCGCGACATGTTGGTGGCGATGATGGGAGGTGAACCGGAGGCTGCCATGCACGCCCGTCTTGCCCTCGCCGTCCTCGCTCTCGCCGCAACCCCGGCGCTCGCCCAGTCGCCGGCCGGGTTTCCTGCGGGGACCGGCACCGAGAACGGCCGCTTCGTCCTGCGCGAAACGCCGGACGGCCTGTTGCGGATGGACAGCCGCACCGGCGCGATCTCGCTGTGCACCCGCACCGGCGGCTCGCTGGCCTGCCGGCTGGTGCCCGACGACCGGGCAGCGCTCGAGCAGGAGGTCGAGCGGCTGAAGGCGGAGAACGAGGCGCTGCGGCGCGGCGGCGCCCAGGCGTCCCGCCCGGCGCAGCCGGGAGGCGAGGGGATGACCCTGCCGAGCGATGCCGAGGTCGACCGCGCGCTCAGCCTCGCCGAGCGCATCTGGCGACGTCTGCGCGGCATGATCCGCGAGAGCGAGGACAATCCCTTGCCCGAGCGGCGCCTCTGATCAGGCGGCGCGGCCGACCGGCGGCTTGTCGAGGCCCTTCGGCGACAGCGTGAAAACCTCGACGCCGTCGCGCGTCACGCCCACCGTGTGCTCGAACTGCGCCGAGAGCGAGCGGTCCCGCGTCACCGCGGTCCAGCCGTCCGAGAGCACCTTCACGTGCGGGCGGCCGAGATTCACCATCGGCTCGATGGTAAAGATCATGCCGGGCTTCAGGAGGCTTCCCTCGCCCGGCTTGCCGAGGTGGACGATGTTGGGCTCGTCGTGGAACAGCTTGCCGACGCCGTGGCCGCAGAAGTCGCGGACGACGCTCATGTGCTGCGGCTCGACATAGCTCTGGATGGCGTGGCCGATGTCGCCGACCGTATTGCCGGGCTTCACCGCCGCGATGCCGCGCAGCAGCGATTCGTAGGTCACGTCGATCAGCCGCTCGGCGCGGCGCGGAATGTCGCCGACCGCATACATGCGCGAGGCGTCCCCGTGCCAGCCGTCGAGGATGAAGGTGACGTCGATGTTGACGATGTCGCCGTCGCGGAACGGCTTGTCGTTGGGCATGCCGTGGCAGACCACGTGGTTCAGCGACGTGCAGCACGAATATTCGTAGCCGCGATAGGCCAGGGTCGCCGGATAGGCGCCGTGGTCCATGCCGAAGGCGAAGACGAGCTGGTCGATCCGGTCGGTCGGAACGCCCTCCTTCACCTCGTCGACGAGCATGTCGAGGCATTCGGCGACGAGGCGGCCGGCCTTGCGCATGCCGGCGAAGGCTTCCTCGCCATAGAGCTTGATCTGGCCGTTCTTGCGCATCTGCGCCGAGCCAGCCTCGACATAGGACACCACGGGCGAAATCCCTGTGAACAACGCGGTTCGAAATATGCGCGGAACATAAGCATAACGCCCATCGAAGCAAGGCGGGAGGGGGCGCCGCGCGTCTCCCGTGCGGGCCCCCCGCGCCTCAGTCCGTCAGGTTCAGTCCGTTCCAGCGGGCGACCTCGTCGGAAAGCATGGGCACGTACTTGCCGCCGTTGCCCTGCGCCTCGGCCATGGCGAAATAGTTCTTCACCGCATTGCCCATCGGGTTGGCGATCCCCGAGGCCTGCGCCATGGAGGCGCAGTAGCGCATGTCCTTGTGGGCATTGGCGAGCGTGAATTTGTGAGCGTTCTCATCGCGTTCGATGACGTACTTGAAGAAGGTCTGGTAGAAGCCGCAATCCATGCGCCCGCCCGACAGCACCGCGTTCATCGCCTTCGGGGCGACGCCGTTGGCCTTGGCCACCGCGAGCGCCTCCGCATAGAGCGCGGCATAACCCATCGACACGAAGTTGTTGACGATCTTCATCGTGTGGCCGGCCCCCGTCGGCCCGACATGGACGATGCGGCCGGCGAAACAGGCGATGACGTCGTGGACGCGGGCGAGGTCGGCCTCTGCGCCGCCGGTCATGACATCCAGCTTGCCCTCCCAGGCCTCCTTCGGCGTGCGCGACAGCGGCGCGTCGAGGAAGGTGACGCCGAGGGGCGCGAGTTCTTCCGCCAGCCGGCGGGTGAGGGTCGGCTCGGACGTCGAGCAGTCGACGATGGTGAGGCCCCTGTGCGCGCCGGCCCTCAGGCCCTCGGGCCCGTTCACCACCGCCTCCACCTGCGGCGAGCCGGTGACGCAGATGAAGACCACGTCGCTCGCCTCCGCCACCGCTTTCGCGCTCTTCGCTTCGCTCGCGCCGCGCTTGAGGAGATCCTCCACCGGCTCGCGGTTGCGGTTCGCCATCACGGTGAGGGGATATCCCTTCTCGACGATGTTCTTGGCCATGCCGTGGCCCATCAGTCCGACGCCGATGAAGCCGATCTTCTGCTTGGTCATTGTGTCCTCCCGTGACCTTTGTTTGACCGGGAGCCTAGCGCCGCTGTGCCGAAGGGACGAGAGGTAAAACGATTGAATTTTGCCTTCAAACTTTTAAATTGAGTTTTAGAATGGGGCGGGGACGCAGGCGATGAACGACATGATCGGGGAGGGCGCGCGGCCCGGACGCGTCACCCTTCTGCAAATTGCCGAACAACTCGGCGTTTCCACAGCCACCGTCTCGCTCGCGCTTCGGTCGAGCCCGCTCGTCGCCGAGGCGACGCGGGAGAAGGTCCAGACGCTCGCCCGCGAGCTCGGCTATGTCTACAACCGCTCGGCCGCAAGCCTGCGCACCGCCCGCACCAACATGATCGCGGTCGGCGTCAACGACGTGGTGAACCCCTATTTCGGCGAGATCCTCGCCGCCATCGAGGAGACGCTGGCCGGCTCGGGCCATACGGTGCTGCTTGGCACCTATTCCGACGATCCGGTCAAGCAGGACCGGGTGCTGGCGACGCTGAAGGAGTATCGCCCCGACGGCATGATCCTCTGCCCCGCCAATGGCTCGACGGGGGAGGCCTTGAGCACCATCGCCGCCGTCGGCATCCCCGTCGTGCAGATCACCCGCGAGATCGAGGGCATCGGCCTCGACGTGGTCGCATCCGACGACGTGGCGGCGACGCGCCTCGCCCTCGACCACCTTCACGGCCTCGGCCACCGGCGCATCGCCGTGGTCGGTGGCAACGACACCATGTCCACCGGCCGCAACCGCCGGCTCGCCTATCGCACCTGGCTCGCCGAGCGGGGCCTGCCCTTCGACCCCGCCCTCCTGGTGACCGGTCTCGGCACCCGCGACACCGGCTTTGCCGGCGTCCAGCAACTGCTGGACCTCGCCGCGCCGCCGACCGCGGCCGTCTGCATGAACGACCTCATCGCCTTCGGCGTGATGATGGGCCTGCGCCAGCGCGGTCGCGAGGCCGGGCGCGACTTCTCGGTGGTCGGCGCCGACGACGTGCGCGAGGCCGCCATGTGGGCGCCGGGCCTGACCACCGTCTCCACCCATCCGAGCGAACAGGGCCGGCGGGCCTGCGAGCGGGTGCTGGTGCGCACCGTGAACCCGGCGTTGCCGGCCGCCCGCATCATCCTGCCCCCGACCCTGGTCGTGCGCGGAAGCACGGGGCCTCTCGCCCCCTGAAACGCATCATGCCCGGCGCGGGGCCGGGCATGGGGAGCCGATGGAGCGTTGGGGCCGTCAGAAGGCCTTCGCCAGCGCCTCGGCCTTCGCCTTCGCCTCGGTCAGGGAGGCCTCGGCCGAATCCGGCATGCCGGTGTTGATCACTTGCAGCGAGTGGATGGTCTCGAAGCCGAAGAACTTCAGCATCCACTCCACATAGGGCTTCTGGAAGTCGATGGCCTCGGCGCCCGTGCCCGGCCCGTAGGCGCCCATCGAGGCGGTGACCACCAGGGCGGGCTTGCCCTTCACCAGGCCGAAATAGCCCTGGTCCGGCGACCAGCCGAAGGTCTGGCCGGGCTGGGCGATGACGTCGATGTAGTGCTTCAGGACGTAGGGAACGGAGAAGTTCCACATTGGCGTCGCGATGACGATCTTGTCGGCGGCCTTGAAGTGGTCGGCGGCGGCGACCACCTTCGCCCAAGCCTGGGCCTGCTCCGCGGTGAAGTCCTTGCCGCCCATGACAGCGTACTTGGCGTCCAGCGTGGCGCCGTCGAAGGCGGGCAGGTCGGCGGCCCAGAGGTCCAGGGTCTCGACCGTGTCGCCGGGATGGGCGGCTTTGTAGGCGTCGAGGAAGGCCTGGGCGGCCTGGGTCGAATAGGAGCGGCCCTTGCGCGGGCTCGCTTCGATGAACAGCACTTTGGCCATGGGGGTGGTCCTTGGGTGGGAAACGAAAACCGGGGAGCAGCCTTGCTCGAACCCCCATATGCGCCGTCACACGCTGCAAATAAATTGACGATAGTGCCATGAGATGCTTGCGTGCCTGCAAGCGGACGGAGCCTTGACAGCCATGACGCAGCCGCTCGTGTCCTGGGACGACTACCGCACGGTTCTCGCCGTATCCTCGGCGCGCTCGCTGGCGGGCGCCGCCGAACTCCTCGCCGTCAACCAGTCCACCGTCTTCCGCCGGCTCGGTGCCATGGAGGAGAGGCTCGGCGCGCGGCTCTTCGAGCGCAGCCGCACCGGCTACTCGCTCACCGCCGCCGGCGAGGGCATGGTCAGGCTCGCCGAGCGCATGTCCGAGGACATCGTCGAATTCGAGCGGCGCCTCACCGGCCAGGACCTCCGGCCCCAGGGCGAGGTGCGGGTGACGACCAACGACACCCTCGTCGTCCACCTGCTGACGCCGATCTTCGCCTCGTTCCGCAAGGCCTACCCGGAGATCACCCTCGACGTGGTCGTCGGCAACCAGTCGCTCAACCTGTCGAAGCGCGACGCCGACGTCGCCATCCGTGCCACCGCCGACCCGCCCGAGACGCTGGTCGGCCGCCGCCTCTCGGCCATTCCCTGGGCGATCTACGCGGCCGAGAGCATGAAGATCATCGACCTCGACCCGGTCGACTACCGCTCCCACGCCTGGATCGGCCTCGGCGACAACCTGTCGTCGCTGAAGCCCAGCCGCTGGCTGGTCCAGCATGTCGGCGAGGACCGGATCGGCTGGCGCATCAACACGGTGCTCGGCCTCGCCGAAGCCGTCGCCGAGGGCGCAGGCATCGGGCTGCTGCCCTGCTTCATCGCCCGTACCTTCCCCAACCTCGTGCCGCTCTCGGGGCCGATCGCAGAGATTCCCGGCTCGCTGTGGATCCTCACCCATCCCGACCTGCGCTCCACCGCGCGCGTCAGGGTCTTCATGGACCACGTCGGCAGCGAGATCGCCAAGCGGCGCACCCAGATCGAGGGCGTCGAGCGGGGCTGAGCGACCGCTCAGGCTCCCAGCACGTCGGTGAGGATCGAGCCGACGATGGCGCGCGTCGCATCCGCCCGCCCGAGGGACGCCGCACGCCCGGCCATGGCCGAGAGTTCGCCACGGCCATTGGTGACGAGATGCGCCACGCGCCCCGCGAGGGCGGCGACGTCAGGCTCGAACAGGCCGGCTCCGGCATCCACCACGTGGTCGACATTGGCCGCCTCCTGGCCGGGAATGAAGCCGTAGAGGATCATCGGCAGGCCGCGGATGCTGGCTTCCGCGATGGTGCCCGGCCCCGCCTTGGTGACGAGCAGGTCGCAGGCCCCCATGAGATCGCTCATCCGGTCGACATAGCCGAGAGCCGTCACCGGCACCGGCCAGGCCTCCGCCGCGAGCCGCTGCTTCAGCCGCACGTTGCTGGCGCAGACCACGACGATCTGCGCTGCCGGCGCGCCCGGGCTCGCCGCCGCGAGCGCCGCCGCCGTTCGCGAGACGATCGCCTCCATCGGGCCGATGCCGCCGCCTCCGCCCATGACGAGGATCGCCGGCAGCTCCTCGTCCAGCC
>NZ_JBQVQL010000028.1:0-47547 GCF_052440005.1 Phreatobacter sp.
CCTTCTCGGCCGAGCGTGCCGCGGCCATCGTCGCCTATCTGACCTCGATCCAGACTGAGCCCAACGCCCGCCCGCAGCGGCGGTGACGGCTGTACCGTCGCGGCAGCACGCCTTCGGCCTCGCCGGGGGTGACGGGCGGCGCGCGAGTCCGCCGCAACAGCCCAGTACTGGGAGACGCGGCACGTTCCACTGATCACGACTGCCCCAAAAGCAAGAGCCCGGCGCAATGGCCGGGCTCTGCGTCAGTCGAAAGACCGCCGGGGCTCAGAAGAAGGCCTGGATGCCGGTCATGGCGCGGCCGAGGATCAGCGCGTGCACGTCGTGGGCGCCCTCGTAGGTGTTGACCGTCTCGAGGTTCACCATGTGGCGGATGACGTGGTACTCGGCCGAGATGCCGTTGCCGCCGTGCATGTCGCGCGCCATGCGGGCGATGTCGAGCGCCTTGCCGCAATTGTTGCGCTTCATCAGCGAGATGGCCTGCGGCGCGAAGGAATGGTCCTCCATCAGCCGGCCGAGCCGCAGCGCGCCGTGCAGGCCAAGCGTGATCTCGGTCTGCATGTCCGCGAGCTTCTTCTGCACGAGCTGGGTGGCGGCGAGCGGCTTGCCGAACTGCTTGCGGTCGAGCGTGTACTGGCGGGCACGGTGCCAGCAGTCCTCGGCAGCGCCCATGGCGCCCCAGGCGATGCCGTAGCGGGCGCGGTTGAGGCAGCCGAAGGGACCCGACAGGCCCTTGGCGTTCGGCAGCATGTTCTCGGCCGGCACGAACACGTCGTCCAGCACGATTTCGCCGGTGATCGAGGCGCGCAGCGAGATCTTGCCCTCGATCTTCGGGGTGGAGAAACCCTTCATGCCGCGCTCGACGACGAAGCCGCGGATGGCCTCGTCCGTCTTGGCCCAGACCACCGCCAGATCCGAGATCGGCGAATTCGTGATCCACATCTTCGAGCCCTTGAGGATGTAGCCGCCGTCCACCTTCACGGCGCGCGTCTTCATGCCCGCCGGGTCGGAGCCGGCATCGGGCTCGGTCAGGCCGAAGCAGCCGACCCACTCGCCGGAGGCGAGCTTCGGCAGGTACTTCCGGCGTTGCTCCTCCGAGCCGTAGGCATAGATCGGGTACATGACGAGCGAGGACTGCACCGAGCAGGCCGACCGATAGCCCGAATCGACGCGTTCCACCTCGCGGGCGATGAGCCCGTAGGCGACGTAGCCGAGATCGGCACCGCCATATTCGGACGGCAGCGTCGACCCGAGGAGGCCGAGCTCGCCCATTTCCGTCATGATCTCGCGGTCGAACCGCTCGTCGAGGAAGGCGGAGGTGACGCGCGGCAGCAGCTTTTCCTGGCAATAGGTGCGGGCGGTCTCCTGGACCATCCGTTCCTCTTCCGTGAGGAGCCCGTCGAGGTTCAGCGGGTCTTCCCAGTTGAACTCCTCGTTGTCCTTCACGTAGGAGCCGGAGGCGGGGGTGAGCGCGGCGACGGCCATGGACATGATCCTCAAGCGAATGATGGCGGTGTCTTAGGGTATAGGGCAGGCACCGCCAAGCGCCAGATGGTCATAGCCCGCTTGCCGCCGACGCGCGAGCCGGCATGGTCGCAAGGCGGGCGAGCGGCGAGGCGAGCGAGACCAGCGCCGAGAGCGCGAAGGCCCCCGCCACCAGGCCGAGCGCCGCTTCCAGGCCGAAAAACTCCGCGACTCCGCCCCCTGCGAGCGCCCCGAGGGGCCTCACGCCGTAGATCGCCACCTGGATGGTGGCGGTGACGCGCCCCATCAGCGCAGGTGGCGTCACGATCTGGCGGACCGAGGTCTGCATCACCAGCCAGAGCATGGGGCCGAAGCCGATCAGGCCGAAGGCGATGGCGGCCGTGGCGAGGCCGCCGAGGGCCGGCGAAAGCGCCATCAGCACCGCCCCGAGCGCCGAGGAGAGCGGGCCGAACAGCAGCACGGCGCGCGGCTGGACCCGCGCGAAGACGTAGGGCGCGACCGCCGCGCCCGCGACCATCCCGAGCCCGTTGATCCCCTGGGCGAGACCGGCGCCGGCCGCATCGGTGCCGAGTCGGGTCAGCGCGAACGGTACAAAGACGGCGAGCAGCGCGATGAAGGCGAAGTTCCAGAAGATGGCGCAGAGGCCGATGGCGCGCAGCAGCGGATCGGCGGCGACGAAGCGGGCCCCCTCGGCGATGGCGGTAAGAACGGGGGGCCTTGCGGCAGGAGCCGGCCGCGCCTCGAAGCGCAGGGTCGCGGCGCAGAGAAGAGCGGCGAGGGCGAGGCACGCCGCCAGCGGATAGCCGGCGAGCGGCGACAGGCGCGTGGCGAGAAAGCCGACCATGAAGGGCGCGGCGGTGCTCGCCGTCGCCCGCATCAGCTCGATCCGCGCATTGGCCTTCGGCAGCCCCGCCGTGGTGACGATCTCCGGCACCAGCCCGATCTGCACGAGGACGAAGGTCACCGTGCCTGCCGCCGAGAGGAAGGCGGCGGCCCCAAGCAGCGGCACGTGGCCGAGAGCTGCGGCGGCGAGGGCTGCCAGCGCCCCGGCGAGGCTGAGGGCGAGCGCCGCGAGCAGCACGACCCGGCGCGGCAGCCGGTCGACGATCACGCCGGCGGGCAGCGAAACGAGCAGCCAGGCGGCGGTCTGCGCCGCCACCAGCGCGCCGACGAGGCCCGGACCCGCCCCGAGCACGAGGACGGCTGTGACGGGGAGGGCGGCGAGCGCGATCTGGTCGGCGGCCTGAACGAGGCCCGCCGTGGCGAGCAGGCGGGCGAAGGGGGAGGGCGAGGTGGTCTCGGTCATGGGGAGAGTCTCCATGACCTCTCGTGGCAGGGGCGGAGCCTGCCCGACACCCGATCTCTGCACCCGTTTCCTGCGATCACCCGATCAGTTCGAAGCGGTCGACGTCGACCAGGCCACGGTCGCTGATCTTCAGATGCGGGATGACCGGCAGCGGCAAAAAGGCGACCTGCAGGAAGGGTTCGGCCAGGACGACCCCGAGGCCGGTCGCCGCGGCGCGCAGGTCCCTGAGCGGCTGGATCAGCTCCTCGAAGGGGCGGTCGCTCATCAGCCCGGCGATGGGCAAGGCGAGTTCGGCGAGGACCCGGCCGCCCTCCACCACCACGAAGCCGCCGCGGATGGCGACCAGTCGGTTCACCGCTACCGCCATGTCTGCGTCGTCGACGCCGACGACGCAGATGTTGTGGCTGTCGTGGCCGACGGAGGAGGCGATGGCACCGCGCTTCAGGCCGAAGCCGTGGACGAAGCCGCGGCCAATATTGTCGTTGATGCCGTGGCGGGCGACGACCGCCACTTTCACCGCATCCTGGTCAAGATCGGGCTGCAGGGCGCCGCCCACGACTGGCAGGGTCATGGCGAGGTGCTGGGTAATGATCTTGCCGGGAATGACGCCGATGACGGGGGTGCTGCTCCCCCGCGCCGGCACGCGGAAATCCTCGGCGGTGACGCGCCGGGCTTTCATGCTGTCGAGCCCGACCGGGCCGACCGGCTGCCGGCCCGCATAGGCCTCGGGCCCGACCAGCACCCCGCCGGCGACGACGTCGGAGACGGCGCAGGCCTCGAGGTCGTCGAGGAGGACGATGTCGGCGCGCTTGCCGGGCGCGATCATGCCGCGATCCCTGAGGCCGAAGGCGTTGGCGGCGGTCAGCGAGGCGGAGCGGTAGGCGGCGAGCGGCGGCACGCCGAGGCTGATGGCGGTGCGGATCAGGAAGTCGAGATGGCCTTCCTCCGCGATGTCGAGCGGGTTGCGGTCGTCGGTGCAGAAAGCGAGGAAGGGTGAGGTCGCGACCGTCAGAAGGGGGGCGAGGGCATGCAGGTCCTTCGACACCGACCCTTCGCGGATGAGAACGGTCATGCCCTTCTGGATCTTCTCCAGCGCCTCGTCGGTCGTCGTCGTCTCGTGGTCGGTGCGGATACCGGCGGCGATGTAGCCGTTGAGGTCGGCCCCGACCAGCAGCGGCGCGTGGCCGTCGATGTGCCGGTCGGAAAAGGCGGCGATCTTGGCGAGGCATTCGCCGTCGCCGTGGATCACGCCGGGAAAGTTCATGAACTCGGCAAGGCCGATCACCTTCGGATGGTCGCGCCAGGCGACGAGATCCTCGACGCCGAGCCGCGCTCCGGCCGTTTCCAGATGCGTCGCCGGCACGCAGGACGAGAGCTGCACCCGCAGGTCCATCACCGTGTGGCCGGCGCCCTCCAGCATGTAGGCGATGGCGGCGGGTCCCAGCACGTTGGCGATCTCGTGAGGGTCGCAGATGGCGGTGGTGACGCCGTGGCGGGCGACGCAGCGGTCGAACTCCATCGGCGTGACGAGCGAGCTCTCCACATGGAGATGGGTGTCGATGAAGCCGGGCACGGCGATGCGGCCGCGGCCGTCGATCTCGCGCAGCCCCCGATAACCGCCATAGGTGCCGACGATGGTGTCGCCGCAGATGGCGATGTCGGTGACGAAGAGATTGCCGGTGACGAGGTCGAGGAGGCGGACGTTGCGGATGACGAGGTCGGCCTCGCCCGCGCCGCGGCCCTGGGCGATGCGCCGGGCGAGCGTCTCGGGGGTGAGGCGCGGGCCGTTCATGGCCGGCGCGCCCGTTCGAGGACGAGGGGGCGCCCGCCCTCCGCCGGATCCTTGGCGAAGCCGCCGGCCGTCAGCAGGAAGGAGAGGCTGTTGCCGTCGAGGCCGTAGAGCACCAGCTTCGGCGCCTCGATGCGCCAGGAGGCCAGCCTCAGCCGCGTCACCGCCGCCTGGCAGCCCTGGGACGTCACCCGCACCGCATAGCTCTCCTGGCCGCCGGGAGGCGGGCGGTCGGAGAGGTGCACCCGGCAGAGGATCTCGCCGCCTGGCCGGCGCATGACCCAGTCGCCGAAGGCGTCGCGGGCGCTCGGCACGCGGTCGATGCCATCGGGCGCGCGGACAAGGACGAAGCCCGGCTCGGGCTCCATGGCGGAGTAGCTGGCGTCCTCGTTCTCGCGGAATTTGAGCAGTGTCTGCCGCGTCGGCCCGATGAGGCTGATGCCTTCCATCGGGTGCCAGGCGGCCGCATCGGCGATGGCCGGCACGCGCCGGGCGCAGTCCGGCGCCGTGGTCAGGCTGTAGCCGCCGATGGAGGTGTCGGTCCCGAGTGTAATGCGGCAGCCGGGCTCGCCGTTCGCCGGCGCGACGAGCCAGGTTCCGGCAAGCGAACGCAGGATGGACGGGTCGATGCCCTGCGCCTGGACGGGCGCGGCCAGGGCGAGGATGAGGAGCGAGACGGCGGCGCGGATCATGCGGGATGATCCCACGCCGCCGCCCGTTTGTCAGGCCACCCGTGCGAACTGGAAGTTCCGGCCCGGCGCGGCGTCGAACAGCGCCCGCGTATACTCGTGCTGGGGAGCGGCGAAGATGTCGGCGGTCTTGCCGTGTTCGACCACCACGCCGTTCTGCATCACCGCGATGCGGTCGCAGATCTGCGCCGCCACCCTGAGGTCGTGGGTGATGAAGAGCACGGCGAGGTCGAACTTCTTGCGCACGTCGTCGAGAAGGTCGAGGACCTGCGCCTGTACCGACACGTCGAGAGCCGAGACCGCCTCGTCGGCGATCAGGATCTCCGGTTCCATGGCGAGCGCCCGGGCGATGCAGATGCGCTGGCGCTGCCCGCCCGAGAACTGGTGCGGATAGCGGTCGAGGGCATCGGGCGACAGGCCGACGAGCTTCATCAGGTCGCGGGACTTGGCGATGGCGTCGGCCTCGCTCATGCCGAAGTTCATCGGCCCCTCGATGATCGAGGCGCCCACCGAACGCCGCGGGTTGAGCGAGCGGTACGGGTCCTGGAAGACGATCTGGCAGTGCTTGCGATGCGGCCGGAGCTGTCGCTCGGGCAGGTTGGCGATGTCGATGTTGCTGACGACGATGCCTCCCGAAGTCGGCTGGATCAGCCGGGCGATACAGCGGGCGACGGTCGACTTCCCCGAGCCCGATTCCCCGACGATGCCGAGCGTCTCGCCGCGGCGGACGCGGATCTCGACGTCGGAGGCGGCGCGCACCTCGCGCTTCTTCTGGAAGAAGCCGCCGCCGCCATAGACCTTGCAGAGCTTCACCGTCTCCAGCGCCAGTTCGCCGGTCCGCTCCTCCCGCACCGGCGGGGTGAGCGTCGGCACGGCGTTGATCAGCATCTGGGTATAGGGATGCTGCGGCTTGGTCAGCACCTCTGTGGCCGTGCCGGTCTCCACCACCTTGCCGCGCTGCATGACGACGACGCGGTGGGCGATCTCGGCGACGACGCCGAAGTCGTGGGTGATGAAGAGGACACCGGTGCCGCGGCGCTCCTGCATCTCGGCGATGAGCTTGAGGATCTGCGCCTGGGTCGTCACGTCGAGGGCCGTGGTCGGCTCGTCGGCGATCAGCAGGACGGGGTCGAGCACCAGGGCCTGGGCGATCATGATGCGCTGGCGCTGGCCGCCCGAGAGCTGATGCGGATAGGCGTCATACATCTTGGAGGGATCGGGCAGGCGCACCGAATCCATCACCGCCAGCACCTTCTCCTTGCGCTCGCTGGCGCCGAGGCTGGTGTGGATGCGCAGCACCTCGTCGATCTGCTCGCCGCAGGTGACGACCGGGTTCAGCGCCGTCATCGGCTCCTGGAAGATCATCGACATGCGCGTGCCGCGCAGGTCGCGCAGCCGGCTGGCGCTGGCCTCGAGGACGTTCTCGCCCTCGAGGAGGATCTGCCCGCCGGTGGCCTTCAGCTGGCCCTTGGGCAGGAGCCCCATGACGGCGTGGGACGAGACGGACTTGCCCGAGCCGGATTCGCCCACCACGCAGACGATCTCGCCGGGGTAGACGGCGAAGGAAACGTCCTCCACCGCGTTCCGGCGGTCGGCGCCCTTGGGCAGTTCGACCGTGAGGTTCCTGATGTCGAGGATAGGGGCGCTCATCCGCGCTTCTCCATTTTCGGATCGAGCGTGTCACGCAGGCCGTCGCCGAGCATGTTCACGGCGAGGACCGTGAGGGCGAGGAAGATGCCCGGATAGAGGATGTTGTGGGGGAAGATGCGGAAGAGCTGGCGCCCCTCGGCCATGATGTTGCCCCAGGTCGGCACGTCCGGCGGAATACCGATACCGAGGAAGGACAGGATCGCCTCCACCAGGATCGCCGAGGCGCAGATGAACGTGCCCTGCACGATGAGCGGCGCCACCGTGTTGGGCAGGATGTGGCGGATGACGAGCTTGACCGTCGGTGTGCCGGAAACCACCGCCGCCTCGACATAGGGCTCCTCGCGCACAGAGAGGACCACCGACCGGACGAGGCGCACGACGCGTGGCACCTCCGGCACGACGATGGCGATGATGACCGAGACGATGCCGGCCCGTGACAGCGACACCACGGCGATGGCGAGCAGGATGGCGGGAATGGCCATCAGCCCGTCCATGATCCGCATGATCACGCCGTCCAGCCAGCGGATGTAGCCGGCGACCATACCGATGACGAGGCCGATGCTGACCGACAGCAGCGCCACGGCGACGCCGATGAAGATGGAGACGCGGGCGCCGTAAACGACGCGGGAGAACACGTCACGCCCGAGCGTGTCGGTGCCCATGTAGTGCTTCACCGTCGCCCGGGTGCCGTCGTCGAGGCGCATGGTGCTCTCGGCCATGGGGTGGCGGTTGCGTGCGCCGGGGTTGATGGCGGTGGGGTCGGACGTGGCGATCAGCGGCGCGATCAGGCCGATGAACACCATGACGAGCACGATGGAGAGGCCGATAACCACGCTCGGGCTGCGAAAGAGCTTGCGCCAGACCGTGGGTTTTGCGGGAGCCGCGACGGCGGGAGCGTCGCCGCTCGCGAGCGGCTCGGTGGATGCTGGGGCGGTCAATAGCGGATCCTCGGATCGAAGATCGTGTAGGACAGATCGACGAGCAGGTTGATCAGGACGTAGACGAGGGAAAAGGCGAGGATGATCGCCTGGATGACGGGGAAGTCACGGGCGAGCACGGCGTCGACGGTCAGGCGGCCGAGGCCGGGGATCGAATAGACGCTCTCGGTCACCACGACGCCGCCGATGAGCAGGGCGACGCCGATGCCGACCACCGTGACGATGGGCACCGCGGCGTTCTTCAGCGCGTGCTGGAACAGCACCATCATTTCGGTCTGACCCTTGGCGCGGGCGGTGCGGATGTAATCCTCCGACAGCACTTCCAGCACGCTGGTGCGGGTCATGCGCGCGATCAGCGCCACGTAGATCACCGACAGGGTGAAGGCGGGCAGCACGAGGCTGCGGAACCAGGGCCAGATCCCGCCGCCGATGCGCTGGTAGCCCTGGACCGGAAACCAGCCGAGCTTGATCGCGAAGATGTAGATCAGGAGATAGCCGATCACGAAGACCGGCACCGAGAAGCCGATGACCGAAAAGCCCATGACGATGCGGTCGATCCACGTGCCCTGCTTGTAGGCGGCGAGCACTCCCAACGGGATGGCGATGCAGACGGCGAGGACGATGGTCAGGAAGGCGAGCGAGAGGGTGGGCTCGATGCGCTCGGAGATGAGTTCGAACACCGTCTTGCGGAAGAAGAAGCTCTCGCCCAGTTCGCCGCGCAGAAGGCCGCCGAGCCAGATGAAGAACTGCTGCAGGATGGGCTGCTCGAGGCCGAGCTTGGTGCGGATGTCGAGGATCTGCTGCGTGGTGGCGTTGTCGCCGGCGATGATCGCGGCGGGGTCGCCCGGCGTCAGGCGCAGCATCAGGAACACCATCACGGCGACGGTGAACAATACGGGGATGGTCGCCGCAAGGCGTCGGAGAATATAGGACAACATTGGAATGTGAGGCCTGACTGAAGGGAAAGGCGGCGGCCGGGACGCACCCGGCCGCCGGTCATCATTTCCTTACGCGCCGCGGCCCTTCTCGATGTTCCAGAACACCGGAGCCGGGGCCTCGAGCCAGCCGGAAATGGTGTTGCGGTGGGCGCCGGGCGAATACCACTGGCCGAGATGCACGTGGGTCGGGGCTTCCGACACGCGGCGCTGGATCGCCTCGGCGAGCTGCTTCTGCTCGGCCGGGGTGTTGGCACGGGCGAAGCGGGCGCGCAGTGCCTCGATCTCCGGGTCCGTCGGCCAGCCGAAGGCCGCCTTGTCGCCGGAGGCGTTGAAGAAGCCGGCCATGACCGGGTTGAGGATGTCGGCCGCAACCCACGAGGTCAGCATGGCGCTCCAGCCGCCCTGGGTCGGCGGATCGCGCTTCACGCGGCGGGCGACGACCGTCTGCCAGTCCATGGACTGCATGTCGACGACGAAGCCGGCACGCTCGAGGAGCGACTTGGCGACCGGGGCGAGGTTGGTGAGAACCTGCAGGTCGGTGGAGTGCAGCAGCACAACCGGCTCGCGGTTGTAGCCGGCCTCCTGCAGGAGCTGACGCGCCTTGGCGAAGTTCGACTCCAGCTTGTCTTCCATGCCGGCCAGCGTCTCGAGCGGCGAGCCGCAGACGAACATGGCCTTGCAGACCTTGTAGTACTCGGGGTCGCCGATGGTCGCCTTCAGGAAGTCCTCCTGGTTCAGCGCGTAGAGCACAGCCTGACGGATCTTCGGGTTGTTGAACGGCGCCGTCGTGTGGTTGAAGCGCATGGTGTACTGGTTGCCCAGCACGTTCCAGTTGAACAGCTTGATCTTGTCGTCCGACTTCAGGATCGGCAGAAGGTCGTGGCTCGGCGCCTCGATCAGGTCGATCTCGCCGGCCTGCAGGGCGTTGATCGCCTGCTGCTGGTCGGTGATCACGCGCCACTCGACGCGGTCGACCTTGGCGACCTTGCCGCCGGCCAAGCCGTCGGCCGGCTCGGAGCGCGGCTTGTAGCCGGCGAACTTGGCGTAGACAGCCTTGTCGCCCGGCTTCCACTCGTCACGGACGAACATGAACGGGCCGGAGCCGATGAACTCGGTGATCTGCGTGTTCGGATCGGTCTCGGCGACCCGCTTCGGCATCATGAAGGGCACGTTCGAGGACGGCTTGCCGAGGGCGAAGAGGAGAAGGCCGGTCGCCTCCTTCAGCTTGATCTCGAAGGTCTTGGGGTCCTTGGCCTCCATCGACGCGATGAAGCCCATCACGGTCTGGCCGAGCGGATCGCGGGCGGCCCAGCGGCGGATGGAAGGGATGATGTCGGCGGTCGTGACCGGCTGGTTGTCGTGCCACATCAGGCCGTCGCGCAGCGTGAACGTGTAGGTCAGCTTGTCGTCGCTGACCGTGTACTTGTCGACCATCTGCGGCTGCACCTGACCCTTGGAGTCGAGGGCGAACAGCGTGTCGTAGATCATGTAGCCGTAGTTGCGGACGATGTAGGCGGTCGTCCAGATCGGGTCGATGATGCGCAGATCCGAGTGCATCACGACGCGCAGCACATTGGCCGCGCCTTGGGCCGAAGCCCCCTTGGAACTCGCCAGTGCGCCGGCCGCAGCGGCGCCGGCCATCACGGTGCGGCGAGACAGTTTGACGGATTTCATGATGACTCTCCCCTGGAACTCCGCAGCCGGGTTTGACCCCTGATCGACCCCTGGCCGCGAGAAGGTCGGATCAGACGACGCTTGGTCCGAGGGTGTCAATCCCGAAGCGCAGGCAACTGTCGCGCAAAATCCGTGCAGACGACTGAGACTTAGGCGCGGGCGTGCGACATCGGGACGCGCGCGAACGGCCGCTCCGATTCGAAGGCCCGCATGGCCCTCAGCACCGTCGCCTCCTGCCGCTTCCAGCCGACGATCTGCAGGCCGATCGGCAGACCGTCGCCGTCGAGGCCGCAGGGCACCGTCCCCGCCGGCTGCTGCGTGACGTTGAAGGGCGGCGTGTAGGGGCACCAGTCGGTCCACAGCGGCCCCCAGGACTCCTGGCCGGCGAAGCCCGCCGGCGGCAGGTCGGCCCCGAGCGGGATGGCCCCCGTCGGCATGGTCGGGGTGATGAGCAGGTCGTAGCGGGTGAAGAACTCGGCCATCGCGATGACGGTCTTCGTGCGCCGGTAGAGCAGGGCGTCGATGAGCTGGGCCGCCGAGAAGCGCGAGCCGGTCTCGGCGCAGGCGACGAGGCCGGGGTCCATGTCCCGGCGCTGCTCCGCGCTGAAGGAGGAGAGCGCCAGCGCCGCCCCGGCGTTCCAGATGTCCCAGGCGATGGGGGCGGGGTCCCCGATTGGGGGATCCACCTCCTCGACGATGGCTCCCATGGAGGCGAAGGTGGCGGCGGCAGCGGCCACCGCCCGCTCCACCTGCGGGTCGAGCTTCTTCACGAATCCGAGCCGCGGCGAATAGGCGATGCGCAGGCGCCTGACGCCCTCGTCGAGGCCGATGCGATAGTCCGGCGCCGGCGTGTTCCAGGCCATTGGATCGCGGGCATCGGGGCCCGACAGGATGGTCAGGAGAGCGGCCACCTCGCGCACGTCGCGGGCGATGGGGCCGAGATGGGCGAGCTCGCCCATCACCGAGATCGGATAGGCCGGCACCCGGCCATAGGTGGCCTTGATGCCGGCGACGCCGCAATAGGCGGCCGGAATGCGGATGGAGCCGAGCCCGTCCGATCCGAGATGAAAGCGGCCGATGCCGAGGGCCGCGGCCGCCGCGCCGCCCGAGGTCGACCCGCCGGCGGTGCGCTCGGCGTTCCACGGATTGCGGGTATGGCCGGTCAGCGGCGAGGAGGAGAGGCCGATCCAGCCGAATTCCGGCATGGTCGTGGTGCCGAGGATGACGAGGCCGGCCTCTTTGCAGCGCGCCGTGACCGGGGCGTCGAAGGTCACGGGGTCACGTGCGACGACCTTCGAGCCCTTGAGCGAGGGCCAGCCGGCCACCGCCATGTTGTCCTTCACCGTCACGCCGACGCCGTCCACCGGGCTGAGCGGCTCGCCCTTCGCCCAGCGCGCTTCCGATTCGCGGGCCCAGCCGAGGGTCCGCTCCCGGTCGATCAGCGCGAAAGCGTTGACGCTCTCCTGGCTCGCCTCGGCCCGGTCGAGGGCGTCCTTGGCCGCTTCGACGGGCGACAGGGTCCGCCGCCGGAAGGCGTCGGCGAGAGCAAAGGCGTCGAGTTCGGAGATGGCGGTGGAATAGATCGGCATGAGGGCACTCCCATCGCCGAGGCTGCCACGACAGGGCGTCCCGGCGTAAGGGGGTGTCGCGCCACCGTGTCATGCGGATCGCCGGCGCCTCCGCCGCCTCGCCTTGATCTCTGCGATGCGCTCCACGTCCTCGACCTGCAGGTATCGACCCCGCTCGAGGATTTCGAGCGTGTACTCCTCATAGGTCAGGCCCAGCCGGTCTGCCTTTTCCATGCGGAACCGCATTACGTCGGCCGAGACGCTCTTCCAGGCCGCGCGATGCGCCCGTTTCCAGTGGAGGAACAGGTGGGCGTCGCCCTTGCCCCAGGACGGCCCTTCGTAATCGTCGAGCGGCGGGCCGCCGTTGTGCCGCGGCGCAGCGACAGGCGGCGGCGGCGCTTCGACGGTGTGACGGTCGCGGGGAGGAGGAAGCCTGCGAAGCCGCATGCGGATCATCCATTCTCAGGTGGTGGACGATCATTCCATCATGATGGAACATGCGCAAGGCCGCTGTGGCGCCAGGGGGCCCCGGTGTAAGGGGTGGGAGCAAGACCTGCCCGGGGGACCTCATGAACGCTGTGGACAATTGGGGCGACCGCGCCCGCATCGGCCTCTTCGTCGTCGGACGCGAGGTCGTGCCGGAGGCGGAGTGGTGGGCGATGCGCCCGGCCGGCGTCTCGGTCCACGCCGCCCGCGTCACCGCCGCCTCGCCCTGGGCGCCCTGGACCGCCGACCGGAGCGGCGCCACCCTCGCCCCCGATCTCGCGCGCGGATGCCGCGACTTCGCGGCGATCGCGGTTGACGTCGCCGTCCTCGCCCATTCCTCGAGCAGCTTCATCGGCGGCCCCGGCTGGGACGAAGCGGCGGTCGCGGCACTTTCGGCCGAGCTTCCGGGAACCACCACGGCCACCACCAACGGCCTCGACATGCGAATGGCGCTCGCCGCCCTCGGTGCGAAGCGTCCGTTTCTCGTCATGCCGGCGTGGATGAGCGACGGCGTCATCGCCTCCGCCGTCGCCTATCTCGCCGCCGCCGGCCTCGGCGTGCCTGCCGCGTGGCGATATCGGCCGCTGGAGAAGTGGACCGGCATCGCGCCCGACGGTCTCTATCCCGCCGGCATGGCGACGGACCAGGACACCGGCTCGCTCTTCGACCAGGTCGTACGGGAATGCCCCCCGGACGCCGATTCCATCCTCCTGGCCGGCACAGGCCTGCGCTGCGTCGCCGTCATCGAGGTGCTGGAGAAGGCCCTCGGCCGTCCCGTCGTCACCGCCAACCAGGCGAGCCTCTGGCGGGCGCTGAAGGCAGCCGGCCTCGAGGCCTCCATCCAGGGCTACGGCGCGCTTCTCCGTGGCTGATCGGCTGCGGGACTGATCGCAAGGGCCGCCCGTGGCGTAAGTCGCCGCATGCGAACCGGCGGGGGATCTCGGACATGCAGGATCACTGGGCGATCGTCGGGGCGGGGATTGCCGGGATCGCGGCCGCGCGACGGCTCGTCGCTGCGGGGCGGCGGGTGACGCTCGTCGACAAGAGCCGCGGCATTGGCGGACGCATGGCGACGCGACGCTTCGGCGACCTGCAGTTCGACCATGGCGCCCAGTTCGTCACCGCCCGCGGTGAGATCTTCTCGGCGGCGCTCGCCGGGCTGGAAGCGGAGGGCCATGCGGCCCCGTGGGCCGGGCAGGGCCATGTCGGAACGCCCGGCATGAGCGCTCTGCCCAAGGGCCTTGCGGCGGGTCTCACCGTCCTCGGCAATCAGGAGATCCGGTTGCTTGGCCGCGGCCCGGCCGGCTGGACGCTGTCGACGGCCGATGGGCCGGCGGCAGTCGAGGGCAACGGTGGCTTCGCGGGCGTCGTCCTCGCGGTGCCGGCGCCGCAGGCCATGCCTCTCGCTACCAGCGCCGGGGTCGTCTGGCCGGGCCTCGCCGGCGTGCGATACGCTCCCTGTTGGGCGCTGATGCTGGCCTTCGATCAGGGCGCGCTGGACCTGGCGCAGAGCCTGCGCCCCTCCGGTGACGCCGCCATCGGCTGGATCGCCCGCGACGACAGCAAGCCCGGTCGGCAGGCCACCAGGGCGACGGTCGTGGTCCATGCGACGCCCGCGTGGTCGCGGGCCCATCTCGAGGAGACGCAGGAGGCCGTCGCGGCACACCTCCTCAGCGCCTTCCGAGCCGCCACCGGCGCGACCGCCGAGCCGGCCTATGCCGCCGCCCATCGCTGGCGGTACGCCCTCGTCGAGGAGGCGCTTGGAAAGCCCTTCCTGTGGGATCCGGCTCTGGGCATCGGGGCCTGCGGCGACTGGTGCATCGGCGCGCGCGTCGAGGCCGCCTTCGACAGCGGCGACGGCCTCGGCGCGGCCATCACGGGCTAGACGGCTTCCGGCGGCGGCAGGGCGGCCTTGCCACAGGCGCACTGTTCCTCGGCGCGGCGATCGGCATGATGCCCCCTTCGTTCACCGCAGGCTCCGCTCCCATGATCACCCACAATTCTGAAGCCGCGCTCGATCGTCTGATGCGCTTCCTCGCCGTCGAGGGCGTCACCGGCCAGGAAAAGGCCATCGCCGAGGACGTCGCAAAGGCCCTCGTGGAGGCCGGCGTCCCGGCCGAAGCCATCGCCTATGACGACGCCAACACACGCATTCCCGTCCCCACCGAGACCGGCAACCTCATCGTCAAGATCCCGGGCCGCGGCGCCCTCAGCAATGGCGAGCCGCTGCTGTTCTCCACCCATCTCGACACGGTGCCGCTCTGCGCCGGCGCCAAGGCGCGCATCGTCGGCGACAAGATCGTCTCCGGCGGTGACACGGCCCTCGGTGGCGACAATCGCACCGGCTGCGCCGTTCTCGTCTCGCTCGCGGCGGAGCTGGCGAGGCAGAACCTCGACCACCCGCCGCTGGTGCTCGTGTTCTGCGTGCGCGAGGAGAGCGGCCTCTGGGGCGCCCGCTATATCGATCTCGACATGGTGGGCCCCGTGGCGATGGGCTTCAACTACGACGGCTCCCGCCCCGCCGACGTGGTCACCGGCGCGGTGGGCGGCGACGGCTGGTCGGTGGAGATCTTCGGCCGTGCCTCCCATGCCGGTGTGGCGCCGGAGCGCGGCATCTCCGCCAGCATGATCGCCGCCATGGCGCTGGCCGACGCCCAGGCCGGCGGCTGGTTCGGCAAGGTGGTGAAGGGCGACAAGGCCGGCACCAGCAATGTCGGCACCGTGGCGGGTCGCGACGGCCGCGGGGCGGGCGATGCCACCAACGTCGTCACCGACTACTGCTATGTGGAAGGCGAGAGCCGCAGCCACGACATGGCTTTCGTCGACGCCATCACCGACGCCTTCGAGGCCGCCTTCAAGAAGGCCGCCGCAACCCTCGTCAGCAGCGAGGGAAAGACCGGTCGCGTCGAATTCAAGCGCCAGCGCAAGTACCACTCCTTCGCCATCGACCGGAGCGCGCCCGTCGTGCAGCGCGGCATCCAGGCGATCGAGGCCATCGGGCTCACCCCCAATCCGCGCCTCGTCAACGGTGGCCTCGACGCCAACTACCTGACGCTCCACGGCATCCAGACCGTCACCTTCGGCGCCGGCCAGAACGAGGCGCATACGGTCGACGAATGGGTCGACATCCCTGCCTTCCAGAACGCCTGCCGCCTCGCCATCGCCCTGGCGACGGCGCGCTGATCATCGACAGAGATGCCGCCGGTCCGCCGGCGGCATCTGCCGGAACCAGAACAGAGCCGCCGGACGCGCGGCCATCAGGGAGTTTCGTCCATGGCCTATCCGCGCCCCTATCGCGGCGTCTTTCCCGTCGCGCCCACCATCTTCCACGAGGACGGGACCCTCGATCTCGACGGCCAGCGCCGCTGCATCGACTTCATGATCGATGCCGGCTCGCAGGGCCTTTGCATCCTCGCCAATTTCTCCGAGCAGTTCGTGCTGACCGACGAGGAGCGCGAGACGGTGATGCAGGCAGTCCTCGCCCACGTGGCGGGGCGGGTGCCGGTCATCGTCACCACGACCCACTTCGCCAGCCACATCTGCGCCGAGCGCTCGCGCCGCGCGCAGGACCTCGGGGCGGCGATGGTGATGATCATGCCGCCCTATCACGGCGCGACCTTCCGGGTGGGCGAGCCGGCCATCGAGGTCTTCTTCCAGAAGGTGTCGCAGGCGATCTCCATCCCGATCATGATCCAGGACGCGCCGGTCGCCGGCACGCCGCTGTCGCCGGCCTTTCTGGCCAAGCTGGCGCGGGAGATCGAGAACGTCGCCTATTTCAAGATCGAGGTCGCCCAGGCCGCGGCGAAGCTACGGACGCTGCTCGAACTCGGCGGCGACGCCATCGAAGGGCCGTGGGACGGTGAGGAGGCGATCACGTTGATGGCCGATCTCGACGCCGGCGCGACCGGGTCCATGACCGGCGGCGGCTATCCCGACGGCATCCGCACGATCATCGACCCCTATCTCGCGGGGGACCGGGAAGCGGCAAAGACCGCCTACGAGCGCTGGCTGCCCCTCATCAACTACGAAAACCGCCAGTGTGGGCTGGCGGCGGCGAAAATCCTGATGAAGGAGGGGGGAGTGATCGCCTCGGCGGCTGTGCGCCATCCCCTGGCACTTCCGCATCCGGCGGCGCAGGCGGGGCTCGTCGAATTGGCGCGGGAGCGGGGTGCGATGGTGCTCAACTGGGGGCTGTGAGCACCATCGCTGACCGTCAGGCCGGTTAGGCCCTTCCGGTCATGTGCCGCCCGGTGGGGTTGGGGGTACGCGCATAGTCGATCAGTGCGCCGACCAGCGGCGTCACCAGAAGCCAGACGGGAAGCAGAACTCCGAGGTTCTCGAACATGATCGCCGTTCTCCTCATCGGTGGGATAGGCGTCTAACGTCCGTCCCCCTGCCGCGTTCCCAATCCGGCGGCAGTCCGCGTTTTTTTTGCCGCGACCTTCTGTCGCCCGGCCGAACGCACGCCTCGCGCGTTGACCCCCCGCGAGGCGATGGCGACGGAGGGCGAGTGGCGACAGCGCGGACGGAACGGCCGGGAGCGGGCCTGTGACGGGGGCAGCGTCCCCCATCCCCTATTGCGGGGTAGCCGCGGTCCCCGCAGACCTGTGGACACGCTGGAACCTCGATCCGCCCCTGCTCGCGGCCCTGCTGGTTCTCTTCTTCCTCGGGCTCCGGACCGGCCGGGCCGAGCACGGTCGCTTGCTCTTCCTGGCCGCGTGGCTCGGCCTCGTCGTCGCCTTCGTGTCGCCGCTCTGCGCCCTGACCTCGGCCCTCTTTTCCGCGCGCTCAGCCCACCATGTCCTGCTGACGGCACTGGTGGCCCCTCTCCTTGCTCTCGCGCTCCCGGCGCGACCGGGTGCGAAGGCCGGCGTCGCTCTCGTCGCGTCGAGCGCCGTTCTCTGGCTCTGGCATGTGCCCGCGGTCTATGAAGCGGCCCTGGCGAACTCTCTGCTCTTCTGGCTGCTGCAGCTTGCGCTGCTCGCCGCCTTCACCTGGTTCTGGCACGCGGTGTTGCGCGGCGCTGAGCCCGTCGGGGCCCTGCTCGCCATCGGTGCGGGGGCCGGCCAGATGGGCCTGCTCGCCGCGGTCCTGACGCTCGCGCCGGAGCCGCTCTACGAGGCCCATGCCGTCGCACCGGTCGCATGGGGACTCACCCCCCTCGGTGACCAGCAACTCGGCGGCCTCCTCATGTGGGTTCCCGCCTTCTTTCTCTACGGACTGTTCGCCCTGGCGCCCGCGCGCGGAGCCCTGCGCGAGGTGGAGGCATGATCGCCCTCCTGAAGTTCCTTCACATCGCGGCCCTCGCCATCTGGTGCGCCGGCCTGCTCATCCTGCCGCTGCTGCTCACCGGCTCCCACCGCGGAACGCCGGAGCCGAAGGCCGCGCGCATGCGGATTTTCGCCCATAACGCCTACAATCTCTGCGTCAGCCCGGCGGCGGTGGTCGCCACCATCGCCGGCGGCAGCCTGATCTTCGCCCGCGAATTGTTCCAGCCCTGGCTCTTCGCCAAGCTCGGCTTCGTCGGCGTGCTGGTGGTGATCCACACCTATCTCGGCCATTGCGTGGTCGAACTCGGCGAGAGGGGGCGGGTCAGCCCGCTCGTTCACCCCTATCTCGTCCTCGCTGCCGCCCTCGCGGTGATGACGGCCATCCTCGTCGTCGTGCTCGCCAAGCCCGTGATCTCACCCGACCTCGTGCCGGATTGGCTGCGTTCGCCGCTGAACCGTCAGTTGCCCTTCCCGACGGTGCCGAGTTGATAGTCGAAGACGAGTTTGCCGCCATGCCAGCCCGTCAGCCCGGTGAAGCCGAGGCACAGGACCGACAGCAGCAGCCCCCAGGGCAGCACCGCCTGCTCGTAGCCGGAAAGACGCAGGCCGAAATTGGCACCCATCATCGAGAGCAGCGCCACCGCGATGGTGAAATGGGTCCAGCTCGCCGCGCGGGCGCGGATGCCCGGCACCAGCAGCAGCTCCACCGTGCCGGAGACGCCGGCGGCGAGCCCCATCAGGAACCCCATGCCGATGGCCCACAGGCCGGCCCGCGCCCAGAAGACGTCCCCGCTCCACCAGTAGAACAGGTCGGCCCCGAGCGTGCAGACAGTCAGCGCGATGGGAAAGGCAACCAGCATGGCGTGGATCGGGTGACCCGAGATGGCGATGCGGGTCTCCTTGTCGTCGAGGGTCTGCCGCGTGTGCAGCGGATCGAGATCGGCCGCCCTGCTGTTTCCCTTCGATTGGCTGCTCGTCACGCGGTCCTCGCTCTCGTCGTTGCCGGAACGGGCGGCTGTGCCGGGCCTCTCTCCGCACTCGACCCCGCGGGACCCGCCGCGGGCGGCATCCTGCAGATCTTCGTCGTGCTGATGGCCATCGCCGTCCCGTCGTTCCTCGTCATCATCGGGCTCTTCGCCCTCTCCTTCAAAGACGTTCCGGGCCGCAGGGTTCCCGTCCGGCTGTTCCTGATCGGCGGCGGCCTCGTCTTTCCGCTCACCGCGCTGACCGCGGTCACGGTCTATGGGGTTTGGCTCGGCGAGCGGATCACTGCGGCCGGCGTCACCCCCACGCTGCGGGTTGAGGCGCAGGCGCAGCAGTGGCGCTGGCAGTTCACCCGTCCCGCCGCTGCGGGGGCCGTCACCCGCGCCGACGTGCTCGACATTCCCGCCGGACAGCCGGTGGAGGTGACGATCACGAGCACCGACGTGATCCACAGCTTCTGGGTGCCGCGCCTCGGCGGCAAGATGGACGCCATCCCCGGCTCGCGGAACCGGATCATCCTGCGGGCCGACCAGCCGGGCACCTATCGCGGCGTCTGCGCCGAGTTCTGCGGCACCGGCCACACCGCCATGGTCTTCTCGGTCGTCGCCCACGACGCCGCGGCCTGGGCTGCCCTCACCGCGGGACGGACGCCATGAACGCACTGCATCGCCACCAGGCGCTCGACGCCGTCTGGAGAACGCCGCCGGGCCTGCGCGGCATGCTCGTCAACGTCAATCACAGCGATCTCGGCAAGCGGTTCATGATGGCCGCCTTCGCCTATTTCGCCATCGGCGGCGTGCTCGCCATGATGATCCGCGCGCAGCTCTCCTCGCCGCGCTCCGCCTTCGTCGGCGCCGACATCTTCAACCAGCTGTTCACGATGCACGGCAGCCTGATGATGTTCATGTTCGCCATTCCCTTCTTCGAGGGCCTGGCGCTCTACATGCTGCCGAAGATGCTGGGGGCGCGCGATCTCGCCTTTCCACGCCTCTCGGCCTTCGGCTGGTGGTGCTACCTTTTCGGCGGCTTCATCCTGCTCACCGCCATGGCGCTGGGCCTCGCGCCCGACGGCGGCTGGTTCATGTACACGCCGCTCGCCTCGCGCGCCTTCACGCCCGGCATCAATGCCGACGTCTGGCTCCTCGGCATCACCTTCGTCGAGATATCGGCGGTCTGCGCCTCGGTCGAGCTCACCGTCAGCATCCTCAAGATGCGGGCCGACGGCATGCGCCTGTCGCGGATGCCCATCTTCGCCTGGTACATCCTCGTCACCGCGCTGATGATGGTGGTCGGTTTCCCCCCGCTGATCCTCGCCTCGACGCTCCTGGAGCTCGAGCGCGCCTTCGGCCTTCCCTTCTTCGACGTGGCCAAGGGCGGCCATCCGCTCCTCTGGCAGCACCTGTTCTGGCTGTTCGGCCACCCGGAGGTCTACATCATCTTCCTGCCCGGAGCCGGCGTCATCTCCATGGTGCTGCCGGTCATGGCCCGCCATCCGCTGATCGGCTACGGCTGGATCGTCGGCTCCATCCTCGCCCTCGGCTTCTTCAGCTTCGGGCTCTGGGTGCACCACATGTTTGCAACCGGCATCCCGCACCTGGCGCTGGCCTTCTTCTCCGCCGCCTCGACCCTCGTCGCGGTGCCGACGGTGGTGCAGATCTTCGCCTGGCTGGCGACGCTGTGGTCGGGGCGGCCGGTGCTGCGCCTGCCCATGCTCTACATCGCCGGCTTCTTCGCGATCTTCCTGATCGGCGGCCTCACCGGTGTCATGCTCGCCATCGTGCCGTTCAACTGGCAGGTCCACGACACCGCCTTCGTCACCGCGCATCTCCACTACGTGCTGATCGGTGGCTTCGTCTTCCCCATGATGGCCGGCATCTATTTCTGGCTGCCGCGCATCACCGGCCGGGTGACGAACCCGTCCCTCGGCGTGCTCGCCTTCTGCCTCATCTTCGTGGGCTTCAACGTCACCTTCCTCGTCATGCATCTGACAGGGCTGCTCGGCATGCCGCGGCGGGTCTTCACCTACGATGCAGGCCTCGGCTGGGACATTCCCAACTTCGTCTCCTCGCTCGGCAGCTTCGTCATGGCCTTCGGCTTCGCGGCGGTGCTCATCGACATCGTCCTCGCGGTGTGGTTCGGGCGCCGCGCGCCGCGCAATCCCTGGAAGGCGGACACGCTGGAATGGGCCATGCCGAGCCCCGTGCCATCCTACAATTTCGCCAGCCTGCCGACGGTCACCGGCCGCCGGCCGCTCGAGGACGACCCGCGGCTCGCCGCCCGTCTGGCGGCGGGGGAGGGGCATCTGCCAGCCCCGCGCGACGGGCTGCGCGAGAGCCTGGGCGTCCATATGCTGACAGGCCAGGTCACCGAGATCATCGTCCTGCCGGGCAATTCGGCGCTGCCCATCGTCACCGCCCTCGCCACCGGCTGCTTCTTCCTCGCCATGCTGTTCGGTCTTTACTGGCTGGCTCCCCTCCCGATCCTCGCGGTCGTCGCGCTCGTCTGGCTCTGGGCCTCGCAGATCGGGGCGCAGCGGGACATCGGCGCGCTGGACACCGGCGGCGGCGCGGTGGTCCCGACGCATCACGAGGCGGCAGAGGCACCGGGCTGGTGGGGCAGCGTCTTCACGCTCGTCGCCGACGCCAGCTTCTTCATGTCGCTGATCTTCGGCTACGCCTTCCTGGCGACGGTCGCCCCGGGCTGGCCGCCGCCGCGACTCATGACGCCCTCCGTCGTCGCCATCCTCGTCGCGCTCGCCGGCCTGGCCATTGCCTTCGCGGCCGGCCGATGGGCGCTCGCCGCACTCCGGAGCGGACGTACGGCGGCCGCCGCGCGCAGCGCCGCCGTCGCGGCAGCATCGACCGCGGCTGCCCTCGCCGGGATTCTCGCTCTCGGCTGGCGCGGCGGCCTCGCGCCCGGCGCCCACGCCTATGACGCCGTGACGACCGTCCTCCTCGCCTATGCGGTGGTCCACCTCGTCGTCGCCGGCCTCATGCTCGCCTTCGTCGCCACGCGGCTCGCCGGCGGCTGGGGCTCGGCCGCCCGCACGCTGGAACTGAGGGTTGCCGCCCTGTGGAGCGGCTATGCCGCCTTTGCAACCGTCGTGGTGATCATCGCCGTCGCGGGACCGGGAGTGATCTCATGGCGCTGGTGATGCGGGTCCTCGCCGGCCTCCTCCTGTGGGCGGCCGGCTTCACCATCCTTTACGGGCTCCACGGACTCGGCTGCGCGGTCGGCTGGGCGGATGTCCGGCTCGGCCCGGTCAGCCTCCTGTCGGTGGTCCTGGTGGGAACCTGGCTGGCCTTCTTGGCGCTCGCCCTCCTCAGTGCCCTGCTGCTGTGGCGCGGCGACGGGTTCGGCCAATCGGGATTCCTCCGCAGGGTCGGCCTCATATCGGCGCTGGCGGGCCTCGGCGGTCTCATCTTTACCGGAGCGCCGGTCCTGCTCCCCGCCCATTGCCTGTAGCGGGGAGGGCCGGAGGCGTCAGTGCGCCTCCGCCTCCTTGAGCGTCTGGCGCAGGCTGCGAACGGCGGATTCGCTCACCTCGGGCGCCGCATTGCCCCAGCTCGCGCGCACATAGCTCGCCACGGCGGCGATCTGCGCGTCGGTCAGCTTCCAGGCGTAGGAGGGCATGCTGAGCGGTGACGGCCGCGCATCGGTCGGCACCGAGCGGGCACCCTCCAGCAGGATGCGGATGACCGTGGTGGGGTTGGGATCGCGCACCTTGTTGGAGCCCGCCAGCGGGCCGAAGAAGCGCGGCACGCCCGTGCCGTCCGCCTTGTGGCAGGCGCTGCAATTGTCGGCATAGATTTCGCGGCCGGCGGTCATCACCGCCTCGGCCGGCGGGGATTCGGCACTGCGGGCCGGGCTGTCGAGGCTGCGCAGGTAGACGGCCATGGCGCTGAGGTCCGCCTCGGTCATCAACTGGGTCGAATAGGCGATCACCTCGGCCATGGTCGAGACGGCGGCGGTGTGGGGATTGCGACCGGACTTCAGGTATTCGACGATCTCGGCGTCCGACCAGTGGGAGATGCCGCCGTTGCGGCCGGCGCGGATGTCGGGCGCCGCCCAGTTGTCGAGCTCGCCGCCCTGGAGATGGCGGCTCCTGCGGTCCGCACCGACCAGGTTCTTGTCCGTGTGGCAGGCGCCGCAATGGCCGGGCCCCTCGACAAGATAGGCGCCGCGGTTCCATTCCGGCGACCGTGCAGGGTCTGGCTGGTAAACCCCCGGAGTGAAGAACAGCAGATTCCAGCCGGCCATCAGCCGCCGCCACGACAGCGGGAAGGGCAACGAGTTGGGCGGCGATTCCTTTTCCACCCGCGGCAGCGCGGCGAGATAGTCGTAGACCGCGTCTACGTCCGCCCGCGGCATCTTCGTGAAGTGCGGATAGGGGAAGGCGGGATAGAGGCGCTGCCCGTCCCGCCCGATGCCGCGGTGCACCGCCTGCCAGAAGTCGTCTTTGGTCCAGCGGCCGATGCCGCTGCGCTCGGCGAAGGTGATGTTGGGCGCGTGGATCGTGCCGAAGGGGGTGGGCATGGGCCGCCCGCCCGAATAGGGCGCTTCTCCCGGGACGGTGTGGCACCCCTGGCAGTTGCCGGTGGCGGCGATGTAGCGGCCCCGCTCCACCTGCGAATAGGTGGTCGTCTGGGCGAGCCCGGCTGTGGAGAGTGCCGCCAGCGCGGCCGTGGCGAGGAGGAACGCTCTCATGCCTGCACCAGGGGTCCGGGGTTGCGCAGGTACTGGCTGCGGATGGCCGCGGCGGCCCAGTAGGTGAGGGCGGCGACCGTCGCCGTCGGATTGTAGCCGGCGTTCTGCGGGAACACGCCCGCGCCCATGACGAAGAGGTTCGGCACGTCCCAGCTCTGCAGGTAGCGGTTGACCACGCTGTTGGCCGGGGTCGTGCCCATGATCGTGCCGCCCGTGTTGTGGGTCGTCTGGTAAGGCATGGAATCGTAGGGTCCGTCGCGCAGCACGACCTTGACCTCGCGTCCCCCCATCAGCCGGGCGATCTCGTTCGTGCGCTCCGACAGATAGCGGGCCATGGCCCGGTCGTTGGGCGTGAAGTCGTAGGTCATGCGCAGCAGCGGCTGCCCGTAGGCGTCCTTGTAGGTCGGGTCCAGGTCGAGCGCGTTGGTGGCGTAGGCCATGGAGGCGCCGTGAGCCCCGACCGTGGTGGAGGTGAGGAAGTTGTCGGCCACTGCCGCCTTCCACTGCGAGCCCCAGGTGGGCGTGCCCTCGGGCGTCCTGTGGGTCTCGATGGGGCGCGCGTTGGTCGTCCAGTTGGCGATGTAGCCGCCGCCGATGAAGCCGAGGCCGGTATGGTCGAAATTGTCGCCGTTGTAGTCGTCCACCACGGCGCCGAGCGCGCCGGCTCCGACGAAGCCGTTGGTGAACTTGTCGTCGTAGAAGACCTGCGCCGCCGACATCACCTGATAGCAGTAGTTCTTGCCCACCAGGCCCTCGCCGGTGGCGGGATTGTAGGTCTCGCCGATGCCCGAGAGCATCATCAGCCGCGCGTTGCTCAAGGGATAGGCGCACAGGATGACGAGGTCGGCCGGCTGCTCGTAGCGCCTGCCGTCCACGTCGATGTGGGTGACGCCCGTCGCCCGCCGCCCGGTGCTGTCACGGGTGATGGAGAGCACCTCGTTCTGCACCTTGAGGGTGAAGTTGGGTTTACGCATCAGGACGGGGAGGATCGTGGTCTGGGCGCTCGCCTTGGAATAGTTGCCGCAGCCGTACTTTTCGCAGAAGCCGCAATAGCTGCACGGCGCGAGCTGGCAGCCGAGCGGGTTCACATAGGCGCGGGTCAGGTTGGCCGAGGGACCGGGAAAAGGATGCAGGCCGAGTTCGCGCGAGGCACGGATGAACTGGTCCTGTGAGAAGGTCATGTGCATGGGCGGATTGGGATATTCCGCGCTGCGAGGCCCCTCGAAGGGATTGCCGCCCTCCACGATCTGCCCGCGCAGGTTGCCCGCCTTGCCGCCAATGCCGCAGAGCTTGTCGAAGCGGTCGAAATGCGGCTCCAGCTCGTCATAGGTGACGCCGTAGTCCTGCACGGTCATTCCCTCGGGCAGCGCGCCGTACCGGGCCGTGTTGTGGGAGGCCGCCACGAAGTCGCTGGGCAGGAACCGCCAGGTCTGGCCGTTCCAGTGCACGCCGCCACCCCCGACGCCCTCGCCGGGCAGGAATGATCCCCAGCGCCGCATCGGCCGCGCCACCTGGTCGCGGGTGTTGCGGAAGGTCAGGGTCTCCCGCGCATTGCCCTGGAACATCTCCTTGCGCCAGTACCAGCGCAACTCGTCCGGGGCCGTCGTCGGCGGGAAATGGGTCGGCGTGTCGCGCCAGGCGCCGCGCTCGATCGCGAGGACCTGCAGCCCCGCGTCGGTCAGCTCCTGGGCCATGATCGCGCCCGTCCAGCCGAAGCCGACGAGCACCACATCGACCGGTGGCAATTTCCTCATCCGATCCGTCCTTGCAGTCTGTGCGCGTCAGCGCGGGTTCCATGTGGGGCCGCCCTTGAGCCCCACGGGCTCGAGGGTGATGCGCTGGCCGTTGTGGTTGAGGTAGGGGCGATAGTCGTACCGGGCGCCGGGAAAGCCCACGAGGCGCCAGCCCACCATGTCGCGGTTGCCGCCATAGAACGGATCGCAGAAGAAGCCCTCGATGGCGTTCTCGCGCACCAGAGTGAAGAACGCCTTGGCAGGGATCCCGCCGGGAAGGTCGAACCCGCCCTTCTCCATTCCGCCCAGGGCGGAATCCTGCGTGGCGGCGTCGAGTGCGGCGAAGACGCGCCCCCCGTGCCGCTCGCGGCAGGCGGCATCCAGCGCCGCCACGCCGCGCCGGTAGAAGCCGGCCGGCGGCTCCTCGAACTGGTAGCCCTGCTCGGGCGTCGACGGGCCGAACGGGCCCTGCATGTACCAGCGCTCGCCGCGCCCGTAGAAGCCGGCCAGCTGGTTGTCGATGAAGTCGATGACGCCGGCCTCGCGCGCGCCGGGGCCGCGGGCGTCGCTCGGAATGAGCCGCTCGACGATCGCGCCGACGCAGCGCCGCTCGTCGGGGGTCAGGAACCGCGCGCCGTCGAAGGGGGAGGGGGCGTCCACCTGACCGGGCGTCCATGGCATCTCGCCACGGATCGTGCGTGCGAGGGCGGGGGCTGCGGAGGCCATCAGCGTGGCCTGGAGCGACATGGCCAGAACGCGCCGCCTTGACCATGCACCCGTCGTCATACTGCCCACCTCCGCCAGTCCGTGCGAGGGGAACGCCGGGTTGCGAAGGGGGGTTCCGGCCGGCAGGAGGCGCAAAACGCCGCAGGACGGCGGGGCTGGCGGCTACCGTGCGAGGAAGGGAAAGGTCACCGCGATGGCCCAGGCGAAGGCCACTGCATTGGCGCTTCCGGCGACGAAGGGATGCCCCGTCGCCCGGTAGGCCCATGCGCTGAAGAGCCCGTAGACGATGAAGAACACCACGATGACCGGGATGATGATGAGCAGGAAGAACAGGCGTTCGAAGTCGAGGGCGACGGCCATCCCGAGCGACATGAGGAAGGCGAGTTTCGATGCGAGATAGGCGCCGCGGGCGGCTCCGCCGCCGCGCGTCAGCCATTCGTCGCTGAGAAAGAAGCAGAGCGTTCCTGCGAGCATCGCCAGGAACAGGATGAGCCGGCTGGCATTGGGCACGAAGGACGTCACGTAGCTGTCGATGGGCCAGACGATCGCGATGAACCCGAAGGCGATCGATCCGGCTGCGGCGATGGCCAGCGACCGATCCGGCAGGCCCGGCCGGGGGAGGGCGCTCCGCCCCCCGAGGGCCGCCAGGGCGAGTGCTGTGATCATCCCGTAGACGGCGAAATGGACCGCCAGATAGTCTCCCACGATGACCGGCAGGAAGGTGGTCGGCACAAGGCGCAGCAGGAGAGGCGTGGCGATGGCGGGCGCCAGCATGGGCAGCCAGATGCGCCGCCAGCCGAGACCTGCGCCGGTCGGCGGGCTGGCGACGACCGGGAGAAGCCCGGCGAGCGGCCAGGCGAGCAGCACGACCCCGCCGAGGAGCAGAAGGATCAGGGGGCCCCGCCCGTCAAGGTCCGGCGCCGTGGCCGTCGGCCGGCCGAAGGTCAAGTCGAGCCAGATCAGGGCCTCTCGCAGGCTCGCCTCGCTGTAGAGAACGCCGACGTGCTCGGTGTGCGGGCTCACCGCGACTCGCCGCGCAGCGCCTGTCCTGGGCTCGCCATAGGTCACTCCGGCCTCGGGGGGCGCCGGCGCCGAGACGAGCCCGGTGACGCGCAGCGCCTCGGCCTTCAGCGCCCCCTCCCAGGCGCCGACGATGACCAGCAGGTTGCGCGGCGTCGTTGCAGTGACGGCAGGAGAGAACATCGACACGGCGATGGTCGCTGCAATGCTCGGATCATCCCGGGCTTGGCGGACGATAATGTCCGTCGCCATGGAATGGCCGAGCACCGCCAGCCGCCCGTCGCCGAGCGTCCTCGCCAGCGCAGCCACCCGCGCGGTCTCGGCGACGAGGGTGCGCGTCGCGCCGTCCTCGCGCGTGATGCTGCCCGTCAACGGCCTCGGGTTGCGGCCGTGGCCGGCGAAATCGAAGGTGACGGCGGTATAGCCCTGGCGCGCCAGCGTCACGGCGAAGGGCTGCATCAGCTGCTGCGAGCCGGCAAAACCATGGGCGATCAGGACGGCCGGTCCCGGCCCGCCCGACACCGGCCGGAAGATCGTCACCGGGGTCCCGTCGGTGCTGGTCGTTTCGGTCCGGACGCCGGCGCCGGTCGCCTGGAGCTGGAGGAGGGCGAAACCGATTGCGGCCAGGGCCGCGCCGCCGGCCGGCCAGCGCAGCCATCGCAGGCGGCCCAAGGTCAGAGCCCGCCCGGCAGACTGCGTACGGCCACCGCGGCCACCATCATTCCGAGGACGAAGAGCGGCACGCCGAAGCCGCTGTACCAGAGGGCTCTGCCGACCGGGTCCCTGAGAAAGCGGACCATCATCAGGGCCTGGCCAGCGATGAGCGCGGCGATGATGGCCGCGTGGATCGGCCTCTCCCACTGCAGGAGAAGCCATAAGACCGCCACCTGCGGCACGGCCATGACGAGGCAGGCGACCTGCGCCGCGGTCTGCGGGCCGAGGCGGACGGGGAGGGAACCGATGCCGGTCGCCCTGTCGCCGCGGATCGACTTGAAATCGTTGAGCGTCATGATGCCGTGGGCGCCGGCGCTGTAGAGCAGGGCGAGGACCAGCACCGGCCCGGGTGGCAGCGCGCCGCCCAGCATGACCGCCACCCCCGTCACCCAGGCCAGCCCCTCGTAGGAGAAGCCGCAGGCGGCGTTGCCGAGCCAGCCGTTGCGCTTGAGCCTGAAGGGCGGGGCGCTGTAGGCCCAGGCGAGGACGAGGCCGACCGCGGTCGCGATCAGGACCCAGGCGCCGAGCAGGCTCGCCACCGCCAGCGACAAGAGGCTCCAGATGCCGGCGATATAGAGCCCCCAGCGGCCGGGAATGCGGCCGGAGGGAATGGGCCTGTGGGGCTCGTTGATGGCGTCGACCTCGCGGTCGTGCCAATCGTTGATGGCCTGGCTCATGGCGCAGACGAGGGGGCCCGCCAGCAGCACGCCGGTCAGCGCCACAGGCCATTGCGCCGCCACCGGCACGCCCGACGACACGACCCCGCAGGCAAACGCCCACATCGGCGGAAACCAGGTGACCGGCTTGAGCAGTTCCAGGACGGCGGACGGGGCGGGATAGGACGCCGGCGACCCGATCGGCGCCTTCACGTCACGAAGAAGACCGCCAGCATCCGTCATCTCAGGCCGCCTCTTCGAGGCCGATGCCCTCGAGACGGTCCTCCAGCTCGTCGCCCGCCTGCTGCAGCGCCGCCAGCATGGCCGGGTCCGGCTGCCAGTACTGCCGCTGCTGGGCCTCGATCAGCCGGTTGGCGAGCCGTGCCGACGCGGTCGGATTGAGCGCCGCGAGGCGCTCCCGCATGGCGGGGTCGAGGAGATAGGTCTCGGTGAGCTTCTGGTAGACCCAGGGCTCGACCTGGCCCGTCGTCGCCGACCATCCCATGGTGTTGGTGACGTGGGTCTCGATCTGGCGCACGCCCTCGTAGCCGTGCTTGAGCATGCCCTCGTACCATTTGGGATTGAGCATGCGCGTCCGCGTCTCCAGCGAGACCTGTTCGGACAGGGTGCGGATCGTGCCGGCGCCGCGGGTCTGGTCGCCGATGTAGACGGGCGTGGCTTCGCCGCCCTTGGCCCGCCGGACGGCCCGGCTGATGCCGCCGAGCGTGTCGAAATAGTTGTCCACGGTGGTGACGCCGAGCTCGACCGAATCGAGGTTCTGGTAGGCGAGGTCGACCCCCCCGAGGACACTGCGCAGGAGATCCGGCTGCTCCAGCGCCCGGCCGGCGCGGCCATAGGCGAAGCCCTTGCGGCGGCTGTAGGTTTCGGCGAGTTCGTCCTCGTCCTGCCAGCGCCCGCTCTCGACGAGGTTGTTGACGTTGGAGCCGTAGGCGCCCTCGGCATTGCCGAAGACGCGCAGCGCTGCGGTCTCGAGGTCGCCGCCGTGCTCGGCCTGATAGGCCAGCGCGTGCTTGCGCACGAAATTCTGCTCGGGCGGCTCGTCCGCCGAGGCCGCGAGGAAGGCGGCCTCTGCCAGCAGCCTGATCTGCAGGGGAAGCAGGTCGCGGAAGATGCCCGAAAGCGAGACCACCACGTCGATGCGCGGCCGCGTCAGCTGGTCGAGCGGCACGAGCTGAGCCCCGGCCAGGCGTCCATAGCCGTCGAAGCGGGGCGCGGCGCCCATCAGCGCCAGCGCCTGGGCGATCGGCGCCCCCTCGGTCTTCAGGTTGTCGGTGCCCCAGAGCACCATGGCGACCGTCTCCGGCAGCGGGTGGCCGTCGGCGATGTGGCGGTCGAGGAGGCGCTGCGCCTGCTTCGCTCCGTCCTGCACCGCGAACGAACTGGGGATGCGGAAGGGGTCGAAGCCGTGGAGGTTGCGTCCCGTCGGCAGCACGGCCGGCGTGCGCAGCAGGTCGCCGCCCGGCGCCGGCCGGATGAAGCGCCCGTCGAGCGCCCTGAGGAGGCCTCCGATCTCGTGGTCCTCCGCGAGGAGGGCGTCGGCTGCGGCGAGTGTCTTCAGGGCGGCGAGAAGCGCCGGATCGTGAGCGGGCCCGTGGGTCTTCAGCGCCTGTTCCGGCGTCGATCCCGCCACCAGCGCGGCGACGAGCGGCCGCTCCGGTCGCGCGCCCTCGCCCGATTCCGCCATGGCCAGGAGCATGTCGATGCGCTCCTCCTGCGAGAGCGGCTCGCCGACGACGTGCAGCCCGTGCGGGATCAGCGTGTATTCGAGTTCGAGGACCGTCTCGCGCAGCCGGCTGATGCGGGCGTCCAGAGCGTCTGTCCAGGCGGGTTCCGCCGGCCCGAGATCGAGGGCCGCGGCCTGTGCCTGCACCAGCACCGCGAGTTCGCCGCGCTCCCTGATGTCCTCGGGCGGCAACTGGCGCCAGCGGTCGAGCGAGACCTTGAGGTCGAGGAGCCCGCGATAGAGACCGGCAGAGGCGACCGGCGGCGTCAGGTAGCTGACCGTGGTCGCCGCGCCGCGCCGCTTGGCGATGGCGCCTTCCGACGGGTTGTTGGAGGCGTAGAGATAGATGTTCGGCAGGTCGCCGATCAGCCTGTCAGGCCAGCAGCGGCCCGACAGGCCGCTCTGCTTGCCGGGCATGAATTCGAGCGCGCCGTGGGTGCCGAAATGCAGCACCGCCTGCGCACCGAAATCCTCGCGAATCCAGCGGTAGAAGGCGGAGAAGGCGTGGGTCGGCGCAAAGCCCTTCTCGAAGAGCAGGCGCATCGGATCGCCCTCGTAGCCGAAGCCCGGCTGGACCCCGACGAAGACGTTGCCGAACCGCTCTCCGAGCACGTGGATCGTCGCGCCGTCGCTCTGCTGACGGCCGGGCGCCGGGCCCCACTGCGCCTCGATCTCGGCGAGCCATGTCTCGCGGCGAATGTGGTCGCCGGTCGGGATGCGCGCATGGACGTTGGCCATGGCGCCGGTCTGCGCGGCATTGCCGGCGATGATCGCCTGCCGGAGGTCGTCGACGCTCGCCGGCAGGTCCACCGTATAGCCCTCGCGCTGCATGGCCGCGAGGGTGCGATGGAGCGATTCGAACACCGACAGGTAGGCGGCTGTGCCGGTATTGCCGGCATTGGGCGGGAAGTTGAACAGGACGACCGCGACCTTGCGCCGGGCGCGCTCGGACCGGCGCAGCGCGACGAGCTTCTCGGTGCGGGCGACGAGGACCTCGGCCCGCTCGGCGCAGACGTGCATGTCGCGGGCGGTCTCGATGGCCGGGAAGGTGCAGGCCCGCGCACAGCCCGTGCACGAACCGGCCTGTTCCGTGCGCCCGCCGAAGACGATCGGCCCGGTGGCGCCGTCGAGCTCCGGGATGGCGACCATGATGGTGGTTTCCACCGGCAAGAGGCCGCGGTCGGACGGGCCCCACTGATCGAGCGTCTGGAACTCGGCGGGATGGGCGGCGATATAGGGCACGTCGAGGCGCGCCAGCATGTCCTCGGCGGCCTTCGAGTCGTTGTAGGCCGGGCCGCCGACTAGCGAGAAGCCGGTGAGCGAGACGAGGGCGTCGATGACGGGCCGACCGTCGCGGATGTGGAAGGCCTCGATGGCCTCGCGCGCGTCGAGCCCGGTGGCGAAGACGGGGATGACGTTGAGGCCGCGCGCCTCGAAGGTGCGGATCACCCCGTCATAGTGGCCTGCATTGCCGGCCAGCACGTAGGAGCGCAGCACAAGGAGACCGACGGTCCCCCGGGCGCCCGGACGGGCGGGTAGGTGGCGCGCATCGGCCGAAACCCGGCCCGGCATGTCCGGGTGGTAGACACCGGTCTCGGGGTAGTCGACCGGCTTGCCGACGCAGAGGCTGCCGCGCAGGCCGCGCCGCTCGCCGTCGGCATAGCGGTCGACGAGGAAGCGCACGAGGTTGGCGATGTTCTCCTCGGACCCTGCCAGCCAGTATTGCATGGCGAGAAAATAGGCGCGGACGTCCTGCGCCGTGCCGGGGATGAAGCGCAGGATCTGCGGCAGGCGGCGCAGCATCTTCACCTGGCCCGCCCCGGCGCCGCCGGGCTTGCCCTTGTTGCCGCGCAGGCGCTTCAGCAGCGCCATCGGCCCGCTGGGCGGGCCGTCCATGCGGAAGCGGCCGAGACGGGTGAGCTTCGTCACCTCCCCCGCCGACATGATACCCACCATGGCGTCGCAGGCCTCCCGGCGCGCCTGCAGCGCGGGCAGCAGCGGCTGGAAGTGATCCTCCATGAAGAGCATCGTGTTGATGATGATGTCGGCGCCCGCGATCGCCGCGAGACATGCGGACAGGGCCTGCGGATGGGCGGACCACTCGGAGGCGGCGTGGACGGTCAGCTCGAGGCCTGGAAGGTCGCGCCGCAGCTGCGCCCGGGCCCGGTCGGTGGCGCTGGCCACATGGGTGTCCATGGTGACGATGACGACGCGGACCGGCGTGGGATCGTGGGGCGCGGCAGAGCGGGCCATATCAAGGTACCTCCCCGGTCATCCGTAGGAGACCCGACCCCGGCGCTCCCGGCCGGGTAGCTGCGGCGGTGATGTCGCGCAGCCAGCATCGCCGCGCCGGTTCCGCTGTCCGCCCATGATGGCCGGCTCCCGGTTCCGCCGACGGTTCCGCCCTGAAGCCGTCGGCACGGCCGAGGCCGTTGAACGCGCGGGGCTTTTCAAGATCTGTCCGAATGCTCACCGGACGCCTCCTGATCGCCGAGGCGTGCCGGACTGCGGCAGCGCTCGCGATGCCTAGAAACTGGCCGGGACGGAACGAAGTGTCAAGTCAGATTGACACTCATGTCTGTCTGAAAATGTAAAATCAGGATGACGGCGTGAGCGGGCATTGCCGCGCAATCGGACTCGTGTTTCACTCTCCCGACAGGGTGGGAGACAAGGTTTTCCGGGCAATCGGCAGCTATTCCGCCGCCGTTGACCACAAGGGCCTTCAGAACGCCTACGCCGGAGAGCTGCCTGCCTTGGGGAGGACCCCCCTATGGCGAGCTTGGGAAATGGCATCGCGGGGGACGCTCCCCGCCCACGGGACGACGGCGGAGACGGTAGACAGGTCGCAGGGCCTCTCTGGTATCCCAACGCCGACATGCTGACCGCGGCCATGCGCCGCAATCTTGCGCAGACCATCGAGGCCGAGGTCGTTCCCCGGCTGCTCATGCGGCACAGGACGGGCAGCCTCGCCATCGAGCCGTCCGGCGCGCCGTCGCCGGGCTCCGACACCGTGTCCTATGCCGATGTCGAGGCCTTCTGCGACCTCTTGGTTCGCGAATCCCTGCCGGCCGCCCGTCGGCACATTGACCAGCTGATCGCCGCGGGCATGTCGCTGGACGGCGTCATCACCTCCATCCTGTGCAGCGCGGCGCGGCACCTCGGCCTCCTCTGGGACGGCGACCGCCTCAGCTTCGTCGACGTCACGGTCGGACTTTCCCGCATCCAGCAATTGCTCCGGAGCTATGGACCCGCCTTTTCCGCGGATGCGGTGCCGCGCGGTCCCGGCTACCGGATCCTGCTCGCCATGGTGCCGGGCGGCCAGCACACCCTGGGGCTGGCGGTCGTCGAGGAATATTTCCGCCGGGCGGGCTGGGACGTCGAGAACGAGGGGGCGGCGCCCATGCGCCAGATCCTCGACCGGGTCCACGGGGAATGGTTCGACGCGGTGGGCCTGTCGGCGAGCGGCGAGACCTCCCGCGACGAGATCGCCGCCACCATCGCCCTGGTCCGTGACGCCGCCGCCAATCCGCGGCTCCGCGTCGTGGTCGGCGGCTTCCACTTCGTCGAGCAGCCGCAACTCGCCGTCGACCTTGGCGCCGACATCGGCGCGCGCGACCCGGACCACGCGCTCGAGGCCCTGGCCCGCGGGCCCGAGCATCCCGCGATCGCGGGCTGAACGAACCCTCCTGACATGCGCCGAGGGGCGGGTGGTGCCCGCCCCTCGTGTTGTCTTGCGCGCCCGCTGAGGGCCGCCCGGGACGTCCGGCCGCTCAGGGAGCGGGCCGCACCGCCCCCAGTTCGGGATAGTTCTGCAGCATCGGCGCGCCGCCCATGGGCTTCGGCTGGCCGTTGTGGCAGGTCGTGCAGAACACCTTGGCATTGTCGCCCTCCGGCCCCAGCCGCTCCGGCGGCAGGATGGCCGCCAGGGGCTGGACGTGGCGGACGTTGATGTCCCGCACCATCCGGATGCCATGGAACGCGGTGGCGCGCTGGGGCGGGCTGTCGCCCCACTGACCGAAGTTCCGCGAGTTGTGGCAGAAGGTGCAGTTGACCCCGAGGCCCTCGGACATGTGGATCATCAGGCCGTAGGTCATCTCCGTGTCCTGGATCGTGCGCGGATTGCCCGTCGCCAGCGCGGTCGGCGTCGACACCCGGATCTCGCCGGCATAGGCGAGCAGTCGGGAGAAGGGGTCGTTCGGCAGCGACGTCGATCCCACCGCCATGGCGGCGAAATTCTGTCCCTGCCGGCTGGCGGTGAAGCCGCCGGCGCCACGCGGACCCGGATCCTGCCGGAAGGTTGCCTGCGGCTGGGCATTGCCCCGGTGGCAGGTGTAGCAGGTCACCCCGGTCTCGCCGACATGCGACTTCCAGTCGGTGTTGAGCGAGCGCGTCATGATCAGCATCTGGCGCGCCACGCGGTACTGGTACTTCGACTCGTCGGCGAGGTTGTCGAGGTTGTGGCAATAGCCGCAGCTCTGGTCGGCCGGCGCCATCCATTCGGTCATCGAGGCCATCAGCCGGATGAACTCGCCCTCGCTGAGATCGCCCAGGACCTTGACGTTCTGGTAGAGCGTCGAGGCCCGGGGGCCCGAGGGATCGGCCGCCGGCTGGGCTTCGGGCGGCTGGTTGGCCGCCTCCCGCATCTCCAGCGTCCGCGGATTGGCGACGGAGCCCATGGACTGGCCGCGATAGCCGGTCTGGTCGGCCGCCGGCGGCGGTCGCTCGCAGCCGGAGAGGAGCAGCGCCGACGTGAGGACCAGGGCTGTCAGGCAGGTGCTGGCGGTTCTCATCGGGTGGCTCCCGGCAGTGTCAGAGGATCGACGGCAGGCGTGTAGGGCGGCGGCGGATAGACCGGAGCGAAGTCGTGCTTCACCGCCCAGAGGTACCAGTTGTCCACCACCGTGCCGGTGAGGAGGATGCCGATGCCGCCGGTGAGCGGCGTCAGCACCGCGAACCACCAGGCCCAGCGATGGATCGATTCCATCGTGGCGTTGAAGCCCATGGTCCAGCGCCAGAACAGGGCGGCGCGTTCCGAGGCGGTGCCGCGGTCGACGATCTGCTCGATCTCGCGCTCACCGCCATATTGCGACACCGCCAGGATGGTGGCGCCGTGCATGGCGAAGAGCACCGCCGACCCGTAGAGGAAGGTGATCGAGAGCGCGTGGAACGGGTTGTAGAAGAGGTTGCCGTAGCGGATCGAGAAGGCTGCGGTCCAGTCGAGGTGCGGGAAGATCCCGAAGGGCACGCCCTCGCTCCACGATCCCATCAGCAGGGGCCGGAGAAAGCCGAGGACCAGCACCAGCCAGATCGCCGCAGCGAAGGCCCAGGCGACGTGCGTGCCGAGCCCGAGGGCACGGGCGCGCCGGTAGGTTCGCACCCACCACAGCAGCAGCGAGAGGGTCATGAAGAAGCCCGCCAGCAGCCACCATCCGCCCTCCGCCAGCGGCGGGAAGGACAGGCCGTACTGCGGCGCCGGCGGCTCGAGGGCCAGCCAGAAGAGCTGGCGCACGAACTGCACGGGGTCCCAGTTCACCGAAGCCCACATGTTGAGCCCGATGATCTCGAAGGCGACGATGCCGCAGAGCAGCGAGGCGCTGCCGAACCAGCCGAGATAGATGGGTCCGATCTGCGCGTCGCCGATCTTGCCGGCCCAGTAGCTGTGCCGGATCGTCTTGCTCCGGCTGTAGATGCCGGTGTCGATCGGAGGTCCGACCTCGTCGGGTCCGCGGACCTGAACGCGGGTGAAGATGTTCTGGTAATCGATGACGAAAGCCACGGTCCCCTCCTCAGCGCCAGATCGGCAGTTCGAGCCACCAGTTCCACCATTCCGGCCAGCCGCGGGTCCAGAACGGGCCGGACAGCAACATGCAGACGGCGCTCCAGAAGGCGGCGGACAGGGCGAGGAACAGGCCCAGGCGATGGATTCCGATCGTGCCGATCGAGTAGCCGATCAGATCACGGAAGAAGGCGTTCTCGTGCTCCGGCGTCTTCACGTCCTCGCCCTTCGGCGGGTTGGTCGCGGAGAGGACGAGTGCGCCGTGCAGCGAGAGGGCCATGGTCGTGGTGAAGAAGAACGTCACCGCGATCATGTGGGCCGGATTGTAGTGGAAGTGCAGGTACTGGTAGCCGACGTTGGACACCCAATCGAGGTGACTGAAGATGCCGTAGGGAAAGCCGTGGCCCCAGGCGCCCATCAGGAAGGGCCGGATCACGACCAGCGACACATAGGCGAAGACGGCGAAGCCGAAGGCCACGGGAATGTGCAGCCCCATGCCCAGCTTGCGGGAGATCTCCGCCTGGCGCAGGGCCCAGGAGACGAAGGCGCCGATGGCGCAGATTGTGATGATCTGCCAAAGCCCGCCCTCGGCGAGCGGCGCCAGGCCCAGGCCGTATTTCAGGTCGGGCGGCGCGATGCTGATCTTCCATACGTTCCAGGTCTCGCCGAGAGCGGCGCCCCAGACGATGAGTCCGGTTCCCAGAAGGCTGAAGAAGATCGTCGTTACGCCGAAGAAGCCGACATAGAAGGGGCCGACCCAGAAGTCGAAGAGATCGCCCCCGACCAGCGTGCCTCCGCGGACACGGTATTTCGCCTCGAAGCTCAGCATGGCCATGTTCGGCCTCCCCCATCGACTGTGCACGTCGAATTCACGTATGCGAGGTGACCGGGGTCACCGGCTGCCCATGCGGGCGTCGGTGGCCCCGGGTCTTTCGCGTCAGCTGCCGGTGATCGTGACGGTCAGGCCGGCGACGGTGGTCGTCGGCACGGAGATCACGTCTGCACGCGGCGCGGGGCGGGCGCGCGGTCCCTCGATCCAGTTGAAGCGATCGGTGCTGAGCAGGATGAAGTGAATCAGCAGAGCGAGCGCGAACAGGAAGGTGAACAGCGCGACGAGGACCCGCCGTGGATCGAAGATGAGCCAGATTTTCCACATGAGTTCGTCCTCCGTCAGCCGATGAGCGTCTGGACCGCGACCGTCGCGCCGTCGATCATCGACTGCGCGTAGCCACGGGGTCCCGGGAGCCACGGACGCCACTGCCACGCCAGGAAATGGGCGATGATCGCGACGACGGTGAATCCAGCAAAACCCTGGATGAAGTACCTGTGGAACTCCTGAGCCTCCTCTTCGGTGAGGCCCGAGAGGGTCTCTTTGTCAGCCATGATGGACTACTCCTCGTTTCGGCCTTTGCGGCCGTCGCCGTGCCTTCCGGCACGGCAAGGTTGACGCCGGCGCCGGAGCGTCGGCGGCTTCTCGCCCGGTTGCCCGGGCGATCCGGACCGTCAGCCCATGAAGGCGAACGGAATGGCTGAGGCCGCGGCCGCACGGGCCTCGGCGAAGACGGAGCCGCCAGCCTCTCCGCCCGACGGGGCAGAGCGGTCGCGCAGCAGTCGCGCGGCGCAGGTGGCGACGAGGAAGAAGGGGAAGGACAGGACCATCAGCAGCCGGAACTCGATCCGGTCCGTCCGGCGCGACCGGGGATGGGCGTGGTGGCGAATGACATCGGTCATGATCGTCTCTCCTGACGGGGCGGCGCTGAGCCGCCCTTCTGCCTTCGGCTGCACTGGTTCCGGGGCCGCCAGGGCGGCCGCCGCTGCGTCGTTTCAGGCCGGTGGACGGCCGAGATTTCCGGCTGCCCGGGTCACCGAATCCGGCTTCACCTCGCCGTTGCCGGCGCTGCGCGCATCGCGCTCGGCGACGTCGCGCAGGCGCTTGGCGGCGGAGATCCGGACGAGAACGGGATGGGACTCCACCACCGCGTCGAGCAGGGCCTTGGCCTCCTCGCTCCACGGCAGCTCGTCCTCGATGCGCGAGGGGGTCGCCTCGATCTGGTCGAGATCCGTGCCCAGCGGCAGGATGTGGAAGAGCGCGTCGAACAGCGCGTTGCAGACCTCCTGCAGGAGGTAGGTCGCGCCCGCGTAGCCCATGAAGGGCGTGCCGGTGTGGCGGCGGATGATCGCCCCGGGGAACGAGGCCGGGACATAGACCGCCCGCGCCCCGATCTCGGCGAGGTACATGCGCTCGTTGTAGCTGCCGAACAGGATCAGGGGGGTCTTGTCGCGGATGGCCTGGCGGACCGCCTGGTTGTCCGGTTTGACGCCTGCCTTGCGCGAGAAGGCGAAGGCGCAGGGCAGGCCGAGTTCCTCGCCGAGGAAATGGGTGAGGCCCCGCGCATAGGTGTCGGTGGCGACGACGCCGAAGCTGGCGGTGCCGAAGAAGTCCTGGGTCACCGAACGCCACAGGTCCCACAGCGGCTTGATGGTCGTGTGCTTCTCGCGCTCGATGAAGGGCTGCGGGTCGACGCCGGTCAGTTCGCCGAGCTTCGTGAGGAAGCGCGTGGTCGAATGCAGGCCGATCGGCGCCTGGAGATAGGGCCGCTCGAGCTGTTCGCAGAGCAGCCGGCCGAACTCGCGATAGAGGCAGATGTTGACGTCGGCATCGGCCAGCTTCGCGATGTCGGCGAGGTGGCTGCCGAGCGGGAACACCATGTTCACCTCGCAGCCGATGCCCTCCACCAGGCGGCGGATCTCGGTGGTGTCCGAGGGCATGTTGAAGGTGCCGTAGGCCGGGCCGATGATGTTGACGCGGGGCTTCGATCCCGCCTCGCGCTTGCGCGCCGGCACCTTGCGCGGGCCGAACTCGGTCCACAGCCAGTTCAGCGCCCGGTCGGCGCTCTGCCACTGGTCCTCGTCGATGGTGCGCGGCAGGAAGCGCTTGATGTTGGTGCCTTCCGGCGTCACGCCGCCGCCGATCATCTCGGCAATCGACCCCGTCACCACCACCGCCGGCAGGTCCGGATCGAGCGAGCGATAGGCGCGGCGCATCGCCTCCTCGGTGCCCTTCTGGCCGAGTTCCTCCTCGGCGAGGCCCGTGACGACGATGGGCAGCTCGTGCGGCGGCAGCGCATCCGTGTAATGGAGCACCGAGGTCACCGGCAGGTTCTCGCAGCCCACAGGTCCGTCGATCACGACCTGCATGCCCTTCACTGCGGTGAAGACATAGACGGCGCCCCAGTAGCCGCCGGCTCGGTCGTGGTCGAGGACGAGCATCAGATCATCTCCTCGGACTTGCGCTTCTTGGCGAGGGCTTCGGCCTGCCGGCGGAAGCGGGCGCGGAATTCCGGCCGCGGCGCGGGGGTCTCGCCCCAGATGCCGGCAGCGTCGCCCGTGCCCACGCCGTCGAAGAAGGCGGACATCCGGTCGAAGCGGGCCTTGTTGCCGAGCGCCGCATTGACCACGGTGGCGAGCGAGCCGGCTCCGGCGATGCCGAAGAGCGGGCGCGCGGAGATGAGATTGGTGAAGTAGAGGGCCGGAATGCGCCGCTCCTTCGCCTTCTGCACCACCGGGGTCGTGCCGATGGCGAGGTCGGGTTCGAAGGCGTCGAGCGCGGCGAGATCCTGCTCCAGCGAGGCGCGGTACTGCACCTCGACGCCGCGTGCGGCGAGCCAGGCGCGGTCCGGCTCCGACCAGGACGTCCGGGGGCAGGCCGTGCCGACATATTTGAGGTCGGCACCGCTCTCCACCAGCAGGCGCGCCACCAGGAGCTCCGAACCCTCGTAGCCCGACAGGGTGATGCGGCCGCGGATGGGATTGCGCTCGAGCGCCGCCGTGATCAGCGGCAGGAAGCGGTTCTGCGCCTCGCCGATCCTGGCAGCATCCACGCCGGCGGCACGCCCGATGGCTGTGAGCCAGTCGGCGGTGCCGTCGCGGCCGACGGGTCCGGAGGCGACCACGGGCCGTCCGGCCGCCTCGAACTCGCGGATCGAGGCCGTGTAGAAGGGATGGACGGCGGCGACCGCCACGCAGTCGAGGGCGCCGTAGAGCTCGCGCCATTCGCGCGTCGGCACCACCGGTCCCGCGGCGAGGCCGAGCGGCTCGAGCAGCGCGCCGATGCCGATGGGATCGGCCGGGAACATCTCGCCGAGCAGGGCGATGGTCGGGCGCGGCGCCCTGGCGACGCGCGGCGCCTGGACGGGGCCTTTTTCCGCCTCGGTGCGGGCATAGCGCAGCATGGCGCCGGCCAGCACGTCCTTGGCCTCGGCATGGGTCGGCACGCCGAAGCCCGGCACGTCGATGCCGATGATGCGCACGCCGTTGATCGCCTTCGGCAGCAGCTTCAGCGGCACGCCCGAGGCCGTGGGAACGCAGAGGTTGATGATGACGATCGTGTCGTAGAGCTGCGGATCGGCGAGGTCGTGGACCGCGTCGCGGATGTCCTCGAACAGCTTGCCGGTAACGAGCGATTCCGAGTTGAACGGCACGTAGCCGACCGTCCGCCGGGCCCCGTAGAAGTGGGAGGTGAAGGTGAGGCCGTAGACGCAGCAGGCCGAGCCCGAGAGCACCGTCGCCGTTCGCCGCATCCTGAGGCCGACCCTCAGCGAGCCGAAGGCCGGGCACATGCTCTGCGGCTGGTCGTGCGGACCCTTGGGATAATCGGCCGCGTACTGGTCGAGCGTCTCGCTCTTTCCGGCCGCGCGGGCAGCCTTGTCCATCTCGTCGCGGCCGGCATGGCAGCCCGTGCCGCCGGCCGAAGCCGGCGGGCTCGTCGCGGCCCCACCCGATGCCAGCTTGTCGATGAGCGTGACCATGGCCTCAGACCGTCTCGTAGATCACTTCGAGCGAGGTGCGCTCGACGAGCACGCCGCCGCGCAGATCCGCCTGACTCGCCGGTTGCAGCACCACGCCGCGGCCGACCGCGTCGCCCTTGAACAGGCCGAGGAGGCCATCCTGCGAGAGCGGCTTCGGGCGCACCGGCGGCGCAGCGCCGACGTTCAGCGCCAGGGCCTCGAACAGCGGGGCCCACTGGCTGTCGGGATGGCCGACGATCTCGTAGTTGGCGCTCTTGCGCCGGAGGTCGTCGTCCTGGGGAATGGCGGCGAGGATCGGGATGCCCGCTTCGGCCGCGAAGGCCGAGGCCTCACCCGTGCCGTCGTCCTTGTTGATGACCATGCCGGCGACACCGACATTGCCGCCGAGCTTGCGGAAATACTCCACCGCCGAGCAGACGTTGTTCGCCACGTAGAGCGACTGCAGGTCGTTGGAGCCGACGACGATGACCTTCTGGCACATGTCCCGGGCGATCGGCAGGCCGAAGCCGCCGCAGACCACGTCGCCGAGGAAGTCGAGCAGCACGTAGTCGAAGTCCCACTCGTGGAAGCCGAGCTTCTCGAGGAGTTCGAAGCCGTGGATGATGCCGCGTCCGCCGCAGCCGCGCCCGACCTCCGGGCCGCCGAGCTCCATGGCGAAGACGCCGTCCCGCTTGAAGCAGACGTCCTCGATCCTGACCTCCTCGCCGGCCAGCTTCTTGCGCGACGAGGTCTCGATGATGGTGGGGCAGGCACGCCCGCCGAAGAGAAGCGAGGTCGTGTCGCTCTTCGGGTCGCAGCCGATCAGCAGTACCCGCTGGCCCTGCTGGGCCATCATGTAGGAGAGGTTGGCGAGGGTGAAGCTCTTGCCGATGCCGCCCTTGCCGTAGATCGCGATGATCTGCGTGTTGCGCGTGCCGGGGGCCGCGGCGGTTGCTTCCGCGTCCTGGATCATGGCGCCGAGGCCGGGGCCGAAGCTGTCGCGCGAGGCGACAGCGGAGACGAGCGAGGTCATGCGGGGGCCCTCCATGTGATCAATGCCTTGACGCAGTCCGGGTCTTCGAAGGCCGTGCGATAGGCCTCGTTGGCCGCCTGCGGCGGGAAACGGTGGGTGATGAGCCCGTCGAGGGAGAGAAGCCCCCCCGCCACCAGGGCGCGTGCCCTGGCGAGGTCGGCCTCGCGGAACTCGGCCGCGATGCGGATCGAGGCTTCCCGCATGAAGGCGGGAGGAAAGGCGAAGGAGAGCGGCTTCTCGTAGAAGCCGGCGAGCACGATCTCACCGCTGCGGCCGAGCCTGGCGACCAGCGTGTCGAGAAGGCCGGCGTCGCCGCTGGCATCGGTGATCGCCTGGTAGTCGCAGCGGGGATCCGTGGCGGGGTCGATGACCGGATAGTCGAAGGCGCCGCTGCGCCGCTCCCGCCGGGTTTCCCAGACCACCGGAGGCGGTCCGCCGTCGGTCATGGCGATGCGGGCGATCAGCCGGCCGAGAACGCCATGGCCGACGATGAGGTCGGGCCGCCGTCCCACTGCGAGTGCCCGGCATGCCGTGGCGGCGAGGGCGAAGAGGACGGCCGTCTCGCCGAGGGCCGCGTCGACGGCGAGAGCCTTTTCTGCGGGGACGATCAGCCGGTGGGCCGCGCCGCCGAACAGGCCGCGCACGTCCTTGAAGCCGCGCGAGCCCGGCACGAAAACCTGCTCGCCGATGCGGTGCGTGGCCAGGGCGCCGGCGCCGCTGATGCGGCCGACGGTCTCGTAGCCGGGAACGAGGGGATAGCCGAGGCCGGGGAACGGGGGCATCCGCCCCGACCAGAGCAGGCGCTCGGTGCCGCTGCTGATGCCGGACCACAGAACGTCCACGATGACATCGGTGTCGGTCAGCGAAACAAGATCGACGTGATCGAGGTCCAGATGATGCGGCTCGCGCAGGATGACTGCCAGCGTCTTCACGTCGACCTCCAGGGTCGCTGCTCACCTCGGGGGGGAACGACTGTCACTTTAGAATGACGTTTTAAAGTGTCAAATTCTTTTTACGTCTTTCCAGGCTTACGTGCGGTGACGAGCCCTGCGAACAGCGGACGACGGGTCGCGCGCCGCCTCACGTCGCTGAAGCCGGCATCGTGGAGCATGGCCTCGAGGGCCTCCGGAGACCGTGCTTCGCCGCTGCCCATCGCCATGAGATAGAAGCCGAAATAGGCGTCGGCCATCGGCGCCACCTCCGCCGACTGGGCCATGGGCTCGGCGATCATTAGCGTGCCCCCGGGGGGCAGCGCCCGATGAATCCGCGCGAGCAGAAGGCGGACGAGCTCGTCGTCATGGTCGTGCACGACCCGGACGAGCGTGATCAGGTCGGCGCCCTCCGGGAGGTCGTCGGTCCGGAAACTGCCGGGATGAATGGTCAGGGAATCGGGCCGGCCGGGTTTGGTCGCGGCGAGGGCCGCCACCGCCGGCAGGTCGAACAGCATCAGCCGGGCGTCCGGCGCACGTCGGTGGACGGCCGCGAGGAAGGTGCCGTCCCCGCCGCCGACGTCGAGGATGACGCGATGCCGGGAGACCGGATAGGCGTCGAGGATGTCCTCGGCGACGAGGGACTGCGACGAGGCCATCAGCGCGGTGTAGGCGGCGGCGTCGGCGGTCGCCGCCGGATCGGCGGCCTCGCCATAGGCCCAGAACCGGCTGAGCTGCGCGGGAGCCGATTCGCCGCGCAGCAGGGCGACGGGATCGGCGAGGTCGCGATAGAGCATGGCGTGATGGTCGATCATCGCGAGGGCGCCGGGATTGCCGCGCAGGGCGGCGCCCCGCATGCCGAGGCCGACGCGCGCGCCCCGCCATTCGACCAGATCGAGCGCGGCGGCAGCCCTGATCAGTCTCAGGCCGGCGTCGGGCGCAAGGCCCATCTGCCGCGCCAGGGCGTCGGGCGTCAGCGGGCCGGCGGCGAGGTGGTCGAGCAGGCGCAGCCTGACGCAGGCGAACAAGACCTGGGAATAGACGAAGCCCGCGCAGAGATCGAACAGGGCGGCGGCCTGCCGGCGGGCCACGGGCCGGGTCGGCGGGAAGGCGGCGGCGAAGCGCTGGAAGCGGGGATCGCCCACCAGGCGGTTGCGCAGGTCGCGCCAGCGATCGCGCCAGCGGACGGTCCAGGCCTCCCGCCGGTCACGCTCGTCGGGCGCGAGCACCGTCACGCTGCACGGCGGACCAGCCCCGCCGGCAGGAAGCGCTTCGTCTCGAGCAGGATGGCCGCGCGCAGCTGCGCCTGCCCGGGGCAGGGCGGCACCGCGGCGATGGCCTCGACGATCGTCCGCTCGAGAAGGGCGATGGCCCCGTCGAGCCCGAGCTGGCGCGCCGCATTGGGCCGGCCGAGCGCAACGTCGCGGCCGCAGGGCTTGCCGATCTCCTCCGGCGAGGCGGCGACGTCGCTGATGTCGTCGGCCACCTGGTAGGCTTCGCCCAGCCTCTCGCCGAGATCACGCCACTGCAGCGGCTCGGCTCCTGCGGCGAGGGCGCCCGCGGCGGTGGCGCCTGCAAAGAGGGAAGCGGTCTTGGCGCGGTGATAGGCCGCGATGGCGACGGTGGCCTCACTCTCCCAGGCCTGGCCGGCGCAGATGCCGCCGGGGGCACCCACCGCCTGGCCCGCCAGCCGGATCAGGCCGCCGAGCTTCAGCGGATCGGCCAGGACCCCACGCGCCAGCGTCTCGAAGGCGAGGACGATGAGGGCATCGCCAGCGAGGACGGCGACGGGCTCGCCGAAGGCCTTGTGGACCGAGGCCTTGCCGCGCCGCTCGTCGGCATTGTCGAAGCAGGGCAGATCGTCGTGGATCAGGGAGGCGCAGTGGAGGAACTCGATGGCAGCGGCCGCGGCGTCTGCCGCGTCCGGATCGCCGCCACCGCAGGCTTCCGACACGGCGACCACCAGGCGGGGCCTGATCCTATGACCGGCGGGAAAGACCGCGTAGCGCAGCGCGGCTGCGAGCTTCGGCGGGCAGTCTGTTCCCTCGGCCTTGGCGAGGGCGACGTCGAGGGCCTTTTCGATCCGCATGCCGAGATCCATGGCGCGCTCCCAATGTCAAATAAGGTTGACACATTTGACTGTCATGTAAACTGTAACTGACAGGCTTTGGTGTCAACGCCAATTTCGCGAGGAGTTCGGGTGAGGACGGAACCGGTCGTCATCGTCGGCGCGGGGATCGGCGGTCTGGTGGCCGCGCTCGAGCTCGCCCATCGCGGGATCGCCGTGACGGTTCTCGAGGCGGCGGCGGAGCCGGGTGGGAAGATGCGCCGGGTCGACACCGCGGCGGGTCCGCTGGACGCCGGCCCCACGGTCTTCACTTTGCGGGGCATCTTCGACGGGCTCTTCGACGCGGTGGGGGAGAGTTTGAACGAGCAGGTGACGCTCACCCGTCTCGACATCCTCGCTCGCCACGCCTGGCGCGAGGGCGAGGTCCTCGACCTCCACGCTGATGCGGCCCGCAGCGCCGAAGCGATCGGCGCCTTCGCGGGCGCCGCCGCCGCCGACGGCTTCCGCCGCTTTGCCGCGGACTCCCGGCGCATCTTCGGCCTTCTCGATGCGTCCTTCATGCAGGCGCCGCGTCCCAGCCTCGTCGGTCTCGCGGCGGGGCTCGGCCTGTCCGGCCTCGCGATCCGGCCCTTCGAGACCCTCTGGCAGGCGCTCGGCGGCTATTTCGACGATCCCCGCCTGCGCCAGCTCTTCGGTCGCTACGCCACCTATTGCGGCTCCTCGCCCTTCCAGGCCCCCGCCACGCTCATGCTCGTCGCCCATGCCGAACAGGCCGGGGTCTGGACCATCCGGGGTGGCATGCAGCAGCTCGCCCGGGTGGTGGAGAGGCTCGCTGCGGCGCGCGGCGCGCGGTTCCGCTACGGGGCCGCCGTCGAGTCCATCCTGATGGCCGGCGGGGAGGCCGCCGGCGTGAGGCTCGTCGGCGGTGAGGAGATCGCGGCCGACGTCGTCGTCTGGAACGGCGACGCCGGGGCGCTCCGCCGTGGTCTCGCGGGTTCTGCCGCCACGCGCGCCGTGCCACCCGCCGATCCTGGAGCGCGTTCGCTCTCCGCCGTCACCTGGGGCCTTGCGGCGACTGCGACCGGCTTTCCGCTCACCCACCACACCGTCTTCTTCTCGGCCGACTACCGCGCCGAGTTCGATGCGATCATGGCCGAGGGGCGCCTTCCGGACGCGCCGACCGTCTATCTCTGTGCCCAGGACCGGGCGGAGGGCGAGGCCCCCCCGATCGGTCCAGAGCGCATCCTCTGCCTGGTGAATGCACCTCCCGCTGCCGAGACCGGCCGACCGGACGACGAGGAGATCGCGCGATGCGAAGCCGCCATGATGGAGCGCCTGCGCCGCTCGGGTCTCACACTCGACACGGCGAGCCGGACGGTGACGGGACCGCGGGACTTCGGCCGGCTGTTCCCGGGCACGGGGGGCGCGCTCTATGGCCTGGCGACGCACGGGGCGATGGCCTCCTTCCGCCGGCCGGGGTCGCGCACGGCGATCCCGCGTCTGGTGCTGGCGGGGGGGAGCGTCCATCCGGGGCCGGGGGTGCCGATGGCGGCGATCTCCGGTCGCCTCGCAGCGCGCACCGTGATGGAGGACCTGACTTCGCGGCGCGTGTCGGGCCGGACGGCTATGCGTGGTGGTATGTCGACGCGCTGAGCGACGACGGGCGGTACGGGCTGGTCGTCATCGCCTTCATCGGGAGCGTCTTCTCCCCATATTATGCGTGGCGCCGGCGTTCCGGCCCGGCCGCGCCGGAGAACTTCTGCGCCGTCAACGTCGCGCTCTACGGGCCGGGCGTGAGCCGGTGGGCGATGACCGAGCGGGACGCGGGCGCGCTCGCGCGCACGCGCGACAACATCGCCGTCGGTCCCAGCAGCCTCGCCTGGGAGAACGGCGTCCTCACCATCACCCTCGACGAGGTCGCCGTGCCCTGGCCGCGACGCGTCAGGGGAAAGATCGTCCTCCACGCCGGGCCGCAGCCGAACCGCGGCTTTGCCCTCGACGCCGCCGGCCGCCACCGCTGGCAGCCCATTTCGCCCTTCGCGCGGGTCGAGGCGCGCTTTTCGGCCCCCGATATCGCCTGGTCCGGCCACGGATATTGCGACACCAACGACGGCGACCGGCCGCTGGCCGACGACTTCCTCTTCTGGGACTGGGCGCGCGAGAACGGCGGCGCCCGCACGCGCCTCCTCTACGACGCCGTGCGCCGCGACGGCGGCACCACGGCCCTCGCTCTGGCCCTTGATCGGGACGGGCGCCTCCGGGACATCGATGCGCCTCCGCTCGCCGCCCTGCCGCGCGGGCTCTGGGGCGTCGGCGGGCGGGCGCGGAGCGACCCCGGCCGGCCGCCGCGCCTCCTCCGGCGGCTGGAGGACGCGCCCTTCTACAGGCGGTCCGTCGTCGCGACGGCCTGGGACGGCGCGCCCGCGACCCTCGTCCACGAAAGCCTGTCGCTGACCCGCTTCACCCATCCCGTCGTGCAGGCCATGCTGCCCTTCCGCATGCCGCGACGGGGGAGGGGCTAGCCCTCGGGGGGCTTCTCCTCCGCCTTCTTCCGCGCGGCGCGTTCCCGCGCCAGCCTGTTCAGCGACCGGAGCTGGTAGGCGCAGAAGCCGAGCACGAGGACGGCGGTCAGCACGAATTCGGCGACGAAGAGCGACGTGCTGCTCATCGCGCGCGCCTCACGCCGGCAGGCCGGCGCGGCCGGCGGACGTGGTCCTTACGCACCGGCGCCGCACCTCGCGCACCGGCCGCGGGGCGGGTGGGCTGCGGCCGAGCTTGTCGAACATGTCGAGCACGCGGGCCATCTTGGCGTCGAGGTCGAGCGGCGAGACCGGCAGCGGCAGGCGTCCCGCCGGCCCTCCGGCCGGTGCAACGGCGTCG
>NZ_JBQVQL010000029.1:0-46890 GCF_052440005.1 Phreatobacter sp.
GGCTGCAGCGGCGGGGCGGCGCGGGGCGCCGGGGCCGGAGCCTCGACGGTCTCCGCCTTGCGGGTGAAGCCGATCGACTGGAGCTTCTCCATCAGCGAGGTGCGCTTGCGCTCCACCGGGTTGTCCTCGGCCCGGGGGGCCGGGGCGGGCTCGGCGCGCAGCTGCTGGCGGACGATGGGCGGCAGCTCGTCCGTCGTGGGCATGCGGACCGGGCGCATCGGCTTCTCGGCGGCCGGCGGGATGAAGTCGCGGGCCGGGATCGGCTCGTCGCGCGGCGGCATCAGCGGCTGGTCGAGCTCGACCGGGGCCTCGCGGAAGAGGGCGGGCTTCGCGACGACGGGCTGCAGGACGACCTCGCTCTCGGTGACGACGGCGGCGGGGGCCGGCGCCTCGGCAGCGGGAAGGTCGTAGATCTGCGGCTCGGCCTCGACCGGTGCCTGGGCAACCGGCTGCGGCGCGGGGGCCGGCGCCGGGGCGGGCTGCTGGAGGTTGGCCATGCGCTGGGCGCTCTGGCGCAGCTTGGCGGTCATCTCGGCGATGGTCTGGGTGTTGGCGCCCTGGGCAGACAGATCGATGCCCGTGGCGACGACCGAGACGCGGATGGTGCCGTCGAGAGCGGTGTCGAAGGTGGCGCCGAGGATGATGTTGGCCTCGGGGTCCACTTCCTCGCGGATGCGGGTCGCAGCCTCGTCCACCTCGAACAGGGTGAGGTCGTTGCCACCGGTGATCGAGATGAGGAGGCCGCGGGCGCCCTTCATCGAGGTCTCGTCGAGGAGCGGGTTGGCGATGGCGGCCTCGGCGGCGGTGATGGCGCGGCGCTCGCCGGTGGCCTCGCCCGTGCCCATCATCGCCTTGCCCATGTCGCGCATGACGGCGCGGACGTCGGCGAAGTCGAGGTTGATCAGGCCTTCCTTGACCATCAGGTCGGTGATGCAGGCGACGCCCGAGTAGAGCACCTGGTCGGCCATGGCGAAGGCGTCGGTGAAGGTGGTCTTCTCGTTGGCCACCCGGAACAGGTTCTGGTTCGGGATGACGATGAGGGTGTCGACCGACTTCTGCAGCTCGATGATGCCGGCCTCGGCCGTCTTCATGCGGCGAACGCCCTCGAAGTGGAAGGGCTTGGTGACGACGCCGACGGTGAGGATGCCGAGCTCGCGGGCGATGCGGGCGATGACCGGGGCAGCGCCCGTGCCCGTGCCGCCACCCATGCCGGCGGTGATGAAGGCCATGTGCGAGCCGGAGAGCTGGTCACGGATCTCGTCGATGACCTCTTCCGCCGCGGCGGCGCCGACTTCCGGATGCGAACCGGCGCCGAGGCCGGACGTGACTGCGAGGCCCATCTGGATGATGCGCTCGGCCTTGGCCGAGGACAGGGCCTGGGCGTCGGTATTGGCGACGACGAAGTCACAGCCCTGAAGGCCGCCCTCGATCATGTTGTTGACGGCGTTTCCGCCAGCACCGCCGACGCCGAATACGGTGATCCGGGGCTTCAGTTCCCGAATGTCGGGCATCTTCAGGTTGATGGTCATCATGAGCCTCGTTCGAATCACTCACGCGACTGCCACGTCGCTTTTCTACTGTCGGTGCTTCACCGGCGGCAACCGGCTTCGCATGCTCGGGTCCGGGCCGCATTGACGCGACCGGAATGGTCTAGAAACTGTCCCTGATCCAGCGGCCGACGCGGGTGAAGTAGCCGTCCGTCCCGGTGGCGGCGAGGAAGCGCCGCTGCGGTTCGAAATGCTCGGCACCCGCGATCTGCGGATAGACGGTGAGCCCGACCGCGGCCGCGAAGGGCGGTCCCTTGGCGCTGTCGGGCAATCCGGTGATGCCGACCGGCCGGGCGACCCGGACCTGGCGGCCGAAGACCTGTGCGGCGAGATCGGCGAGGCCGGGGAGCTGCGCGCCGCCGCCGGTGAGGACGAGGCGGCGGCCGACTTCGGCGGCCGAGCCGGCGGCGACCAGGCGGTCGCGCACCATTTCGAGGATCTCGTCGACGCGCGGCCGGATGATGCGGATGATCTGCGCCCGCGAGACCGAATTGGGGATGTCGCGCTCGTCCTCGGAGATGGAGGGCACGTTGACGATGTCGCGCTCGTCGGACTTGGCGGCGAAGCAGGCGCCGTTGAGCACCTTGATCCGCTCGGCGTCGGAGAGGCGTGTCGACAGGCCGCGGGCGAGGTCCATGGTGACGTGGTGGGACCCCACGGCCACGGCGTCGGCATGGACGAAGTGGCCGCCGGCGAAGACCGAAAGGGTCGTGGTGCCGGCGCCCATGTCGAGGCAGACCGTGCCGAGCTCGGCCTCGTCGTCGGTGAGCACGGCGAGGCCGGCGGCGAAGGGGGCGGCGACGAGGGCCTCCACCGTCAGGTGGCAGCGCTCGATGCAGAGCATGAGGTTGCGGGCGGTGGCGGCGTCGCAGGTGACGACGTGCATGTCGACGCCGAGCGAGGAGCCGAGCATGCCGCGCGGGTCCTTGATGCCGCGGGTGTCGTCGAGGCGGAAGCCGATGGGCATGGAGTGCAGCACCGCCCTGCCCTGCCGCACCGAATGGTCGGAGGCGGCCTGCAGCACGCGGTGCAGGTCCTGCTCCTCGACGCGGGGCGAGGGGCAGGTGACGCGGGCCTCGTACTGCTCCGAGCCGATGCGGCCGGCGGAGACCGTGACGATGACGCGGTCGACCTGGACCTCGGCCATGCGCTCGGCGGCGTCCACCGCCTGACGGATCGCCGCCTCGGCCTTGGCCATGTCGGCGATGGCGCCGGCCTTCATGCCGCGGGCGCGGGTGTGGCCGATGCCGAGGATCTCCGCCTTGTGGGTGCGGTTGGGCAGGATGTCGGTGCCCTCGCGCGGACGCAGCCGCACGATCATGCAGACGATCTTGGAGGTGCCGATGTCGAGGACGCACATGATCGCCGAACGCTTCGGCGAGATCGGGCGCATCTTCGGGGTCAGGCCGTGGCGGAAGGGTGAGGTCATGTGCGCTGGCCCTGCTGGGCGCGACGGCGGGCACGCTCGCGGTCGCGCTCCTTGAGGGCCGCCTCGTGGGCCCGCATCGCGTCCTCCGACAGGCGGACGGTGACACGGCCTGGAATACGCATGTCGATCATGGTGACGTCGCGGGTCATCAGCCGGCGCTCCCCGTCGAGGCGGGCGAGGTCGACCATGGCTCGGTCGAGGTCGGTGTCGGGCAGGCGCACGTCGATTCCGTTCTTGAGCACGAGGGTCCAGCGGCGCTCGGCGACGAGCACGGCGGCGCGCACCACCTTGGCGACCTCCCGATGGTCGGCGAGAAGGCCGACGATCTCGCGGGCGCGCTCCTCGGCGCCCTTGCCCACGAGGAGCGGCAGGTGCTGGAAGCGGGCATCGAGGTGGTCGACGATGACGCGGCCGTCGGCGGCGATGACCTGGATGCGGCCGTCGCGCTGCCACAGCGCGAAGGGCTCGCGCTCGACGACCGAGATCATGATCTGGTCCGGATAGAGCTTCTGCACCGTGGCGTCGGCGATCCAGGAATTGGCCTTCAGGCGCTCGCGGGCCTGGTCGGCATCGAAGAACAGCACCGAGGTCTCGGGGTGGACGCCCGCCGCCTCGAGGACCTGGGCGTGGCTCATCTGGCTGTTGCCGGTGAGGCGGACGCCGCGCACCTGGAGGCCCGCGGCATTGGCGGCGCGGTCACCGACGGAGAGCAGCGCCTCGTTGACGACGGGCCAGTGGCCGCCGCGCTGGACGCCGTAGAGGCCGGTGGCGGCGAAGAGGGCGAGGGTGGCGAGGAGGCCGGTCCGGCGCGGCAGGCGGATGCTGGCGATGCGGCTCGACAGCCGGCGCAGGCGGAGGCCCGCGGCGCTCGGCCGGCTGTAGTCGTCGAACGCGGCCTCCCGGCGCGACGGGGCGGCGGAGGACCGCAGCCTGTCGCTGGCCTGGGCGAGCGCGTCCGCCCCGGCTCCGGCGAGCCTGGCGGTCAACGATCGAGAGACGCGTCCAATACCATCCATTCGACCAGCTCGGCGAACGAGACACCTTCGTGAGCGGCCATGTCGGGGACGAGCGAAGTCCCGGTCATCCCGGGCTGCGTGTTGACTTCGAGGCAGACGAGCTGCCCGGTTCCGCCGGGCGTATCGTCGTATCTGAAGTCCGCACGGCTGACCCCTTTACAGCCGAGCGCCTGATGCGCTGCGAGGGACAGTCTTTGAACCTCAGAGTAAATATTTGGTTTAAGCGGCGCCGGAATCAGGTGCTTGGACCCTCCCGGGGCATATTTCGCCTCGTAGTCGTAGAAGGTTCCGGCGAAGGTGATCTCGATGACGCCGAGGGCGCGGTCGCCCATTACCGCACAGGTCAGCTCCTTGCCCGCAATGAAGGGTTCGACCAGCACCGATTCGCCGAGGGTCCACTCGGTGGAGTGCAGTTCCTGCGGCGGGTGCTCGTGGTCCTTCGTGACGATGAAGACGCCGAGCGAGGAGCCGTCGGTGTTCGGCTTGATCACGTAGGGGCGCGGCAGCAGGTGCTCGCGCGCGGCCTCCCGGCGCGGCACGATGAAGCCGCCGGGGACCGGGACGCCCGCCGCCGCCATGACCTTCTTGGCCATGGCCTTGTCCATGCAGAGCGCCGAGGCCATGACGCCGGAATGGCTGTAGGGGATTTGCATGACCTCGAGGATGCCGGCGAGCGTGCCGTCCTCGCCGGGGCGACCGTGGGTGACGTTGAGCGCCACGTCCGGCTTCAGCTCGGCCAGCTTCAGCGCGATGTCGCGGCCGACGTCCACCCGCGTCACCCGGTAGCCGCGGCTCTCCAGCGCGTCGGCGCAGGCCGTGCCGGAGGCGAGCGAGACCTCGCGTTCGGCGGACCAGCCGCCATAGAGGACGGCGACGTGGGGTTTGGTCATGGTCAGTCCTTCCGTCAGGCCTGCGGCAGGCCCACGCGCTTGATTTCCCAATGCAATTCGACGCCGCTCGTCTCCCTCACCCGCCGGCGCACCTCCTCGCCGAGCGCCTCGATGTCGGCGGCGGTGGCGGTGCCGGTGTTGATGAGGAAGTTGCAGTGCATCTCGGACACCTGCGCGCCGCCGAGCCGGAGGCCGCGGCAGCCGGCGGCGTCGACCAGTTTCCAGGCGGAATGGCCGGGCGGGTTCTTGAAGGTGGAGCCGCCGGTCTTCTCGCGGATGGGCTGCACCGTCTCGCGATGGTGCTGCACGGCCTCCATCCGCTCGCGGATGATCGCGGCGTCGGTCGGCACGCCCTCGAAGATGGCACCGGTGAAGATCACAGGGCGGCCGACGTCGGACTTGCGGTAGGCGAAATTCATGGCGGCGTTGGAGAGGATCAGCGTCTCGCCCTCGCGGGTGAGGGCGCGGGCCTCCACCAGCACGTCCTTGGTCTCGCCGCCGTTGGCGCCGGCATTCATGGTCAGCGCGCCGCCGATGGTGCCGGGAATGCCATAGTAGAACTCGAGCCCGCCGAGGCCGGCGGCGGCGGCCGCCTCCGCCACGCGCTTGTCCGGGGCCACGGCGCCGGCGCTGATACGCGTGCCCTCCACCGTCACCTCGCCGAAGCCGCGCGGGCGAAGGCGCACGACGATGCCTTCGACGCCACCGTCACGGACGATGAGGTTGGAGCCGACGCCCACCGGCATGACCGGCATGTCGGCGGGAAGCCGGGAGAGCAGATAGGCGAGGTCGGCCTCGTCCTCCGGCGTGAAGAGCACCTGCGCCGGCCCGCCGACGCGGAACCAGGTCAGCGGCGCCATCGGCTCGTTGGCGGCCAGGCGCCCGCGCAGGTCCGGCGCGAGGCTGCGGATCAGCGGCGTGATGTCGTCGAACACGGTCACTCCCGCGCCAGGGCCTCGAGCTCGCCCGGCAGGGCGTAGGCCCATTGCGTGATGTTGCCGGCGCCGAGGCAGATGACGTAGTCGCCGGGCTTGGCCACGCCCGCCACCAGGCTGGCGAGGCGCGCCGGGCTCTCCAGCGCCACCACCGACTTGTGGCCGCGCGTCTTGAGGCCCGAGACGAGGTCGTCACGCGAGGCGCCCGGGATCGGCTGCTCGCCGGCGGCATAGACCTCGGCGACGATGACGTGGTCGGCGTCGTTGAAGCAGGTGCAGAACTCGTTGAACAGCGAGGCGAGCCGCGTGTAGCGGTGCGGCTGGACGATGGCGATGACTTGGCTGTCGGTGGAGGCGCGCGCCGCCTTCAGCACCGCGGCGATCTCCACGGGGTGGTGGCCGTAGTCGTCGAAGATGGTGGCGCCGTTCCACGCGCCGGTGCGGGTGAAGCGCCGCTTGACGCCGCCGAAGCCGGCGAGGGCCTTGCGGATCTGCGGGCCCGCCATGCCGAGCTCGCGCGCGACCGCGATGGCGGCGGTGGCGTTGAGGGCGTTGTGGCGGCCGGGCATGGGCAGGACGAGGTCGTCGATCTCCTCGAGAAGGGCGCCGGCCCGGTCGCGGAACTGGATCTTGAAACGGCACTGGCCGCCGGTGAGGTCGACGTCCATGAGGCGCACGTCGGCCTGCGGGTTCTCGCCATAGGTGACGACCCGACGGTCGGCGATGGCGCCGACCATGTCCTGCACCACCGGATGGTCGATGCACATGACGCCGAAGCCGTAGAAGGGCAGGTTCTCGATGAAGGAGCGGAAGGCGGTCTTCACCGCGTCGAAAGTGCCGTAATGGTCGAGATGCTCGGGGTCGATGTTGGTGACGATGGCGACATCAGCCGGCAGCTTGAGGAAGGAGCCGTCACTCTCGTCCGCCTCGACCACCATCCAGTTGCCGGCGCCAAGGCGGGCATTGGTCCCGAGGGCATTGATGATGCCGCCATTGACGATGGTCGGATCGAAGCCGCCGGCGTCGAGCAGGGTCGAGACCATCGAGGTCGTGGTCGTCTTGCCATGGGTGCCGGCGATGGCGACGCAGGACTTCAGCCGCATCAGCTCGGCCAGCATCTCGGCGCGGCGCACCACAGGAATGCGCCGCTCGCGGGCGGCGACGAGTTCGGGATTGTCCTTTCGGATGGCGGTGGAGACCACGACCACCTCGGCCCCGCCGAGGTTCTCGGCGGCATGGCCGATGGAGACGGTGGCGCCCCGGTCCTTCAGCCGCTTGATCGTGTAGCCCTCGGCGGCGTCCGACCCCTGCACCTTGTAGCCGAGGTTGAGCAGCACCTCGGCGATGCCGGACATGCCGATGCCGCCGATGCCGATGAAATGGATGGGTCCGATGTCGCGGGGCAGTTTCATGAGGCGTCTTCTTGCGGATTCGGAGGGTGCGGTCAGAAGCTGGAGAATGATGGCTGCATCAAGTCAGTGCGAGGCCATCATCCGATCCCCGCGGTCTTCATCACCAGGTCGGCGAGGCGGTCGGCGGCATCGGCATGGCCCTGGGCGCGGGCGGCGGCGGCGGCAGTGGCCAGAGGCGTCGGATCGGCGAGGAGCCGGGCGAGTTCGCCGGCGAGCCAGGCTGGGGTGAAGTCCGCCTGCTTGACGACCGTCGCCGCTCCCGCTGCGGCCAGCGTCGCGGCATTCATCAGCTGGTCCTGGTCGAGGGCGTGCGGCAACGGCACCAGAATGGACGGCCGGCCGATGACGGAGAGTTCGGCCACGGTCGAGGCGCCGGAGCGGGCAACGACCAGATGGGCGCGCGCCAGGCGGTCCGGCAGGTCGACGAAGAAGGGTGCGACCTCGGCCGCGACACCGAGCCGGGCATAGGCAGCCTCGACCGACGCCTTGTCCTCGGTGCGGGCCTGCTGGACGAGGTGAAGGCGGGAGCGCAGCGCCGCGTCCACCTGCTCGAGCGCCGCGGGCAGGATTTCGCTCATCACCCGCGCGCCCTGGCTGCCGCCGAAGACGCAGAGCCGGAACGGTCCGTCCGCCACCGGCGCGTCATAGGGCGTCGCCGCCGCCGCGATGACCATCGGGCGGACGGGATTGCCGGTGAAGGTCGCCTTGGCCGCGAGCGCGGGATCGCCGTCGAGCACGCCCGGGAAGGACGTGGCGATGGCCGTCACGCGGCCAGAGAGCTGGCGGTTGGCGCGGCCCATCACGGCGTTCTGGTCATGGATCAGGCTCGGCACGCCGAGCTGGGTCGCCGCGAACATCGGTGGCAGCGTGGGATAGCCGCCGAAGCCGATCACGGCGGCGGGCTTGAGCACCCGGATGATCTTGCGGGCGTGCAGATAGCCGCTGCCGAGCGCGAAGACCGTCTTGGCCAGCGCCAGCGGGTTCTTCGAGCCGATGGTGGCGGAGGAGACGATGTGGGTGGCGCGGGCGGGGAAGGCCCGGCCGTACTTCTCGGCACGCTCGTCGGTGACGAGATCGACGAGGCAGCCGCGGGCGGCGAGCGCCACCGACAGGGCTTCCGCCGGGAAGAGGTGGCCGCCGGTGCCGCCGGCGCAGACGAGGATGAGCGGCTGCGCCATGTCAGGCCCTGCTCGCCTGGTAGTGGCTGAGTTCGGCGAGCGTCTCGGCACGGGGGCGCCGCCGCGTCAGGGCGATGAGCATGCCCATGCCGAAGGCGAGCGCGATGAGCGAGGAGCCGCCATAGGAGACGAAGGGCAGCGTCATGCCCTTCGGCGGGATGAGGTGCAGGTTGACCATCAGGTTGATGCAGCTCTGCAGGCCGAAGAGCATGGCGAGGCCCGCGACCGCAAAGCGGCAGAACGGATCCTCGTCCTTCAGCGCGTGGTTCAGCGAGCGCAGCACCACGAAGGCGAAGAGGGCGATGATGACGAGGCAGAGGATCGCGCCGAACTCCTCGGCCGCGACGGCGAAGATGAAGTCGGTGTGGCTATCGGGGATGATCCGCTTCACCGTGCCCTCGCCCGGGCCCTTGCCGAACCAGCCGCCCTGCTGGAAGGCGTCGATGGCGACGTCGACCTGGAAGGTGTCGGAGGTGCCCGGCTCCATGAACTTGTCGATGCGCCGGCGCACGTGCGGGAAGGTGAAATAGGCGGCGGCGATGCCGGCAGCGCCCACCCCCGCGAGGCCGAAGACCCAGAGCCAGCGCATCCCCGCCATGAAGAACAGCGCCGCCCAGACGGCGATGATGAGCGAGGTCTGGCCGACGTCGGGCTGGAGGACGAGCGGCGTGACGGTGGCGCCGAGCAGCAGCATGGCGAGGAGGTTGGCCGGCATCTCCGGCCGCTTGGCGCTCTCGGCGAAGAGCCAGGCGGCGAGCACCACGAAGGCAGGCTTCAGGAACTCGGAGGGCTGCAGGCCGATGCCGGCGAAGTTGAGCCAGCGCCGGGCGCCCTTGATCTCGGCGCCGATGAACAGCGTCGCCACCACGAGCACCAGCGCGCCGAGGAAGGCGACGAAGGCGAGGCGGCGGATCCAGTAGGGCGACAGGAAGGAGGTGGCGATCAGAACGGCGGTCGCCGGGACGAGGAAGAAGACCTGCCGGTTGACGAAATGGAACGTATCGAGGCCGATGCGATGGGCGACGGCGGGGGAAGCCGCCAGCGAGAGGACGATACCGGCCAGCATCAGCCCGAACAGGGCCGAGAGCAGGAGACGGTCGACGGTCCACCACCATTCGCCGAAGGCCGTGCGTTCAGCCCTGGAGATCATGCCCCGTCCCCGTTTCCTGTGACGCCGTCCGCGCAACGGCTTTCAGGAAATCTAAAGGGCGTCGCTCAACGCTTCGTTAACTGCGCAGGCGGGCCGTCGGCGATTGCCGGGTTGGGGGCGATGGCCTAGATTTGACGAAGAACAGGGGTGCTCCATGCGTGTCACAGCCAAGGGGCAGGTCACCATTCCTGCCGACATTCGCGAGAAGGCGGGGCTTCTGCCCGATACCGAAGTCACGTTCCAGGTTGAAGGTTCGACTGTTCGGATCGTGCCGGTCCACACCGACGCGATCCTGGGACGGGGCGCACGACTGATCGCGCATCTGCGAGGACGTGGCGACGTCGAAATGACGACCGACGAAATCATGGCTCTCACACGCGGGGAGTGAATGAGCGCGATCCTGGTCGACAGCAATATCCTTCTGGACGTTTTGACGACGGACGCACGCTGGTCTTTCTGGTCAGCGCAGATGCTGGAGCAGGCAACCGACCACTATCGGCTGGTCATCAACCCCATCATCTTTGCCGAGGTCTCCCAAAGGTTCAGCCGAAGGGCCGACGCCGACGCAGCTTTGCCTCCGTCGGTGCTTCACCGTGAAGCCTTGCCTTATGACGCGGCTTTTCTGGCAGGCAAGTCCTTCCTCGCCTATCGTCGGCGCGGCGGCCAGAAGACCTCGCCGCTCCCGGACTTCTTCATCGGCGCCCATGCCACCGTGGCGGGCTACCGGCTCCTGACCCGGGATGTCCGGCGCTACCGGACCTATTTCCCGGACCTGGCGCTGATCGCGCCGGACTGACCGCTCACACCTTCGCCACACCCGGCATGGCGAGCACCAGATCGCGGAAGGCCGTGCCGCGCACCTCGAAATTCGGGAACTGGTCGTAGCTGGCGCAGGCTGGCGAGAGCAGCACGACGGGATCCGCGGCGCCGTCGGCCGCGGCATCGGCCGCCGCCAGGGCCACGGCCCGGTCGAGGGTTCCGGCGATCACATGGGGATGGTCGCCGAGGGTTGCGGCAAAGTCGGCCGCCGACTTGCCGATCAGGTAGGACTTGCGGATGCGCGGGAAGAAGCGGGCAAGCGGGGCGATGCCGCCCTCCTTCGGGGTGCCGCCGGCGATCCAGTAGACGTCGGAGAAGGCGGCGAGGGCCTTCTCGGCGGAATCGGCATTGGTCGCCTTGGAATCGTTGACGAAGAGCACCCGGCCGATGCGCCCTACCTGTTCCATGCGGTGGGCGAGGCCGGGGAAGGTCAGCATGGCCCGGACGATGGCCTCGTGGGACAGACCGAGCGCCTCGCAGGCGGCATAGGCGGCCATGGCGTTCTGGGCATTGTGGGTGCCGCGCAGGGCCCCCGCGGCGGCGATGGAAAAGCGGCGGACCACGGCGCCGGCCTGCATGCGCAGGATGTCTCCCCCCTCGAGGCAGAGCCCGTCGGCGACGGGATTGCGGATGGAAATACGCACGGTGCGGTGCCCGGCCCGCTCGGCGCGGTCGGCCATGGTCTGGCTGTGGCGGTCGTCGATGCCGACGATCGCCGTGCCTCCCGGCTGAACGCCGGCGACGAGGCGCTCCTTGACGGCGGCATAGAGGTCGATCGTGCCGTGGCGGTCGAGATGGTCGGGCGTGACGTTGAGGCAGATGCCGACGAGAGGATCGATCGACGGCGTCAGGTCGATCTGGAAGGAGGAGCACTCCACCACGTGGCTGCGCCCGGCGGCGGGGGGCGCCAGCGACAGGACGGCGGTGCCGATATTGCCACCCATCTGCGGATCGCGGCCGGTCTCGGCGAGGATGTGGGTGATCAGCGCCGTGGTGGTCGACTTGCCGTTGGTGCCGGTGATGGCGACGAAGGGCGAGCGGGGCGCGGTGGCGCGGCGCTCGCGGCAGAAGAGTTCAATGTCGCCGAGCACCTCGACGCCGTTGACGCGGGCGAGGCCGACGCTCCAGTGCGGCGCCGGAAGGGTGAGCGGCACGCCGGGGGCAAGAACCAGGGCGGCGATGCCCGACCAGTCGATATGGCGGAGGTCGGCAGTCTCGTGGCCGGCGGCCTCGGCCCTGGCCAGGGAGGCGGGGCTGTCGTCCCAGGCGATGACGCGGGCGCCGCCGGCCGCCAGCGCCGCGCAGGTGGCGAGACCCGACCCGCCGAGCCCGAAGACGGCGACGGAGGCGCCCTTGAAGGTGGTGACGGGGATCATGTCACCGCAGCTTCAGCGTCGACAGGCCGGCGAGAGCCAGGACGAAGGCGATGATCCAGAAGCGGACGACCACCTGCGGCTCCGACCAGCCCTTCTTCTCGAAGTGATGGTGGATCGGCGCCATGCGGAAGACGCGCTTGCCGGTGAGCTTGAAGGAGACGACCTGGACGATGACCGACACGGCTTCGAGTACGAACAGGCCGCCCACCACCAGCAGCACGATCTCGTGCTTCACCGCCACGGCGATGGTGCCGATGAGGCCGCCGAGGGCGAGCGAACCGGTATCGCCCATGAAGATGTGGGCGGGAGGCGCGTTGAACCACAGGAAGCCGAGGCCGGCGCCGATCAGCGCGCCGATGATGACGATGATCTCGCCGGTGCCGGGCACATGGGTGATCTGCAGGTAGTTGGCGAAGAAGGCGTTGCCGGACAGGTACGCGATGACGCCGAAGGTGCCGGCGGCGATCATCACCGGCACGATGGCGAGGCCGTCGAGCCCGTCGGTGAGGTTCACAGCGTTGCCGGAGCCGACGATGACGAAGGCCCCGAACAGGATCATCAGGTAGCCGATGTTGATCGACAGGTCCTTGATGAAGGGGAAGAAGATCGAGGTGTTGAGCGGCTCGCGGGTGACCGACATGACGGCGGTGACGGCGAGGCCGGCGATGAGGAACTCCAGCGCCAGACGGGCCTTGCTGGAAAAGCCCGCATGGGTCTGTTTCGTCACCTTGAGATAGTCGTCGTAGAATCCGATGGCGCCGAAGCCGAGCAGGACGAAGAGCAGGATCCAGACATAGGGGCTGCGCAGGTTCGCCCAGAGCAGGGTCGCGACCAGAAGGCCGGAGAGGATCATCAGCCCGCCCATGGTGGGCGTCCCCTTCTTGGCGAGGTGCGTCTCGGGGCCGTCGGCGCGGATCGGCTGGCCCTTGCCCTGCTTCAGGCGCAGGAGCTGGATCAGCCCGGGTCCGAACAGGAAGACGAAGATCAGCGCCGTGAAGATGGCGCCGCCGGTGCGGAAGGTGATGTAGCGGAAGATGTTGAGCGGCGAGAAGACGCCGGAGAATTCGGCAAGGAAGGCGAACATCGTTGTCGTCGTCTTTCGTCCGTCGCGCCGCGAAGCCGGCAAGCGAATCACCACCGCCGCCCCCGGTGTGGTTCATGTCGATATGCCCTGCCGCGCGGCGGACGCAAAGTCCGCCGCCGCGACCGTTCAGGCCACGCCCTGGTGCTCGTCGGCGGGAACCGGCGGGAACCGGCGTTTCAGCGCCTCGACCACGGGCGCCATGAGGCTGCCGCGCGAGCCCTTGACCATGGCGACGTCGCCCGCCCTGAGGGCCCGCATCACCAGGGGTTCGAGCTCGGCCGAGGTCGCGGTCCAGGCGCCGCGCCGGTGCGGCGGCAGCACCTTCCACAGGTTGTCCATCAGCGGGCCGGAGCAGAAGACGAGGTCGATGCCGGCCTTGTCGAGCGGTTCGGCGAGGCCGGCGTGGAGGGCCGCCCCCTCGGGCCCGAGTTCCAGCATGTCGCCGAGCACGGCGATGCGGCGGCCCTCCGGACCCTTCGGCGCGGTGCCGAGCACGGCGATCGCCGCCCGTACCGAGACCGGATTGGCGTTGTAGCTCTCGTCGAGGAGCGTGAAGGAGCCGGAGGCGAGCCGCCGCTGGGTGCGCTCGCCGCGCCCGGCCACGGCCCGCGTCTCGCCGAGCGTCAGGGCGGCGACGGCGAGGTCGGCGCCGGCGAGCTTCGCCGCGGCGAGGACGGCGAGGGAGTTCATGGCGAGGTGGCGGCCGGGGGAGCCGAGCTTGTAGGTGACGTCGGTCTCCATCACCCGGGCATAGACGGTGGAGCAGTCGGCGGCGAGGACGACGCGCAGCAGGCGCACGTCCGCCTCCTCGTGCTCGCCGAAGCTGACGATGGTCTCGATGCCGGCGGCGCGCGCCGCGCGGGCGAGGCGCTCGAAATGACGGCTGTCGCGCGGCAGGACCGCCGCGCCTCCGTGCTCGACGCCCGCGAAGATCTCCGCCTTGGCATCGGCGATGGCTTCGATCGTGCCGAGGTTCTCGATGTGGACGGCCTCGATGTTGGTGATGACGGCGATGTCGGGCTTCACCATCCGCGTCAGTGGCGTGATCTCGCCGGCATGGTTCATGCCGATCTCGAAGACGCCGAACTGGCTGCCCGCCGGCATGCGCGAGAGCGTCAGAGGCACGCCGATATGGTTGTTGAAGCTCTTCGGCGGAGCGTGGGTGCGCCCTTCGCGTGAGAGGACGTGGGCGAGCGCCTCCTTGGTGGAGGTCTTGCCGATGGAGCCGGTCACCGCGAGGATTTTCGCGGCCGTGCGGGAGCGGGCGACGGTGCCGGCCTTCTCCAGCGCCTTCAGCGGGTCGGCGACGACCAGGTAAGCGCCGGGAGGGGCGGCCTGAGCCCATTCCTGCGAGACCACGGCGACCGCCGCGCCCTTGTCGAGCGCCGCCTGAACGAAGGCGTGGCCGTCATGGGCGTGGCCCTTGATGGCGACATAGGCTTCGCCCGCGGCGAGGGTGCGGGTGTCGATGGACAGGTCGGTGACGGTGGCGGCCGGCGCGCCGACGAGGCGGCCGCCCATGGCACGCGCCAGCGCTTCGGTGGTCCACAGAGGCTGCTGGCTCATGCGGCCGGCCCTTTCACGGCGGAGGAGGTGGAGAATTCGCGGATCGCCGCAGCAGCGACGTCGTGGTCGGAGAAAGGAAGCGTGACGGAGCCGACGATCTGACCGGTCTCGTGGCCCTTGCCGGCGATGACGAGGAGGTCGCCGGCCTTGAGATCGCGGACGGCGGCGCGGATCGCCTCGGCGCGGTCGCCGATCTCCTCGGCGCCAGGGGCCGCGGCCATGATGGCGGCGCGGATGGCGGCCGGATCCTCGGAGCGCGGATTGTCATCGGTGACGATGACGCGGTCGGCCTTCTCCACGGCGATGCGGCCCATCATCGGCCGCTTGCCGGGATCGCGGTCGCCGCCGCAGCCGACCACGACGACGAGGCGTCCCGCGGCGAAGGGACGGGCGGCGTCGAGGACCGTCTCCAGGGCGCCGGGCTTGTGGGCATAGTCGACGACAACGGGCGCGCCGTCCTTGGCGCCGACGAATTCGAGCCGGCCCTTCGCTCCCTCGAGCCCGGAGAGGGCGGCGAAGGCGCGCGCGGGGGCGACGCCGCAGCCGATGGCGAGGCCCGCGGCGAGAAGGGCGTTGTCGACCTGGAAGCGGCCGAGGAGCGGAATGCGGATGGCTTGGCGGGCGCCGAAGGCCGCGATCTCGACCCTCTGCGCCGCGCCGTCGATGACCTCGGAGAGGATGGCGATACCCTCTGCCGCCAGCGCGGGGTCACGACCGATGACGATGAGCTTCTGGCCGCGCGCCCGCGCCGCTGCGATGAAGGGCGCGCCTTCCTCGCCCGCCATTACGACGGCGGTGCCGCCAGGCGGCAGCAGGTCGGTGAAGAGGCGGAGCTTGGCGGCCCGGTAGGCCTCGAACGTGTGGTGATAGTCGAGGTGGTCGCGGGAGAGGTTGGTGAAGCCGGCCGCCTGGATGCGCACGCCGTCGAGGCGGTGCTGGTCAAGCCCGTGCGAGGAGGCCTCGAAGGCGACGTGGGTGACGCCCTCCCCGGCGAGGGTGTCGAGGATCTCGTGCAGCGTCATCGGGTCGGGCGTGGTGAGCCCGCCATAGACGTCGCCCGAGGGGCGGACCACGCCGACCGTGCCGATGGACGCGGCGGGATGGCCCTCGGCCGCGAAGATCTGCCGCAGGAAGGCGGCAACGGAGGTCTTGCCGGACGTGCCGGTGACGGCGGCGATGGTGCCGGGCTGGCGCGGATGGAAGCGGCTCGCGGCAAGCGCCAGGCTCAAGCGGGCATTGGCGACGGTGACGACGGGGACGCCCGCGACCTCGGCCGGCGCATCCCCCCTGTCGGTGACGATGGCGGCGGCTCCTGCCGCGGCGGCGGCCGGCGCATAGGCCAGCCCGTCGGTCTTCTCGCCCTTCAGCGCGAAGAAGAGGGTGCCGGCCGCGACCGCCCGGCTATCGGCGGTGACGCCGGATACCGCGAGGGCCGCGAGCCCCGGGGGCGTGTCCTCGGCAAGCAGGGCTTTCAGGGTGAGGGACGGCATGGGGGCGGCGTTCCAGATTCACGGACATCAGCGGCAGGCACTGTGGCGGAGATGGGGCAACGCCGCCCTCAGCGCCCCGGCATCCGGTAGCCCGCCTGGATGGCCTGCATGGCCGGCGGCATGTCGAAGCGCGGCTGCAGCCCGAGGAGCGGCGCGGACCTCGCGATGACCCGGCCGGCGGTGGGCGCGGCGTTGAAGCCGGCGGTGGCGAGGCCGTGGGTCTCCGGGATGCCGCGCGGCTCGTCGAGCATGACGAGCAGGAGGTAGCGCGGCTGGTCGGCGGGGAAGATCGCCATGAAGGAGTTGAGCTGCTTGTCCTTGGAATAGCGGCCGCCGATGACCTTCTCCGACGTGCCGGTCTTGCCGCCGACATAGAAGCCTTCGACTTCGGCGCGGCGGCCCGAGCCGCGCTCCGAATTGAGCCGCATCAGGAAGCGCATTGCCTGGGAAGTCTCCGGACGGATGACCTGACGGGCGACGGCGTTGGCCTCCTCCGGAGTGCGGCGGAGGAAGGTCGGCTGGATCAGCCGGCCGCCGTTGACGAGAGCCGCAGTGCCCATCACCGCCTGGAGCGGGGCGACCGACATGCCGTGGCCGAAGGAGACGGTGGCCGCGGTGATGTCGGCCCAGCGGCGCGGCACGAGCGGGGCGGTGGAGGGGCCGATCTCGGTGACGACGCGGTCGAACTGGCCGAGGCGACGCAGGAAGGCGCGCTGGTGCTCGCCGCCGAGGGTCAGCGCCATGCGGCTGGTGCCGATGTTGGAGGAATAGGTGAAGACCTCGGGCAGGGTCAGCACGCGGCGCTGGGCGTGGAAGTCCTTCACCTGGTGGCGGCCGACCGCCATGGGGAAGCGGGCGTCGAGGGTGGAGTTGATGGTGAAGCGGCCCGAATCCAGCGCCATGGCGGTGGTCAGCGACTTCATCACCGAGCCCATCTCGTAGACGCCGGTGGTGATGCGGTTGGCGCGGTCGAAGCCGGCGGCGGTCGAGGGCCGGTTCGGGTCGTAGTCGGGGATCGAGGCGAGCGCGAGGATCTCGCCCGTATTGACGTCGACGATGACGCCGGCCGCCGCCTTGGCGCGGAACTTCTGGTGCGCCTGGACGAGCTCGTCGCGCAGCACGTGCTGGACGCGCAGGTCGATGGAGAGCTGCACGGCCGCCTGGTTGCGGTCGGTGACGAAGCCGGCGCGGTGCAGCTCGGCGAGACCCTGGTTGTCGATGTAGCGCTCGATGCCGCCGAGACCCTGGTTATCCACGTTCACCATGCCGAGGACGTGCGAGAGAGTCGCGCCGTTCGGATAGGTGCGCTTGGCCTCGCGCAGGAAGCCGACCCCGGGAATGCCGAGGCGGTGGATCTGGTCGCGCTGGGTGGGCGTGATCTCGCGGCGCAGCCAGACGAAGCCTTTGCCGGAACGCAGGCGCTCGCGCACCTCGCGCTGGTCGAGGTCCGGCAGCACGGCGGTCAGGAGCTCGGTCGCCTCGTCGACGTCGAAGCTGGCGGCGAGCTTCTTCGGCTCGGCGTAGAGCGAGATGGCGCGCACGTCGGTGGCGAGCACCTCGCCGTTGCGGTCGAGGATGTCAGGCCGGGTCGAGGAGACCGCCTCGGCGCTGCGCACGCCGGACTGGGCCGAACGGTCGTAGCGCACGACATAGAGGACGAGGCTGACCGCGATGACGGCATAGAGCGCGCCGAAGCCGAGCATGGCGAGGCGCACGCGGGACTTCGCCTTCTTCAGCCGCTCGGACTGCGGGCCGGCGAGGACCCAGGCAAGGGCGTGGCGGACACGCATGAGGAAGGAGGGCCGTGGGGACATCAGCGGCCTCCGGCCGGGCGGCGTTGCGGCAGCGGCATGCCGGGGACCGACCCGGTCACCACGGGATCGGCGCCGGAGCCGAGGGCCTCCAGCATGGAGCCGATCGGATCGGGATCGACGAAGGGCTTGTCGGGAAGGCCCGCGAGATCGTGCAACTGGTTGATGGCCAGGGGGCGCAGCCTCAGATGCTTCTCGGCCAGCGCCTGCAGACGGTCGGGGCTGTTGAGCTGGGCCCACTGGGCCTTCAGCGCGGCGATGGTCTCGCGCTCGCGCTTGATCTCGAGCTGGAGCCTGGCAACCTGCTCGGCGTGGCGGGTCGCCTCGTATTTGATGCGGTAGACATAGGCCGCCGCGACGATGAGCGCCGCCACCACGACGATGTTGAGGAGGCGCATCATGAGCGGGTCCTCGGGCTGGCGGCGGTGCGCTCGGCGGCGCGCAGCTTGGCAGAGCGGGCGCGCGGGTTGGCGCGGCTCTCGGCCTCGGAGGCCGCCACCGCCTTGCGCGTGATCAGGGTGAAGGTCGGCTCGGGCGGGCGGCTCGCCGGAGCGTGGCGCGAGCCGGCGGGGCTCCTGCCGGAGCGTTCGACGAGGAACTGCTTGACGATGCGGTCTTCCAGCGAATGGAAGGTGACGACGGCGAGGCGTCCGCCGGGCTTCAGCACCCGCTCGGCGGCATCGAGCGCCGCTTCCAGCTCGCCGAGCTCGTCGTTCACGGCGATGCGCAGCGCCTGGAAGGTGCGGGTCGCAGGATGGATGTCGCCGGGCTTGGAGCGCACGACGCGGGCGACGATGTCGGCCAGCCGACGGGTGGTGACGATCGGCTCGACGGCACGCTCGCGCACGATGGCCTTGGCGATGGGACGCGACAGACGCTCCTCGCCATTGGTGTAGATGAGGTTGGCGAGCGCCGTCTCTTCGAGCCTGGCGACGAGGTCGGCGGCGCTCTCGCCCTCCCGGCCCATGCGCATGTCGAGGGGGCCGTCGAAGCGGAAGGAGAAGCCGCGCTCGGCCTCGTCGATCTGCATGGAGGAGACGCCGATGTCGAGGACGACGCCGTCGACGGTCTGATGGCCGCATTCCTCCGCGACGGCATCGAGGCGGGCGAAGCGGTCGTGGACGAGGGCCAGACGGCCGGCGAAGGCGTCCACCATCGCAGCGCCGCCGGCGATGGCGGTGGGATCGCGGTCGATGGCGACGACGCGGGTGTCGGCGGCCTCGAGCAGGGCGCGGGTGTAGCCGCCGGCCCCGAAGGTGCCGTCGATGATGACCTGGCCGTCGGCGGGGGACAGCGCGGCAACGACCTCGGCCAGCAGCACGGGCACGTGCCGGGACGTATCGCCCGTGCCTCCCATGCCGCCTAGAGCCGTCATGCCGATCCTCCCGCGCGCCGCGCCGACGGAGCGAGACCGGCGGTCGGACGGGCGGCAGTCCCGCGCCGACCATGCGCGCGGTGCGCGCGTCGGGTGCGTGGGGATCGGCGGCTCGCTGCGGACCGGCATGGCATCACGGGCGTCGGTGACGATCACGGCCCGCCGGGCCTGTCCGCGGGCCTCGTGTCGTCAACGCCTCATTAACGCGAGCGGCCGTTAAGAAACGGTTTCCGGCAAGGATTTGGTGACCATGCCGGCCGCGATCAGGCGACCGGCTTGGGATGCACGCCGTCGAAGGTGGAGCGGATGGCGCGGGCGAGGAAAACGTAGGACCAGCCCTGGAAGATCAGCTCCACGGCGAGGAAGGTGCCGAGCACCCAGGGCGCGGCCTGCGGCAGTTGCACGAAGATGAACAGGCCGAGCAGCAGGGAGATCATGCCGGAGGCGAGCACCCAGCCCCAGACTACGAGCGGGCGCATGTGGAACGCCGTGATGATTCGCAGCAGGCCGACGGCCACGAGCATGGTGGCGCAGACCAGCGTCAGGGCGACGACGGCCTGGAGCGGGTTGTAGAAAACCAGCGCGCCGGTGGCGATGTAGAGCAGACCGATGGCGATCATCGCCAGCCGGCTCTGCCAGCCCTCGCGGCGGAAGGAATCGAAGAGCAGCACGCCGCCGGCGACCAGCATCATCGCGCCGAATGACAGGGTGCTCACCACGGTGAAGAGGTTGGCCGCGACGAGGCCGAACAGGCCGAGGGCGATGAGCGCGATGCCGGCGCCCATCAGCCAGCCCCAGTTGCGACGGAGCGGCACGAGATGCGCCCCGAGCGAGTGGCCGGTGCGGCCGGTTTCGGAAGTGGCGGTTCGGACGTCGGTCATGGGTCAGCCTCCAGTAGCCCTCCAACAATGCAGCCGGGGCGCCGGCGTTCCCCGTCGTCGACCGTATCAGGTCACCTCTGCCCCCGCCGCATGACGGGAAAGTCGAAGCTGCGTCCGGGAAATGGCTCGGACACGAGCTGGAAGTGCCACCATTCCTTGGCATAGGCGCGGAAGCCATTGCGCTGCATCAGGGCGGCCAGCATGGCGCGGTTGGCGGCGGCCTCGCGGCCGATGCCGGGGGCGCGCACATGCGCGCGCGGATCGAAGCAGTCGTAGGACGTGCCGAAATCGAGCACGCCGTCGTCGAAGCGCTGGCCGGTCGCCGCGGTGCAGGCGCCGGTAGCGTACCCCGGCATCGCGCCGGCGCGGGCGATGCCGAGATCGACGGTCGAGCCGCGGGAATGGGTGGAGCGCGCGGAGAGATAGCCGTCGAGGGAGAGGCGGGCCTTGTCGACGGCCGGGTAGAAAATCGCCTTCATCCGCTGGTCGGCGGCATCGCGCGTCCAGGTCATCATGTCGGCGACCGCCCCGGCGGGCCGGTAGCAGTCCCAGACGACGAGGGTGAGCCCGCGCGGCGCGATCTCCGCCTGCGCGCGGGAGAGCGCCTCGGCGGCGCGGCGGGTGAGGATGCATTCGCCGGCGAGGTAGAAGGCGACGGGACGGCCGAGGAAGTTGCGCGCGCCGGCATAGCGGATGTCCTGGCGGATGGTCGGCGCGACGTCGGCAAGATGGACGAAGCCTTCCGGCAGGCCGGTCTGGGCCGCCGCCGGCAGGGGCACGATGAGGGCAGCGAGGAGGAGGGCGAGGCGCATGGCGCGAGCCTCCCGCGCGCGGCGCGCCCTGGCAAGCCGGTCAACGCGCGGCGAGGAGGTCCCGCAACGTCCTGAGCGTCGAGGCGTCGGCGATGCCGTCCACCTTCTCCTGCCGCCAGTGACGCTGGAAGGCGGTCACGACCGCCTCGGTCGCAGCGTCGAAGACGCCGGTCACCTGGAGCCCGTAGCCGGCCATTCCGAGAAGTGCCTGCAGCGCCTGGACCGGGGGGCCCTCCTCGCCGCGGCGATAGGTCGGGCCGGGCTGGAGCGGGGCCGGCGGCACCCACAGGCCGACGCCCTCTTCCGCGAGGCGCGCCCAGGGGAAGAGCTCGCCGGGATCCTGCTTGCGGCCCGGCGCCGTGTCGGAATGGGCGAGGACCCCCATGGGCGCGATGGCATGGCGGGTGAGAATGTCGCGCGAGAGGTTCACCACCGCGGCGACCTGCTCCTCGGGGAAGGGCCGGTAGCCGAATTCGTGGCCGGGATTGACGATCTCGATGCCGATGGACCGGGAGTTGACGTCCTCCCTCCCCTGCCATGAGCCGGCGCCCGCGTGCCAGGCGCGGCGGCCCTCGGCGACGCACTGGACGATCTCGCCGTCCTCGAAGACGACGTAGTGGGCCGACACCCTCGGCGGGTTCGGATCGCAGAGCCGGTGGAGCGCGGCCATGCCGTCCCGCATGCCGGTGTAGTGCATCATCAGGATGTCGACGGCCGCGCGGCGCTCGTCGTGGTTCGGCGAGAGCGCGAGGCCGTTCGCCCAGGGCGAATCGGGCCGCTCCAGCGGGCCGACGTCGTGATGGTGGTGGTCGTGGTCGCAGGACCCGGTCATGCGAAGCCCCTCGCCCGGCGCAACACGTCGTAGGCCTCGTTGATGGCGGCCATCTTGCCCGTGGCGATGGCGACGAACTCTGCCGGCACGCCGCGGCCGATGAGGCGGTCCGGATGATACTGGTGCACGAGGGCACGCCAGGCCTGCTTGATCTCGCCGTCGGCGGCATCCGGCGCGATGCCGAGAACGCGGTAGGGATCGCGCGGTCCGGCGACGACGTGGCGTGCCTCGATGCGGGCGAAGGCGGCCTCCGACACGCCGAAGATGGCGGCGACCTCGGCGAGATAGGAGCGCTCGTCGGCATGGACGGCGCCGTCGGCCGTGGCGATGCCGAAGAGGCCGTCGACCAGATCCTCCAACGTGTCCGGCTCGTCCTTCAGGAGCTGGGCGAGCTGGCGAGCATAGGCGTCGAAGCCGGCGGTGCTCTGCTTAGCGAGGTCGAAGAGGCGGGAGACGTGAGCCTCGTCCTCCGGCGCCACCGACACGAGACGGCGGAAGGCGGCGACTTCGTCGCGCGTCACCACGCCGTCCGCCTTGGCCATCTTGGCGGCGAGGGCGATGAGGCCGATGGTAAAGACCACCGACTGCAGCGGCGGCCCCTGCTCGGGGGCGAGAAGGCCCTCGTCGACGATGAAATGGCCGGCGAGCGCGCCCAGCAGCGCGCCGATCGGCCCGCCCAGCATGAAGCCCGCGGCGGCCCCCGCCAGTTTTCCCCAGATGGTCATGAGGGCTGTCTTAATCGGTTCACCGCCATTCGGCAAAAGTGCGGTCGCGCTCAGGGCCTCTTGCGCCGGAACGCCGCACGGGGCAAAGCCTCGCGAGCGCCCTTCCCTTGAGGAATCACCCCATGTCCGGCCACGGCCACATCGACCCGTCGAACAAGAAGATCGCCCTGCTGATCGCCGTCCTCGCCCTCTTCCTGGCGCTCGCCGAGACCGCCGCGAAGAGTTCGCAGACCGACGCGCTGAACGCCAACGTGGAGGCCTCGAACCTCTGGGCCTTCTTCCAGGCGAAGACCATCCGCATGACGGCGGTGACGACGGCCGCCGAGGACATGACGATCACCCGCAACGCGGTGACCGACGAGGCCGCCAAGGCCGCCATGACCCGGCAGATCGAGACCTGGCAGGGCCGCGCCGCCCGCTGGGACAACGAGCCCGAGACCAACGAGGGCCGGCGCCAGCTCTCCGCCCGCGCCCAGGCGGCCGAGAAGAAGCGGGACGTCTCCTACAAGCGCTACCACGACTTCGAGATCTCCTCGGCCGCCTTCCAGATCGCCATCGTGCTGGCCTCTGCCGCCGTGGTGACGGGCGCCATGGCGCTGGCCTGGCTCGCCGGCGGGCTCGGCATCGTCGGCATCGCCTTCTCGGCCATCGGGCTCCTGAAGCCGGGCCTCATCCACCTGTTCTGATCCGGGCCGCCCCATGAAGATGTCCGACATCCCCTTCGGCACGGTGGACTGGTCCACCGTGGAACCGACACGCCACGCGGGCGAGGTGGGCGAGGCGCTGTGGCGCACGCGGCATTTCGGTCCCGAGGGCAACGCCATCCGCGTGCGCATGGTGGAATACTCGGCCGGCTACGTGTCGGACCACTGGTGCTCGAAAGGCCATGTCCTGTTCTGCCTCGAGGGCGAACTCGAGACGACGCTGGAGGACGGCCGGGTCTTCGTCCTGACGCCCGGCATGAGCTACCAGGTGGCGGACGGCGCCGAGGCGCACCGGTCGCAGGCGCCGAAGGGCGCGAAGCTCTTCATCGTCGACTGAGGCACGGGCTCAGCCGAGCCGGTCGCCCTGGACGAAGGCATAGAGCGCGTGGTCGGTCCACGTGCCGTTGATGCAGAGATATTGCCGGGCGAGCCCCTCGCGGGTGAAGCCGACGCGCTCCAGCAGCCCGACCGAGGCGGCGTTCTGCGGCACGCAGGCCGCCTCCATGCGGCGGAAGCCGAGCACGCCGAAAGCATAGGGGATGACCGCCCGGACGCCGGCGCTCATGTAGCCCTGGCCGGCGAAGGCCTCGCCCATCCAGTAGCCGAGCGAAACGGTCTGGGCGACCCCGCGACGCACGTTGGTGAGAGTCAGGCCGCCGACGAGGGCGCCGTCGTCCTTGCGGTGGAGGAAGAAGGCGTAGCCCTGGTCGTCGCGCCAGTCCTGCCGGTAGCGGGCAATGCGGCGGCGGAAGGCGGTGCGGGTGAGGTCGTCCGGCGGCCAGGCGGGTTCCCACGGCACCAGGAAGCGGCGGCTCGCCTCGCGCAGCCGCGCCCAGGCGTCGTAATCGCCCATGTCGGGCATGCGCAGGCTCACCTTCGGCCCGACCACCGGCTCCGGCGCGGCATAGGCCAGCCCCACCGCCCGCAACAGGGAGAGGGGCCGACCCGGGGGCAAGCGGCGGATGGGGGCCTTGGGCGTGGGGTTCATGTCGAGCGGAATTGTTCGGCCAGCTTCCGCACCTTGTCCAGCCCGCGCTTGGGCCCGATGGCGGCAAAGGTCATGGGCGAGGAGCGCACCAGCCTTGCGCCCGCCGCGCGGGCGTCCTCGACGGTGACGGCGTCGATCTTCGCCGCGATCTCCTCGAGGTCGAGCGTGCGGCCGAACACCAGCACCTGCCGCGCCATCTGGTCGGTTCGCGAGGAGGAGCTTTCGAGCGCGCCGAGGAGGCCGACCTTCATCTGCGCCTTGGCGCGGCCCACCTCGGCCTCGCTCGCCCCGTCCACGGTGGCGTTGAGCACATCCATGGTGAGGTTGAAGAGGTCGACGGCATCGGCCGGATCGGTGCCGGCGGAGATGCCGAAGACGCCGGTGTCACTGTAGGACCAGTGGAAGGAGTGGATCTCGTAGCAGAGCCCCCTGTCCTCGCGCACGTCCTGGAAAAGGCGCGACGACAGCCCGCCGCCGAGCAGATTGTTGAAGACACCCACGGCGTAGATGTCTGGATCGCGGTAGCTCATCCCCTCGAAACCGAAGACGAGATTGGTCTGTTCCAGCGGCCGGGCAATGGTGGTCGCGCCGCCCTGGTAGCGGGCGCCCTCGCAGGCGGGCGGCGCCTCCTGCGGCAGGGTCTCGAAGGCGCGGGCGATGGCGTCGACGACGCGGTCGTGATCGACGGCGCCGGCCGCGGCCACCACGGCGCGCGGGGCGGCATAGGAGCGGCCCATATAGGCGCGCAGCTTGTCAGGGGTCGCGGCGCGCACCGCCTGCGGCGTGCCGAGAATGGTGCGGCCCAGCGGCTGGCCCGGATAGGCCTCGGCGATGAAATGGTCGACGACGACGTCGTCGGGATCGTCCTCGGCGGCGCCGATCTCCTGGACGATGACGTTCTTCTCCTTCACCAGCTCCGCCGGATGAAACTGCGGGTCGGTGAGGATGTCGGAGAGGATGTCGATGGCGACCGGCAGGTCCTCGCCCAGCACCTTCGCGTAGTAGGAGGTGTTCTCGGAGGCGGTGGCGGCGTTGAGGTCGCCGCCGACGGCCTCGATCTCCTCGGCAAGGCCGCGCGGCGTGCGCCTGGTCGTGCCCTTGAACGCCATGTGCTCGAGCAGGTGGCTGATGCCGTGCTCGTCGGGCCGCTCGTCGCGGCCGCCGACGCCGAAAGTCACCTGGATCGAGGCAGTCTTCAGATGGGGCATGGCGTCCGTCACGACCGTCAGGCCGGAGGGAAGCGTCGTCGTTCGGGTGGTTGTCATCAGCGCCGGGGTCACTGCCGCCGGGATCATCCCGCGGTCCTTGAGCCGGTGAACATAGTCACGCGCGGTCAGAACCGGAAGCCACCGGAGATCATGATCCTCCGGGAGATGATCCAGTTCTCGGAGCGCAGCGAGGCCTGGCCGACGGTCGCGGGTACGCCGCCGGTGCCGCCGCCGCCCGCCGTGACGAGCGTCTGGCCGGCGAGGGTCTGCGTCAGGTTCTGCGAGGGCGAGAAGACCGCCTCCACCTCGCCGTCCACGCGCACGAAGGCGCGCCCGACGGGCACCTCGACGCCGGCGCCGAAGACGGCCGAGGGCAGCCAGCGGCCGGTGCGGCTCGCCACCCGTCCGCCGGAGGTGCAGGAGACCGGCGGCCCGACCGTGCAGGAGCGCGATCCCGTGGCGTCGAAATCGACCTGTTCGGAGAGCCGCGCCATGCCGAGGCCGGCCTTCACGAAGGGCATGAAGCCGGAGAAGGCATAGCCCCAGCGGCCGGTGACCGCGAGGCCGCTGTCGATGCTGGCGCGGTAGGTGCCGGAGGCCGTGTTGGTGTAGGGCGCAAGGCCGGGAATGGCGACCACGCTCGACCCGCCGAGGCGGCCCGTGCCGGCCTCGCGGCCGAGCCGCCCGCGCAGCTCGACGCCGGAGATCCAGCCCTGGCCGGCGCCGAAGTTCCAGCCGGCGAGAACGTGGGCGGTGAGGCCCGAAAGCCCCGCGGAGGTGCGACAGCCCGATCCGCCTCCGAGCGCGACGGGCCCGAGATAGGGCACATTCGTGCCCGGGCAGGCGAAGCCGTCGACGAGGCTGAAGTCGCGGTGGGCGGGCAGGCCGTAGCCGAAACCGCCGGCGACGTAGAAGCCGCCGAAGCCGCGGTTGGCGGCGGCGACCGCGTCGAAATCGGGGATGGCGGAATGGCGCACGTCCTGCGCCGCGGCGCCCGCGGCAGCGAGCACGGTCCCGACCACGACGACGAGCCGCAAGGCGTGGCGAACCACGGCCGTCTCCTCCACCCGACGCGACCCGGTTCATGTTTAACACGGGGTGGACGGGGGAGCGCGAAAACCGCGCATGAGGGTGGATGGTCCGTTAACGGTGGGGTGGCGGGCTTTCAGGAAGACCCCGCCCTCACCTCCTTGGCCGTCGGAATGGGCTCCACCTTTACCTCTCCCCGGCGGGGAGAGGTCGCCGAGCGTCAAGCGAGGCGGGTGAGGGGGATAGCGATCGACGAGAAGGACGAGCCCCCCTCACCCGGCCTTCGGCCGACCTCTCCCCGCCGGGGAGAGGTGAAGAGGCGTCCTCGTCCAACAGGCACAGGAACCTCCACCGTCATGCCCGGCCTCGTGCCGGGCATCCACGACTTGTCCTGAGACCGCGGTGTTCAAGTCGTGGATGGCCGGGACGAGCCCGGCCATGACGGATGGGGCGGTGCTCCACCTCTCCCGCGCGGGGCGGTGCCCTACCCGCCGATAGAGGAAAGGCTCAACCCCCGCCCTCAGCCCCTGGGATCGACCGGCCTCACCGAACCGACGCCGAGGATGTCCTCCATGATCTTGGCGCCCGCCAGAACGCGGTCCTCGCCATGGGGCCGGGCGGCGATCTGCAGGCCGATCGGGCGGCCGTCCTTCGTGAAGCCGCAGGGCAGCGACAGGGCGGGGCAGGAGACCGTCGTCAGCGCATAGGCGATGGAGAGCCACTGCACGTAGTCGGGGAAGGTGAAGCCGTCGCATTCGGCGACATAGCGCTGCTCGACCGGATAGGCGGCGACGATGGTGGCAGGGGTGAGCAGCAGGTCGTAGCGGTCGAAGAAGGCGAGCGTCCGCCTGAGCATGGTCTGGCGCTGCGCCTCGGCGCGCGTCAGCTCGTCCATGGTCAGCTTCAGGCCCTTCTCGATGTTCCAGATGACCTCCGGCTTTAGCTTGTCGCGGTGGGTCTTGAGGAGCTCGAACTTGGTGGTGGCGAAGGCATAGGCGCGGAGCGTCCCAAAGCACTCGTGCACCTCGGAGAAGTCGGGATGGGCCTCCTCGACGATGACGCCGGCCTCCTTGAAGCGCTTCGCCGCGGCTTCCGTGATGGCGCGCACCTCCGGGTCCACCGGGGTGATGCCGAGGTCGGGCGACCAGGCGACGCGCCTCGGCTTCCACGGACCCTTGAGGATGGAGCGGAAGCTCTTCTTCGGCGCGGGCAGCGAGCGCGGGTCGCGGTGGTCGTCGCCGCTCATGGCGTCGAGCAGCAGGGCGAGGTCGGTCACCGTGCGGGCCATCGGGCCCTCGACGCCGAGCGTCGCGTCGATCTTGGTGCCGGGCGTGGCGGCGACGCGGCCCGGCGAGGGGCGCATGCCGACGATGCCGCAGAAGCTCGCGGGGTTGCGCAGGGAGCCGCCCATGTCGGAGCCGTGGGCGAGCCAGGCCATGCCGGTGGCGAGCGCCACAGCTGCGCCGCCCGACGAGCCGGCCGCCGACAGCTTGGTGTTGTAGGGGTTCACCGTCGCGCCGAAGACCTCGTTGAAGGTGTTGGCGCCGGCGCCGAACTCCGGCGTGTTGGACTTGGCGTAGACGACGCCGCCCTGGGCCTCGAGATGCTCGACGAGGATGTTGGAGGCCTCCGGCACGAAGTCCTTGAAGATGGGCGAGCCTTGCGTCGACAGGACGCCGGCGACGTCGGTGAGGTCCTTGATCGGCACCGGCATGCCCTGCAGCAGGCCCCTGCCCTCCTTCGGCTTCTTCATCAGCGCGCGGGCGTGCTTGCGAGCCCGGTCGAAGCAGAGCGTCGGCAGGGCATTGACCTTGCCGTCCACGGCCTTGATGCGCTTCTCCAGCGTGTCGAGGAGATCGATGGGCGTCACCTCCCCCGCCTTCAGCAGCTTGACGATGTCGGTAGCGCTCTTCTCGATCAGCGACAGATCGGCGGCCATGGCATGTCCCCTCGGGTCCTCGAATGCGGCGGGCACGGTGGCATTGCCTGAGGCACCGCGGCAACCCGGCGGGCTGCCTTCGCGTCATGCGCCGGGCGAATGGGTCGGGCCGGCAGCTAGGAAGGCGCGGGGTGGCTGCGCTAAGAGGAACGGACCGCAACACCATCCGGGACGACAATGGCAGCCGAGGACCGCGACGCAGAGGGCACTCTGGACGCCGAGCCGCAGGTGCGGGTGCGCCATCTCAACAAGCGCGACCTCAACCGCACCTGGGAGTTCATCAAGGCGGTGTTCCGCGAGGTCAACCGCTCGACGGTGGAGTACCAGCGGCCGAAGTCGAAGAAGCGCTTCCTGGAGGTCTTCGACGAGAAGGGCATCGAGCAATTGCTCTTCGTCATCCGCGCCGGCGGCAAGGAGCGGATCGTCGGCTATGCCGAATGCGCGCTGACCATCATCGGCACCGACAACTGGATGAACGAGCGCTACTTCCGCGCCCGCGACATGCGCCCGCTCTTCGTGGAGGAGCTGGCGGTGGACCCGGAGTTCCAGGGCCGCGGCCTCGGCACCTTCGTGCTGGAGCAGCTCGAACATCTCGCCAAGCTCCGCGGCTGCACCCACCTCGTGCTGGAGGTGGCGGAGAACAACGAGAACGCCCTGAAGTTCTATCGCGGGCGGTCCTTCACCAAGCTGGACGCGGCCATCTTCCTCGCCAAGACGGTGGTGAGCGACCCGGAGATCCTGCCGCCGCGGCGGCTGAAGCGGCGCGAGCCGAAGGCGCGCGCGACGGCCCAGCCGGGGGCGGTCACCGCGCCGTCCGAGCCGAAGGACATGCCGCCCGAGGGCTAGGTTCCCATTGTAGCAGGGGCTGTTCTTTTGCGAGCCTGTCCTGCTTTGACAGGCCGCCCGCCGATCGGGTTCACTCCGCCATCCCCGCTTCGGAGGCCGCCATGGCTTTGACCAACCTGCAGGTCCGCGACCTGGAAACCGTCCTTCATCCCTATACGAACCAGGCGACGATCCGCGACACCGGCACGCTGGTCCTGGAGCGGGCCAAGGGCATCTACGTCTACGACGTGGACGGCAAGCCCTATATCGAGGGCATGGCGGGCCTGTGGTGCACGGCGCTCGGCTACGGCAACGAGGAGCTCGCCGAGACCGCCTACCAGCAGATGAAGAAGCTCTCCTTCACCCATCTGTTCGGCGGCAAGAGCCACGACCCCGCCATCGAGCTCGCCGAGAAGCTGAAGGAGAAGGCGCCGGTGCCGATCTCCAAGGTGTTCTTCGTCTGCTCCGGCTCGGAGGCCAACGACAGCCAGATCAAGATGGTCTGGTACATGAACAACGCGCTGGGCCGCCCGCAGAAGAAGAAGATCATCTCCCGCATCAAGGGCTATCACGGCGTCACCATCGCCTCGGCCTCGCTGACGGGCCTGCCGGCCAACCACACCGACTTCGACCTGCCGATTTCCGGCATCCTGCACACGTCCTGCCCGCACCACTACCGCTTCGGCCTGGAGGGCGAGACCGAGGAGGAGTTCGCCACGCGCTGCGCCCAGGACCTCGAGGACATGATCCTGCGCGAGGGACCGGAGACGGTCGCCGCCTTCATCGCCGAGCCGGTGATGGGCGCCGGCGGCGTCATCGTGCCGCCGAAGGGCTACTTCGAGAAGATCATGGCGGTGTGCCAGCGCTACGACGTCTACATGATCGCCGACGAGGTGATCTGCGGCTTCGGGCGCCTCGGCGAATGGTTCGGCTCCTCGGTGCTCGGCTACAAGCCGAACGCCATCTCGGTGGCCAAGGCGCTGACCTCGGCCTACATGCCGGTGGGCGCAGTGATGATCCCCGAGGAGATGTATCAGGCGACCATCATCGAATCGAAGAAGACGGGCACGTTCGGCCACGGCTTCACCTATTCGGGCCACCCGGTCGGCGCGGCGGTGGCGCTGAAGACCCTCGAGATCTACGAGCGCGACGGCATCATCACCAAGGCGGCGGCCAAGGCGCCGCAGTTCCAGGCGCATCTGAGGGCGCTCGCCGACCATCCGCTGGTGGGCGAGGCGCGCGGCGTCGGCCTCGTCGGGGCGCTGGAAATGGTCGCCCACAAGCCGACCAAGAAGGCCTTCGAGCCCAAGGCCGGCCTCGGCGCCTATGCCACCATGGTGGCGCAGGAGGAGGGCCTGATCATCCGCAATCTCGGCGACTCCCTCGCCGTGTGCCCGCCGCTGATCATCACGCCGGAGGAGATCGACGACCTCTTCGACAGGGTGGCGCGTACCCTCGACCGCACCCTCGACAAGGCGAAGGCGGAGGGCCTCCTCGGCGCCTGAGCGGGCCGGGCCGGCAGCGCAGGCGGGGCGGCGTCATGGAACTGACGCAAGGTCCGCTTCATTTCTGGGTCCGGTAGGGTTAGCCTGCCGGAACCCGCAACAATTCGATGAGTGCCGATGGCCCGCGAACTCGATCCCTTCAAGGTCTCGTCCCCGCGGATCTTCCTGTTCCGCATGCTGGTGTTCCTGGCGCTGGTCGGCCTCATCGTGTTCGTGCTGCAGCGTGAAGTGCAGACCGCCTTCATGGCCAATCCCGGCCTCAACGGCGTCATCGTCGCCGTCGGCCTCATCGGCGTGGTCCTGTCGTTCCGGCAGGTGATCCGCCTCTTTCGCGAGGCGCGCTGGGTCAACACCTTCCGCCTCGCCGATCCCGGCATCGCGGTCGAGAAGCCGCCGGTGCTGCTGGCACCCATGGCGACCATGCTCGGCGCCCGCAGCGGCCAGATGGCGATCTCGACGGTCACCATGCGCTCGCTGCTGGATTCGCTCGCCACCCGCCTCGACGAGGGGCGCGAACTCGCCCGGTACCTGACGGGCCTCCTCGTCTTCCTCGGCCTGCTCGGCACGTTCTGGGGCCTGATCGAGACGGTGACCTCGGTCGGCCGGGTCATCAACAGCCTGTCCAACCAGGGCGAACTCGGCACCATCTTCGAGGACATGAAGCGCGGCCTCGCCGAGCCGCTGGGCGGCATGGGCATCGCCTTCTCGTCCTCGCTCTTCGGCCTCGCCGGCTCGCTCGTTCTCGGCTTCCTCGACCTCCAGGCCAGCCAGGCGCAGAACCGCTTCTACACCGAGGTGGAGGACTGGCTCTCCTCCACCGTGCAGGACATGGCGGTGATCAGCCCCTCGGCCGAGGGCGGCGCCCCGCAGGTGAGCGTCGCCGACCTGCAGCGCGCCTTCGACAAGCTGCGCGAGGCGCTGGGCGAGGGTTCGTCCAGCCAGCGCGCCAGCGCCGCCATGGCCAACCTCGCCGAGGGCATCCAGGGCCTCGTCACGCACATGCGCTCCGAGCAGCAGGTGGTGCGTGACTGGATGCAGGCGCAGTCCGCCGACCAGAAGGAGCTCCGGCGCCTGCTCGAACAGGTTCTGCGCGAGCGGGGACCGGTCTGATGGCGCTGTCGCGGTCGCGCCGCGGCGAGCGCGGGATCGACTACTGGCCGGGCTTCGTCGACGCGCTGTCGACCTTCCTGCTGGCGATCATCTTCATGCTTTCCGTCTTCATGCTGGCGCAGTATTTCCTGTCGCGCGACATCGCCGGCAAGGACGACGCCATGGTGCGTCTGCAGCGGCAGATCGCCGAACTCGGCGAGCTGCTGCAGCTCGAACGCGGCCAGCGCCAGACGCTGCAGGAGGGCCTTGCCGCCATCACGGCGACGCTCGGCACTTCTGATGCCGAGCGGCGACGCCTGCAGGGCCTGCTGGAGGACGCGCAGGGCCAGGCGGGTGCCCAGGTGGGCCGGGCGACCTCGCTGGAGCAGCAGCTCGCCCAGCAGCGCCAGACGGCGCAGGCGGCCCTTTCGCAGATCGAACTCCTCAACCAGCAGATCACGGCGCTGCGCCGGCAGCTCGCCTCGCTGGAGGAGGCGCTGGGCGCCAGCGAGGCCCGCGACCGCGACGCGCAGACACGCATCACCGATCTCGGGCGCCGGCTGAACCTCGCGCTTGCGCAGCGCGTGCAGGAGCTGTCGCGCTACCGGTCCGAGTTCTTCGGCCGCCTGCGCGAGATCCTCGCCGAGCGCTCGGACATCCGCGTCGTCGGCGACCGCTTCGTCTTCGGCTCGGAGGTCTTCTTCGGATCGAGCCAGGCTGAACTGGAGCCCGGCGGCCGCGCCGAACTCGACAAGCTTGCGGCGGCCATGATCCAGCTCGAGAAGGACATCCCGAGCGACATTCCCTGGGTGCTGCGGGTCGACGGCCATACCGACGCGCGGCCGATGCAGGGCGGGCGATTCCGCTCCAACTGGGAGCTGTCGGCCTCGCGCTCCATCGCCGTGGTGCAGTACCTCATCTCGAAGGGCATCGCGCCGCAGCGACTGGTGGCCGCCGGCTTCGGCGAGTTCCAGCCCATCGACCAGGGCGAGGGCCCCGAGGCGCTCGCCCGCAACCGGCGCATCGAGCTGCGCCTGACGGACCGGTGACGGTCCGCATCGTGCCCTGCCAGCCCGCCCTCAAGCCGGCGCTGGCCGACCTCTGGGTAGCGGCCTGGGGGCGGGCCTATCCGATCTACGACTTCGAGACGCGGCGGGGCTGGCTCCTCGACCGTATCGCGGTGATGGAGACGGACGGCACGGCTATCCTGGTCGCGCTCGATAGCGAGACCCCTGCCGGCTTCGTGACGGTGCATCCTGACACGGGCTGGGTCGACCAGATGCTGGTCGGCATCGCCCACCAGGGCCGGGGGGTCGCCGACGCGCTGATGGCGGCCGCCAAGCGGCATCGCCCGGCGGGTCTCACCCTCGATGTCAATGCGGACAATGCCCGCGCCATCGCCTTCTACCGGCGGCAGGGCTTCGTGCGGACCGGCGGCCGCGTCAACGAGCAGGGCCGCCCCATCGACCTCATGGCGTGGGCGCCAGCCTCGCCGCCCCGTCCGCCGTCTTGAACTGAAGCTCGGCGAGGCGCGCGTAGAGCCCGCCGGCCGCCACGAGGGAAGCGTGGGTGCCCTGTTCGACGATCCGCCCCTCATCCATGACGAGGATGCGGTCGCAGTCGAGCACGGTGGCGAGGCGATGGGCGATGACGAGGGTGGTGCGACCCGTCATCAGCCGCGACAACGCTTCCTGGACCAGCGTCTCACTCTCCGCGTCCAGCGCCGAGGTCGCCTCGTCCAGCAGCAGCAGGGGCGCGTCGCGCAGGATGGCGCGGGCGATGGCGATGCGCTGGCGCTGGCCGCCGGAGAGCGTCACGCCGCGCTCGCCGATGAGGCTGGCATAGCCCTCCGGCATGCGGGCGATGAACTCCTCGGCATGGGCCATGCGGGCGGCGGCGGCCACCTCCTCATCGGTGGCGCCGGGCCGGCCATAGCGGATGTTCTCGGCCACCGACGCAGCGAAGATGGCGACGTCCTGCGGCACGAGCGCGATGCGCGAGCGCAGGGCCACGGGGTCCGTCTCCGCGACCGGCACGCCGTCGAAGCGGACGACGCCGCCCTGCGGGTCGTAGAAGCGCTGGACGAGGGCGAAGAGCGTCGACTTGCCGGAGCCGGAGGGACCGACGAGCGCCACGCGCTCACCGGCCTTCACCTCGAAGGTGACGTCGTCGATGATGCGCGTCTCCGGCCGGGTGGGATAGGCGAAGCGAACCGCGACGAAGGCAACCTCGCCGCGGGCGGGCTCGGGCAGCGCCAGCGGCTTCTCCGGCGCCTTGATGTCCGGGGTCACCGCGAGGATCTCGCCGAGCCGCTCGGCGGAGCCCGCCGCCTGGCTGACCTCGCTCCACACCTCGGAGAGCTGCGACAGCGAGCTTGCGGCGAAGACGGCATAGAGGACGAACTGCGACAGGCGGCCGCCGCTGATGGTGCCGGCCAGCACCTGCTGCGCGCCGGCCCAGAGCACGGCCACGACGCTGGCGAAGACGAGGAAGATGATGACGGCGGTGAGGACGGCGCGGGCGCGGTTGGCGCCGCGGGCGCCCTCGTAGGCGTCCTCCGCTGCTTCCGAGAAGCGCCGGGTGACCGTCGCCTCGGCCGTGAAGGACTGCATGGTGCGCACGGCCTGGATGTTCTCGCTCGCATAGGCGGAAGCGGCGGCGAGCCGGTCCTGGGCGGCGCGGGAGCGGCGGCGGACGTTGCGGCCGAAGGCGACCAGCGGCAGGACGAGGAAGGGGATGGCGCCCACCACGTAGAGGGAGAGCTGCGGCGAGGTGATCACCATCATGGCGACGGCGCCGGCGAACATGATGATGTTGCGCAGGGCCATGGAGACGGAGACCCCGAGGGCCGACTTCAGCTGCGTCGTGTCGGCGGTGAGGCGCGAGACCAGCTCGCCGGTGCGGGCGGTGTCGAAGAAGGAGGGCGACAGCGTCGCCAGGTGGTTGAAGACGCTGGTGCGGATGTCGGCGACGACGCGCTCGCCGATGGTCGTCACCAGGTAGAAGCGCGCCGCGGAGGCCACTGCCAGGACGGCGGCGATGACGACGAGCATGCCGAAATACTGGGTGATCATGCCGTCGGCGGTGAAGCCGAAATCGATCATGCGGCGGATGGCGAGCGGCACGGCGAGGGTGGCGAGCGAGGCGACGAGCAGCGCGACGCCGGCGCCGGCGAGCATGCCGGGATGGCGCAGCATGAAGGGCATGAACTGCAGCAGCGGGCGGAACTTCGGGCGGCGCGGTGGCGCTGCGGCGGCGGGGCCCCCGCTCAGTGTGTCGACCGTGGACATGAATGACGGACTCGTCTTCCCGTTGCTGTTGATCGAACCCAGGTCTTCGCTTGAAAAGACGGCCGAGTTCCTTTAATAGCGCGGCTTCTCATCACAGGACACGACCCATTGCGCCTGCCCGTCGAGAGCGGCGCCCTTCGAGGACGACCCATGAAAGCCGACATCCATCCCGACTATCACACCATCAAGATCGTGATGACCGATGGCACCGAGTACACGACGCGCTCGACCTACGGCAAGGAGGGTGATGTCCTCCAGCTCGACATTGACCCGAAGGTCCATCCGGCCTGGACGGGCGGTTCGCAGCAGCTGATGGACCGCGGCGGTCGCCTGTCGCGCTTCAACCAGAAGTTCGGCGGCATCGGCGCCCTGAAGAAGTAAGCCTTTCGCCCTTCCGGGCGGTCCTGCAAGAGCCCCGGCCCCGCAACGGCCGGGGCTTTTTGCGTGGGCGCGACGGACTGCCGCGCCGGCAGGTATGACGTGATCGTCATGTTGCAGTGCAATATCGGCATTGCTCGGGCCGCGGCGGTCGGTTACAGCGCGGACGGGAGACGACGCCGGACAAGAGGGGACAGTTCAGACGGGCGCACTGCGCGCCCCGGAGACCGCCCCATGGAAGACCTCACCGCGAGCGGCGTCATCCGCAAGCTCCTCCCCTGGGAGACGGAGCTGCTGACAACGCATTTCCTGCGACTCGACGCGGAAGCCCGTCACGCCCGCTTCGCCGCCGGCGTCTCCGACGAGACGGTGGTCGCCTATGCGGCGAAGGCCCTCGGTCCGGATGCCATCGTCCACGGTTTCCTCGTCGACGGCGTCCTGCGCGGCGCTGCCGAGCTGCGCCTGATGCCGGGGCAGACCGGCGAGGTGGCGGTGAGCGTCGAAGAGGACTGGCGGCTCACCGGAGTCGGCTCCGCACTGTTCGGCCGGCTTCTCCTCACCGCGCGCAACCGCGGCCTCACCGGCCTCGTGATGTCCTGCCTGCCCACCAACCGCGGCATGCAGCGGCTGGCCGCCCGCTTCGAGGGGCGCATCACCTATGCCTCGGGCGACAGCCACGCGCGGGTCGCGGCGCGGCCGGCGACGGCCCTGTCGCTCTGGCGCGAAGTCTGGAGGGACACCTCCGCCGCGGCGGAGAGCGTGGTCGACAAGCAGATGGGCCTGCTGCGGCGCGCCGGCCGCCAGGGGCGGGCCGCAGGGGCCCGCTAACGGCCCCTAGCGGGCCATGGAGACCGGAGCGCCGGTGGCGGTGGCACCGCCATAGGCGCCGCCGCCCTGGGGCGACAGGCGCGCGGCAACGCGGCCGCCGGGCTGCAGCAGGACGATCTCCGAGCCGCGCTGCTCCCAGGCGTTGATGCGGGCGAGCGAGGGCGCGCGGCAGTTCTGCGGGCTGGCGCGGTAGAATTCGAAGAGCGGCGTCGAGGTCAGCGTGATCCGGCAGCGGTCGCCGGCATCCGTCACCGTCCAGGTGCCAGCGATGCTGGTGGCTCCGCTGGCGGCGCGCTCCTGCCGCGGCAGGGCGGAGACGACGGGCGGCGGCGAGGGCGAGGCGGTGCCGGGCCGCGGGGGCTCGGGCTGCATGATCTGCGGCTGTTCCGAAGGCCTGCTCGGGGCGAGCGCCGTATCGACGGCGGGCGGACCGGTGTCCGACCGGCCGGAGACGGAGGGCGGCGCCATCTCCTGACTCTCGATCGCGGGAGCGCCGCCGGGCTGACCGCCGGGAATGATGTCGTCGGAGGGAGCCGGACGGATCTGCGGCTGGACCTCGGCGCGCGCCACGGCCGGCGAGCGGCCCCAGCCTCCGGAGCCGCCGCCAGTGTCGCCGAAGCGGGACGAGGAGGTGCAGCCGGCGAGGACGACGGAGCAGAGGACGAGTGCGGCGGGGCGCATACCCATGAAGCGGTTCACCCAGAATGAGGTCGCGCGGCGCGCGAACCTTGCCACGGTGACGCCATGGAGCGGCGAATTAGTGGCAGGGCTGCGACACGCTGACGATGTTCGCGTTCTGGTTAACCGATCGTTGAGGCTGTTGCAGCCGATTTTTTGTGCCCGGCGGGCGGGCGCGCCTCAGACCTGGCGCGCCACCATCATCTTCTTGATCTCGGCAATGGCCTTGGCGGGGTTGAGGCCCTTCGGGCAGGCCTTCGAGCAGTTCATGATCGTGTGGCAGCGATAGAGCCGGAACGGGTCCTCGAGATTGTCGAGGCGCTCGCCGGTGGCCTCGTCGCGCGAGTCGATCAGCCAGCGGTAGGCCTGCAGCAGGATGGCGGGGCCGAGATAGCGGTCCCCGTTCCACCAGTAGCTGGGGCAGGAGGTCGAGCAGCAGGCGCAGAGGATGCACTCGTAGAGGCCGTCGAGCTTCTCGCGGTCCTCCTTCGACTGCCGCCACTCCTTCTCGGGACGGGCGGTGGTCGTCTTCAGCCAGGGCTCGATGGAGGCGTGCTGGGCGTAGAAGCGGGTGAGATCGGGGACCAGGTCCTTCACCACCGGCATATGCGGCAGCGGATAGATCTTCACCTGGCCGGCATTCACCTCGTCCATGCCCTTGGTGCAGGCGAGGGTGTTGGTGCCGTCGATGTTCATGGCGCAGGAGCCGCAGATGCCTTCGCGGCAGGAGCGGCGGAACGTCAGGGTCGGGTCGACCTTGTTCTTGATCCAGATGAGGCCGTCGAGGACCATCGGGCCGCAATCGTCGCGGTCGACGTAGAACGTGTCGATGCGCGGATTGGCGCCGTCTTCCGGATTCCAGCGGTAGATGCGGAACTCGCTCAGGCGGTTGGACCCCGGCGGCTTCGGCCAGGTCTTTCCCTCTGTGATCTTCGAGTTCTTCGGAAGCGTGAACTGAGCCATGTGATGTCTACTTGTCGTGCGGGCCGAGCAAGGCTGGACTTCCCATCGAGCCTTGGCGCGCCCTTGTCAATCGGGTCTTTTGGCGGGACGGGTGCCCGCGCCGCCGTCAGCCCCGCATCCACCAGACGACGAGCGTACCGAGAACGGCCGCCACGAGACCGACGACGCGCAGCTGCTGGTCGGGCGTCACGCGCATGGTCTCGAGCGCATCCCTTATACGCGAGGGAAAGGCTGCGAGGATCAGCCCCTCGATCACGAGCACGAGACCTAAAGCGACGAAAAAGTCTTGCATGGCGCTGTTTTATTGTGACAGGGCCGCTGCGAGGTCATCGCGGCGGCCCTGTCCGGGATCGGGATCGGTCAATTGCCGGTCGGCGGTGCCGGCACTGAGGGTGACGGAGCGCCCCTGACGCCGTTGCGACGGCCGGTTGGATCGCCGAAGTAGCGGAAGAAGTCGGAGTTTGGCGACAGCACCATGCGGGTGTCGGCGTTCTTCAGGCTCTGCTCGTAGGCCTGCATGGTCCGGTAGAAGGAGAAGAAGTCCGGATCACGGTTGAAGGCCTCGGCGAAGATCTTGTTCCGCTCCGCATCGCCCGCACCGCGCAGTTCCTCCGACCGACGGTCGGCCTCGGCGAGGATGCCGACGACCTCGCGGTCCGCGCGGGCGCGGATGGTCACCGCGGCCTGCTGACCGGTGGCGCGCAGGTCCGCGGCCTCCTGGCGACGCTCGGTCTGCATGCGGTTGAACACCGCCTCCTGGTTGACCTGGGGCAGGTCGACCCGGGTCAGGCGGAGGTCGACGATGGCGACGCCCAGCGTCGTGGCCTCGCGGTTCACCTCTTCCTGGATGCGGTTCATCAGCCGGTCGCGATCCGTGCGGATCAGCTGCGCCATGGTGGCGCCGGCGATGATGTTTCGCATCGAGGAATTGACGAAGCTCGCCAGGCGGGTGTTGGCGTTGGGGATGGTCCGCACCGTCTGGAAGAAGCGCAGCGGCTGGGTGATGCGGTAGCGGGCGAATGCATCCACGTCGAGATTCTGGCGGTCGGTGGAGAGCACCGTCTGGACCGGCAGGTCGAGGTCAAGGATGCGCTTGTCGACCGTCACCACGTTCTCGATGAACGGGACCTTGAAATAGAGGCCCGGCTCGCTGATCGGCATGCGGACGACCTGTCCGAAACGCAGCACGATCGCGTGCTGCGTCATCTGCACGACGAAGAACGAATTGGCGAGCGCGAAGAGCGCCAGCGCGGCGACGACGCCGAAGACGAGTTTGATGGAGGAGTTCATCGCTGGGTCCTCGGAGCGCCGGTGGTGGCAGCGCCCGCCGGGGGCTGCTGGCCGGGACGACGCATGATCTGGTCGAGCGGCAGGAAGGGCTGGACGGCATTGCCGCCGGCCTGGTCGATGATGACCTTCTCGGTGCCGCCGAAGATCCGTTCCATGGTTTCGAGGAACATGCGCTCGCGCGTCACGTCCGGAGCCTGGCGGTACTGCTCGAAGACCTGGGTGAAGCGGCTCGCCTGACCGCTGGCCTCTGCGACGACGCGGTCGCGGTAGGCCTCGGCCTCCTGGAGGATCTGCGAGGCGCGACCGCGCGCCTCGGGAACCACCTGGTTGGCATAGGTGCGCGCCTCATTCTGGACGCGGGTCTGGTCCTGCTGGGCGGCGTTCACGTCGAGGAAGGCGTTGCGCACCTGGGCCGGCGGCAGGGCCGACAGCAGCTGCACGACGCGGATGTTCACGCCCGACTGATAGTCGTCCATGATCCGCTGCATGATCTGGCGGATCTCGGCCGCGACGGCGGCCTGGTCGACGGTCAGGATGTTCTGGATGTTGCGCCGGCCGATCGACTCGCGCAGGGCGCTCTCGGCGACCGCCTTGACGGTGCCCTCGGGGTTCTGGAGCTGGAACACGAAGCTGGCGACCTGCGCCGCGTTCACGTCCCACTGAACCTCGAGGTCGATGTCGACGATGTTCTCGTCGCCGGTGAGCATCAGGCTCTCTTCCGGCACCTCGCGGTTGGCGCCGCGCGGGCCGCCGCCGGAGCGGTAGCCGATCTCGGTGCGGCGCACGTCGGTGACGGGCACCTTGAACACGGCGCCGAAGGGGGCCGGCGGGTTCCAGTTGAGGCCCGGCGCGGCGTTGCCGATGTGGCGGCCGAACACGGTGTTCACGCCGACCTCGTTCTGGCTCACCGTGTAGAAGCCGGTGAGGCCGTAGATGATCACGCCGAGGATGGCGATCAGGGCGATGCCCTTGGCGCCGATGTTGCCGCCGCCGCCCGGGAGGACGTTCTTCAGGCGCTCCTGGCTGCGACGGATCAGTTCCTCGAGGTCAGGGGGCTGATTGCCGCCGCCACCGCCACCGCCGCCACCCTGGGGACCCTGCCCCCAGGGACCGCGCGGTCCGCCGCCGCCGCCACCGCCCGTGCCGCCGCCGCCCCAGGGGCCGCCGCCGCCTTGATTGTTCCACGGCATGAACTGTCCTCGCTTGATGGCAGGACGGAAGCCCTGCTCACGCCCTCAGGCGCTTGACGTTACGCCCGGATATAGAAGACCGCCTCGCCGCTTTCAACGCGGAGGGCCCGCCGAGTTGGTGCCAGAGGGACAGTTGGTGAATATGACGCGGCGCGTCAGGCCCCGCACGCGCCCTCTCGGGGGGAGGTGTCCGCGCCCCGGCCCGCGCCATGCGGCGTTCCGCCGCTGGTGCGCCGATAGGCGACGACGCGGAAAGCGTGGTCGTCGCCGGGCCCTGCCGGGTGTTCGGCGATCACCTGCGCGGTCCAGAGCATGGGATCGATGGCGGGAAAGAAGGCGTCGGCCTCCGGCGCGGCGTCGACGTGGGTGATGAGGAGCCGGTCGGCGCGCGGCATGGCCTGGGCATAGATGTCGGCGCCGCCCAGCACGGCGATCTCGTCGGCGCCCGAGCGCAGGGTCTCGGCCCGGGCGACGGCAAGGGCCTCGTCCAGCGAGCCGGTGACGACGGCGCCGGGCAGCGACAGGCCGCGCTGGCGGGAGGCGACGATGTTGAGGCGCTTCGGCAGGGGCTTTCCGCCAAAGCTCTCGAAGGTCTTGCGGCCCATGACCAGCGGCTTGCCCGCGGTGGCCGCGCGGAACTGCGCCATGTCGGATTTCAGGCGCCAGAGCAGGCGATTGTCGCGGCCGATGGCTCCATTCGCGGCGACGGCGGCGATGAGGACGATGGGGGTCACACCGCCACCGGCGCCTTGATGGCCGGATGCGGATCATAGCCCGCCAGCGTGAAGTCCTCGTAGGTGAAGGCGAAGAGGTCGGTCACCGCGGGGTTCAGTGTCATGGTCGGCAGCGGGCGCAGCGGACGGGTCAGCTGCAGCTCGGCCTGCTCGATATGGTTCGTGTAGAGGTGCGCATCGCCCAGCGTGTGGACGAAGTCGCCGGGCTTCAGCCCTGCCACCTGCGCCAGCATGAGGGTGAGCAGGGCATAGGAGGCGATGTTGAACGGCACGCCCAAAAAGATGTCCGCCGAGCGCTGGTAGAGCTGGCAGGAGAGCTTGCCGTCCGCCACGTAGAACTGGAACAGGCAGTGGCAGGGCGGCAGCGCCATGGCCTCGACGTCCGCCGGGTTCCACGCCGAGACGATGAGGCGGCGCGAATCGGGGTTCTTCCGCAGCATCGCCACGAGGTTGGCGATCTGGTCGATGGTCCGCCCGTCGGGAGCGGCCCAGGAGCGCCACTGCTTGCCGTAGACCGGCCCGAGATTGCCCTCGGCATCGGCCCACTCGTCCCAGATGCTGACGCCGTTCGCCTTGAGATAGGCGATGTTGGTGTCGCCCTTCAGGAACCAGAGGAGCTCGTGGACGATCGACTTCAGGTGCAGCTTCTTGGTGGTGACCATCGGAAAGCCCTCCGACAGGTCGAAGCGCATCTGGTGGCCGAAGACCGAGAGCGTGCCCGTGCCGGTGCGGTCGTCCTTGCGGGCGCCGTGCCTGAGCACGTGCTCCATCAGGTCGTGGTACTGGCGCATGGCGGCCTCCGGGCGGGGCGAATCCGAGAGGCGAGACTATAGCGCGGAAGACGGGCCGCTGGCAGCAGCCCGCGCCACGACCGGCGCGCCGCCCACATGAATCGGCGAGACCGGCCGCGGGCCGCCCCGCAGGCGCTCACTTCTTGACGAAGAGGTCGAGCTTCTTGAAGTGCTCGGCGAGCAGGTAATAGACGGTGACGCGGTTCTTGGTCTTGTCGCCCTTGAGTGCGGCCGCGACCTTGGCGAGCGCTGCATCGATGGCCGCCTCGTCGGTCAGCGCCAGCTTCTTCATGCAGAAGTTCTTCTTCACCCGCGAGACTTCCTCGGGGTCGCCGAAGGACACGAGCGAGGAATCGCGGTTCCTGAGGGCGATTCCGAGATATTTGACGATGCCCGCGACCGCGGCTTCGTCAGCCTTCGGCGCATATTTCTTTACGTCAGCCAACCAGTCGCTCATGCCGATTTCTCCCACGCTCTCCGGCCAAGGCCCGGCTTCTCGGACCGGGAACGGTCGAAGACTAGCATCGGCCCGTCGGGGCGTCCCGAGCTGCGGCCTCCGTCAAAACCCCGATGAGGCCGCGGGCCCTCTCACTGGGCGAGAACCGAAGGCCACTTCATGTCGGCGGCGGCGATGAAGCCGGCGGGGTCGGTGAGCCACGTGCGGTGGACCCGCGCGTCGTAGTTGAAGTGCAGCCGGCCGGCGACGATGCGCCAATGGCGGGGATCGCCGGAGGCGCGATAGCCCTGGGCGGCTGCCCAGGAGCAGTGGCCGCCATAGGCCGGCGCGTAGCGCGCGGGATCGGCGGCGAAGGCGTCGCGGGCATCGGCGCTGGCGAAGCGCCAGGTGGCGTTCTTCCAGCGGTGGGTGAAGCGGGGATCGCCCGGCGTGGCGCGGCCCTCGCGGTGATAGGCGACGACGTCGTAGCCGTCGGCCGCGAGGCTCGAGAGCGTACCGGTGTAGACCTCCGGTCCGGCGACGGCGGCCATGGCCGAGAGCAGGACGGAGGCGCCCGCGAGGAGTGGTCCGAGGGCGCGGCGGGTGAGGCTGGCGGAGGGCGGCATGGATCGACCCTTTCGTGCGGGGAGAGGCATCTGCCTCCACCTGCACCTACGGACCGCCCTGCCCCGCCGTTACGCGGGCCTCAAACGCGACCGGCGGCGCCCGTGAAGGCGCCGCCGGCAGCTGGGTTCCCATGGAGCCGGAAATCACTCGACGAAGACGGTGTCGCGCTTCTTGGTGATGGCCGGCAGGAAGGAGATGAGCAGCATCAGCACGGCGATGGCGATCAGGCCGGCCGAGATGGGGCGGTTGACGACGTCGACGAAGACCGACCAGTCGCCGCGCGACATGAGGATGGACCGGCGCAGATACTCCTCCATCAGCTTGCCGAGCACGAAGCCGAGCAGCAGAGGCGCAACCTCGAAGCCCATCTTGATGAAGGCGTAGCCGACGAGGCCGAAGAAGGCCGTGATCATCACGTCGAAGGGGTTATTGTTCACCGAGTAGATGCCAATGCAGCAGAACATCAGGATCGACGGGAACAGCATGCGGTAAGGCACCTTCAGGAGCTTCACCCAGATGCCGATCATCGGCAGGTTGATGATCAGCAGCATGAGGTTGCCGATCCACATGGAGGCGATCATGCCCCAGAAGAGGTCGGGCCGCTTCTCCATGACCTGGGGGCCGGGAACGATGCCGTGGATGGTCATCGCGCCGACCATCAGCGCCATCACCGCGTTCGGCGGAATGCCGAGGGTGAGCAGCGGGATGAAGGAGGTCTGGGCACCGGCGTTGTTGGCGCTCTCCGGACCTGCGACGCCCTCGATCGCGCCCTTGCCGAAGCGGGACGGATCCTTGGCGAGCTTCTTCTCCATCGTGTAGCTGGCGAAGGGGCCGAGAACGGCGCCGTTGCCGGGCAGGATGCCCAGCGCCGCGCCGATGCTGGTGCCGCGCAGAACGGGGGCGATCGACTGCTTCAGCTCGGACCAGTTGGGCAGCAGCGAGCCAATGCGGCTCTTCAGCACGTCGCGGGTCTCGGGATTCTCAAGGTTCCGGAGAATCTCGGCGAAGCCGAACATGCCCATGGCGATGGTTGCGAAGTCGATGCCGTCAGACAGCTCCGGCCAGGCGAAGGTCATGCGGTCGGCACCGGTCTCGAGGTCCTGGCCGACGGTGGAGAGCATGAGGCCGCAGAGCACCATGGCGATGGCCTTGACCACCGAGCCGCGCGCCAGCACGACCGCGAAGATCAGGCCCATGACCATGAGCGAGAAATACTCGGCCGGGCCGAAGAGCAGCGCCACGCGCGTCAGCGGGGTGGCGAGGGCGGCGATCACGAGGGTCGCGACCGAGCCGGCGAAGAACGAGCCGATGGCGGAGATGCCGAGGGCGGCGCCGGCGCGGCCGTTGCGGGCCATCTGGTGGCCGTCGAGCACGGTGACGACCGAGGTCGCCTCGCCCGGGATGTTGACCAGGATGGCCGTGGTCGAGCCGCCGTACTGCGCGCCGTAGTAGATGCCGGCGAGCATGATGAGGGCGCCGACGGGATCGAGGCCGAAGGTGATCGGCAGCAGCATCGCGATCGTGGCGATCGGGCCGACGCCCGGCAGCACGCCGATCAGCGTGCCGATCATGCAGCCGAGGAAGCAGAGACCGAGGTTCTTGATGGTGAGCGCGACGCCGAAGCCGAGCGCCAGATTGGAAAACATGTCCATGATCAGCGCCTCACCAACCGGCCCAGGGGGCGACCGGGATGGGCAGCCTCAGCGCGACCTTGAACAGCAGGATGCAGAAGGCCGTCATGCACGCCGAAAAGATCAGGGTCTGCGTCCAGTTCCGCTCGTTGGCGGCGAGGCTCGCCACGATGAGGGTCAGAGGCCCCGCGACGAGGAGGCCGAGGGGCGGCAGGAGATCGGTGCGGCCGAGGCCGGGAATGTTGAGCGTGGTGCCACGGATGGTCATGGCGAACAGCAGGACGGCTCCGAGAACGAAGACCGGCCCCCGGATCGCCCAGGCCTCGAGGCGCGGACCGACCACGGTGAGCGCCTGGACGACGATCACGGCGCCGACCGCCATCAGGAGGAAGGACAGGCCGCGCGGAAACGACCCCGGGCCGAGATTGGCGCCGCGTCCACCGGTCAGGTTCGAGGACGCCCACAGGCAGGCGAGCCCGAAGGCGATGATGAAGAGCCCGGCGAACATGTCCTGGGGGCTCTTGACCAGACCGCGTGTGTTGTCGTCCGCTTTCGCGTTATCGTCGTGCATCGTCCCCCCGCTGCGGAGCCTTGTCTCGAGACGTTGTGTCGCCCCGTGCTCTTGCGCGCGGATGACATCATGTCAACTCCCCGAACACAAGCCGGGGACGATTCACGGATAGGGGAGGATGCGTACGAGCGAGGGCAGTCGCGGGCGACGATCAGCCGGCGGCGGCACTTCTCGTACGGTAATGATCGAGCACGAAAAGCCGGATCGAAGACGACAGGTTGCCCTGCGTGCGTCCGCCGTCGATCTGCCCGACCAGATCGGACAGCGTCTCCCGGCGTTCGGAGGCGATCTCCTTCAGGGCATTCCAGAATTCGTCTTCCAGGCTGACACTGGTCTTGTGGCCCTCGACCACGATCGAACGTTTGACTACGTGGCTCTTCATTCAGGTTCACTCCGGGCGCTTGTGGCCGTCCAGCCGCTTGGCCTCGAGGGCCTCGCGTGCCTCGTCGAGCTTTCGCTCGCTTGCTGGACGACCGAAACGCAGACGATTGGCGTCAGCCCCGAGGGACTCGGCTTCACGCGCCTTGCGTTTGCGTGCGCGCTTCAAATTGACGATGTCACCCATGGCACCTGTCCAAATTCGCAAGCAGAGTTTCAGTTCCGGGTGTGGCAAAAAAAAAGGCAGCCTTATGACGCAGGGGCGCAGGCCTGCATCCACGGAGGGCGGCCATGCGCGGCGCACGCGCCACCCCTGGTACGGGAGGACTGCGTTGTCGGACGACATGCCGCGACAGCGACCTATTTCTTGCGGAACTTGTCCAGGCTGACGACCTCTGCGCCGCCGCCGTCGGCAGCCGGGGGCTCGGCCTTCGGCGCATCGCCCGCCTCGGCGCGCGGCGCCGACGGGGGAAGGGCGGAGACGCCCGAGGGGTCGGGCTCGGCCGAGGGCCGGGGGCCGATCTCCCGCACGCCGAGGTCGCCCTTCTCCGTCTCGGCACCGGCCACCTCGAACTGGAGGCCGAACTGGACGGAGGGATCGAAGAAGCCCTTCACCGCGTCGAAGGGCACGAGGAGCCGCTCGGGAATGCCGCCGAACGACAGGCCGACCTCGAAGCTGTGCTCGGTGATGATCAGGTCCCAATACTGGTGCTGGAGGACGACCGTCATCTCCAGCGGGTATTTCTCGCGCATGCGGTTCGACAGGCGGACACCGGGAGCGCGGGTATCGAAGGTGATGTAGAAATGATGGTCGCCCGGCAGGCCGTCGCGCGCTGCATCGACGAGGACGCGGCGGACGACGCCGCGAAGGGCGTCCTGGGCCAGAAGATCGTAGCGGATGAGGTCTGTTGGCATGAGCTGGTCGATCGCGGAACGGACCCGGGGCCTTCTGTCGCGCTGAGGAGGACCCTCCCGGACCACCGCGCCGCGGACCGGAGAGAAGTGGAGGCTTCTGTTGCCAGGTGCCTCCGAACCCCGCCTTACAGTGCTACCCGCAAGGACTTGATTTCGGTACCATCACCGCATTACGCGGCAACGGCCACCGGAGCATAGTTGTCGTTGGCAACTATTGAGACGGCCCGATAACGGCGGAACCATGCCGAGCAAAAGCCCACCCTTTACACCCTCGTCGATCCTATTTCGCCCCCATCAGAAACGCCCCTGAGGGGCGCTCGTGGTGGAGGCGCCGGGTACTGCCCCCGGGTCCGAAAGGCTTATTGCGATGGCCGTTTATCACCATAGCCGGGTTGCCCCGGCCCGCTGAAGATAGGGGAGGCCGCGCGCCAGCGAAAGGCCTTCAGCGACGTATCCCCGGCGCAGGTCCGACCTCGACCGGCGGCGGCAGGGGCGGCAGGATCGACAGGGGCGCACCGGTGGCAGCCGGCGGTGCGGGACGGGCGCCGTCGAGCGCCCGGCGAACGACCGATGGC
>NZ_JBQVQL010000030.1:0-45656 GCF_052440005.1 Phreatobacter sp.
GATCGGCACGGTGCGCACGAGGCGCGGCTGCTCGGCATTGCCGGTCGGCAGCGCCGACGGCGTCGCCGCGGTGCCGCCGCCGGGCGGGTTGAAGGTCGTCAGCGCGGCGATTCCGAGGGCGGCCAGCGCCGCCACCACCAGCACGACGAGGAACCACTTGAGGCGCCGGGGGGAGGGGTCCGGCACGCGCACCGAGGCACCGCCGCCGCGGGCGACCTCCAGCTCCTTCTCGAGCTGCACCAGCGCCGAGAGATGCGAGATCTGCGCGTCGAGCTGGTCGTACCAGCCGTCGAAGTCGTCGGGGGCCGGGTCGCTCGCCCTGTAGGCGCGGTCGAGCCCGTCCAGCGAGGCCCTGAGGTCGATGTGCGGCCCGGTCGGCGGGGCCCCGATGTCGGTCCCGAAGCGGGTGATGGCGATGGCGAGATCGTTCTCGGCCCGCGCGATCACGTCGCGCAGCGCCGCCCGGGTCTCCGCATTGATGCGATGGGCGAGGCGCTTCAGCTGGGCCGGCGGATCGGCCACCAGCTTGAGCTCGGCCGCCGCCTGACGCAGCGCGTCCTCGATCGTGCCCGCGGGGCGGGTGAGGCCCCCCATGCGTCCGCCATAGACGTCGAGGACATGGAACCGGTAGCGATAGGCGGAGACGAGCGGGGCGACGTCCACGAAATTCCGATCCTCGCTTCAGGCCGCCGCGGCGGCGCGGCCGGCGACCCGTCCCGTCGGGGGAAGGCACTGCGGCGGCGTGTCGACGAAGGTGGTGGTCATGGGGGTATGGTGTTCCGGCCCGGCGCATGGTGCGGAGCCTGTCACCTGTGCTGTCCGCAAGGGGCGAGCTTCGGGCAAAACCGTGTCGAAAAAACGGGCGGTGCCGCGCGGGCGATCGCTCGCCGCGCCACCCTGCCCGCCGCTGGCGGCAGCCCGTCCGTCGCGCCCCATATGCTCCCCCCGAATCGCACTCCAACGCGCAAGCGGGCCAAAGGTTCCCTGCTGTTTAGGCGAAAGGGTTCCCAGAGGAAAGCAAGGTCTCCTCACCGGAGCTTCAGCGGGATTCGCGGCACGGTCACCGGCAGCTGCCGCTCGTGGCTGAAGAAGATGACGTCGCGGTTCTTCATCACGCCGACCAGGGCGGCGCCCGCGGCGAGGCCGCCGACATGGGCCCACCAGGCGGTGGCGCCGCCCACGGTGGTGAAGAGGTGATAGACCTGCAGCATGACCCAGGTGCCGAGGGCCAGCCAGACGGGGATGGTCAGCGGCAGGATGTTGAACACCAGCCCGAACACCCTGACGCGCGGATAGAGCAGCAGATAGGCGGCGAGCACGCCGGAGACGGCGCCCGACGCCCCAACCAGCGGCGCCTGGGACGCCGGGTTGATGGCGAGATGCGCCGCCCCGCCGATCACCCCGCAGAGGATGTAGAAGACGAGGAAGCGCCAGTGCCCCATGGCGTCCTCGATGTTGTCGGCGAAGACCCAGAGGAACAGCATGTTGCCGATCAGGTGCATCCAGCCCCCGTGCATGAACATGTAGGTGATCCACGTCGCCCAGGTCGGCACGACGGCGAGGTGCGGGGCGAGCTGCGCCTGCTCCGTCACCACCGCCGGGATCAGCCCGAGGCCGAGCATGTTGGCGGTGGCCGACTGGGCCGGCACGAGCCCCGTCGTGGCGAGGAACAGCGCGACGTTGAGGCCGATCAGCGCGAAGGTGACATAGGGCGCCGTGATGTGGCGGTGGGGGTTCTGGTCGGCGAGGGGGAGGAACATGGGAGCATGTTAGCCGCGTGCGCCGAAACCTGCCATCGTGTGCGCCATGCCGCCCTCCGGCTTGATTCCACGATACAGGAAATGTAGTTGCGGATGATGGAACCCGGACGCAGCGGGTTCGCCGCCTCACCCGGGACATCGCTCATGACCGCCAAGCCGACCGGCCTTCAGCCACGCACGCTCGCCGCCCAGGCGCTCGGCTGGGAGGAGGCCGAGACCCACGCCGTGGTGACGCCCATCCATGTCGCCACCACCTTCATCCGCGACCCGGACAACCAGTACCGCAACGGCTTCATCTACGGCCGGCCCGACAACCAGACGGTGCGCCAGTGCGAGGCCGTGCTGGCGGCGCTGGAGGAGGGGCCCGAGGCCCTGCTGCTGGGGTCCGGCATGTCGGCGGCCACCGCCGTGGTCATGGCCCTGCCGGCCGGCGCGCACATCGTCGCGCCCACCGTCATGTACTGGGCGCTGCGCAACTGGCTGATGAACGACGCCGTCACCTACGGCTACACCACCACCTTCGTCGACACGACGGACCTCGCCGCCGTGAAGGCCGCGGTCGAGCCGGGCAAGACGAAGCTCGTCTGGCTGGAAACGCCGTCGAACCCGCTCTGGACGGTCTCCGACATTGCCGCCATCTCCGACATTGCCCATGCCGCCGGCGCCATCTGCGCGGTGGATTCCACCGTGGCGACGCCGGTCTTCACCCGGCCGCTGACGCTCGGCGCCGACATCGTCATGCATGCCGCGACCAAGTACCTCAACGGTCACTCGGACGTGGTCGCCGGCGCCCTCGTCACCCGCGAGGTCAACGAGTTCTGGGCGAAGGTCCGCCGCGTGCGCTCCATGCACGGCCAGATCCTCGGCCCCTTCGAGGCCTTTCTGCTGATGCGCGGCATGCGCACCCTGCACGTGCGTGTCGAGGCCCAGGCCAGGGCCGCCCTCGCCCTCGCCGAGCGGCTGAAGGCCCATGCCATGGTTGCCGACGTGCTCTATCCGGGCCTGTCCTCCCACCCCCAGCACGCGCTCGCGGCGCGGCAGATGCAGGGCGGCTTCGGCGGCATGATGTCGATCCGGGTGAAGGCCGGCGAAAACGCCGCCGTCTCCACCGCCGCCCGCGTCGAGCTGTGGAAGCGCGCCACCTCACTCGGCGGCGTCGAGAGCCTCATCGAGCACCGCGCCTCCATCGAGGGCGCCGGCTCGCCCTGTCCGACGGACCTCCTGCGCCTGTCGGTGGGGCTGGAGGCCGTCGACGACCTCTATGCCGACATCGACCGGGCGCTCAGGGCCGCCAACGCCTGAGCGATCAGTTCGCCCCGTCGAGCAGGCGGCGGGCGATGACCTGCGCCTGGATTTCCGCGGCGCCCTCGAAGATGTTGAGGATGCGCGCATCGCAGAGCACTCTGGACACCGGATATTCCAGCGCGAAGCCGTTGCCGCCGTGGATCTGCAGGGCGTTGTCGGCCGCCGCCCAGGCGACGCGCGCGCCGAGCAGCTTCGCCATGCCGGCCTCGAGGTCGCAGCGCCGGTCGAGGTCCTTCTGGCGGGCCGAGAAATAGGTGAGCTGGCGGGCGATCATCACCTCCACCGCCATCATCGCGATCTTGTCGGCGACGCGCGGGAAGGCGATCAGCGGCTTGCCGAACTGGACGCGCTCCTGGGCGTAGCGGAGCGCCAGGTCCATGGCCGCCTGCGCGACGCCGACCGCGCGCGCCGCCGTCTGGATGCGCGCGGCTTCGAATGTCTGCATGAGCTGCTTGAAGCCCTGGCCCTCGACGCCGCCGAGCAGGTTCTCTGACTTGACCTCGAAGCCGTCGAAGGAGATCTCGTATTCCTTCATGCCGCGATAGCCGAGCACCTCGATCTCGCCGCCCGACATGCCCTTGGCCGGGAAGGGGTCCTCGTCCGTGCCGCGCGGCTTTTCCGCCAGCAGCATCGACAGGCCCTTGTAGCCGGGCTCGGCCGGGTTGGTGCGCACCAGCAGCGTCATCACGTCGGCGCGCACCGGATGGGTGATCCAGGTCTTGTTGCCGGAGACCTTGTAGACGTCGCCCTCGCGCACCGCGCGGGTCTTCAGCGAGGCGAGGTCGGAGCCGGTATTCGGCTCGGTGAAGACGGCGGTGGGCAGGATCTCGCCCGAGGCGATCTTCGGCAGCCAGTGGTCCTTCTGTGCCTGCGTGCCGCCGGCGAGGATCAGCTCGGAGGCGATCTCCGAGCGGGTGCCGAGCGAGCCGACGCCGATATAGCCGCGGGAGAGCTCCTCGGAGACGACGCACATGCTCTCCTTGCCGAGGCCCATGCCGCCATAGCTCTCGGGCAGGGTCAGGCCGAAGACGCCGAGCTCGGCGAGCTTGGCGATCACGTCGAGCGGGATATAGGCGTTCTGGAGGTGCCACTCGTGGGCGTGGGGGAGGACCTCGGCGAGCGAGAACTTCCGCATCTCGTCGCGGATCGCCTCCAGCGTCTCGTCGAGGCCCGGCTCGCCGAAGTGACCGGAGGATTCCTGCTCGCGCACGAGTTCGGCGAGGCGGGCGCGGTTGGCCGCCGTATTGCCGGTGGCGATCAGCGTGTCGGCTGCGCCGGCGAAGCGGCGCAGGATGTCGCCGGCCTTAAGGCCGACATCCGCCGGGCGCACCATCTCGCCCTGGCTCATCGGAATGCCGCCGACGATCTGCGACAGGTACTCGCCGAGGCCGATGCGGACGATGAGGTCCTCGATCTCGCCGAACTTGCCCTCGGCGCCGAGGCGCTCCTGGTAGGAGGCGAGCTGACGGACGCTCTCCACATAGGTCGCGAGCCAGGCGAGGCCGTGGGTGGCGCGCTGCTCGCGCTCGATGGCGGCCCCGGAGATGCGGCCGTCCTCGGTGACGAGGGCGCGCACCGCCGCGGTCGCGTCCGCCAGCACCGCGTCGGCGGCGGTGACGGCGCCCTGGGCGAGTTCGGTCAGCGACTGCGCGGGAGCATCCTTGCTTGCGAGAGCAGGGCTCATGGTGGTTCCCTCGGGGTGTTCGTTGTTGCTGCAACGCAAAATAACGCAGCGCCGCCGCGTTTCAATCCGGCAAATGACCGGGTCGTCGCTGTCCGGGTCAGGCCGGCCGCGTCGCCAGCCAGACGCCGGCCGCCGTCACCGCCATGCCGACCAGCTGCACTGTGGTCAGGGTCTCGCCGAAGAAGACGAAGGCCATCAGGGCGGAGACCGCCGGCACCAGGTAGATATAGGCGGTGGCGCGCGACACCTCGCCCCGGCGGATCAGGTAGAGGAACAGGAAGATGCCGCCGACCGACAGGGCGAGCACCGACCAGGCCATGGTCAGGATCAGCGTCTGGTTCCAGATGGCCTCGGCACGGCCGAACAGCAGGAACAGCGGCAGCATGGTCAGGGCCGCGCCGACATATTGCCAGCTCGTCGTCGTCCGCATGTCGCCGCCGGAGACGAAGCGCTTCTGGTAGAAGGTGCCCGCCGTCACCGAGACCATGCCCAGCACGTTGACGACGAGCGGCGTGACGATGGCCTCGTAGGTCTCCGGGCTGACGCCGACGACCTTCGGGGCCAGCACCAGCACGATGCCGAGGAAGCCGAGCGCGACGCCCGCGCCCTGCCGCGCGGTGATCCGCTCGCCGAGGATGGCGGGCGCGAGCAGCGCGGTCATCACCGGCTGCAGGCCCGCCATGATGCCGGAGACGCCGGAGGGCACGCCGTTGGCGACCGCCCACCACACGGCGGCGAGATAGAGGGCGTGCAGCAGCACGCCGGACATCATGGCGTGGCCGACCTCCCGCCCCGATCGCGGCCAGGGCGCGCCCATCGCCACCGCGATTCCCGCGATCACCGCCGCCGCCATGGAGAAGCGCAGGAACAGGAACCACAGCGGATCGGCCAGGCGCGCCGAGAATCCGGCGACGATCCACCCCGTGGACCAGGCGAGGACGAAGAGAAAGGGCACCGCCCGCACGGCGAGGGACATGGACATCTCGAAAACCAGGGGCGCGGACCGTAGGGCGCGGCACGCGGAAACTCAATCATTGACGCTGGGGAAGTTCAGGGCCGGGCAACCCGCTGTAAATGCAAGATTTCTTCAATCGCTATGCGCGCCGGATAGCCATTCGTTAAGATGTCGCGGGCAGTATTGCGGCATTGCCCGCCCCTAGGCTTCAAAGAAATGGCTGCTCGTATGCCCGCACTGTCCGTTCGCTTGAGGATCGCTCTTCTCGCCATCGTTCCTATCGTCGGGGTTCTCGCAGCCGGCGGCGCGGCCTGGTACGGCCAGAGGTCGGCGGCCAGCGCCTTCGAGGCCTATGACGATTCGGCGGGCCTCGCGACGGATGCCGCCCGCGTCCGGGCCAGCGTCCGCGATCTGCGCTTCGCCGCCCTCGACTATGCCGAGCGGCACACCGAGGCGGCCCCCACCAATTTCGCCCGCGCTCGCATGGAGGCCATGATGGCCCTCGGCGAGGCCCGCCGCAAACCCGCCGCCGCCGCTCTCCAGACCGAGATCGAGCAGTCGCTGAAGCAGCTCGGCGAGGCCGCCTCCGCCTTCGACCTCGTCCGCGTCACGATCGAGACGCTGGGCACCAACGAGACCTCGGGCCTCACCGGCCGCATGAACGAGTCGGTGCAGCAGCTGGAGGTCCAGGCCCGCCGCGTCGCCGCCAACTTCGACGACGGTGCCGGCATCCTCGAGCAGGTCCTGCAGATGCGCCGGCACGAGAAGGACTTCATGCTGCGCGGCCTCGACTCCGACCTCGAGGCCTTCCGCCAGGCCCGCACCAAGTTCATCAACGAGGTGAACCGCTCGGTCGTCGCCCCGGCCACCAAGGCCGAACTCCTGAAGGCCGGCGAGATCTACTGGCCGGCGCTCGACTCCTATGTCGACGGCACCCGCACGGTCGAGAAGACCGTCCAGCAGCTCGACCAGCTCCTCACCGCCCTCGACCAGCAGACCAACGTCCTCGTCGCCGCCGCCAACGACGGCAAGACCCGCGCCAACGAGGCGCGCCTCGAGGCCCAGTCCGCGACCATGATGCTGGTCATCGGCATCATCGTCGGCATGGTGCTCCTCTGCGGCGTGGTCGCCATGGTCCTCGGCCGCTCGATGACCCGGCAGATCGGCGGCATCACCGTCTCGATGCGCGAACTCGCCGGCGGCAACACCGCCGTCGAGGTGCCCTCGACGGATGCGGCCGACGAGCTCGGCGAGATGGCCCGTGCCGTCCTCGTCTTCCGCGACAATGCCATCGAGCGCGAGCGCCTCGCCGCCGAGCAGATCGCCGAGGTTGAGTCCCGCAACCGCCGCGCCGCCGTCGTCGACAATCTCATCAAGGGCTTCGAGCAGGCCGCGGATCGCTCGCTCGGCGCGTTGCGCAGCGCGTCCGGCCAGCTCGACGGCGCCTCCGACCAGCTCGACGGCACCTCGGGCGCCGTCACGCAGGAGGCCGTCACCGCCTCCGGCGCCATGGAACAGGCGGCCAATTCGGTCTCCTCCGCCGCCGCCGCCGCCGAGGAGCTCGCTGCCTCCATCGCCGAGATCGCCTCGCAGGCTTCCAAGTCGACCGAGGTCGCCGGCACCGCCGTCACCGAGGCCGAGCGCACCGCCCAGACCATGGGATCACTCGCCCAGGCCGCCTCGCGCATCGGCGAGGTGGTGAACCTCATCCAGGCGATCGCCGGCCAGACCAACCTGCTCGCCCTCAACGCCACCATCGAGGCGGCACGCGCCGGCGAGGCCGGCAAGGGCTTCGCGGTGGTCGCGTCCGAGGTGAAGAGCCTCGCTGCCCAGACCGCCCGCGCAACGGAAGAGATCGCCTCGCAGATCGGCGCCATCCAGCTCGCCTCCGGCGACGCCGTGGACGCCATCGACAAGGTCGGACAGGTCATCGGCGAGATGCGCGGCATCGCCGCCTCCGTCGCGGCGGCCGTCGAGGAGCAGAACGCTGCGGTCTCGACCATTGCCGAGGCAGTCAACCGCGCCTCCGACGAGACCCGCGGCGGCGCCGAGGCCATGGGCCGCGTCGGCGGCACCGCCCAATCCGCGCAGGCGACCGCCGAGGACGTGCGCGCCCTCTCGGGCCGGCTCGGCGAGGAGGCCCAGGCGCTGGACCGCGAGATCCGCACCTTCCTCGACGGTGTCCGCGCCGCCTGATCCGTCACCCTTCCCCAAAGCGAAACGGCCGGGGAGAGCCCCGGCCGTTCGTGTTTCAGACTGCGGCCGAAGCCGGCATCGTCACTTCGCGGCGACGACCATGATCTCGACGGTGAACTGCGGCGCGGCGAGCTTGGCCTCGACCGTGGCGCGGGCCGGGGTCTGGCCGGGAACGACCCAGGCGTCCCACACGGCGTTCATCTCGGCGAAGGTCGACATGTCCGACAGCCAGATATTGGTCGACAGGAGGTTCTGCTTCGACGTGCCGCACTCGGCGAGGAGGGCGTCGATGGTCTCGAGGATTTCCTTGGTCTGCTCCGTCACCGACTTGCCGGCCGCCTTGTGGGCCACCTGTCCCGCGAGATAGACGGTGTTGCCGTGGACGACGGCACCGCTCATGCGCGGACCGACCTGCTTGCGCTCGATGGCCATGTTTGTCTCTCCTTGGAACTGCCTGATCGCAGAACGCGTCTCCTAGCGCGGGCCGCGCGTCAGGCCAACCCGTCCCGCCGCTTCGGCGCCATGCACCCGGCGTCGCATCCCCCGGCCCGCGCCCGCACGGCCCGTCTCCCCGCCACCCACCGGACCCCGCCCCCATGCTTGACCGCTTCCTGTCCATGATCACCGACCTGACGGACGGGCCCCATGAGGCCTTCGGCGACGACGACTACAGGCTCGCCGCGGCAGCCCTCCTCGTCCACGTCATGGCCGTCGACGGGCGCGTCTCGGACAGCGAGCGGACGCGTATCGAGACGGTGCTCGCCTCCGGCTTCGCCCTCTCCGCCGCCGATACCGGTCGGCTGATCGAACGGGCGATCGACGCCGAGGCCTCCGCCGACAGCTGGACCTCCTTCGCCGACCTCCTCGCCAAGCGACTCGACGAGGACGGCCGCCGGCGCATCGTCGACATGATGTGGAGCGTCGTCCTCGCCGACGGCGCGGCCGCCGAGCTGGAGGAGGCGGTGGTCGAGCGCGCCGCGGCGCTCATGGGTGTCGAGGCGCCGCGCCGCTGAGGCCTCAGGCCCACTCGGCCGCGATCTCGGCCTCGAGGTCGAGGGTCGAGCGCTCGCCGATGTCGGCGAAATGGGCCTTCAGGAACCGCCGCGCCGCCTTCTTGCCCGCGGCGTTGAGCTCCAGCAGGAAGTCGTAGTCGGTGACGACCTTCGAGCCGGCGGTCAGCCCCTTGAGCGAGTCGCCGAGCGCGATGCGATGCAGGTTCACGCGCTTGTACTCGCCGGGCTTGCGGCCGCGCGGCAGGCGGCCCTCGTTGACAAGGCGGGCGACGAAGGCCGCGGCCCTGAGTTCGGCCTGCAGCGAGGAATTGAAGGTGATCTCGTTCAGCCGGTCGACGATGCCGCGCGACGTCGTCGGCGTCTCCTTGCGGACCACCGGATTGATCTGGACCAGCAGCACGTCTTCCGCATCCGTCGCCCGGTAGAGCGGGAAGATCGGCGGATTGCCCATGTAGCCGCCGTCCCAGAACGGCGTGCCGTCGATCTCCACCGCCTTGAACAGGGTCGGCAGGCAGGCCGAGGCCATCACCGCGCGGCAGGTGATGTGCTCGCGCCGGAAGACGGTGAGCTTGCCGGTCTGCACGTTGGTGGCCGAGATGAACACCTTCACCCCGTCGAAGGCGGCGAGGCGGTCGAAATCGACGAACTTCCGGATCAGGTCTTCCAGCGGGTTGATGTCGAAGGGATTGAGGTCGTAGGGCGAGAAGTAGCGCTGCATCGCCGTCACCCAGGTCTCCATCAGCGAGCCCTCGTAGGGCACCACGGAGAAGAGCCGGTCGAGCGCGCGACGCTGCAGGGTCGTCATGCTGCCGTCGACGGAGGCCGCCTTCCAGAAGCGGCCGAGCCGTTCGCGCGCGGCCTCGGGGCCACCCTCCGCGAGCCCGTCGGCGAGCAGCACCGCATTGATGGCGCCGGCGGAGGCACCCGTCACGCCCTCGATCACCAGCCGCCCGTCGCGCAGTATCTCGTCGAGCACCCCCCAGGTGAAGGCGCCGTGCGCGCCTCCGCCCTGCAGGGCGAGGTTGATGGCCTTGGTGGCCTTCGGCGCCTTCGCCATCACGCCGCCGTCCAGCCGCCGTCGATCACGTTGTTGGCGCCGGTGATGTTCTTCGCCGCGTCCGAGCAGAGCCACAGGGCGAGCGCCGCCACCTCCTCCACCCGCACGAACTGCTTGGTCGGCTGGGCTGCCAGGAGCACGTCGTTCATGACCTGCTCCTTGGTCATCCCGCGCGCCTTCATCGTGTCGGGGATCTGCTTCTCGACGAGGGGCGTCCAGACATAGCCCGGCGAGATGCAGTTGGCGGTGATGCCGAAGGTCGCGAGCTCCAGCGCGATGGTCTTGGTGAAGCCGAGCAGGCCGTGCTTGGCGGCGACATAGGCCGACTTGAACGGTGAGGCGACCAGCGAATGGGCGGAGGCGATGTTGACGATGCGCCCGTGCTTGCGCGCCTTCATGCCCGGCACCACCGCCTTGGCGAGGTGGAACGACGCCGTCAGGTTGATGCCGATGATGGCGTCCCACTTGTCGGTGGGGAACTCCTCCACCGGCGAGACGAACTGGATGCCGGCATTCGACACGACGATGTCGACCTTGCCGAAATCGGCCTCGGCAGTCGCCACCATCGCGGCGATCTCGTCCGGCTTCATCATGTTGGCGGGGGAGAACAGCACCTTGCGCCCGGTATCGGCCGCGAGCTTCGCCCGCGTCGCCTCCAGCTCGGCCGCTTCGCCGAGGCCGTTCAGCATGACGTCCGCGCCGGCTTCGGCCAGGGCGGTCGCTATCGCCAGTCCGATGCCGCTGGTCGACCCCGTGACGATCGCACTCTTTCCCGCAAGGCTCATGATCCCTATCTCCTCAAGGCGGCCGGACCCGCTCGGCCATCACTGGCCCGGGTTTTGTCGCAATGCAACATGGCGATACGGCGACGCGCTTTGGCCCGTCCCCCCGCCATGCTAGGAAGCTGGAATCCCGGAACCGCGAAGGCAAGCAGCGATGCTGAAGTCCCGACACGCGCACGATCACTCCTGCGAGCACGGCCACCCGCCGGTGGACGTGCTGAAGGTGGCGGAAGCGCGCTGTGCCGAGAAGAAGCTGAAGCTGACGCCCATCCGGCGCGAGGTGCTGTCCCATCTCGCCGCCTCGCCCGCACCCGTCGGCGCCTATGACCTGATCGAGCGCATGCATCGCGAGAGCGGCCGGCGCCCCGCGCCGATCAGCGTCTACCGCGTGCTGGACTTCCTTTTGGAGGCGGGCCTCGCCCACCGCATCGAGAGCCGCAACGCCTTCGTCGCCTGCGCCCACCGCCACGAGGGCCGCGACCTCGTCGTCTTCATGATCTGCGATTCCTGCGGCTGCGTGTCGGAGGCCTCCGGCGCGCCGGTCGAGAAGGACCTCGCGGCCATCGCCGCAGGCGCCGGCTTCAAGCCGGCGACGCAGGTAGTGGAGATGTTCGGCCGCTGCGCCCATTGCGACGCACCGGCGGAGGCCTGACGCGTCAGGCCGCGCGCAGGGCCTCCACGAAGGTCTGCACCTCCGCCTGAAGCGTGCCGGCATTGGTCGACAGGTCGCTGGCGAGGTCCATCAGCGCATGGGCCGAGCGTCCCGTCGCCTCCGCCGCCTGGCCGACGCCGCCGATCGTGCCGGTGACGCCCGTCGCCGCACCCGCGGCGCGCTGGCAGTTGCCGGCGATCTCGGTGGTGGCCGACCCCTGCTCCTCCACCGCGCTCGCCACCGCTGCCGTGATCTCGCGGATGCTGCCGATGCTGGTGGCGATGGCGTCGATGGATTCCACCGTCTCCGCGGTCGCGTTCTGGATCTCGGCGACCTTGGCGGCGATGTCCTCGGTGGCTTTGGCCGTCTGCGCGGCAAGGCTCTTCACCTCCGAGGCGACCACCGCGAAGCCCTTGCCGGCCTCGCCGGCGCGCGCCGCCTCGATGGTGGCGTTGAGCGCCAGGAGGTTGGTCTGGTCGGCGATGGCCTTGATGAGGTTGATGACGTCGCCGATGCGGTCGGCGGCGCTGGCGAGGTTGCGGATCTGGCTCTCGGTCACCCGCGCGTCCGACACGGCCTTCTCGGCGCTCTGCGAGGAGCGCACCACCTGCACGTTGATCTCGCGCACCGATGCGGCGAGTTCTTCCGTGGAGGCGGCCACCGTCTGCACGTTGATCGAGGCGGTCTCCGCCGCACCCGCCACTTCGCCGGCCTGGCGGCTCGTCTCCTCGGCGGTCGCCGAGAGGTCGCGCGCGGCCTCCTCGACCCGCCCGGACGAGGCGGTGAAGGTCTCGGCCAGCGCGCTCATGCGGGCGACGAAGTCCTCCGCCACGGCGTTGCGACGGGCGAGGCGCCCGGCCTCCGCCGCACGGGCCTCGTCCTGGGCGGCGCGGGCGTCCGCCGCCGCGGCCATCGTGTCGCGGAACACCTCCATGGTTCCCGCCATGGCGCCGATCTCGTCGCGGCGGCCGGTGCCGGGGATGGCGGTGTCGAGGTTGCCCTCCGACAGGCTCTTCATGGCCCGCGTCATTCCGGCGATCGGCGTCGCGATCATCCGCGACAGCAGGAAGGCGATGACGAGGCCGGCCAGAGCCGACAGGCCGGCGGCGGCGAGCAGCAGCGTGGAGAGCGCCTGCGCCATGTCGACGGCGGCCGCCGTCTCGGCCGCGAGCAGCCCCGTCTGCGCGTCGATGAGGCCGCCCTTGCGCTCGCCTCCGGTGGTGAGCGGGCCCTGGAGGGCGGTGAGGATCTTGTCGCTGATCGGCGCCACCCGGTCGGTCAGGTGGTTCATCGGGCCGTTCCATGTCGGGCCGCTGCGCTCGTTGATGACCAGCGTGGCGCCGCGGCGGATCGAGATGATTCCGACGCGCACCCGGTTCAGCACGCGCATCTGGTCCGGCGACATGGCGCCGGTCATGTCGGTGATGGTCTTCAGTCGGGCGTTGACGGTGTTCCAGGACTGCTCGAACTGCGCCTTCTCCGCGTCCTGGCCACGATGGACGAAGCCGCGCAGGTCGCGCACTGCCGACAGGATGCTCGCCTGCAGGCCCACCGCGGCGCCGAGAAGCCGGTCGTTGGCCTGCGGGTTCTGGATCTCGCGGGTGACGAGTTCCGTCAGCGCAGCCTCCAGCGGCTGGAGCTGCGGCGTCACCATCCGCTCGTAGGTGGCGAGCGCCGGGTACTGCGCCGGCGTGTTGATGAGGGCGAGGAGCGCCTTGTGCGCCTCCTCCAGCTCCTGGAGCAGCGGCCGCACGGCGGTCCAGGAAGCGCGCTGCGCGTCGGTCGGGAACGAGGCGGCGAGCCCGTCCATGCGGTCGCGGCTCTCCTTCAGGCTCGCCCAGGCGGTGTCCCACCGCGACAGGTTCACGTCGTCGGGGGCGATCATCTGGTCGCGCAGCGCGATCCCGGTCTGCGACAGCTCGTCGGCCATCTTCATGCCGAGCAGCGCCGTCGGCGAGCGCACCGCCGAGACCTGCTCCATGCTTGCCGCGATCTGTCCTGCCTGCCGGACCGAAACCGCCGCGCTCGTTGCCGCAATGATGATGAGGGCTGCGAAGCCAATCACAAGTTTAGCGCGCAGATTAAGGGCGATCATGCTGAAATGTCCATGTCCGGATGCCGGCGGAAGCTTGAGTCTGCGTCCTCAACAGGACGTTAAGTTTCCGGTTGCGGGCAGCAATTGCTGCAACCTTACGCTGGGTGATCCGTAGTCTTCCGGAAGCACGAGACCCGTCCGCGCCGCCGCGGCTGCCCATTTGCGCGCCATCACTGCGTGGCGCTGGCGCAGCCCCGCGGCTCGGGCTATTTGAACGGGGTCAGCGGAGACGAGAAACGATGATCCAGGGATTTGGGGTGAAGCCCCGGCACCGGACGGTCGGAGTGACCGTCGGCAGGGGCGCTGCGGCCGTCATGGTCGGGGGCGGCGCGCCGATCGTCGTCCAGTCGATGACCAACACCGACACCGCCGACATCGAGGGAACCGTGCGCCAGGTCGCGGCCCTCGCCCGCGCCGGCTCCGAACTCGTGCGTATCACCGTCGACCGCGACGAGAGCGCCGCGGCCGTGCCGCACATCCGCGAGAAGCTGATGCGCATGGGCGTCGGCGTGCCGCTGGTGGGAGACTTCCACTACATCGGCCACAAGCTGCTGGCCGATCATCCCGCCTGCGCCGAGGCCCTCGACAAGTACCGCATCAATCCCGGCAATGTCGGCTTCAAGGACAAGAAGGACCGGCAGTTCGCCATGATCGTCGAGAAGGCGGCCGAGCACGGCAAGGCCGTGCGCATCGGCGCCAACTGGGGCTCGCTCGACCAGGAACTGCTCACCCACCTGATGGACGAGAACGCGAAGAGCCCCGAGCCGCGCGACGCCCGCGCCGTCATGCACGAGGCCATGGTGCAGTCCTGCGTCCTCTCCGCCGACCGGGCTGTCGAGATCGGCCTGCCGAAGGACCGCATCATCCTCTCCGCCAAGGTCTCCGCCGTGCAGGACCTCATCGCCGTCTACCGCATGCTGGCGGCGCGATCGGACTACGCCCTCCATCTCGGTCTGACCGAGGCCGGCATGGGCTCCAAGGGCATCGTCGCCTCCTCGGCCGCCCTCGGCGTCGTGCTGCAGGACGGCATCGGCGACACGATCCGCGTCTCGCTGACACCCGAGCCGAACGGCGACCGCACGCTCGAGGTCAAGGTCGCGCAGGAAATCCTGCAGACCATGGGCATCCGCACCTTCGTGCCGCTGGTGGCGGCCTGCCCGGGCTGCGGGCGCACCACCTCGACCCTGTTCCAGGAACTCGCCCAGGACATCCAGGGCTTCATCCACAGCTCGATGCCCGAGTGGAAGACGCGCTACCCCGGGGTCGAGGCGCTGAACGTCGCGGTCATGGGCTGCATCGTCAACGGTCCCGGCGAGTCGAAGCACGCCGACATCGGCATCTCTCTGCCCGGCACCGGCGAGAATCCGGCCGCCCCGGTCTTCGTCGACGGCGAGAAGGTCACCACCCTGCGCGGCCCGACGCTCGCGGCCGACTTCAAGGCCATGGTCATCGACTACATCGACAAGCGCTACGGCGTCGGCGGCCGGCAGGCGGCGGAATAGGCCATGCAGTCCTGCCTCGTCACGGGCGTCTCGTCGGGCATCGGCGAGGCCATCGCGGCCGACCTCGTGAAGCGCGGCTGGCGCGTCTTCGGCACGGTGCGCCGCGCCGAGGACGGCGAGCGCCTCGACAACGACCTCGGTCCCGCCTTCACCCCTCTCGTCTGCGACGTCACCGACGTCGAGAGCCTGTCGCGCGCCGCCGCGACGGCGTCGGACCTGCTCGGCGGGGCGCCGCTCGACGGCCTCGTCTGCAATGCCGGCATCTCCCTGCCAGGGCCGCTGCTGCACCAGTCGCTCGACGAGCTTGACCGCCAGTGGAAGGTCAACGTCCTCGGCCAGATCGCGACGGTGCAGGCGTTTGCCCCGCTGCTCGGTGCGCAGGAGGGGTTCGTCGGCCGCCCGGGTCGCATCGTCATGATGTCCTCGGTTTCGGGGAAACTCGCCTGGCCCTTCGTCGGCGGCTATGCGGCGACCAAGCACGCGCTGGAGGCGGTGAGCCATGCGCTCCGCCGCGAGCTCATGCCCTTCGGCGTCGACGTCGTCATCGTCGGTCCGGGGCCGATCGCGACGCCGATCTGGGAGAAGTCGGCCGGCGCCGTGGAGAAATCGCGCTACCAGGGAACGTTCTACGGGCCGCTGATCGACCGCTTCGAGCGGGAGGTTCTCGCCCGCGCCCGCCACGCCCTGCCGGCATCCGCCGTGGCGGAGGTGGTGCACACGGCGCTCTCCGCCGCGAGCCCGAAGGTGCGCTACACCATCACCCCGTCGACCCTGATGAACTGGGTCCTGCCGCTCCTGCTGCCGGCCCGCTGGCTCGACCGCATCGCGGCCAAGCGCCTCGGGCTGACGCGGAAGGGATAGCCGCGCCTCCTCGGCGGCCCTGTCACCCCACCCGCGGGAGCCGGAATGAAAAAGCCCGGCGCGAGGCCGGGCTTTTCCATTGAGATCGGTCGTGGAGCTCACTCCGCCGCGAGCTGCACCGCGGGCGCCGCCGCCTTCACGTCCGCGTCCACATAGGGCTCGAACTTGGCGAAGTTGTCCTGGAACATCTGCACGAGCTTGCGCGCCGTGGCGTCGAACTCGGCTTTATCGCGCCAGGTCTTGATCGGATAGAGCATGTGCGGCGGCACGCCCGGCACCGAGGTCGGCACCGCGAAGCCGAAATAGGGGTCGCGGCGGAAGTCGGCGCGATTGAGCGAGCCGTCGAGGGCCGAGCGCAGCAAGAGGCGCGTGATCGAGATCGGCATGCGGCGGCCGACGCCATGCTTGCCGCCGGTCCAGCCGGTGTTCACCAGCCAGCAGTCGACGTGGTGCTTGGCGATCAGCTCGCGCAGCAGGTTGCCGTATTCCGACGGATGGCGCGGCATGAACGGCGCGCCGAAGCAGGTCGAGAAGGTCGGCTGCGGCTCGGTGACGCCCTTCTCCGTGCCGGCGACCTTGGCGGTGAAGCCGGAGAGGAAGTGGTACATCGCCTCCGCCGGCGTCAGCTTGGCGATGGGCGGCATGACGCCGAAGGCATCGGCGGTGAGCATCACGATGTTCTTCGGATGGCCGGCGCGGCCGGTCTCCGAGGCATTGGCGATGAAGTGCAGCGGATAGGCGATGCGGGTGTTCTCGGTCTTCGAGCCGTCGTCGAAGTCCGGGATCCGCGAGACGGGATCGATGACCACGTTCTCCATCACCGAGCCGAAGCGCTCGGAGGTGGCGTAGATCTCGGGCTCGGCCTCGCGGGACAACTTGATCGCCTTGGCGTAGCAGCCGCCCTCGAAGTTGAAGACGCCGTCGCGGCCCCAGCCGTGCTCGTCGTCACCGATGAGGGTGCGGCTGGCATCGGCCGAGAGCGTCGTCTTGCCGGTGCCCGACAGGCCGAAGAACACCGCAACCTCGCCCTGGGGCGAGACGTTGGCCGAGCAGTGCATCGGCATCACGTGCTGCGGCGGCAGCAGGAAGTTGAGCATGGTGAAGACGCTCTTCTTCATCTCGCCGGCATAGGAGGTGCCGCCGATCAGCACGATCTTGCGGGTGAAGTCGCAGGCGATCACCGTCTCGGTGCGCACGCCGTATTTCTTCGGGTCGGCCTTGAACGAGGGCAGGTCGACGATGGTCATGTCCGGCACGAAGGAGGCGAGCTCCTCGCGCTTCGGGCGGATCAGCAGGTTGCGGATGAAGAGGTTGTGCCAGGCATATTCGGTGAAGACGCGGGTCTTGATCCGGGTCGCCGGGTCGGCGCCACCGTGGAGGTCCTGGGCGAAGAGCTCGCGGCCCTTGGCATGCTCCAGCATGTCGGCCATGAGGAGGTCGAAGGCCTCGGGCGAGATGGAACCGTTGTTGTCCCACCAGACCGTGTTCTCGGTGGTGGCGTCGCGCACCACGAACTTGTCCTTCGGAGACCGGCCGGTGTGCTGGCCGGTCTCGGCGACCAGCGGCCCGCCGGCCGAGAGCTTGGCCTCGCCGCGGGCGATCGATTCCTCGACCAGCTGCGGCTCCAGATAGTTCCAGTGCAGGGCCTTCAGCCCCGAAAAGCCGAACGCGTCGGCCCCATGCGCCTTGTTCCAGGTTCCGGTCTCGGCCAAGGAAGTCCTCCCCTAAAGGGTCCGCGTCTCGGCGCTTGCCGCGCCTTGGAATGCCATGCAGTCAGGCGCCGGGTCCGGGGGGCCGCGGCGGAGGCAAACCCCGTAATCCAAAGGCTCTTTGCCGGCAAGCCCGACTGAGGGCTGATCCCCGTCCCGCGCAGAGCTTTTTCGTCAACGGCCATGGCCGGCGGGCGGTTCCCGGCGCAGCCGGCCCTTGCCTTTGCGCGCGTCAGGGATCATGAGGCCGCCATGACCCGCCCCGACCGCACCCTGCGCACGGCGGCCGACCTCCTCGCGGCCGGCCTGATCGCGCCCGCCGACGCCGCCGCTGCGGCGAAAGTCGGGGAGCGCTACGCCGTCGCCGTGACGCCCGCCATGACCGCGCTGATCGCGCGGGGGCCGTCCGGAGATCGCGCGGCCGATCCGATCGCCCGCCAGTTTCTCCCCGACCTCAACGAGCTGGACATCCGGGCCGAGGAGCGCGCCGACCCGATCGGCGACGAGGCGCATTCGCCGCTCACCGGCATCGTCCACCGTTATCCCGACCGGGTGCTCCTGAAGATCGTCCACGTCTGCCCGGTCTATTGCCGCTTCTGCTTCCGCCGCGAGATGGTCGGCCCGGGCGGCAAGGGCGCGCTGGACGAGGCGGAGCTCTCCGCCGCCATCGCCTATGTCGCCGCGCGGCCGGATATCTTCGAGGTCATCCTCACCGGCGGCGACCCCTTCGTGCTCTCCGCCCGGCGGGTGCGCGACGTCACCCGGGCGCTCGCCGCCATTCCGCACGTCAGGGTCATCCGCTGGCACACCCGCGTGCCCGTCGTCGCACCCGAGCGCGTCACCGCCGACTTCGCCCGCGCCCTGCGCGCGCCTGGCAAGGCGGTCTATGTCGCCGTCCACGCCAACCACGCCCGCGAGTTCACGCCCGCCGCCGAAACGGCCCTCGCCCGCCTCGCCGATGCCGGCATCGCCCTCGTGAGCCAGTCGGTGCTGCTGCGCGGGGTCAACGACGACGCCGACACCCTCGCCGCCCTGATGCGCGCCTTCCTCGCCAACCGGGTGAAGCCCTACTACCTCCACCACCCGGACATGGCCCCCGGCACCGCCCATTTCCGCCTCTCCATCGCCGAGGGCCAGGCGCTGATGCGGGCCCTGCGCGGCCGCCTCTCCGGCCTCGCCCAGCCGACCTACGTGCTCGACATCCCCGGCGGCGAGGGCAAGGTCCCCGTCGGGCCGCACTATCTCGGTGCCGGCGAGGTCGAGGACTGGCGCGGCGCGCGCCACACCTATCCCCCGGCAGAGACGAAGGACTGAAATCATGGACGTGAAGGACTCGAACGGGGCGATCCTGAAGGACGGCGACAGCGTCACCATCATCAAGGACCTCAAGGTGAAGGGCACCTCGGTGACGCTGAAGCGCGGCACGCGGGTGAAGTCCATCCGCCTCACCGACGACCCCGACGAGGTCGAATGCAGCGTCGACAAGGTCAAGGGCCTGGTGCTGCGGACGGAGTTCCTGAAGAAGGCGTGAGGGGAGGGTTAGCGCCGCTCGACGCGTCGTGACGGATGGTCACCCGCTCCGCGTCATGCCCGGGCTTGTCCCGGGTATCCACGAATTGACCACCGCGTTTCGAGGAATTCGTGGATGCCCGGCACAGGGCCGGGCATGACGGCATTGTGGCCCGGTCGTCAGTGCGAAAATCGCGCCCGTCACCCCCGGCGAGCCCGAAGGGCGAGGGAAGGGGGGCCAGGGCCCGGCGCGACGCCAGCTGTCGGGGCACGACGCGGGTAGTCCCCCTCCCCGCGTCAGCGGGGAGGGTACGGGTGGGGCCTTCAGGCGAGCGCCTTGGCTGACGTCACGGGAGGCAGGCTGCCCTCACCCCTTCGGCTCGGGCCGGTGCTTGCCGCCCGGGCCCTGTCCCCGCCGATAGACCATCACCGTCCGCTTGAAGGTGATCACCACGTCGCCGGCCTGGGTGTAGCCCCTGGTGCGCACGGTGAGGATGCCGACCTCCGGCCGCGAGCCGGAATCGCGCTTCTCCAGCACCGCGCTCTCCGAATAGATCGTGTCGCCCTCGTAGACGGGCGCCGGCAGGCGCACCTCGTCCCAGCCGAGATTGGCGAAGACGTTCTGGCTGATGTCGGTGACCGACTGTCCGGTCACCAGCGCGATGGTGAAGCAGGAATTCACCAGCGGCTTGCCGAAGCCGGTCGACGCCGCATAGTTCGCGTCGAAATGCGGATGGGCGGTGTTCTGGGTGAGCAGCGTGAACCAGATGTTGTCGGCCTGCGTCACCGTGCGCCCGAGCGGGTGCTTGTAGACGTCGCCGATCTCGAAATCCTCGAAGAAGCGGCCCTGCCAGCCCGGTTTCACGCTCATGCCATCGCTCCCGTCGTCGCGGCGCGCCGGCCGCATCGTCGGCCCTTCATGGAAGAGCCGGACTGCCGCGGCAAGCCCACCGATCAGGCGGGGCGCTCTACTCCGCGATCTCCACCGCCCGCTCCACCACGATGGCCTCGGGGCTCAGGCGGCAGCGAAAGCTGAGCATCTCGACGCCGCGCGCCCGCGCCCGGTCGAACGCTTTGCCATAGGCCGGGTCGATGTCGCGGGCGAGGGCGAAGCGCTCCGCCCCGCCGTACTGGATGAGGAAGACCATCACCGCCCGGTGGCCGGCCTCCACCATGTCGCCGAGCTCATCGAGGTGCTTCGCCCCGCGCGCGGTCACCGAATCGGGAAATTCGGCGAGGCCCGGCCGGCGCATCAGGTGGACGTTCTTCACCTCGACGTAGCAGGGCGGCCGTCCCTCTCCCGTCAGCATCATGTCGACGCGGCTCGCCTTCCCGTAGGCCACCTCCCGCCGCAGCGTGGCATAGCCGGCGAGCGGCGCGATCGTGCCGTCGACGATCGCCTCCTCCACCAGCGCATTGGGATGGGCGGTGTTGATGCCGACCAGCTCCGGCCCGCGGCCGAACTCCGCCTCCACCAGCTCCCACGACAACGGGAGCTTGCGCGCCGCATTGGCCGAGCGCGACAGCCAGACCCGGTTGCCCGGTGCGGTCAGCCCCAGCATCGCGCCGGGATTGGCGCAATGGGCGGTGACCGCCTCGCCGGTGTCGAGCACGACGTCGGCGAGGAAGCGCTTGTAGCGCTGGACGAGCCGGCCGGGGACGAGAGGAGTGGGGAAGCGCATGCCCTTCAGGCGACCTTGCCCCCGAGCTCGTCCTCCACATGGGCGCGGACGATCTCCTCGAAGCTCGTCTCCGCCCTGAAGCCGAGCTCGGCCGCGCGCTTGGCGTTGAAGCGCTGCGACCAGCCGGAGACGATGCGGATGATGAGTTCGTCCGGCTCGCGGCGCACGAGCTTCAGGGCCTTCTCGCCGCCGATCTTGCGCAGGGCCTCGAGCTGCTCGCCGACGGTGGCCACCACGCCCGGCATGGAGAGGTTGCGCCGCCAGCCGAGCTGGGCGGTGTCCATGGTCGCGGCATGGATGAGGAAGCCCACCGCCGAGCGCGGGCTCGCATGGGTGTGGACCACGTCGTCGCCCACCGGCAGCACGGCCTCCATCCCCACCAGCGGCTCGCGGATGATGTTGGAGAAGAAGCCCGAGGCCGCCTTGTTCGGCTTGCCGGGGCGCACGCAGATGGTCGGCAGGCGGATGCCGACGCCGTCGAAGAAGCCCTTGCGCGAATAGTCGGTGAGCAAGAGCTCGCCTATGGACTTCTGCGTGCCGTAGCTGGTCAGCGGCGTGTGGAAGAACTCGTCCTCGATGAACTCGTGGAACGGCGCGCCGTAGACCGCGATGGAGGAGGTGAAGACGACGCGCGGATGGTAGGGCGCCTTGACGCCCTCCTGGCGGATCGCCTCGTAGATCTGCCGCGTGCCGTCGAGATTGATGCGGTAGCCCTTGTCGAAATCGACCTCGGCCTCGCCGGAGACGATGGCGGCGAGGTGGAAGATGACGTCCGGCCGTCCGGCGATCATCGGCCCGGCGGTGTTGGGGAAGGAGATGTCGACGGCCCAGCTCGTCACCTTGCCGGCGAAGCCCGCGGGCTTTTCCGGGGCCACCACGTCGACGAGGGAGAATTCGGTGATCGGCTTGCCGCCGAGGGCTCCGTCGCGCACCAGTTTCTCGGTCAGCTTGCGGCCGACCATGCCGGCGGCGCCGATGATCAGGATATGCATGGACGTGTCCTCTTCCGTTTTTCAAACGATTTGGACCGGAGGCTAGCGCGGCCCGCGCCGGCAGGGAATGGGGCACGCGCGAGGGGGCGGGTTGCAGGTTTGGGGTTCTGTGGACGTCCGTACCTGTGGGTTTGCTGCCCCCCACACCTGACCCCTCCCCCGCTTTGCGGAGGGGAGCGGTCAGGTTTGGGGGGCCGTGAACAGAGCCCTCCGATCATGGAGAGCGGTGAACCGCTGACGAAGGGGATGGTGAGGACCGCGCGCCCGTGACCCGCTCCTCCCTCCGTCCCGATTGACCTGACCCCCCGCCGCGCGCGATGGATCGGGGAAGGGCCGCCGACGAGCCCGATTGACAGTGCCGGAGGGGAGCCATGGCCCGCACCATCGAGGGTGAGTGGGACTACATCGTCTGCGGAGCCGGCACCGCCGGCTGCCTCATGGCGAACCGCCTCTCCGCCGACCGCCGCAACCGCGTCCTCCTGCTGGAGGCCGGCACCAAGGACGACTGGATCTGGTTCCACATCCCGGTCGGCTATCTCTTCGCCATCGGCAATCCGCGCGCCGACTGGATGTTCCGCACGGAGGCCGAGCCCGGCCTCAACGGCCGCTCGCTCATCTATCCCCGCGGCAAGGTGATCGGCGGCTCCTCCGCCATCAACGCCATGATCACCATGCGCGGCCAGAGCGCCGACTACGACCACTGGCGCCAGCTCGGCCTCGCCGGCTGGGGCTGGGACGACGTGAAGCCGCTGTTCATCGGGCTGGAGGATCATTTCCTGGGCCAGAGCGAGCATCACGGCACCGGCGGCAACTGGCGCGTCGAGGCGCCGCGGGTGCGCTGGGACCTGCTCGACCGGGTGCGCGAGGCGGCGGTGCAGATGGGCGTGCGCCCGCTCGACGACTTCAACACCGGCGACAACGAGGGCACCGCCTATTTCCACGTCAACCAGAAGAAGGGCCTGCGCTGGTCCTCGGCCCGCGGCTTCCTCAAGCCGATCATCGACGAGCGCGACAATCTCGACCTGCTCTCCGGCGTGCTCGTCGAGAAGGTGATCGTCGAGGACGGCCGCGCCACCGCCGTGCAGATACGCCAGGGCGGCGAGAGTGTCCGCGTCCGCTGCCGCGGCGAGGTGGTGCTCACCGCCGGCTCCATCGGCTCGACCCAGATCCTCGAACTCTCCGGCATCGGCCACGGCGACGTGCTGCAGCGCCACGGCATTCCCGTGGTCAAGGAGAAGCCGGGGGTCGGCGGCAACCTGCAGGACCATCTGCAGATCCGCGCCATCTACAAGGTCCAGGGCATCAAGACGCTGAACGAGACCTACCACAACCTCTTCAAGCGCGGCCTCATGGGTCTCGAATACGCCTTCCGCCGCACCGGCCCGCTCACCATGGCGCCGAGCCAGCTCGGCATCTTCACCCGCTCCGATCCCTCCCAGGAGCGGGCCAACATCCAGTTCCACGTCCAGCCGCTGTCGCTCGACAAGTTCGGCGATCCGCTGCACCGCTATCCCGCCGTCACGGTCGCGCCCTGCAACCTCAGGCCCACCTCGCGCGGGCAGGTTCACATCCGCTCCGCCGACCCGACCGACAAGCCGGTCATCGCGCCGAACTATCTCGCCACTGACGAGGACCGGCAGGTGGCGGCCGATTCGCTGCGCGTCACCCGCCGCCTGATGGGCCAGGCCGCGCTCGCCCCCTACCGCCCGGAGGAGGTGCTCCCCGGTCCGGTGATCGGCGACGACGCCGAGAGCCTGGCGAAGGCTGCCGGCGACATCGGCACGACCATCTTCCATCCCGTGGGCACGGCGAAGATGGGCCTCGCCTCGGATCCTCTCGCCGTGGTGGACGAGCGCCTGCGCGTCATCGGCATCGAGGGGCTCAGGGTGGCGGACGCCTCCGTCATGCCCACCATCACCTCCGGCAACACCAACACGCCGACGCTGATGATCGCCGAGAAGGGCGCGAAGATGATTCTGGAGGACGGGCGGGGGTGAGGCGGGGGGTGTAGCCGAAGCGCGCGCCGGTCTCTCCGCGTCATGCCCGGGCTTGGCCCGGGCATCCACGAATTCTCATGCGTGCGGTGTTCAAGTCGTGGATGGCCGGGCCAAGCCCGGCCATGACGGCGAGGGCGGTGGCTCAGCCCGCCCGCGACGCCAGGATCGCCTCCACCATCTCCTGCACCTCCAGCGCTTCCGCCAGGGTCGCGAGATGAAACGCCTCGCCGCGCACCAGCGCCGCGACGCCTTCCAGCTGGCGGCGCAGCACCAGCGGCCGCATCTTCTCGTTGGGCAGCGCGTTCGGGTCCGGCTGCCAGGAGCCGTCCTCCATCCGCCGCTCGGCGATGGACCAGTCGCGCAGCCGGACGGCGCCCGCATCGCCCTCGATCATCCAGATGTTGTGGTCGTCCTTCTCGGTTGTGCCGACCGCACCGCTGAGCGTCACCGGCAGGCCGCCGGCGGTGAGCGTCGCGGCGATGCGGCGCTCGGACTTGCCCGGCTCCGGATACTCCGCCGTCGCCTCCAGCCCCGCCAGCGGGCCGCCGAGGCGGCGCGACAGGAACAGGAAATGCGACACCACCTCGCGGGTGAACCCGCCCTGTGCGGTCCCGTCCAGCCAGCCCGCCGCGTCCCGCTGCCAGGAGCGCGGCCAGGTCGCGAAGGCGACCTCGATGGTGATGCCTCGCGGCGTCCCGACCGCGCCCTCGCCGATCCAGCGCTGCAGCGCCGCCACCCCGAAGGAGGAGGCGAAGGGGAAGTTGACCGCACCCTTGCCCCCGGCCTCCGCCACGAAGGCGCGGGCGTCGGCGACGTCCACCGCCAGCGGCTTCTCGCAGAAGACGGACTTGCCGGCCGCCAGCGCCGCCCGGGCATGAGCCAGATGCGAGGAGGGCGGCGAGGCGATGTAGAGGCAGTCGCAGGCGGCGATCACCGCCGCCGCGCCGTCGAGGCGCGGCACGCCCGGAAAGGCCGCGGCGATGCGCGCCATGGCCTCGGCCGAGGGATCCCAGATGCCGGCGATGCGGACGACGTCTGAGGCCTGTGACAGGGCGGCGCCGAGGAGGCGCTCGCCCATGATGCCCGCGCCGACGATGCCCAGCGCGACAGGTGCTGCGGTCATGCCGGCATCGCCGCTTCGACGATCTTGGCGAGATAGCTCGTGCCCACCGGGATCGCGTTGTCGTCGAAGTTGTAGGCCGGGTGGTGGCAGGCGGCCGTGTCGCCGTTGCCGAGGAAGATGTAGCTGCCCGGCCGCTCGTTGAGCATGTAGGAGAAGTCCTCGGCGCCCATCAGCGGCGGCGTCTCGGGGTCCACCTTGTCGGCGCCGACGACGGACTGCGCCACCTTCACGGCGAAGTCGGTCTGGTCGGCATGGTTGAAGGTGACGGGATAGCCGCGCTGGTAGTCGACCGTGCCGACGCAGCCCATGCCCTTGGCCATGCTCTCGACCAGCTCCTTCATCCGCGCCTCCACGAGGTCCTGGATCTCCGGCTTGAAGGTGCGCACCGTGCCGAGCATGCGCAGGGTCTGCGGGATGACGTTGAAGGCCTCGCCCGCCTTCACCGAGGTGATGGAGACAACCGCGCTCTCGATGGGGTCGACGTTGCGCGAGACGATGGTCTGCATGGCGAGGCCGATGGCAAATCCCGCCTGGACCGGATCGACGCACAGATGCGGCATGGCGCCGTGGCCGCCCTTGCCCTCGATGTCGATGATGAAGCGGTCGGCGGCCGCCATGGCCGGGCCCTTGCGCACGGCGAAGGTGCCGAGCGGGATGCCCGGCATGTTGTGCAGGCCATAGACCTCCTGGATGCCCCAGCGGGTCATCAGCCCGTCCTTGACCATGGCGTCGCCGCCGCCGCCGCCCTCTTCGGCCGGCTGGAAGATCATGATGGCCGTGCCGTCGAAATTGCGCGTCTCGGCGAGGTACTTCGCCGCGCCCAGCAGCATGGCGGTGTGGCCGTCATGGCCGCAGGCGTGCATCTTGCCCGGCACCTTCGACTTGTAGGGCAGATCGGTCGCCTCTTCGATCGGCAGCGCATCCATGTCGGCGCGCAGCCCGATCACCTTGCCGGACCCGCTCTTGCGGCCCCTGATGACGGCGACGACGCCGGTCTTGCCGATGCCGGGAACCACCTCGTCGCAGCCGAACTCCTTCAGCTTCTGCGCGACGATGCCGGCCGTGCGGTGCACGTCGTAGAGCAGCTCCGGGTTCTCGTGGAAGTCGCGGCGCCAGGCGGTGATCTCGTCGTGGAGGTCGGCAACGCGGTTGATGACGGGCATGGAAGTCTCCGGAAGGGCAGGCGAAAGCGCGAGGCTAGCGCGAAGACCGGTGCGAGGCGAGGGGGCCGGCGGGATCGCTGGAATGCCGGGAGGTCATGTGATCGCGCTTCAGCCCCGTCGTGCTAGGGTGACACTTCTTACCAGGAGGTGTCACCATGGCGGCAGGCAAGGCCACGACGACGCTGAAGCTGGACGAGACGCTCAAGGAGCGCGTCCGGCAGCTGGCCGAGAGCCGGCAGCGATCCCCCCACTGGATCATGCGCGAGGCCATCGCCGATTATGTCCAGCGAGAGGAGGCGCGCGAAGCCTTCCAGCGCGAGGCCATGGACTCCTGGCGGGCCTTCCGCGAGACGGGTGAGCATCTGACGGGCGCCGAAGTCGATGCCTGGCTCGCCGGCTGGGGCACGGACGACGAGGCCGAGGCTCCCGCTTGCCACGAGTGATCGTCACCGCGGCAGCGGTTGCCGGGCTCGAACGGTGCCGGCGCGTCCTCGCCGCGCGGGATCGCCGGGCCTCGCAGCGGGCCTCGGCGGAAATCCGCCGGCATTTCGACGCGCTGGAGAGGCTGCCGGCCATGGGTCGGCCCGTCGGCCTTGCAGGGCTTCGCGAACTGGTCATCCCCTTCGGTACCGCGGGCTACGTCGCGCTCTATCGTCACGAGCCGGACGAGGATCGGGTGCTGATCCTCGCATTCCGCCATCTGCGGGAGTTCGGCTACTGACGCGGCCTGACCTGCCGCGGACCAGACTGTCAGCGGTAAGGGTGGCCCGGCGGGGCGCGAGGGGGAGACGAGCATGTCGGACCGGACGCAGCCGTTCGAAAAGCGGCATCGCGACGGCAGCCTCTGGGCCCGCGGCCAGACGGCGGGCGGCGAGCCCACGGGCTACTGGGAGTGGTTCCGCAAGGACGGCACGAAGCTGCGCTCGGGCTCCTTCGACAAGGGCGTGCAGGTCGGGGAGTGGACCACCTACGACGCCTCCGGCCATGCCCACCGCACGACCTGGTTCGTCGCCGGCAAGCGGCGGACTACCCGCCCGGATTGATCGGCCGGTTGAGCGTCCAGTCGAAGGTGCCGGCGTCGCGCTCGCGCACCGCCTGCTTCCAGCCCACCTCCTCCGCCCGCGTCTTGAAGTTGATGCCCTCCGGCGAGTGGCGGGTGATGCCGTCGAAGATGGTGGCGAACATCTGCGTCTGCTTCAGGCCCATGGCCTCGATCGCCTGGTTGACGACGAGCTTCTGCATCATCAGCTGGTTGACCGGCACGGTCGCCATGCGACCGGCGAGAGCCTCCACCTCGGCGTCGAGGTCGGCGGCCGGCACCGCCTTCAGGACGAGGCCGAGCTTCTCCGCCTCGCGGCCGTCGATCTTGTCGCCGGTGAAGAGCATGCGCTTGGCCTTTTCAGGGCCCAGCCGGTAGACCCACATGGCCGTCGTCGGGCAGCCCCAGACGCGCACCGGCATGTAGCCGATGCGGGCCTCCTCGGCCATGACGATGAGGTCCGAGCACATGGCGATGTCGGAACCGCCGGCCACCGCGAAGCCGTGCACCTTGCAGATCACCGGCCGGTAGGACCGCCACAGCGACATGAACAGCTCGGTGTTCCGCATCATGAAGGCGTAGTCCTTCATCGGGTCCCAGGGCATGTCCTGCGTCGCCTGGCCGTTGCCGTTGCCCTCGGCGTAGTAGGTGAGGTCGTAGCCGGCGCAGAAGGCCTCGCCCTTGCCCGAGAGCACGATGACGTGGACGCCCGGGTCGCCGTTGGCGCGGGCGACGCAGTCGGCGAGCTCGGCCGGTACCTCGTCGTCGATGGCGTTCATCACCTCCGGCCGGTTGAGCGTGATGCGGCCGATCCGCCCGTCCTTCTCGTAAGTGACCTTCGCCATGCCATCCTCCCCTGCCGCCGGGCGGCCCTTGCCGGAGCGATGCTAGCGCCGCGCGGGGTGGGTGATGAGTCGGCCGTTGCGCAGGCGGCAGGGGGCGCCCTCAGACGACGGCGATCAGCCTGTCCGCGGTGGCGAGGTTGCAGGCCATCGGCACGTCGTAGACTACAGCAAGCCGCGTCAGCGCCTTCACGTCCACGTCGTGCGGGTGGGGCGACAGCGGGTCGACCAGGAAAACCAGCATGTCGATCTGCCCCTCGACGATGAGCGCGCCGATCTGCTGGTCGCCGCCGAGCGGGCCGCTCTTCATCAGGCGGATGTCGAGGTCGGGCATGTCAGCCTTGAGGAGCGAGCCCGTCGTGCCGGTCGCCACCAGCCGGCGGCGGGCGAGCCGGCCGTGGTGGCGGCGGGCCCAGGCCAGCATGTCCGGCTTCTTCTTGTCGTGGGCGATCAGGGCGATCAGGGGTCTGGTGTCGTCCGCCATGCGATGTCCTTTCGGCGTCCCGCCCGCGCCGGCCGCTCAGTTGATGCGGTCGAGCGGGGTGATCTTCAGGGCCGAGATGCGGTTGCGCTGGCGCCGCAGCACCTGGAAGCGGAAGCCGTGGAAGGTGAAGGTCTGGCCGCTCTCGGGGATCGACCGCGCCTCGTGGATGACGAGGCCGGCGATCGTGGTCGCCTCTTCGTCGGGCAGGCGCCAGTCCATCGCGCGGTTGAGGTCGCGCACCGGCACCGAGCCGTCGACGTTGACCGAGCCGTCCGGCTGCGGGCGCACGCCCGTCACCTGCACGTCGTGCTCGTCCTTGATGTCGCCGACGATCTCTTCGATGATGTCCTCGAGGGTCACGAGGCCCATCACCTCCCCGTACTCGTCCACGACGAAGGCGAAATGCGTCTTGCGGCGCAGGAAGGCCTTGAGCTGGTCCTGCAGGCTGGTCGAATCCGGCACGAACCAGGCCGGCAGGACCAGGGTCGCAGGATCGACCTTGGCGAGGTCGCCGCCAGCGGCCGCCAGCGCCCGCAAGAGGTCCTTGCCGTGCAGCACGCCGATGATGTTCTCCGGCGAGCCGCGCCACAGCGGGATGCGGGTATAGGGCGCGGCCAGCACGTCCCGTACGACCTTTTCCGGCGCGTCGCCGGCATCGATGGTCACCATCTTGGTGCGGTGGACCATGACGTCCTCGACGGTGAGGTCCTTCAGGTCGAGGATGCCGCCGACCATGTCGCGGTCGTGCTTCCCGAACGAGCCCTCCTTGTGCATCAGCTCGACCGTGCTGCGCAGTTCCTCTGCGCCGGTGAGCACGTTCTGATTCTCGTTGATGCGCATGCCGAAGAGACGCAGCACGCCGCGCACCACGGCCTCCACCGCCACCAGGATCGGGCCGAACAGCGCGACGACCAGCGCCACGGGGCGGGCGTAGATCAGCGCCATCCATTCGGGCCGCGAGATGGCCACGGTCTTGGGCAGAACCTCGGAGAAGACGATGAGCAGCACCGACATGACCGCGGTGGCGTAGATCACGCCCTCGGCGCCGAGGACGGCGACGAAGAGCGAGGTAGCGAAGGCGGCGACGCCCGTGTTGACGATGTTGTTGCCGACCAGCATGGCGCCGATCAGGCGTTCGCGGGTGTCGAGCAGGCGGCTGACGATGCCGGCCCGCTTGTCGCCGGCGCTCTCCAGCGCCAGCATCCGCGCCTTGGAGGCCGCCGACATGGCCGTCTCGGCACTGGAGAAGAAGGCCGACAAGAGCAGGCAGACGACGATGAGCGCCACTGCCAGCCAGGGATTGATTGCAAGTTCGTCCATGGTCCTCGTGGGCCGCTCGGGGCCTCGTCCCTGTGGAGATCGGTCCGTGTCCGGTTAGACCTAAAGGCTTTCGGCGGTGAGGCAAAGGCGCCGGCGGTGCGGCCCTGCCCGCCGGTGCCGTTCAGACCACCCTTTTCTTGGCGATGACCACGTCGTCGGACCAGTAATCCACGAAGCCCATGCGGCTGTAGTAGGCGAGCCCGCCGCGGTTCTCGCGGCGGATGGTCGCGTCGATGGCGATCGCCCCGGCCGCCCGCGCCGCGGCGAGGGAGGCGGCGAACAGCCGGCCGCCGACCCCGGCGCCCTGGGCCTCCACGGAGACGAAGGTGGCGACGAGGGCCCAGTCGGCGGGAAGAGGGTTGGCGCCGGTCCACGCCGGGTCGGCCCATTCGAGCGCCTGGAACCCGAGGATGGCGCCGGCCCGCTCCGCGACATGGCAGGCGATGGCGCGCGGCGGCGCGACATAGAGGCGGATCATCAGGTCGACGTCGAACGGGTCGCGATGGGCGGTGGTGCCTCCCTTCGCGATGATGGCGTTGAGAAGCGCGACCATGGCGGCAGCGTCGCCGGCCTCCGCGCGGCGGATGACGGGCGCGTCGCTCACCGTCCGCCTCACCCTCTCGCCAGTTCCTCCGCCAGGAACGCGCGCACGGCGGCGGGATCGACGTCCCTGGCGATGAAGCTCTCGCCGATGCCGCGGGCGAGGATGAAGGTGAGCTTGCCGCGGGCGACCTTCTTGTCCTGGCCGATGGCGGCCATCAGCCGGTCGACGTCGCCGACGCCGCCGGGAATCTCGGAAAGCTCGGTCGGCAGGCCGACCGCCTTCAGGTGGTTCGCCATGCGCGCGGCATCGACGGGAGAGCACAGGCCGAGCTGCGCCGAGAAGCGGAAGGCCTGGCACATGCCGATGGCGACGCCCTCGCCGTGGACGAGGCGGGCGCCGTCGTAGCCCGTGGCCGCCTCCAGCGCATGGCCGAAAGTGTGGCCGAGATTGAGGAGGGCGCGGTCGCCGGTCTCGGTCTCGTCGCGGGCGACGACGGCCGCCTTGGCCCGGCAGGAGGTGGCGATGGCGTGGACGCGGTCGCGGCCGCCCTGGAAGACGCCGCGCCAGTTCGCCTCCAGCCAGCCGAAGAAGCCGGGGTCGTCGATGAGGCCGTACTTCGCCACTTCGGCATAGCCGGCGCGGAACTCGCGGGTGGAGAGGGTGTCCAGCACGTCGGTGTCGGCCAGCACGAGGCCCGGCTGGTAGAAGGCGCCGATCAGGTTCTTGCCGTGGCGGGAATTGATGCCGGTCTTGCCGCCGACCGAGGAATCGACCTGGGCGAGCAGCGAGGTCGGCATCTGCACGAAGCCCATGCCGCGGCGCACGATCGCGGCGGCAAAGCCCGCGAGGTCGCCGACGACGCCGCCGCCGAGCGCCAGCACGATGTCGCCGCGCTCCAGCCGGTGGGCGAGGATCTGGTCGACCACCTCCTCCAGCACGGCAAAGCGCTTGGTCGCCTCGCCCGGAGCGACGGTGATGCGGTGGTGGCGGATGCCGGCGGCCGAAAGGCCAGCCTCCAGCGCCGGGCCGTGGATCTCGCCAACATGGGCGTCCGTGACGATGGCGACCGCGCGGCCGGGAAAGCGTTCGGCGAGCGTTGCCCCGGCCCCGCGGACGAGGCCCGACCCGATGAGGATGTCGTAGGAGCGCTCGGCGAGCGCCACGGGCACCCGCGTCAGGCCTTGGGGATCGTCGGTGGCGGCAGGGGTCACGGCACGTCTCGTTCGGCAGGCGGCATGATGTGGGCGGCCAGCGCCCGGATGACGTCCTCGACCACGTCCTCGTGGGTCGCCTCGCGGGAGAGGACGGTGAGCGCCGCCTCGGCATAGACCGGATAGCGCTCGTCCATCAGCCGCTTCAGCACCGCCTGCGGATCGTCCGCCTTGAGGAGGGGCCGGTCGCCGCGCCGCTTGACGCGCTTCATCAGCACGTCGAGGTCGGCCTTGAGCCAGATGGAGATGCCCCGCTCGCGGATGCGGTCCCGCGTCCCGGCGTTCATGTAGGCGCCGCCGCCGGTCGCCAGCACCTGCGGGCCTGCGTCGAGGATGCGGGCGACGACACGCACCTCGCCGGAGCGGAAATAGGCCTCGCCGTGCTTGTCGAAGATCTCGGGGATCGTCAGGTCCGCCGCCTTCTCGATCTCCGTGTCGGCGTCGACGAAGGGCAGGCCCAGCCGGTGGGCGAGCCGGCGGCCGATGGAGGACTTGCCCGCGCCCATCAGCCCGACGAGCACGATGGAGCGCGTGCCCAGCGCCTCGCGCAGCCGCTTCACGTCGATGGCGGCCGGAGCCGCCGAGGATACCTCACCCGCCATGACGCCCGTGTCTCACGGATTGGGGCGGCAGGGCAACCGAGCGGTTGGGCGGAGTTCAGGCCGTCGACTCCCGCGCCGCGATGGCGTCGGCGATGGCGACGAGCTTGCGCCCCATCTCGGCGTGCAGGCGTTCCACCATCCGCCCCTCGACCTGGATCGCGCCCTTCGCGGCGTTCTCCGGCAGGTCGAAGGCGGCGATGATGGTGCGTGCCCAGGCGACCTCCCTCTCGGCTGGCGAGAAGGCGGCGTTGCAGGGCGCGATCTGGCTCGGATGGATCAGCGTCTTGCCGTCGAAGCCCATGTCGCGCGCCTCGGCGCATTCGCGGGCAAAGCCCGCCTCGTCGGCGATCTCGTTCCACACCCCGTCGAGGATGGCGAGGCCGTGGGCGCGGGCCGCGGCGAGCGAGGTCATCAGCCAGGCGTTCATCGGGGCGCGTCCGGGAACGATGCGCGCGCCGGTCTCCTTGGCGAGGTCATTGGTGCCCATGACGAAACCGGAGAGGCGCGTCGTGCGGTCGGCCGCGGCGGCGCCGATGGCGCCCGCATTCAGCATGGCGAGCGGCGTCTCCATCATCGCCCAGACGGCGGTGTGCTCCGGTGCCCCAGCCGCCGCGATGGCCTTGCCGGCGGCGACGAGATCCTCCGGCCGGCTCACCTTGGGCAGGAGGATGACGTCGGCGCCGGAGGGGGCGAGGGCCTTCAGGTCCTCGGCGCCCCAGGCGGTGTCGAAGCCGTTGAGCCGCACCACGACCTCGCGCGGGCCGAAGCCGCCCTCGCGCACCGCTTGCGCCACCTGGCCGCGGGCGATCTCCTTGGCGTCGGGCGCCACCGCGTCCTCGAGGTCGAGGATGACGACGTCGGCGGGCAGCGTGCGCGCCTTCTCGAGCGCCCGGGCATTGGAGCCGGGCATGTAGAGGACGGAGCGGCGGGGACGGATCGGCATGGCGTTGGGGTCCGGAGGTGGGCTATGTGCGGCAAGGCTAGCTGCATCGCAGCATGCATGCCATCGTCCTTCCGAACGAGACGATAAATCCGCAAGAGACAAGACGCGTGACACACGCTGATGCCGAAAGAGACAAGACGCGTGACACACGCTGATGTGCTGATCGTCGGCGGCGGAATCATGGGTTCCTGCACCGCCTATTTCCTCAAGAAAGAGCTCGGCTATGCCGGCACGGTGCGCGTCATCGAGCGCGACCCGACCTATGCGCAGGCCTCCACCACCCTCTCGGCCGCCTCCATCCGCCAGCAGTTCTCGACGCCCGAGAACATCCGCATGAGCCGCTTCGGCATCGAGGTGATCCGCGGCCTCAAGGACAGGTTCGGCGCTGAGGCCGATATCGGCTTCCGCGAGGGCGGCTATCTCATCCTCGCCTCCGAGGGCGGTCGCGCCGTGCTGGAGGCGAACTGGAAAACGCAAAGCTCCGAGGGCGCCGACATCCTTCTGCTCGGCCCCTCCGAGCTGAAGGCGCGCTTCCCCTGGATCTCCACCGAGGACATCGCGCTCGGCGCCTTCGGCCGCACGGGCGAGGGCTGGTTCGACGCCGCCATGCTGCTCGACCTCTTCCGCAAGGCGGCGCGGGACGCCGGCGCAACTTACGAGAAGGGCGAGGTCGCTTCCCTCACCCGCGAGGGCGACCGCGTCACCGGCGCGGTGATGCAGGACGGCCAGGCACGCTCCTGCGGCACGCTGGTGCTCGCCGCCGGCGCCTGGGCGGGCAGGCTCGCCGCGGGCATCGACGTGCCGCTTCCCGTCGAGCCGAGGAAGCGCACGGTCTTCGTGGTGAAGTGTCCGCAGACCTTCCCCGACATGCCGCTGATCGTCGACCCCTCGGGCGTCTGGATGCGGCCCGAGCGCGACCTCGTCATCGGCGGCTGGGGGCCCGGCGAGAACGATCCAGATCCCGCCGCCTATGGCGATTTCGAGCCGGCCCACGACGAGTTCGAATCCTATGTCTGGCCGGCCTGGGCGACGCGCATCCCGGCCATGGAACAGCTCCGCCAGATGCGCGCCTGGGCCGGGCACTACGACTTCAACACGCTCGACCACAACGCCATCCTCGGCCCCCATCCGGGCGTCGCCGGCCTCATGTTCATCAACGGCTTCTCCGGCCACGGCCTGCAGCAGGCGCCCGCCGCCGGCCGGGCGCTGGCCGAACTCATCGTCCATGGCGGCTGGCGCAGCCTCGACCTTTCCGTCTTCGGCTTCGACCGCATCCTGCGGAACGCGCCGGTCCTCGAACTCAACGTGATCTGACCCCGGAGCCTCCCCCATGAAGATCTGCATCTTTGGCGCCGGCGCAGTGGGCGGCAACGCCGCGGCCCGGCTGATCGCGGCGGGGGACGCCGAGGTTTCCATCGTGGCGCGCGGCGCCCATCTCGCCGCCATCCGTGAGAAGGGCGTGACGCTCCACACCGAGGGCCAGACCCTCGGCGGCAAGCCCTTCGCCGCGACCGACGACCCCGCGACCCTGCCGCCGCAGGATCTCGTCGTCGTCACGCTCAAGGCCCATTCCCTGCCGGCGATCGCCGCGCCGCTGAAGGCGCTGCTCGCCCCCGGCGCCGCCGCCCTGTTCTTCACCAACGGCGTCCCGTGGTGGTGGAACCACGGTCTCTCCGAGGACGGCTCGCTCCCGCTCCTCGACCCCGAGGGCCGGCTCTGGCGCGACCTCGGGCCGGAGAGCGTGCTCGGCGGCGTCGTCTATTCCGCCAATGCCATCACCGAGCCCGGCGTCATCACCCATTCGGCCGGCAACCGCTGGATCATCGGCGAGCCCACCGGCGACGCCTCGCCGCGCGCCGACGCCGCGGCGGAGGTCTTCCGAAAGGCCGGGCTCAACGGCGAGGTCACCGCCGACATCCGACGGGCCATGTGGGAGAAGCTCGTCCTCAACATCGCCGCCAATCCGCTCTGCGCCCTGACGCGCCTGCCGCTCGGCCGCTGGCACGAGGTGCCGGCCATCGCCGACCTCGGCGTCACCCTGATCCGCGAGCTCCTCGAGGCGGCGAAGGCGGTCGGCTGGGACCTCACCGCCACCGTCGATCCCGCCGCCTCGGTGCCGGCGAAACCGGGTCGCCCCGGCGGCCGGCCCTCCATGCTGCAGGACGCCGAGGCCGGGCGCCCCATGGAGGTCGAGGCCATCGTCGGCCAGCTCCAGGCCTTCGGCCGCGACACCGGCGTCGCCACCCCCGCCATCGACGTGGTGTTGCCCATGCTCAGGGCCCTCGACGCCTCCAACCGCGAGGCGGTGAAGGTCTGAGCTTCGGATGGCGCCGGCGCATTCCAGCGATCCGCCGGCGCTCTCGCCACCAGTGTGGCCACGCGCTAGCCTCGCCGCCTCGCCTGCAGTCCGGAGCCTCCCATGCCCATCGTCAACCGCATCTCCGCCCTCCACGAGGAGGTCACCGCCTGGCGGCGCGAAATCCACGAATATCCGGAGCTGCAGTTCGACGTGCACCGCACCGCCGGCATCGTCGCCGACAAGCTGCGCGAGTTCGGCTGCGACGAGGTCGTGCCGGGCATCGGCCGCACGGGGGTCGTCGGCATCATCCGCGGCCGCAGCAATGCGTCCGGCAAGGTGGTGGGTCTGCGCGCCGACATGGACGCCCTGCCGCTCACCGAGATCACGGGACTGCCGCATGCCTCCAAGGTGCCGGGGAAGATGCATGCCTGCGGCCATGACGGCCACACCGCCATGCTCCTGGGCGCCGCCAAGTATCTCGCCGAGACGCGCAACTTCGACGGCACCGTCGCCGTCATCTTCCAGCCGGCGGAGGAGGGCGAGAAGGGCGGCGAGGCCATGGTCCTCGACGGCATGATGGAGCGCTTCGGCATCCAGGAGGTCTACGGCATGCACAATGCGCCGGGCCTGCCCGTCGGCCAGTTCGCCATCCGCCCGGGCCCGATGCTGGCGGCGGTGGACAATTTCCGCATCCACGTCGAGGGCAAGGGCGGCCATGCCGCGCGCCCGCACCAGTCGATCGACACGATCCTCGTCGGCGCGCACATCGTCGCGGCGGTGCAGTCCATCGTTGCGCGCAACGTCGACCCGCTGAAGAGCGCGGTCATCTCCATCTGCGCCTTCAACGCCGGCTTCACCAACAACGTCATTCCGCAGACGGCGGAACTGCGCGGCACCGTGCGCACCCACGACGCCGCCGTGCGCGACCTGATCGAGGTCCGGCTGAAGGAGGTGGCGGAGAAGACCGCCGCCGTCTTCGGCGCCACCGCCACGGTGCACCATGAGCGCGTCGTGCCCGCGACCGTCAACGATCCCGCACACACGCCCCATGCGGTGGCCGCGGCGGCCGCGGTGGTGGGCGAGAAGGCGGTCAACGACGACGCCCCCCAGATCATGGGCGGCGAGGACTTCTCCTACATGCTCCAGGCCCGCCCCGGCGCCTTCATCTTCATCGGCCAGGGCGACACGGCCTCCGTCCACCACCCGGCCTATGACTTCAACGACGAGATCATCCCGCTCGGCATGAGCTACTGGGCGAAGCTCGTCGAGAGCCGCATGCCGGCCTGAGGGCGCGGCGCCGGACTATTCCCCCGGCGCCTTCGTCTCCATGGCGAGGGCGTGGACGCGGCCCTTCAGCTCGGCGTCGAGGGTCTGGTTGACCATGCGGTGGCGATCCACCCGCGACTTGCCGGCGAAAGCCGCCGACACGAGCTTGACTCGGAAATGGGTTTCCCCGCCCTCGCGCCAGCCGCCATGGCCCTGGTGGTGGTGGCTCTCGTCGATCACCTCCAGCGCGGTGGGCGCGAAGGCCGCGGTGAGCTTCTCGGTGATGGTGTCGCGAACGGTCATGATCGTCTCCCGGACCTGCCATATCGGCCGGCCGGGCCGCCGCCGCAACCCCGCGGCCCGTAAGGCCGCCTTGCCGGGGGCCGCGCCGCTCTGATACATCCCGCGCAACGAGCCGTGAGGGGGAAACCCATGCAGAAGTTCACCGTCCTGACCGGGGTCGCCGCGCCGATGCGCACGATCAACGTCGACACCGACATGATCATCCCGAAGCAGTACCTGAAGACGATCAAGCGCACCGGCCTCGGCAAGGGCCTGTTCTCCGAGGCGCGCTACAAGGACGACGGGTCGGAGAACCCGGATTTCGTCCTCAACAAGCCGGCCTACCGCAACGCCCAGATCCTCGTCGCCGGCGACAATTTCGGTTGCGGCTCCTCGCGCGAGCATGCGCCTTGGGCGCTGCTCGACTTTGGCATCCGCTGCGTGATCTCCACCAGCTTCGCCGACATCTTCTACAACAACTGCTTCAAGAACGGCGTGCTGCCGATCAAGGTCTCGCCGGAGGACCTGGAGAAGCTGTTCGAGGATGCCGACCGCGGCTCCAACGCCACGCTCACCGTCGACCTCGAGGCCCAGGAGATCCGCGGTCCCGACGGCGGCACGATCAGCTTCGACATCGACCCGTTCCGCAAGCATTGCCTGCTCAACGGCCTCGACGACATCGGCCTGACCATGGTCAAGGAAAAGGCCATCGACCGCTTCGAGACGACGGTCTCCACCGCCCGCCCCTGGCTCTGACGGAAAGACCCGGCGCGATGCGCGCCGGGCCATCCGGGGGAACGGGAAGGAAGGGGCGGGCCGCGTCGCCCGCTCAGTTGCCCGCGAAGGGCAGCGACGAGTGGTGCACCACGATGCGCAACTGGCCGGCGCCGTCCTTCACGAAGGTCCAGGTCTTGTCGACCGTCGTCACCTGGCCGTTCGGGCCGGTGATCGCCACGTTGCCCATGGTCGAGGCCGAGGTGCCGGCGATGAAGATGGCGCTGTTGGCCACCTCGCACTTGGTCCAGCCCTTGAGCGCGAAGCCGGTATCCTTCGGGAACGCGCTGTCGCCGCCGACGAAATAGGCCAGCGCGCCGGCGCGGGTGGTGCGGAAGGTCTGCGGTGCCACGGTGAGCGTCGGTTTGAACAGCACCGCGCCCATCTGGTAGCCGTAGGCGGCATCGATGACCCGCTCGGCCAGCGCGCGCGCCGCCGCCGGCCCCTGCGAGGCGTGGGTTGTGCTGATCGACACCAGCGCGTTGCACCAGGCCCTCTGCGCGGCGACGACCTCGGCCTCGGTCACCGCCTGGTTGACGACGGTCTGCGCCGAAGCCGTGGCGACGGGAAGGGCGAGCGACAGGAAGGCGGCGGCCAGGATGGGACGGCGGATGGACATGGTGATTCCTCAGGTTGCCGGACAGGGTGTGGCGCCGACGGTATCGCCGTCCGGGCCGCAATCGGTGTAGGCTGCCGCCGCTGACGCCGGCTTGAACCGGGAATGAGCGGGTCCTGAACGGTTCATGAAAACGAGATGACGATCCAGTCCCCGGCCCGGTCGAACGTCTTCGGACGGCGCCTGTCCCTGGCCCTGGCGCTGCTGGGGTCGATCGCCGTCGTCCAGGGCGCCGTGGCGCTGTGGGCCGTGGGCATGGCGGAGCGCCACGTCCTGCGGGGCAGGGTCGCCGCCGACATCAAGCAGGGTTTCACCGACCTGCGCTCGGACAAGCAGCAGTTGCGCAACTGGCTGGCCCAGCACCAGTTCGGCGCCGCGGCCGACGAGGGCCAGCGCGACGCCCTGCTGGGGCGGATGCGGGTCGTGCTCGGTGAGCTCGGGGGCCTCGCGGCCCAGGCCGTCGCCCTCGACGACAGCCCGCCCGCGCGCCAGCGTCAGGCCCAGCGGGGAGACGCGCTGCGGGTGCTGGAGGGCAGCCTCGCCCAGCTGGGGCGCGGCCTCGCCAGCCTCGATCCTCCGTCGGGCGGAACGGCCGCGGCCCTCGCCTGGCGTCTCGCCAACGATCTCTTCGACCGTGCGGAGGGCCGCGACCTCCGCCTCCTGCTGGCCGAGAGCGTCGAGCGTGAGGACACGGCCCTGCGCGAGAAGCGGGCCGACACGGACCATGCGCTGGCCTGGTTGCGGCGGTTCTGGATCGGGTCGACCGCGGCGCTGGTGCTGGTCGCCCTGCTGCTCGCCGCCCACTTCACGCGCGCCCTGCGCGGACCCCTGCGCGGGCTCGCCGACGGCGCGGCGGCGCTGCGGGCGGGAAACCTCGCCCATCGCATTCCCGTCGGCGGCACCGACGAGTTCGCCGACGTGGCGCGCAGCATGAACGCCATGGCAGCCGAACTCGCCGAGCGCCGGCGGATCGAGTCGCAGGCGCGCCTGGCGCTCGAGGAGCAGGTCGCCATCCGCACCGGCGAACTGAGCGCCGCACTCGCTGCCCAGAGTGACGCGGAGGCCCGCCGCCGCAGGCTCTTCGCCGACATCAGCCACGAACTGCGCACGCCGACCACGGCGATCCGCGGCGAGGCGCAGGTCGCGCTGCGCGGCCCCGACAGGCCGGCGGAGGACTACCGGGGGTCGCTGAGGCGGATCGAGGACGCCTCGCGCCAGCTCGCCCTCGCCATCGACGACCTCCTGACCATGGCGCGCAGCGACATCGACGCCTTGTCCATGCGCCGGGTGCCCCTGGATCTGGTGCCGGTCCTCGACGACGTTCTGTCCCATGGCGCGGCCATGGCGAAGGCCGGCGAGGTGACATTGCGCCATGCTCCCTGGCCCGAGACCCTCCCCGTCACCGGCGATGCCGACCGGCTGCGGCAGCTGCTGCTCGCCCTGCTGGACAACGCCGTCCGCTATTCGAAGCCGGGCCAGTACGTGCGCCTGGAGGCCGCCCGCGTCGAGGGGGAGGGCGGCAGGGTGGAGGTGCGCATCCACGATGCGGGCATCGGCATCGCCGCGGAGGAACTGCCGAAGGTCTTCGACCGCAGCCATCGCGCGCCGAATGCGATCAGCCATCGCGCCGACGGCAGCGGCCTCGGCCTGCCCATCGCCCGCGTCCTCGCCCGCGGGCATGGCGGCGAGATCACCCTCGCCAGCAACCCTGCGAGCGGCACGACGGCCACGCTCACGCTGCCGCTCGCACCCGCAGGATCGGCGGTTTCCGCATGAACATCCTGATCATCGAGGACGACGACCGCATTTCCGGCTTCCTGCAGCGTGGCCTGCGGGCCGAGGGCATGCGGGTGCAGGTTGCCCGCAACGGCAGCGAGGGGCTGGACCTCGCCCGCGCGGCCTGGCGGGACCATCGCGCCGGCGGCGAGACCACGCTCGTCATTCTCGACCTCATGCTGGGAGACGTCAGCGGGCTGGAGGTTTGCCAGACGCTGCGCGCCGGCCAGGTCGAGCTTCCCATCCTCATGCTGACCGCGCTGTCCACCGTCGAGGATCGCGTGAACGGCCTGCGTCTCGGCGCCGACGACTATCTGTGCAAGCCGTTCGACTTCGAGGAACTGCTGGCCCGCATCGAGGCCCTCAGGAGGCGCGGGCGCGCCTTGCAGTCCGCCGCTCCCATGGTCCTGCGGGTCGACGACCTGGAGCTCGACCGCACCACGATGAAGGCGACGCGGGCGGGAAAGGTTCTGGCGCTCACGGCGCGGGAACTGGCGCTGCTCGAACTGCTCATGAGCGCCCCGGGGCGGCTGTTCAGCCGCGAGCGGATCCTCGCCAATGTCTGGGGCGTCAACGAGGACCCGCTCACCAACATCGTCGATGTCTATATCGGCCGGCTGAGGGGCAAGATCGACGCAGGCCAGACCCAGCCCCTGATCCATACGCAGCGGGGACTCGGCTATCGCCTCGAGGCAGGCCCTGCCGGCGCCGCCCGCTGATCGCGCCCGAAAGGGGGCTACGGCCGGCATGGGGCCATTCGTGTTGTCCGATCTGTTCCTGACGGCACCGACTGTGTAAACGTCGCGGCCCGCGCTTATCGTGACAGGACCACCGCCATGGAACGCCGCCTCATCTCCACGGGCTCCCCCTTCGAGAAGACCGCCGGCTATTCCCGCGCCGTGGTCCAGGGTGGCTTCGTCTTCGTCGCCGGGACGACGGGCTACGACTACGCCACCATGACGCTGCCGGCCACGGTGGAGGAGCAGACGCGCAACTGCTTCCGCACCATCGCCGCCGCGCTGAAGGAGGCCGGCACCTCCATGGCCAACGTCGTGCGCGCCACCTACTACATCACCGATGCGGCCGATGCCGAGACGGTCTTTCCCATCTTCGGCGAGGTCTTCGGCGACATCCGCCCGGCCTCCACGCTGCTCGTCGTCGCCGGCCTGTTCAAGCCGGAGATGAAGATCGAGATCGAGGTCACCGCCGCCCTGCCGGGCGTCGCCACCGACACCCTCTTCTCCTGACGCCGCCACCGGCCGGACCTGCCATGACCGATCCCACCCTGCCGAGCCTCGCCGACCTGCGCGGCGAGATCGACCGCATCGACGCCGCCATGCACGGCCTCCTGATGGAGCGCGGCCAGATCATCGAGCGGCTGATCGAGGTGAAGAAGACCGCCGAGACCGGCTCCGCCTTCCGGCCCGCCCGCGAGGCAGACGTCGTCCGCCGCCTCGTCGACAACCACAAGGGCCGCCTGCCGGTGGAACTCGTGGTGCAGATCTGGCGGCAGATCATCTCCACCTTCACCTATGTCCAGTCGCCCCACTCGGTACATGTCGTCATGGGGCCGGAGCAGGAGAACGCCCGCGAGCTCGCCCGCTTCCATTTCGGCTTCGGCGTGCCGCTGGTGAAGCACTCGAGCCCGGCTTCCGTCGTCGGCGCCATCGCCCGCGACCGCGGCGATCTCGGCCTCATCGGCCTCGGCCCCGCCCGCGAGCCCTGGTGGGAGAAGCTCGGCGGCCCCGGCCAGCCCATCGCCATGGCCACGGCCCCGGCGATCGCCCGCGCGGCGAGCCCACGCCCGCCGCAGGCCCTCGTCATCGGCCATCCCTCCATCGACACGGCGGGCCTCGACACCCGCCTCGTCGCGGTGACGCTCGCCGGCCGCCCGGCCGTGGAGGTCGACGCCGTGCTGGCGAGCGCCGACGAGGCCGGCCGCCACCACCTTCTCGCCTGGGGCCCGCGCGAGGCCTCCGAGGCCGAGATCGCGCAGGACGCCGCTTCCGGCATGGCTGTTGAAGCCGCCCGCACGGTCGGCTACACCGCAAGGCCGATCGCCGCCTGACGGCGATGGCAGGCCAGCCCTTCCTTTCCGGTGCCGACATGACCCTCGAAGCCACGCGTCCCGTTCCCCGTCCCGGTGTGATGGCGATCGACGCCTATGTGCCGGGCAAGTCCGGCGCCCCCGGCGTCGCCAAGGTCTACAAGCTCTCCTCCAACGAGACGCCGCTCGGCGCGAGCCCCATGGCGATCGCCGCCTACAGCAAGCTCGCCGGCAAGCTGGAGCTCTACCCCGAGGGCTCCTCGGCCGAGCTGCGCCAGGCCATCGCAAACCTCTACGGCCTCGACGCCGACCGCATCCTCTGCGGCTCGGGCTCCGACGAGCTGCTGTCGCTGCTGACCAACGCCTATCTCGGGCCCGGCGACGAGGGCGTGTTCACCGAGCACGGCTTCCTCGTCTACAAGATCGCCATCCTCGCGGCCGGCGGCACGCCCGTCGTCGTCAAGGAAAAGAACCTGACAGCCGACGTCGACGCCATCCTCGCGGCGGTGACGGAGAAGACGAAGATCGTCTATCTCGCCAACCCCAACAATCCGACCGGCACCTACATTCCCTTCGACGAGGTCAAGCGCCTCCATGCCGGCCTGCCGAAATCGGTGCTGCTGATCCTCGACGCGGCTTACGCCGAATATGTCCGCCGCAACGACTACGAGAGCGGCCTCGAACTCGTGGCGTCGAACGAGAACGTCGTGATGACGCGCACCTTCTCGAAGATCTACGGCCTCGCCGCGCTGCGCATCGGCTGGATGGTCGGCCCCGCCCATCTCATCGACGCGGTGAACCGCATCCGCGGCCCCTTCAACGTCAATGCCGCGGCGAGTGCCGCCGGCGCCGCCGCCATCGCCGACCAGGCCTTCCTGCAGAAGGCGGTGGAGCACAACGACGTCTGGCTGCCCTGGCTGACCGCCGAGATCGAGAAGCTCGGCCTCGAGGTCACGCCCTCGGTCGGCAATTTCCTGCTGATCCATTTCCCGAAGGACGCCGGCAGGACCGCGGCCGATGCCGACGCCTATCTCGTGTCGAAGGGCCTCGTGCTGCGCCGCGTCGGCGCCTATGGGCTGCCCGACGCGCTGCGCCTCACCATCGGCGACGAGGAGGCCAACCGCCACCTCGTGGCAACGCTCGCCGAGTTCATGAAGCGGTGACCGGCCAGCCTCTTTTCGGCAAGGTCGCGCTGATCGGCATCGGCCTCATCGGCTCGTCCATCGCGCGCGCCCTGCGCCAGCTGCCCCTCGCCGGCACCGTCGTCGCCGCCGACCGGTCGGACAGCGTCGTCGCCCGCGTGCGCGAACTCGGGATCGCCGACGAAGCGACCACCGACATGGCCTCCGCCGTGACGGATGCCGACCTCGTCATCGCCTGCGTGCCCGTCGGCGCCATGGGGGCGGTCGCCGAGGCCATCGGCCCGCATCTGAAGCCGGGCGCCATCGTCTCCGACGTCGGCTCCACCAAGGGCTCGATCGTCGCGCAGATGGCGCCGCACATGCCGCCGGGCGTGCACCTGATCCCCGCCCACCCCGTGGCCGGCACCGAGCATTCGGGACCCGATTCCGGTTTTCCGGAGCTGTTCCACGGCCGCTGGTGCATCCTCACGCCCGTGCCGGACACCGACCCTGAGGCCGTCGAGCGCCTCGCCGCCTTCTGGCAGGGGCTCGGCTCGAAGACCGAGGTCATGGCGCCGGACCACCACGACCTGGTGCTCGCCATCACCAGCCACGTGCCGCACCTCATCGCCTACAACATCGTCGGCACCGCCTCGGACCTGGAGACCGTCACCGAGAGCGAGGTCATCAAGTTCTCGGCCGGCGGCTTCCGCGACTTCACCCGCATCGCCGCCTCCGACCCGACCATGTGGCGCGACGTCTTCCTCCACAACAAGGAGGCGGTCCTCGAGGTGCTGGGACGCTTCACCGAGGATCTCATCGCCCTCCAGCGCAACATCCGCTGGGGCCAGGGCGACCAGCTCTTCGACCTCTTCACCCGCACCCGCGCCATCCGCCGCTCGATCATCGACCAGCGGCAGGACACGGCCGATCCGGACTTCGGCCGGAACAGGAAGTGACGCAGATGACGGCCGGGCCCATGACGGCGGATGCGATCATCGCCCTTCTGGGGCTCCAGCCCCATCCCGAGGGCGGCTATTTCCGCGAGACCTTCCGCGACGCGCCCGGCGCGGATGGCCGCGCCGCCTCCACCGCCATCTATTTCCTGCTGAAGCGCGGCGCGCGGTCCCACTGGCACACCGTGGACGCGGTCGAGATCTGGCACTGGCATGCCGGCGCGCCGCTGAAGCTGTCGCTCGCGGCGACCGACGCCGGCCCGGTGACCGAACTCGTCCTCGGCGCGGATCTGGCGGCGGGACAGCGGCCTCAGGGGGTCGTGCCGCCGCACCACTGGCAGGCGGCCGAGACGCTCGGCGACTGGACGCTGGTGGGCTGCACTGTCGCGCCCGGTTTCGACTTCGCCGGCTTCAGGCTGGCGCCTCCCGGCTGGAACCCGGGCACCTGACAAGGCATGACCCCATGAACGATCCCGCCGTGGTCCGCACCCTCGAGGAGCGCCTCTTCAATGCCTGGCCGGCGCTGCAGACCGTCTATTGCGACGGCTGGCTGCTGCGCATGGCCGGCGGCCATACCAAGCGCTCCAACGCGGCGAGCCCCTTCTATCCCTCGACGATCTCCGGCGAGGAGCTGATCCGCACCGTGCGGACGCTCTACCGCAAGGCCGGCATCGAGCCGATGGTGCGCATCACGCCGCTGGCGGGCGAGGGCATCGACGCCGCCCTCGCGAGCGCCGGCTGGACGATCTACGACGAGACCGACGTGATGGTCGCCCCGCTCGCCGACCGGGTGAAGATGAGCGGCGCGCCCGACGCCGCCGTGGTGCTGTCGGAGGAGCCCTCGCAGGCCTGGATCGACGGCGCGGCCGGGGCCTACGAACTCGCCGACTGGCAGCGCGACATGCTCGCCCGCATCGTCGGCGCCATCCGCGTCGAGACCGCCTTCGCCACCGTCTATGTGGACAAGCAGCCGGTCGGCTTCGGTCTCGCCGTCGCCGACCGCGGCTATGTCGGGCTCTACGATCTCGCCGTTGCGCCCGCCGCGCGCGGGTCGGGGGCGGGGCAGCGCATGATCGGCGCGCTGCTGCACTGGGGCCGCTCCCACGGCGCCCACACGGCCTATCTGCAGGTGCGCAAGACCAATGTGAAGGCCCACGCGCTCTACCAGCGTCTCGGCTTCACGGTCGCCTATGACTACCACTGCCGGCGGATGGCGCGGGCGGGCTGAGCTTCGGCAGGCCGCCCGGCACCCTGCATGGCGCCAAGTGCGTCCTTCGAGGCTGCAGGGCACATCCTGCGCTCGGCCGGGGATGACGGCCAGCGGCGACGGGCCGCCACTTCCCCCGCTCCCAGCCGCCGCCGCATCTTCACCTCTCCCCGGCGGGGAGAGGTCGCCGAGCGTGAGCGAGGCGGGTGAGGGGGAGAGCGGCAGATGGAGAGCGCCATGGGGGCCCCCCCCCCCCCCCGCGCGCCCGGACCGCCCCCCGCGGGGGGGGT
>NZ_JBQVQL010000031.1:0-44016 GCF_052440005.1 Phreatobacter sp.
CGGCGAGGCCACGCGCGGAAGCGGCGGCGTGGAGGCGGCGGCGAGGGAGACGATCCTGTCCGCGAGCCCGGCCGGGGCGCGCACGGGGGCCGTGGAGGCGACGAGGGACTTCAGCCGTCGCGCCTCGGCGACGAGTTCGCCGAGGGAGGGATCCTCGCGCAACAGCGCCTGCGCGAGGGCCCGTTCGGCGGCCGGCCAGCGGCCGAGATCAGCGCCGAAGCGATCGAGGGCATCCTGGAAATCCAAGCGCTGCATGGGATCCGCCCGTGTCCGACCTTCGCTTGCCGCCGCGCCGGGGGGGCGCAGCCCTGTATGCCGCCGTTTCAGGCTGTGACGACATGCAACGGCTCGTGTCGGATTGTTACGCGAAACAAAGCTGATTTGGCGAGAGGCAAGTTCAGCCGGTCAGGACGGGCGGCGGCCGGCGGACGACACCGCCTGCGCCTCCTCGGCGAGGGACCGCATGCCGGCCGCGGCGGCCCAGGCGTCGCGCAGCTCGGCGAGCCCGGCCGCGATGGCACGGTAGCGAGCCACGGCATCCGGCCGGCCATAGGCCGCATGCAGGGCGATGCAGTTCTTCGTGTAGGTCGCGAGCAGCGTCTCGGCGACGTCGCCTCCCTTGTCGAAGCGCAGGTTGTGGCTGAGGCCCTGGAGGATGAGCCCGGCCTTGGCGATGGCGATGAAGCTGTCCTCGTGACGGCGCGCCTCGGTGGCCTGGATGCCGCGGCGGATCTGCACGAGCATCTCGTCGAATAGCCTGACCACCGCGACCAGCGGATGCACGCTGGCCGAGGTCGAGCGATAGGCGCTGATGGCGCGGGTCATGGTCTGGGTCATCACGAGCTGTTCCACTGGTCGAGCAGGGCGGTCAGGTAGTCCTGGGTCGATTCCGCCTCGGAGATGGCGGCCTGATACTCGGCGTAGCGATTGGTCAGGTTGGTCCGGTAGGTCTCGGCCGACGAGCGGATCGTGTCGCTCTTGGACTGGAGGGTGTCGTTGGTGCTCTCGAGGTTATCGATGAGCGTCTGGAGGGTCCCCGCCGAACCGTCGACCAGGTCCTCGGTCGCGTTGTAGAGCAGCTCGGCGATGCCGGTGCTGAAGGAGACGTCGATCGACTGGCTCTTCTGGCCGGCGAAGACGAAGGTGAAGCCCTCGTAGGCCGTGCCCTCCGCCCCGATGATGCGCGTTCCCGACACGGTGAACAGCGAGGCATTGCCGTTGACCGAGGCCGAGACGAGGGCCCCGTCGGCATCGGTCGTGACGTCGAGCGTGAAGTCCGCCGGCGCCGACGTGCCGCGGGAGAGCAGCATCAGATCCGCCGACGAGGCGTCCATCTGGAAGGAGAGCAGCGACTGGACCTCGTCGAGATTGCTGAGCAGCGCCTCGTCCAGGGCGGTCTCGTCCAGTTCCAGGTAGTTGTTCTCGTCGAAGGTCAGGCCGAGCAGCGACATGGCGGTGTCATCGATCGTCTGGTTCAGCGCGTCGTAGACGGCGAGTGTCGCCGAACGCAGCGTGCCGTCTCCGAACAGGATCGACTCTTCCGACGCCGTGCCGCTGCTGGTCAGCGTCTGCTGGCTCACCGCGAATTCGCGGAAGGCGTTGTAGGCGTCCACCAGCGCCTGGACGGCTTCCTTCACCTCGCTGACGTCGGCGCCGACCTCCACGGTGATCGACGTGCCCGCGGGCGTCGTCTGGTAGAGACGGAAGGTCATGCCGTCGATCAGGTCGTCCACGTCGTTGGACGACCGCGTGATCTCGACCCCGTCGAGCACCAGGATCGCCTGCTGGCCGGCCTGCAGTTCGTCGGCGAAGGCGCCCTCCTCGTCGACGATGCCGAGCGATGCGAGCACGCCGCCGGTGCCGTCGCTCGCGGTGATGGTCTGGCCCGTCTCGACGCTCGACAGCACCAGCCGGTAGGCCTCGGCCGAGACCTTCAGGATGGTCGCGCTGACGCCGCTCTCGTCGCTCGTCGCGTTGATCGCCTCGGCGATCTCGGCGAGGGTCATGTCCTCCGCGATGGTGATCGCGACGCCCTCGCCGTCCTCCACGCCGAGCGTCATCACCCCGGACAGGCCGAGGTTCTCGCTGCTGCTCGCCATCGCCGATCCCGCCACCTTGTGCGCCTTGGCGAGTTGCTGGATCTCGAGGTCGTAGGAGCCCACCTCGGTTCCGCTGTCCACCGAGACGGACACCGAGGCGGAGGCGTCGACGTCGCCGTTGGCGGTAAGATAGGCGGCCCGGTTGAGGAAGGCGTCGTCCTGTGCGTCGACCACGCCGGATGGCGCGCGCAGGGCCTGGGCAGCGGTCGAGATGTCGGTCAGGAGCGACTGCAGGCTCTCGTAGGCCGCGATCTTCGTCTCGTTGTCGGTGATCTTGACGTCGATCGTGTCGGCGCGGGTGAGCTTGGCCTGTACCGCCGCCTCGATGAGCGCGTCCCAGTCGATGTCCGAACTGTCGGTGCTGCTGGTGCTGCTCGAAGAGGACGTGGTGCCGGACGAGGTGGTGCTGCTCGACGCGGTCGTGGTGGTGGTCGAGCTCGTGTAGGCCGAGGAGAGGAGGCTGGACGTCGAACTCGAAACGCTGGCCATGATGCCCCCTCCGCAAGGGTGGGAACCGGAGCTGCGCCCCGATTCCCGGTCTCGTCGTCAGTGAAAAGTGTCAGTGGTCACTGCAACAGCTTCAGGAGGTCCTGAGGCATCTGGCTGGCCTGCGAGGCGGCGGCGACGGCGGCCTGGGTCTTCACCTTCGCCGAGGCGAGCTTGGCGGATTCCGAGGCGACGTCGACGTCCTGCAGGGCCGAATTGGCGGCGCTCAGGTTCTCGATGCTGGTGGCGATCGATTCCGAGCGGAACGCGAAGCGCGATTCCGTCGCGCCGATGTCCGCGCGCGCCTTGGAGACGAGGTTGATCGCCTCGTCCAGCGCCTCGAGGGCGGCGTTGGCGCCGTCCTGGGTCGCCACCGACAGCGTGTCGCCTTCGTCGCGGCCGGTGCTGGACGTCGTCGTGAAACCGAGGTCGGTCGCCGTCAGGCCGGTGAAGTCGGAGAGCTCGATCTCGGCGGACGAGCCCGTCGCGGTGTTCGTCAGGGTCAGGGCGCCGGTGGTGGAATCGACCCCGGCGGCAACCGTGCTGCCCCCGCCGAGGGCGGTGTTGATGGCGGTGGCGATGTCGGCGGCGGAATAGACGCCGTCCGTACCCGAACCGCCGTCATCCGTGAGCGTCACGGTGGTGCCGTTGACCTTGAAGGAGACGTCGCCGCCGCTGGCGTCGAAGCCGGTCGAACCGCCGACGAGAGCCGCCGGAGCCTCGTCCGCATCGGCGGTGATGCCGAGGGCCTCGGCGTTGAGGGTCGCGATGGAGACGGTGATGGTGTCGGAGGCGTCCGAGCCGACCATGACGGCGATGCCCTCGGCGAAGGCGCTGGAGCCGTCGAGGAGGCTCTGGCCGTTGTAGCGGGTGGACTCGGAAATGCCGTTGATTTCCTCCGTCAGCTGCGAGAACTCCGCGTCGATATAGGCGCGCTCGTTGTCGGTGACGGTGCCGGAGGCGGACTGCGAGGCCAGTGCCTTCATGCGCTGCAGGATGTCGCTGATGTTGGCCGCGCCGCCGTCGGCGGTCTGCAGCACCGAGATGCCGTGGGAGGCGTTGGTGGCGGCCTGGGTCAGCGTCGTCACGTCGGAGGTGATGCGCGTCGAGATGGCGAGGCCGGCGGCATCGTCGGAGGCCTGGGAGATGCGCGAGCCGCTGGCGAGCTTCGACAGCGACGAGGTCTGGTCGGCGGAATTCACGTTCAGGTAGCGCACGGCCGAGTTGGCGGCGATGTTCGTCGAAATGACGGGCATGAGGTCGTACTCCTCGCAAGGCTTACACGACGCCTCACGTCATCGAGGCGCTGCAACGCGGCCGTCCGCGTCTGAAGCTTCAACGGATAGCCCACGCCAATTCAGGCGGAGCATTTGGGGGGCGCAGTCGATTTATGGTTAATCGTCGGTAAACGACTGGCGGATGTCGCGTTCGGCCCGGTTCAACAACTTGCGCAGGGCCTGGCGCCCCCGCTTGAGCAGCGACTCCACGGCGGAGACCGTCGTCTCCATGACCTCGGCGATCTCGGCGTTCCCGAGATCGTCGAAATAGGACAGGATGATCGCCACGCGCTGCTGGTCGGGAAGGCGGTCCATGGCCTTCTGCAGGAGGTCGCTGACCTCGTGACGATGGAGCGAGGTGAGCGCGTCGGGCTGGCCGTCCGCCACTTCGGGCGCCGCCTCCATCTCCTCCATCCGGGGCTGGCGCCGGATGTCGAGGCAGCGGTTGGTGACCACCCGGTAGAGCCAGGTGGAGAACCGGGCGCGGCCCTCCTCCCACGATCCCCGCCCGTTCCAGATCTTCAGCAGGGTCTCCTGCACCACGTCTTCGGCATCGGCACCGTTCTGCAGGATGCGCAGCGCGAGCGCGTAGGCGCGGTCGATGTGACGCTCCACCAGGGCGCGGAAGGCTGCCTCCTCGCCGCAGCCGATCCGCCGCAGCAGAAGGTCGTCGGCGTCGGCCGGACGCACGAAAGCCGGCATCGCCTGGACGCCGGCCTTTCGGTCCTCGCTGTCACCGTCCGTCATGACCGGTGCCCCGATGGTCATCAGACCCACAGATGCCGCCCCAAGAGACACGACGCTTCTCCCACCCTGGCCAACGGCGACGCCCGGATCGTGGGTGTCACCTGATACTGAAACGGGCGGGGGCGCGAAACCAGGCGCGGAAATTTCGTCAAAAGCTCTTTTTTTTCAAATATTTATATGGGTATTTTCTGCCTATTGGCCGGCAATTTTTGCCCGGTGCTCCAGCCTCTTCCGACGGCTGATTCGCTTGCCCGGTTCAGTGTGCCCCCTCGGCCCGGGCGGCCTCGCTGATGGCGAGTACGGCCGGGTGGCTGAGCTTGCGCTCCACCGAGATGGCGTAATAGCGCGTCCAGATGCCCTCGGCCCGGCCGATCATGGTCGCGCCGAACTGCTCCTCGATCTCCTCGGCGAGAATGGCGGGCGCCGGGAAGATGCCCGTGCCCGCCTTGCCGAAGGCCTTCATCAGGGCGCTGTCGTCGAACTCGCCGACGATCCTGGGCTCGATCTGCTGGTCGCTGAACCACCGCGTCAGTCCCATCTGCATGGTGGAACTGTCGCCGGGGATGAGCATCGGCGCGCCGTGCAGCGAGCGCGGGAAGCCGGGCTGGTAGCGCGCGGCGAGATCGGGTGTGGCGAAGAAGGCGAGCGCCGTGCGGCCCAGCGAATGGCTGTGGCCCTTCACGCCGAGGGCATGGGGCAGCGGCCGGTCGGCGATAACGAGATCCACCTTGTGGGTGGCGATCTCGGCGAACAGCCTGTCCAGCTTGTCCTCGCGGCAGATGAGACGCACCCGCGCGCCGCCGGCGAGCGCCGGCGCCAGCAGCCGGTAGGCGATGGACTTCGGCACCACGTCGGCTACCCCCACGCGGAACAGGATGTCCTTGCTGTCCGCCTGGTTCCTCAGGTTCGCTTCCAGCTCGCGGCCGATCTGGAAGATCTCGTCGGCATAGGACAGCGTCAGGTCGCCCGCCGGCGTCAGTTCGAGACCGCGACCCACCCGCCGGAACAGCTTGGCGCCGAGCTGCTCCTCCAGCGTGCCGATCTGCGCGCTGATCGTTTGCGGCGCGAGGCGGAGCTGCGACGCGGCACGGGCGATGCTGCCCGCCTTGGCGACCCGCCAGAAATAGTGGAGCTGCTTGTAGTTGAGCACGGGCGCCGTCCTTAACACGCAGATTTTTTCGATGATAATCGTGCAAACAATCTGCTTTTTCCGATGATCGATCAAGCCCATATTCCGCTCGCTTCCGGCGGTGTCCGGCGGCGGCCTGGCTCCCCTTCCGGGATGCCCGGCGTGAGCGAGGACTTCGCAATGGGTTTCAAGGATCTGCTGTTCCCCCTGAACAGCTACCCCGAGCCGACCCCGGCTTCGGCCATCGATCAGGCGCTCGACTTCGCCGTCGCGCTCGGCGCGTCGGTCACGGTGCACGCCGTCCATGTGGAGCTGCCGCATGTCGGCAACGTGCTGGCCAACAGCCTCCTCGACCTGCCGGGCATGGTCGCGGCGGAGCGTGAAAAGAGCGAGGCGGGGTCCCGCGCCGCCATCGCGGCCTTCGCGGGCGCGGCGAAGGACCGGGCCGTGACGAGCCATCACGTCACTGATGCCTGCCAGCGTTCGCAGCTCGGCGCCCTCGTCACCGAGCAGGCGCGGACCCACGACCTCACCCTGATCGCCATCGGGGAAGAGACCGGAGCGCAGCAGATCGCCGAGAGCGTCATCTTCGGCTCCGGCCGCCCGACACTGGTCTTCCCCGAGCAGCGCACGGGAACCGGCAACCCCTTCGGCGCCGTCGGCATCGCCTGGGATTTCAGCCGGCCGGCCGCACGGGCCGTCGCCGACGCCCTGCCGATCCTGACCCGGGCCGGCACGGTGCGCATCGTCACCGTCACCCAGGAAAAGACCATCCCCACCCGCCGGGCGGTGGCGGACCTGGTGCGGCACCTCGCCTGCCACGGCATCGAGGCGACGGTCGACGAGGAGCCCGCGTCAGGCCGCCCCGTCGGCCAGGCCCTCGGCGACTACGCCGCCACCCACGGCCTGGGGCTGCTCGTCATGGGCGCCTACGGCCATTCTCGCATGCGCGACTTCATCCTCGGCGGCGCGACGCGGACCATCGTGTCGCAGCCGCCGCTTCCCGTCCTCCTCTCCCACTGAGGCGAGGCAGCGGCGGTTCCAGCAGGCATGCAACGGACGGGGGACCACGGCGGGCATCGCCCTCCGCGTGACCCATCGTTCGGCCGGACCCCGGCGCGGACGCGCCCGGAGCCTCGGGCGAGAACCGCATCGGCAGACATCGACGTCGACCCTGCTGCCCCCGACGGGTCGCAGGTTCCCCCACCCAAAGGTTGACCATGGAACTGCTCGTCTCATTCCTGACCGGCGACTTTCTCGGCAAGCCCGCCTGGCTCTGGCTGATCTTCCTCGCCCTCGTCGGCGCGCTGCTCGTCTTCGACCTCGGCGTGCTGCACAAGGAGGACAAGGAGCTCGGCGTCACCGAAAGCCTCGTCCTCTCGGCCTTCTACATCGCCATCGCGGTGGTCTTCGGCGTCTGGATCTGGTGGTCCATGGGCCCGACCTCGGGCATCGAGTACTTCACCGGCTACGCGCTGGAAAAGGCGCTGTCGATCGACAACGTCTTCGTCATCTCGATCATCTTCGGCTATTTCGCCATCCCCGCGAAATACCAGTACCGCGCCCTGCTCTGGGGCATCCTCGCCGTGCTGGTGCTGCGCGGCATCATGATCGCGCTGGGCGCGGCGCTCGTGCAGCAGTACGAGTGGGTGCTCTACATCTTCGGCGCCTTCCTCATCGCCACCGGCATCAAGATGCTGCTGATGGGCGAGAGCGAGCAGGACGTCTCCGCCAACCCCGTCGTGCGCTTCCTGTCGAAGCGCATGCGCATGACCCCGGAACTGCACGGTGCGAACTTCTTCGTCACCAAGCCCGACCCGGTGACGGGCAAGATGGCGCGCTTTGCGACGCCGCTGTTCCTGGCGCTGGTCGTCATCAACATCGCCGACCTCGTCTTCGCGGTGGACTCGGTGCCGGCGATCTTCGCCATCACCACCGACACCTACATCGTCTTCACCGCCAACATCATGGCCATCCTCGGCCTGCGGGCGCTCTACTTCGCCCTCGCCGCCATGGTGCACCGCTTCGAGTACCTGAAGTACGCACTCGCCATCGTGCTCGTCTTCATCGGCGCGAAGATCTTCTGGAACCAGATCGTCGGCAAGCTCGACCCCGCGATATCGCTGGGTGTGACGCTCTCGCTCATCGCCGGCGGCGTGGTCTTCTCGCTCTGGAAGACCCGCGGTCACGCGCCCTCGGGCTCGCCCGGCCACGGCTGACCACCCTCTCGAGCGAAGGGCCGGCCTCCCCGGCCCTTCGCGCCTCAGGCGAAATCCGCCATCTCGTAGAGCGGGCGGATTTCAATCACGCTGGGGCCCGGCATCGGATTGGGGCAGCGCTTCACCCAGGCGACCGCCTCCTCCATGTCGGCGACGTTCCACAGCCAGAACCCGGCGACGAGCTCGCCGGCGGGCGCGAAGGGCCCTTCCGTGACGGTGCGGCCGGCCCCGTCGAAGGCGACCCGCCGTCCTTCCGAGGAGGGTTTGAGACCGTCGCCCGCGATCAGCACCCCGGCGGCGCGAAGCTCCTCGTTGAAACGGCCCATCGCCGCCATCATCGCGAGCGACGAGGGCGAGGGGTCGAAGCCCCTCTCGCTGTCCTCCGTCGCCTTCACCAGCACCATCACGCGCATCGCCTCGCTCCTTGCATCCGGCTGAACGTCGTCGTCGCCGACTGAGCAACGCCGCACCTGCGTGTACGCTCCGCGGCTGCGGTATCGCTGCGCCGGCTTTGCGACTAGGCTCCCGGCCGTCGCCAGAAAGCGGCAGCATCGCGGGACATACGGCCTTGAGCCTCTTCTTCCAGGAACTGGACTACCAGGAAACGCCCATCGGCCCGCTCAGCCTGCGGCGGCGACGCGAGCACAGGCTCGACGTCGACGTCTACGAGATCAAGCTGGGCGACGAGTTCCTGATGTCCAGCCTCTTCACCGCCTCCGAGGTCGCCCTTGCCGATCTCGGCCTGAAGGCCCTCGCCGGGCGGTCCGTCGACGTGGCCGTCGCCGGCCTCGGCCTCGGCTACACCGCCAAGGCGGTCCTCGACCATGAGGCCGTCGCCTCCCTCGTCGTCGTCGAGATGCTGGAGCCGGTGATCGGCTGGCACCGGGCCGGCCTGCTGCCGATGGGCAAGGCGCTCGCGGCCGACCCGCGCTGTCGCCTCGTCGCCGGCGACTTCTTCGCCCTGGCGGCGAGCGCCGCAGGGCTCGACCCGGCGGCGCCCGGGCGCCTCTTCGATGCTGTCCTCGTCGATATCGATCACGCCCCCGACGACCTTCTCGACGCACGCAGCACGGGCTTCTACACGCCGCAGGGCCTCGCCGCCGTCGGCCGCCATATCCGGCCGGGCGGCATCTTCGGCCTGTGGTCCGATGCGGTGGCCGATCCGGCCTTCATCACCCGCCTGTCCGGCGTCTTCGCCGAGGCCTGGTCGGCGCCGGTGACCTTCCACAATCCGCTGCTGGACAGCAGCTACACCCAGACCGTCTATCTCGCGCGCAAGACGGCCTGACCGAGGCGGCCCGAAGCGGCGGCCCTGAGAGGCTTGGAACAGGATACCGGTCGCTCTCGTTTCTGTCGTCGGTGTCCCGGCTTCAGCTAGGGTTCATCCCGCTTGAAATGATATGGCGCCGGACCGGCGCGGTGTCATGGCACCTGTCGCCCGGTTTGCAGATACCCCTGGAGACGCATGTGATCCTGTCCGTGGACGCCCGCCCCTATCTCGACCAGACCCTCGGCACGTCGGGCCTGCGCAAGCCGACCGGGCACATGATGCAGCCCCATTACGTCGCGCTCTTCATCCAGTCCGCCTTCGAGGAACTGGACGTCGCTGGCGTGACGCTGGTGGTGGGCGGGGACGGACGCTTCTTCAACGACAGCGCCATCCAGACCATCCTGAAGATGGCCGTGGCCCATAAGGTCGGCCATGTGGTGGTCGGCCGGGGCGGCCTCCTCTCCACGCCGGCCGCCTCCGCCATGATCCGCAAGCGCAAGGCGCGGGCCGGCATCATCCTGTCGGCGAGCCACAACCCCGGCGGTCCCGACGGCGATTCCGGCATCAAGATCAACGCCGCCCACGGCGGGCCGATCCCGCTGGCGGTCTCCGACGCCATCCATGCGCGCACGCGCACCTGCGCGCGCTACGCCATCGCCGACACCCCCGACCTGCCGCTCGACCAGGTCGGCCGCCACACGATCGAGGGCTGCCTCATCGAGGTCGTCGACAGCGTCGCCGACTATGTCGACCTCATGGAGAGCCTCTTCGACTTCGACCGTATCGCCGGGCTCTTCCGCTCCGGCTTCACCATGCGCTTCGACGCCATGAACGCGGTGACCGGCCCCTATGCCACGGAACTCTTCCACCGCCGCCTCGGCCTGCCGGAAGCGCACCTCATGAACCGGGTGCCGCTGCCCGATTTCGGCGGCCTGCATCCCGATCCGAACCCGCACCACGCCGCCGCCCTGGTGGACATGGTGGCCGGGCGCTCCGAGGCCGATTTCGGCGCCGCCTCCGACGGCGACGGCGACCGCAACCTCATCATCGGCCGCGGCCTCGTCGTCTCGCCGAGCGACAGCCTCGCCGTCATCGCCGCCAACGCCCATCTTGTGCCCGGCTATCGCGGCGGCCTGACGGGCGTCGCCCGTTCCATGCCGACCAGCCGCGCCGTCGACCGCGTCGCCGCCGCCCTCGGCGTCCCCTGCCATGTCACGCCGACGGGCTGGAAGTTCTTCGCCAACCTGCTGGAAGCCGGGCTCATCACCATCTGCGGCGAGGAGAGCGCCGGCACGGGCTCCAACCACGTGCGCGAGAAGGACGGCCTCTGGGCGGTGATGATGTGGCTGAACATCCTGGCCGAGCGGCGCCTGTCGGTCGGCCAGATCCTGCGCGACCACTGGCAGGCCTATGGCCGCGACTACTACCAGCGCCTCGACTTCGAGGAGGTGGAGACGGCCGGCGCCGAGGAGCTCATGGCGACGCTGCGCCGCCGGCTCCCCGCACTCGCCGGCGAACTCGCCGGCCGCCTCACCGTCACCGACGCCAACGACTTCGCCTATACCGACCCGGTGGACGGCTCGGTGGCGACGAAGCAGGGCGTGCAGATCGTCGCCGACGAGGCCCGCATCGTCTTCCGCCTGTCGGGAACCGGCACGCGTGGCGCGACGCTTCGCGTCTATCTGGAGCGTTTCGCGCCGCGCGGCGCCGACCATGGGCTGCTCGCCGCCGAGGCCCTCGCCGAGGTGCAGGAAATCGCCATGCAGGTGGCGGATGTCACGCGCTTCACCGGCCGCACCAGCCCCTCCGTCGTCAGCTGAGGGCGGCGCGCCTTCAGCCCTGGCGGCGCAGGAAGCGGGTGATCGTCACCGCCTGCCAGATCCCCGCCGCGTGGAAGGGATCGGCGCGATTGAACGCCTCGACCGTGGCACGATCTGCGGCCTCGACGAGGAACAGGCTGCCGATCATCCGCTCGCCGTCGTCGCTCATCAGCGGCCCGGACATGACGATCCTGACGCCGTGCGCCGATGTGTCCGCGAGAAACGCCTTGTGCGCGTCGTAGTGCGCGAGCCGCACCGGCAGGGCGTCGGTCCTGTCCAGGGCGTGGATGGCGAAGAGCGTGGTCATCGGGATCTGTCTCTCATGCTCTGTCGCCGATGGCGAACCCGGCGAGGAAACGGTCGATCGCCCGCTCGATCACCGGCATCACGTCGTCCGGAGTCGGCAGGTGGTAGATGTGCCGGCGGATGCCGAGATAGATGATCCCGCCATGGAGGTTCCACAGGTCCTCCATCTCCGGTTGGGCATTGTGCCGCGCAGCGAAGCGAATCTCCTCCAGGAGCGGCACCAGCAACAGGTCGCGCACATGATCGAGATAGCGGCGGTTCAGCGCCTCACCGGCAAGGCCCGCCGCCATGAAGATGCGCAGCCATTCGTAGGAGAAGATGGCCCCTGAATATTCCGCGTAGAAGGTCAGCATGCGCTCGCGCAGCGGGCGGCTGCGGTCCGTGATCAGCCCGGGCCAATGCGGCGACATCCGGTCGAGATAGACGCGCGCGAACACGGCCTCGAGCAGGTCCGCCTTGCTGCGGAAATACTGGTAGAGCAGCGCCTGGGTGATGCCGGCGCGCTTGGCGAGGTCGCGGGTGGTGCCGGAGAGCCCCACCTCGGCGAAATAGCAGACGGCCGCGTCGACGATCTGCTCACGCCGCGCCTCCGGCGCGAGGCGCCGCCGCCTGACCATCGCGTCCGGCCCGTCGGACATTCCCCTGAACCTCCCTTCGGCAGAGCGGCAAGCCCCTTGACTCTGCCGTACGCCGTAGTTGATCATTTGACCAATTAAACAGAACGGGGCCGCCGCCGGCAAGGTGGGCAAGGCATCCCGACGCGAGGAGACGTATCATGAAGTGGCCGGCGATGGGCTATGCCCGCGTCGATAGTCTCGACGAGCTCTGGCGCGCGCTCGACGCCGCCGGACCCGAGGCGCAGATCCTCGCGGGCGGCCAGAGCCTGCTCGCAACGCTGTCGTTCCGTCTGTCGGAGCCCTCCGGCCTCGTCGACATTACCCGCATCGCCGCGCTGCGCGGCGTCTCGATGGCCGGCTCGACGCTGCGCATCGGCGCGCTGACCCGCCATGCCGAACTCGGTCGCGACCCGCTCGTCGCCGCCCACGCGCCGTTGCTGGCCAAGGCTGCTCCCCTCATCGCCCATCCGGCCATCCGCAACCGCGGAACGATCGGCGGCAGCCTCGCGCTCGCCGATCCGGCCGCCGAGCTGCCGGCCTGCGTCGTGGCGCTCGATGCCACCATCGTGATCGCCTCGCAGGGTGGCGAGCGCCGGGTGCCCGCCGCCGACTTCTTCCAGGGCCTGTTCTCCACCGACCTCAGCCCCGGCGAGATCATCGCCGCCGTCGAGGTGCCGGTGGCGACACCCGCCAGCCGCCAGGCCATCGTCGAGGTCACCCGCCGCTCGGGCGACTACGCCATGGCCGGCCTCGCCGCCGTGCTGTCCATGCGGCCGGACGGTTCCGTCGAGACGGCGCGTCTCGTCTATTTCGGCGTCGGCTCCGGCGCAGAGATCGCGCGCGGCGCCTCCACCGCCCTCGTCGGCGGTCCGTTGGGAGAGGCCTCCATCGCCGCGGCCCAGGCCGCCCTCACCGACGACCTCGATCCGCCGGGGGACCTCCATGGCGGCCCCGACCTGAAGCGCCACCTCGCCCGCGTACTCACCGGCCGCGCGCTCTCGTCCTTCCTCACGCCGGCGGAGCAGGCCGCATGAACCGCCGCATCGACATCACGCTGACGGTCAACGGCGAGCGGGTCTCCCGCAGCGTCGACACGCGCATCCATCTCATCGACTTCCTGCGGGGCGAACTCGGCCTGACCGGCGCCCACACCGCCTGCGAGCACGGCGTCTGCGGCGCCTGCACCGTCCGCGTCGACGGCGACGCGGTGCGCGGCTGCCTGGTGCTCGCCGCGAGCCTCGACGGCGCTGCGGTCGAGACCATCGAGGGCCTCTCCGACAGCGGCGAGATCCGCGACCTGCAGGAGGCCTTCGTCGCCCGCAACGCCGCCCAGTGCGGCTATTGCACGCCGGGCATGCTGGTCACCGCCGCCGATATCCTCACCCAGGCGCCGAATGCCTCGCGCGAGGAGATCCGCGAACACATCTCCGGCAATTACTGCCGCTGCACCGGCTACCAGGCCATCGTCGACGCCGTCGAGGACACCCTCAAGGCGCGCCGCACCCGCGAGGCCGTCCGATGAACGAGATCGTCACGCCGAAATCCCTCGGCCTGTCGCGCGAGGACCTGCCGAACTCCTATATCGGCCGCGCCGTGCCGCGCCCCAACGTCCGCAAGCTGGTCGAGGGCCGCGCCACCTATACCGACGACGTCACCCTGCCGCGGCTGGTCCATGCCGCCTTCCTGCGCTCGCCCCATGCCCATGCGCGCATCGTCTCGATCGACACCAGCGCCGCGCTGGCCGTGCCGGGCGTGGTGCGCGTCTTCACCGGCGCCGACCTCGCCAAGATCTGCGATCCCTGGGTGGCCGTGCTGGCCCACCTGAAGGGCATGAAGTCGGCGCCGCAATATCCGCTGCCGCTGGAGCGCGCGACCTGGCAGGGCGAGGCCGTCGTCGCCGTCGTCGCCGATACCCGTGCGGCGGCCGAGGACGGCGTCGCGGCGCTCGCGGTGGAGTTCGATCCGCTCCCCGCCCAGGTCGACATGGAGACGGCGCTCGCCCCCGGCGCGGTCATCATCCATCCCGAGCTCGGCGACAATCTCGTCTTCACCCGCACCGCCGAGACCGGTGACGTCGCGGCCGCCTTCGCGGCCGCCCACAAGGTGGTGGAAGCCACCTTCCACACCGGCCGACACACCGGCGTGACGCTGGAGCCGCGCTCCATCATCGCCGATTACAACCGCGCCGACGGCACGCTCACCGTCCATCATTCGACGCAGGCGCCGCATATGATGCAGAACGTCTTCGCCACGCAGCTGCGCATGGCGGAGAGCGACGTGCGGGTCATCTGCAAGGACGTCGGCGGCTCCTACGGCATCAAGGTCCACGTCTATCCCGACGAGATGGCGGTCGCCTGCATGTCACGGATCATGGGACGGCCGGTGAAGTTCATCGCCGACCGCTTCGAGGCCTTCGGCAGCGACATCCACGCCCGCGACCATCGCATCAAGGGTCGCCTGGCGGTGGATGCGGAGGGGCGCTTCCTCGCCTTCGACATCGACGACCTCACGGGCATCGGCCCCTATTCGGTCTATCCGCGCACCAGCGCGGTCGAGGGCAACCAGGTCGTCAACCTCTGCGGCGGGCCCTATGCCTTCGCCAACTACCGCTGCACCACCACCGTCGTGTTGCAGAACAAGGCGCCGACCTGCCAGTACCGCGCCGTCGGCCACCCCATCGCGACCACGGTGACCGAGGGCCTGGTCGATCTCGCGGCCGAGGCGCTCGGCATGGACAAGGTCGCCATCCGCCGGAAGAACCTGATTGCCGACGACGCCTATCCCTGCACCTCGCCGGCGGGCATGCGGTTCGAGGGCCTGTCGCACCACGCCTCCCTCGACAAGCTGCTTGAGATGGTGCCGGTCGACAAGATCCGCGCCGATCAGGCCGAGCAGCGCAAACGGGGCGTCTATCGCGGCCTCGGCTTCGCCAGCTTCATCGAGCTCACCAACCCCTCGCCCTTCATGTACGGCATCGGTGGCGCGAAGATTTCGGCGCAGGACGGCTGCACCGTGCGCATGGACCCCGACGGCTCCGTCGTCGCGATGTCCGGCGTCACCGAGCAGGGCCAGGGCACCGAGGCGATCCTCGCCCAGATCGTCGCCCACGGCGTCGGCGTTCCGGTCTCGAAGGTGAAGATCGTCACCGGCGACACCCGCACCGTGCCCTATGGCGGCGGCACCTGGGCCTGCCGCGGTGCCGGCATCGGCGGCGAGGCGGCTCTGCAGTCGGCCATTGCCCTCAAGGAGCAGATCCTCGAGGTCGCCGGCGCCATGCTGCAGGCGCAAGCGGCGAGCCTCGACGTCGTCATGGGCGAGGTGGTGGACAAGGCGACCGGACAGGCACGTATGCCGCTCGCCGAGCTCGGCCGCATTGTCTACTACCGCGGCGACACGCTGCCGAAGGACCTCGCCCGCGAGCTCGTCCAGACGCGCCACTTCATCACCAAGGAATACCCCTTCGCCTTCACCAACGGCATCCAGGCGAGCTGGCTGGAGGTCGATGTCGAGACCGGCATGGTCAAGCTGCTGGAACACTGGTGCGTCGAGGATTGCGGCCGGGTCATCAACCCCATGCTGGTCGACGAGCAGGTGCGCGGCGGCATCGTCCAGGGCATCGGCGGCGCGCTCTACGAGCACTGCGTCTACAACGAGGACGGCCAGCTCCTCACCACCACCCTTGCCGACTACCTCGTGCCCATGGCGGCCGAGATGCCCGACATGCATGTCGGCCACGTCGAGACGCCGACGAAGGAATCGCTCCTCGGCGCGAAAGGTGCGGGCGAGGCCGGCACCGCCGGCGCTCCGGCAGCCGTCATGAACGCCATCAACGACGCCCTCGCGCCCCTCGGCGCGAAGGTCCTCGCCCAGCCCTTCACTCCCGACCGCATCCTGAGGGCGCTCGGAACCATTGCATGAGCATGGGGAAGCGGTGCTAGCCTACTCCCCGACGTGAAAGGCCGGGCCAACCGGCCGCCAAGAACAGCCACGGAAACAGGGGACCCCCGTGATCCCCGCCTCAAGGAAGGAACGACGATGACGACCACCAGGCGTACATTCATGGCCGGCGCCGCCGGCGCGGCCACCCTGCCCGTCTTCAACATCAGGGCCTCGGCCCAGCAGAGCCTCAACGTCACCATCGCAGCGAGCCACCCGGTCCAGAACTTCTGGGTCTCGATGATGAAGAACGTGTTCCAGCCGGAGGTCGAGAAGCACCTGCGCGACAACGGCAACCAGGTCCGCGTCAACTGGCGCGAATCCTATGGCGGCACGCTCTACAAGTTCCAGGACACGATGGAGGCGGTGCGCGACAACATCACCGACATCGGCTACGTCGGCACGCTCTGGGAAGGCTCCACCATGCCGCTCCAGAACGTGAGCTATTTCACGCCCTTCACGACCGGCGACCACGGCCTCATCGCCCGCACCTTCGACCAGCTGAACGCGACGGTTCCGGCCATCAAGCAGAACTGGAACGGCCTCAACATGGTGCCGCTCTCCTCGTTCATCACCGACACCTACCACATCTGGTCGACCTTCCCGGTCCGCACCCTCGACGACCTCCGCAACCGCAAGATCTCGGCGCCCGGCACCTCCGCCAACTGGCTCACCGGCACCGGCGCCACCCCGGTCGACGGCGCGCTGACCACCTACTACACCGACATCCAGACCGGCGTGTCGGAAGGCGCGCTGTCCTTCTTCGTCGGCATCCTGCCGACCCGCGTCTACGAGGTGGCGAAATACGTCACCAAGTGCGACGTCGGCGCCATGTATGTCGGCGGCATCGCCGCCAACAAGCAGCGCCACGACCGCTGGCCGGCCGCCTTCCAGAAGGCGGTCGCCGAGGCCGGCAAGATCACCACGCAGAAGCACGTCGAGGACGTCTCCTCGCGCATCGCCGCGGCTGAAAAGGAGATGGTCGACAAGGGTTCGATCATCACCACCATGGCGGACGCCGAACGCAAGCGCTGGATCACCGGCCTGCCGAACATCGCCAAGACCTGGGCCGACACCTCGGGCCCGGCCTCCCGCGACGTGCTGAAGGCCTATTTCGCCGCCATCCGCGCCGCCGGCCAGACGCCGGGCCGCGACTGGGACCGCGAAGCCACCGCCTGATCCCACACACCGATACCGGGCGCCGGACCTGCTCCGGCGCCCGCACGCATTTCACCAGCAGCCATCCGGAGACCGACCATGGCCGACGACATCGACGTCGCGGCGCTCGAGCGCGAGGCGGCACCCCAACCCTTCGATCCCGTCCGGATGCTGCTCGACGCCCTGGCCGCCATCGGCACGGTCTGGACCTTCGGGCTGATGCTGCTCATCTGCGCCGACGTGATCGGCCGCTCCTTCCTCTCCATGCCGATCACCGGCGTGTCGGAGATCGCCGCCCATTCCATCGTCGGCATCGTCTTCCTGCAGATCGGCGCCACCATCTATGCGCGCCGCATGACGCGGGCCGACTTCCTCATAGAGGGCGTCCTGCACCGCCATCCTGCCCTCGGGCGCGCCGTGGAGGCGCTGTTCCTGCTCATCGGCGCCGCCGTCATGGCCTTCCTCGCCTGGGCCGCCTGGCCGGGCATGTGGACATCCCTCGCCTCCCGCGAATTCTTCGGCGTCCAGGGCCTGTTCACGGTGCCGACCTGGCCCTTCCGGGCCCTCATCATTCTCGGCGGGGCGGCAGGCGCCCTCGCCTATTGCATGCTGTTCGTCGCCGAAATTGCCGGCCGGCGCCAACCGGCCGAAGGCTGACCGACCATGGAAGACATCACCCTCGGCTTTCTGCTGATTGGCGCCATGGTGGCGCTGATCCTGCTCGGCCTGCCCATCGGCCTGTCGCTGATCAGCACCGGCGCCATCGGCGTCTGGCTGATCCGCGACAACGTCGATCTCGCCTTCCGCTTCACCGCGCTCGCAACCTATTCGGGCATCCAGGACTATCTCTTCGCCACCATCCCCCTCTTCGTGCTGATGGGGCTTCTGGTCTCCATCTCCGACGTCGGCAAGGACACGTTCCAGGTCGCCCAGGCGCTGCTGCGTCGCATCAGCGGCGGGCTCGGCATGGCCACCGTCGCGGCCAATGCCGTCTTCGCCGCGGTGACGGGCGTGTCCATCGCGTCGGCGGCCGTCTTCACCAAGGTGGCGGTGCCGGAAATGGTGCGCCATGGCTACACCATGCGCTTTGCGACCGGCACGGTGGCCGGGTCCTCCATCCTCGGCATGCTCATCCCGCCGAGCCTCCTGATGATCGTCTACGGCGTGCTCGCCGAGGTCTCCATCGGCCGCTTGTTCCTCGCCGGCGTCATTCCCGGCCTCATCATCGCCTTCGGCTTCACCGTGATGATCTGGCTCTATGCGAGCTTCCGTCCGGGACAGATCTTCGTCGATCCCGCCCATTCCGCGGCCGACGAGGATGCGGCCATGCCGGTCGGCGAGATGCTGGCAAAGTCGGTGCCCATTGCCTGCCTGGTCGTCCTCATCCTCGGCGGCCTCTATACCGGCTTCTTCACGCCGACCGAGGCGGGTGCGGTGGGCGCTGCCGGCGCCCTGGTCATCGCCCTGGTCCGCCGCCGTCTCGACTGGCCGAAGTTCTGGCGCGTGCTGAAGGAGGCAGGCCTCGTCTCCGCCTCGATCCTCTTCCTGCTCATCGCCGCCAGCCTCTATTCCCGCATGCTCTCCATGGCCGGAGTGCCGAATGCCATCGGCGACTTCGTCCAGCACCTCGGGCTCGGCGCCTACGGCTTCCTCTTCGCCTTCGTCATCGTCGTCCTGCTGATGGGCATGATCCTGGATTCGACGTCGATCCTGCTGATCATGGTGCCGATCGGCGCGCCCATCGCAGCCGCCATGGGCTTCGACCTCATCCATTTCGGCATCGTCACGATCATCGCCGTGGAAATGGGCCTGCTGACGCCGCCTTTCGGCATCTCGGTCTTCACGGTGAAGGCGACGCTCGGCGATCCGAAGGTCGGCATCGAGACCATCTTCGCCGGCACCATCCCCTATCTCGCCGTCATGGGGATCGGCCTCGTGCTGATCGCCTTCTTCCCCTTCCTCGCCACCGCCCTGGTGAAGTGACGCCATGCTGAGCTTCGACGAACACAACCTGACCGACGAGGTGGTGAAGCGCTTCGCCGAATGTCCCGATCCCCGGCTGAAGCAGGTCGTCCAGGCGCTGGTCCGCCACGCCCATGCCTTCGTGAAGGAGGTGGAACTGACCGAGGCGGAATGGATCGCCGCCATCGGCTTCCTGACCCGCACGGGCCACATGTGCGACGACAAGCGGCAGGAGTTCATCCTGCTCTCCGACGTGCTCGGCATCTCCATGCTGGTGGACGCCATCAACCACCGCATGCCCGACGGCGCCACCGAGACCACGGTGCTCGGCCCCTTCTATCTCGGCGAGCACCGGGTCACGCCCTACGGCGCCGACATCGCCGCAAACGAGCCGGGCGAACGCCTCTTCGTCGAAGGCACCGTGTCCTCGCCCGCCGGCGCACCCATCGCCGGGGCCGCCGTCGACATCTGGCACTCCGACGACGAGGGCTTCTACGACGCCCAGAAGGGCACCGAGGAGCCCTCGCTCCGCGCCCGCTTCATCACCGATGCCGAGGGGCGCTTCGGCTTCCGCACCATCGTGCCGTCGAGCTATCCGATCCCCCACGACGGTCCCGTCGGGCAACTCCTGGAGGCGACGAAGCGCCACCCGATGCGCCCCGCCCACATCCATTTCCGCATCGCCGCGCCGGGCCACGAGACGCTGGTGACGCATCTCTTCATGCCGGGCGATCCCTGGCTGGAGAGCGACGCGGTCTTCGGGGTCAAGGAGAGCCTGGTCGCGACCCTCGACGGCCGGGCCGGCGGCGCCTATCCGGACGGCTCGCCTGCCCCGCCGAGCTGGCAGTTGCTCCGGCACGGCTTCGGCCTGAAGCCCGTCAACGCCTGACGCGGTTCAGGCGCGTGTGCGCAGCGCCGCCTGGATGTTGCGGCCGGTGCGCTCCACATGCTCGCGCAGCAGCGTCGTCGCGTCGTCGGCCCGCCGCTCGATCATCGCCTCGGCGATGGCGGCATGCTCCGCCGGAACGTCGCGGTCCGGCGCGTGGTCCTTCAGGAAGATGCGGCGGTAGCGGTCCGACTGGTCGTGCAGGGTTTCGCAGAACTGCTGCAGCAGGGGCATGCGGCAGGCCGAGATCAGCTCGGCATGGAAGGCCCGGTGCCGGGCCTCCCACTCCTCCTGCTCCTCGCCCGTACGCGCCCCGCGCTTGCAGCGGCCGAGCTGGTGCAGCGCGGAGAGGATCCGCCCCTCCCAGGCTGCGTCGCCGTGGAGGATGGCCTCCCGCGCCGCCATGCCCTCGAGTTCGACCCGGAGGCGGATCACTTCGGTGAGGTTGTCAGCGGAGACCGGCGAGACGCGATAGCCGCGCTGGTCCTCGGCCTCCACCAGCCCCTCGCTCTCCAGCCGGCAAAGCGCCTCGCGCAGCGGGCTGAGGCTGACGCCATAGCGCGCCCGGATGCGATCCAGCACGAGCTTGGAGCCGGGCTCGAAATCACCGCGCATGATGGCGCCGCGCAGTTGCCCGGCGAGCGTCGTCGTCAGGGTCGCCGGAGAGGAGGGCGTCACGTCGCGAAGGCTCATCGGGCCGGCCCTTCAGTCATCGGTGGGCGCAAAGCCATAGAGCGCCGCGGGATTGTCGACCAGCGCAAGCTTGCGGTGATCCGCATCGGGAATCCAGAGCGGCACCAGGTCGACGAGGTCCCCGTCGTTGGGCATGGGCACGGGGCAGATCGGATGGGGCCAGTTGCTGCCCCACAGGATGCGGTCCGGCCGGTGGGCGACGACCCGGTGGATCAGCGGCAGCATGTCCCGGTGCGGATAGGGATCCGACGACAGGCGGTAGAGGCTCGCGAGCTTCACCCAGCAGCGCCCGGTGTCGAGGAGGCGCAGGACCGCGGCGAAGGGCGCGGACTCGACACCCTCGGCGGCCGTGATCCGCGCCAGGTGGTCGAGCACGAAGGGACTGCCGCAGGCGGTGAGCTCCGCCTCGACGTCAAGCAGCTCTTCGGCGCGGTGGAAGTGGAGGACGAGGTGCCAGCCGAAGTCTCGCGTCTCCGCCGCGAGCCGCGGCAGATGGTCGAACGAGGCGCCACCGCTGACCACCGTCGACATGCGGCAGCCGCGCATGCCGCGCCGGTGCATGTCCTCGATCTCCGCCTGTGGCAGGCCAGAGGGCATGACGGCGACGCCGCGCATGCGGTCCGGCGCGCGGTCGAGGGCCGCGAGGGTCGCCCGGTTGTCGGTGCCGTGGGCGCCGCCGTGGACGATGACGACACGGTCGATGCCGAGCACTGCGTGAAGAGCGAAGAGATCCTCCACCGTGCAGTCCTCCGGCGTGTAGCTGCGCGCCGGGCTAAAGGGGAACTGCGCCGCGGGGCCGAAGACGTGGACATGGGTGTCGCAGGCGCCGCGCGGCATGGCGAAGGCCGGCCGGCGGGGATTCCGGTCAGGCCCGGGGCAGGGTTTCGGCACCATCGCGCCGGCAGATGGGGCAGCCATGCATCACCTCACGTCATTTACAGAGCGATAACCGCCCTTCCCTGAGCCCGGGCCCACGGCATTGACCCGGCCAGCCCATGGTGTACCATAAAAATCGATGATCTAATAATAATCGATATTCCTGCACCGGAGATCTCAATGACCCGCTGGCTTGCTTCCCTCATGGCCGGGCTTTTCGCCCTCACCCTCGGCGCCCTGCCTGCGGCCGCCTTCCCCGACCGCGCCGTTCGCATCGTCGTCCCCTTCCCGGCCGGCGGCTCGAACGACGTCATCGCCCGCATCATCGGCCAGCGCCTCTCGGAGATCTGGAAGCAGCCCGTCGTCATCGAGAACCGCGGCGGCGCCGGCGGCAATATCGGCGGCGAGGCCATCGCCCGCGCCGATGCCGATGGCTACTCGCTCCTGCTCGCCGCCCCCGGCCCGCTCGCCATCAACCCCTCCCTCTTCCAGCGCATGAATTACGATCCGCTGAAGGACTTCGCTCCGATTGCGCTCACCGCCTCGGTGCCGATCGTCCTCGCGGTCCACCCGCAGGTGCGCGCCAACACGGTCGCCGAGTTGATCGCCCTCGCCAAGGCCGAGCCGGGCAAGCTGCATTTCGGCTCCTCGGGCGCCGGCTCGACGAACCACCTGGCGGGCGAGCTCTTCAAGTCGCTGGCCGGCATCAACATCCAGCACGTGCCCTATCGCGGCGCCGCCCCGGCCATGAACGACCTCGTCGCCGGGCACATCCCCTTCATGTTCGACAACATGCCGGCAGTGCGCCCGCAGGTCGCCGGCGGCAAGATCCGTGCGATCGCGGTGGCCGGCGCCACCCGCTCCTCGCTCTATCCGGAACTGCCGACCATGGCGGAAGCCGGCGTCGCCGGGTTCGAGGCCTCGTCCTGGTTCGGCCTCGTCGCCCCCGCCGGCACGCCGCCCGCCGTCATGAAGGTGCTGGTGGAGACCACCGCCGCCGTCCTCAAGGAGCCCGCCATCATCGCCAAGTTCGCCGAACTGGGCGCCGAGCCGGGCACCGTCTTCGGCGACGATTTCGGCCGCTACCTGAAGAGCGAGACCGAGAAGTGGTCGGCCATCATCAAGGCCGCCGGCCTCACCCCCCAGTGACGGCAGGACGCCGCTTCCCCTCCCCAGCGAGAGACCCCATGGCCGAGACCCGCGACGACCTTCCGACCCTCGCCGAGCTCGAGAAGCGCTACGAGGACATGATCGGCTTCACGCCCCCGCGCATCGCCAAGCGGCTGAAGCTCGGCATGGCCGTCGCTCCCGAGGTCGTCGCCGCCATCGAGGACTGGCGCATCACGGCGCTGACCCCCGAGGCGCTGGACCAGAAGACGGTCCAGCTCATGGCCTTCGCCATCCTGCTGACCCAGACATCGGAAGCGGCAACCAACCACGCCAAGGCGGCCATCAAGGCCGGCGCGACGCTCGACGAGCTCCACGCGGCCGCGGCCGTTGCGGCCCTCTTCCGCGGCGTCGCCGCCTTCAATCTCGCGGGCGAGGTCCTCACCGGCCTCTTCCCCGAGAAGGCCTGACGGCTCCCGCCCGACCACCCGAAGGATCGACCCATGCTTTCCGATGCCGATCGCCGCAAGGCGGCCGAAATCCTGCTTGCCGCCGAGGACTCCCGCACCCCGGCGCTGCAGCTCACCAAGACCTGGCCCGACATCCAGATCGAGGATTCCTACGCCATCTCCTCGCTGGTGACGGAGACCAAGATCGCCCGCGGCGACCGGCTGATCGGCCACAAGATCGGCCTGACCTCCAAGGCCATGCAGGCCTCCTCGCAGATCGACGAACCGGACTACGGGCATCTCCTCGAGTCGATGCTGCTGAACGACGGCGCCAAGGTCCGCTTCGAGGACTATTGCGTCCCGCGCGTCGAGCCGGAGCTGACCTTCATCCTCAAGGAGCCGCTGAAGGGCCCGGGCATCGGCCTCGTCGACGTGCTGCGCGCCACCGAATGGGTGGTGCCCTCCATCGAGATCATCGACGCGCGCGTTCAGAACCCGCGCAAGATCCAGGACACCGTCGCCGACAACGGCGCCGCCGCCGGCATCATCCTCGGCGGTCGCCCGGTGCGCCCGGATGCGGTGGACCTGCGCTGGGTGGGGGCCATCTTCTACCGCAACGCGGAGATCGAGGAGACGGGCATCGCCGCCGGCGTCCTCGGCCACCCCGCCATGGCCATCGCCTGGCTCGCCAACAAGGTGGGCCGCTTCGGAACCGTGCTGGAGCCCGGCCACCTCATGCTCTCCGGCTCCTTCACCCGTCCGGTCTGGGCGGCGAAGGGCGACACCCTGCACGCCGACTTCGGGCCGCTGGGCAGCGTCTCGGTGCAGTTCGTCTGACGCCGTTAGCCCTAGAGCAGGCTCACCCGCCGCGGCACGGTCTCCTGCCTCAGCGGCGCGAGCGCCGGAGCCTCCGGCGCCGCGGTGATCTTCTCCGGCTCGGCGAGCCTCAGGCGAACGCCGGCGCCGGACGAGAGCCTGTGCAGGTAGAACACGCTCGGCGCCGTCTCGTCCGCGATCATGACGGGCGACGGCGCCGAGACGATCCTGACGCTGCCGCACCGGCCGATCCAGTCGACGTGGCGGTGGCCGTGCATGACCACGATCCGGTCGCCCAGGGGTTCGAGCTGACGGACGAACCAGCTGCCGTTGACGAGGGCCGTTCCCACCCGCTCGAAGAAGGCCCGCACCGGCCGCGGATATTCGATGACGTGGTGGTGCAACGCGACGATCCACGACGCCCGCGGATACTGGCGGACGGCCGCGGCCAGCGCCGCCTCCTGCTCGTGCGAGACCAGGCCCAGCGCGTTGGTGAAGGAGAAATGCGTCTCGGCGTTGGAGTTGAGCAGGATGACGCCGAGCCCTTCGTCGTTCTTCGGCGGCATGACCAGCGGGAAGAGATTGTCCCAGAAGGTCGCGAACTGCACCCCCGCGCCGAGCTTGCCCGTATCCGCCAGCGAGCGGATCAGGCGCTGCTTGCGGGCGGCTGCGGCGGCGAGCGTATGGCCGAGGACGCCCCGGTCACGATCGACGAGGCGCACCCGCTCGCCCTGGATCGTCACCATGGCGGAGAGGGTGCGCAGACGCCTGAGCTGCTTGACCGGACTGAACGGCACGTCGAGCCGGGCGGGATTGGCCCTGTCGACGATGTTGAGGTCGTGGTTGCCCGGCAGCAGCAGCATGCGCTCGGCGAGCTGCGGATAGCGCCAGACGAGGTCGAGGAACTCGGCCCATTCCGCCGAGCGCCCGGCATCGGTCACGTCGCCGGTCACCATGATGAGGTCCAGTGGCTCCTCCGCATGGAGCGCCGCGAGCCTCTCGACTATCCGCTCGAGCCGCCCGTTGCCGCGCGGGCCGCGCCGTCCGCTCTCGACGCGGAAGCCGTAGCGCTCGCCGACGACGTGGAGGTCGGAGAGATGGACCACCCGCCAGGAGGGACCGCCGTGCGAGGGCATGTCGAAGGCGCCGATGTCCTCCGGCGTCGCCATGGTCGCGTCGGCATAGCCCCAGCTGATCGAGGCGACCGCCATGTAGAGGGCGACGAGGACGACGGCATTGGCGAGCGCCGGCCGCACCAGCCGGTTGGGGCGCGCGAAGTCGATGAAGTCGGCGGTCCAGCGGGTCGAGGGCCAGACGAGGAGGATCACGCCGATGGCGGCGACGGCCAGCAGCGCGGCAGCACCGATCGCGGAGAGCGAGCGCAGGCGCGCGCGGCGTCCGGGCTCGCTGGCGCGCGAGGAGAAGCGCTCGACGACATGGCGCAGCGCTTCCCGGCTCGTGGCATAGCCGGGCTGGATGGCGAGGGCGTTGAGGGACCAGAAGCTGCGCTCGGCCGAGCGGAACAGCGGCCGCCAACCGAAGAAGCCGACGACGGCCACCAGCAGGAGCAGCAGCACCGAGCTGAACCCGGCGAGCGCCGTGATTCGCCCCGACAGCGTGTCGACCCAGCCGGTGACGACCAGCGGCGCCGCGCCGAGGAGGAGGGCCGGCACCAGCATGAGGCTGGTCCACGCGAAGATCAGCTTCGGCAGGCTGATCTCGGTGAAGAGCCAGCCGGCAAGCTTGATCAGGGACCGGGTGGCCGGGCTCGACGCGTCGTCTTCGGCATCACCGCGGCGGGGGTCGACAGGCGGCTCCATGCCGGCAGTGTCGGCTATCGGCGGCGGCGGCGCAAACCGGCGAAGTGAAGCAGTCCGGCGCCTAGCGCAGCGCCGGCAGGCAGAGCACGCCGCCCTCCGGCCCGATCAGCACCGAGGCGACGGCGAAAGTCGTGATGGCGAGGCCGACGGCCATGGACGCCGCGGGATTGCGGCCGAGGCCCTTGAGGGTCGCCACCCCCATGGCGCTGGCCATGACGGCGGGAATGGTCCCGAGGCCGAAGCCAAGCATCAGGCCGGCGCCGCCGAGGCCGCTGCCGGCGAGCATCGCCGTGAAGAGCGCGCCATAGACCATGGCGCAGGGCATGAAGCCCCAGACGACGCCGAGCGCCACCGGGCCGCCGACGCCGATCCCCGGATGGCGTGAGGTCAGCGTCATCAAGGTGTTGCCGACGGGCGCCGCCAACCTGTCGAAGGCGACGAGCGAGGGAATGAGGCCGGCCGTCGACAGGCCGATCCAGCCGAGGGTGACGGCGCTCGCCCATTGCAGCACCCGGTACGCGGCCGTCTGGTCGAAGGCGCCGGCGATCCCGGAACCGAAGGTGCCGAGGATGCCGCCCGCCATCGCATAGGCGAGCACCCGGCCGAACTGCGTCAGGAGGAGGGTGCGCGCCCTCTGGCCGGCATCGCCGGTCGGATGGACGGTGAGCATGAGCGCCGAGCCGATGCTGCCGCACATGCCGGCGCAATGCAGGCTCGAGGCGAGCCCCATCAGGATGCCGGCGAAGAAGGTCAGGGACGCGGGGGACATGGGGGACCGCCGGCTCAGACGGCGCTGGAATGGCGGCCCGCCTTGGCGAGATGGGCGTCGAACAGCGAGGCGACGACGCGCACCAGGGGCCGGCCCGCCTCGCTCACCACCACGGTCCGGTCCGAGCGCGAGACGAGGCCCTGGCTCTCCAGCGGCACGAGGCCGGCGAGGTCGCTGTCGAAGAAGTCGCCCGCGACGCCGTGGCGCCGGGCGACCGCCTCGAGATCGGCGGAGAAGTCGCACATCAGCCGCTCGATGGCGTCGGCCCGCACCCGGTCCTCCAGCGACAGGGCGAGGCCGCGCACCGTCGCCGGGGCGCCGGCCGCGACCGCCCGCTGGTAGCCGCCGATGTCCGGCGCGTTCTGCACGAAACCCCGAGGCAGGCGGCCGATGGCCGAGGCGCCGAAGCCGATCAGCGCCTCCGCGTCGTCGGTGGTGTAGCCCTGGAAGTTGCGTTTCAGCCGCTGGTCGCGCGCCGCCACCGCCATGGCGTCTTCGGGGCGGGCGAAGTGGTCGAGGCCGACGGCCTCGTAGCCGCGCGCCTGCAGCGCCTCGCGCGCCGCCGTCTGCTGGCGGAAGCGCTCCACCGCGTCTGGCAGGGCCTGCTCGTCGATGAGGCGCTGATGGGTCTTGAACCAGGGCACATGCGCATAGCCGAAGAGCGAGATGCGGCTCGGCCGCATGGCCGTGGCGAGGTCGATGGTGCGCATGAGATCGGCCATGCTCTGGTGCGGCAGGCCGTACATGAGGTCGAAGCTGAGCGCGTCGATGCCGGCGGCATGCAGCGCCTCGACCGCGGCCGCGACGACCGCGAGCGGCTGGATGCGGCCGATGGCTTCCTGGACGTGGGGGTTGAGGTCCTGGACCCCGAGGCTCGCCCGCGTCACGCCCACCCGCTTCAGCGCCGCGGCGAGGCCGCGGTCGAGCTGGCGCGGGTCGAGTTCGATGGCGTGCTCGGCGCCGGGACCGATTCGGAACCGCTGCGCGAGCCGTTCGGCGATCGCCGTCAGCCCTGCCTCGCCCAGCATGGAGGGCGTACCGCCGCCCCAGTGCAGATGGCGCACCTGGCGGGCCGGGGTCAGCCGGGCCACGAGGTCGATCTCGGCGAGCAGGTGATCGCGATAGGCCGTCACCGGCTCGCTGCGGCGCGTGACCTTGGTGTGGCAGCCGCAATAGGCGCACATGGCCGCGCAGAAGGGCACGTGGAGGTAGAGCGACAGGCTGGTGCAGGGCGACAGCTCGCCGAGCCACGCGCGGTAGGTGTCGGCGGTCACGGCCGGAGTGAAATGCGGCGCCGTCGGGTAGGAAGTGTAGCGCGGCACCGCCTTTTCGGCGAGGGCGATGTTGCCCAGCGACGCCGGGTGGATGCCGTCCGCCGGGCGGGACGAGTCGCAGCTGGCAGGCACGGCGGGCGACAGGGACGTCATGGGGGCGGACCTCCGGGCGAGGCGGCGACATATCCGCCCACGATCGGGATTTTCACCGGCATCCGCGCCCGCGCGTTGATCGAAATCAACGCCCCCGGAACGTCCGCTCCGGCCGACGGCCCATCTTGATGCACATCAATGTCCGCCCCGCTGCGCCTGCCATTGGTGCTGTGCAATGCGGGATCGCCTGTTGCGGCGGACCTGCCGCCATGCCGGACGAGGGGCACGAGATGAGCCAGGGTCAAGCCCACAAGACATTGTCAGTACCGGAGGTCACCAGCATGGTGGCCTTCGCCGCCACCGCTCTCCTGTGCCTGTACATTGCGTCAGGCTCGGTCGATCCGGCCTATTCCTTCCACGTCTATCTCTTCGCCGCAGGGTCGATCGGCGCCATCTTCGCCCTCGGCAACCGCTACATGGGGCGCTCGGCCTCCATCCCGCAGGAGATCGACGGCAAGCCGAACTACAACATGGCGCCCGTCCAGTTCGCCGTCGTGGCCGCAGTATTCTGGGGCATCGCCGGCTTCACCGTGGGCCTCATCATCGCCAGCCAGCTCGCCTGGCCGGCACTGAACTTCGACCTGCCCTGGATCAATTTCGGCCGGCTCCGCCCGCTGCACACCTCTGCGGTGATCTTCGCCTTCGGCGGCAACGTGCTGCTCGCGACCTCCTTCTACGTGGTCCAGAAGACCTGCCGCGCCCGCCTCGCCGGCGAGATCGCGCCCTGGTTCGTCATCCTCGGCTACAACTTCTTCATCGTCATCGCCGGCACGGGCTACCTGCTGGGCATCACCCAGGGCAAGGAATACGCCGAGCCCGAGTGGTACGCTGACCTGTTCCTCACCGTCGTCTGGGTCGTCTATCTCCTCGTCTTCCTCGCGACCCTCTGGAAGCGCAAGGAACCCCACATCTTCGTGGCGAACTGGTTCTACCTCGCCTTCATCGTCACGATCGCCGTCCTCCATCTCGGCAACAACGCGGCGATCCCGGTCTCCATCTTCTCGCCGAAGAGCTACATCGTCTGGTCCGGTGTCCAGGACGCAATGTTCCAGTGGTGGTACGGCCACAACGCGGTCGGCTTCTTCCTGACCGCCGGCTTCCTCGCCATCATGTACTACTTCGTGCCGAAGCGCGCCGAGCGGCCGATCTACTCCTACCGCCTGTCCATCGTGCACTTCTGGGCCCTGATCTTCCTCTACATCTGGGCCGGCCCGCATCACCTCCACTACACCGCCCTGCCCGACTGGGCGCAGACCCTCGGCATGACCTTCTCCGTGATGCTGTGGATGCCCTCGTGGGGTGGCATGATCAACGGCCTGATGACGCTCTCGGGCGCCTGGGACAAGCTGCGCACCGACCCCGTGCTGCGCATGATGGTGGTCTCGCTCGCCTTCTACGGCATGTCGACCTTCGAGGGTCCGCTCATGTCCATCAAGGCGGTGAACTCCCTGTCGCACTACACCGACTGGACCATCGGCCACGTCCATTCCGGCGCGCTCGGCTGGGTCGCCTACATCTCCTTCGGCGCCGTCTACTGCCTCGTGCCGTGGCTGTGGAACAGGAAGCAGCTCTATTCGAACCGGCTGGTCGAATGGCACTTCTGGGTCTCGACCCTCGGGATCGTCTTCTACATCTCGGCCATGTGGGTCGCCGGCATCATGCAGGGTCTGATGTGGCGCGCCTACACCGCCCTCGGCTTCCTCGAATACTCCTTCATCGAGACGGTCGACGCCATGCACCCCTACTACGTGATCCGTGCTTTCGGTGGCGCCCTGTTCGTCATCGGCTCGCTGATCATGGCCTACAACCTGATCATGACGGTGCGCGCGGGCGAGGCTGCAGAGCCTGAAGCCACCCCCGCCCTCGTGCCGGCCGAGTGAGGAGAGAGACCATGTCGCTCTGGAACAAGCACGCCATCTTCGAGAAGAACTCGATCATCCTCACCGTCGGCATCCTGGTGGTGGTCGCCATCGGCGGCCTCGTCGAGATCGCCCCGCTCTTCTATCTGAGGAGCACCATCGAGAAGGTGGAGGGCGTGCGTCCCTACACACCGCTCGAACTGGCCGGCCGCTCCATCTACGTCCGCGAGGGCTGCTACAACTGCCACAGCCAGATGATCCGCCCGCTGCGCGACGAGGTGGAGCGCTACGGCCACTACTCGCTGGCGGCCGAGAGCATGTACGACAAGCCCTTCCAGTGGGGCTCCAAGCGGACCGGCCCGGATCTCGCCCGCGTCGGCGGCAAATATTCCGACGAGTGGCACGTCGCCCACCTCGCCAATCCCCGCTCGATCGTGCCGCAGTCGATCATGCCGGGCTACGCCTTCCTCGCCCAGGCCGAGATCCGGCCCGAGCAGGTCGCCGGGCACCTCGCCACCAACCGCCTCGGCGGCGTCCCCTACTCGTCCGACCAGATCGCCAACGCCCTCGTCGACATGAGGACGCAGGTCAATCCGGACAGCCCCAACGTGCAGGCGCTCCAGACCCGCTATCCCGGCGCCACGGTGCGCGCCTTCGGCGGCAACCCGACCGCCGCCGCCGCCGGCACGGTCACCGAGATGGATGCGCTCGTCGCCTACCTGCAGGTGCTCGGCACGATGGTGAATTTCCGCACCTACGACGCCAGCGCCAACATCCGCTGAGCCGCGAGGATCTCATGAGCACCTATTCCACGCTTGCCAGCTTCGCCCAGACGGTCGGGCTTCTCTACTTCGTCGGCATGTTCCTGGCGATCGCCGTCTACGCCTTCTGGCCCCGCAACAAGACGCGCTTCGACGAGGCCGCCCAGATCCCGTTGAGGGAGGAGTGAATCATGGCCGTCCAACCTGAAATCGACCACGCCACGGGCCGCACCACCACCGGCCACGAGTGGGACGGCATCAAGGAGTTGAACTCGCCCCTGCCGAAATGGTGGCTCTACATCTTCTACGCCACCATCGTCTGGTCCATCGGCTACTGGGTCGTCTATCCGTCCTGGCCGCTGGTGACGAACTACACCAAGGGCGTCTTCGGCTACGCCTCCCGCCAAGACGTGACGCGCGAGCTCGACGCCCTGAAGGCCCTGAGGGCCGAGCGGGCCTCCGCCCTCGCCCGCACGCCGCTGGAGGACATCGCCAAGGATCCGACCCTCCTCACCTTCGCCCTCGCCCAGGGCAAGGCGGCCTTCGGCGACAACTGCGCCCCCTGCCACGGCCTCTCGGCCACGGGATCGCGCAGCTTCCCGAACCTGCGCGACGACACCTGGCTCTGGGGCGGCGGCATCGCCGACATCCACCAGACCATCGCCTTCGGCATCCGCAACGGCGACGATCGGGCCCGCCAGGGCGTGATGCCGCCCCTCGGCGGCCCCAACGGCGTGCTGAAGCCCGACGAGGTGATCACCGTGGCGAACTTCGTGCGGTCGCTGTCCGGCCAGTCCACCCGGCCGAACGCCGATCTCGCCAAGGGCAAGGAGCTGTTCACCGCCAACTGCGCCGCGTGCCACGGCGAGGACGGCCGCGGCAACCGCGAGCTCGGCGCCCCGAACCTCACGAGCCGCAACTATCTCTACGGCTCCGACGAGAAGACCATCATCGAGACGATCAACCAGGGCCGCGGCGGCGTCATGCCCGGCTGGGTGACCCGCCTCGACGAGACGACGGTGAAGTCCCTCGCCGTCTACGTCCACGCGCTGGGTGGCGGGCAGTAAGCCCGATCGTTCTCCAGCGCGGATAGGGGGTGCGCGCCGTGGCAGCGGCGCGCACCTTCTTCTTTTCACAGGGTGCTGTTGAGGCAGGTCAAGGCCCCGCCGGCGCAATTGGCAGATGGTCCCGCCATGCCGCCATGCGTGGCATGCCTTCCCCCCGGGACGCCCCATGTCGGACCTTCTCAGCCCCGCCGCCCGCAAGTCCGCTGCCCAAGCGGAGGAGCCCCACGTCGTCGTGGCCGAGGACGAACCTCTCTACGAGAGCCGGCGCGAGATCTACCAGCAGAGCGTCAAGGGGCGGCTGCGCACCATCAAGTGGGCGGTCCTCTTCATCTGCCTCGGCGTCTACTACTTCCTGCCCTTCCTGCGCTGGTATCGCGGCCCCAACCAGCCCGACCAGGCGGTGCTGGTGGATATCGCCAACAACCGCTTCTACTTCTTCTTCATCGAGATATGGCCGCAGGAAATCTACTATTTCACCGGCCTCCTGGTGATGGCCGCGCTCATCCTGTTCCTGATGAACGCCGTCGCCGGCCGCGTCTGGTGCGGCTATCTCTGCCCGCAGACGGTCTGGACCGACCTCTTCACCACCGTGGAGCGCTGGGTCGAGGGCGACCGGCGCGAACGGATGATTGCCGACAGCCAGCCGATGTCGGCGGCCAAGGCCGGCCGCAAGGTGCTCAAGCATGTCCTCTGGCTGATGATCGCCTGGTGGACCGGCGGCGCGTGGGTTCTCTATTTCGCCGACGCGCCGACCCTGGTGAAGGACCTCGCCACCTTCCAGGCACCCGCGATCGCCTATATCTGGATCGGCATCCTCACCTTCACGACCTATGCCCTGGCCGGGCTGATGAAGGAGCAGGTCTGCCTCTACATGTGCCCCTGGCCGCGTATCCAGGCGGCGCTGACCGACCAGTACGCCCTCAACGTCACCTACCGCTACGACCGCGGCGAGCCGCGCATGTCGATGAAGGCCGCCGTGAAGGCGCGCGAGGCGGAACAGCCGGCCGGCGACTGCATCGACTGCCGCCAGTGCGTGGTCGTCTGCCCGACCGGCGTCGACATCCGCGACGGCGCCCAGCTCGGCTGCATCCAGTGCGGCCTCTGCATCGACGCCTGCAACACGGTCATGACCAAGGTGAACCGGCCCCTCGGCCTCATCGCCTACGACAACGACGTCAATATCGACCGGCGGCGGCAGGGGCTCGACGAGGTCTATCCCATCGTCCGCACCCGCACGGTCCTCTATGCCGCCATGATCGGGGCGGTCGGCCTCGTCATGCTCTACGGCCTGATGACCCGCTCCTTCACCGATCTCTCCGTGCTGCACGACCGCAACCCGCTCTTCGTCCAGCTCTCCGACGGGTCCGTGCGCAACAGCTACACCGTGCGCATCCTCAACAAGCGGCCGCTGCACCGCATCTTCGTGCTCGCCGTCGACGACCTGCCGCTGGCCAGGCTCACCGCCGTCGGCGTGACCATGACCTCCGGCGACTGGCCGGTCATCGACATCGGTCCCGACTCCACCCGCGAGGTCATCGTCCACGTCACCGCCGCCAAGCCGGCCGACCTCCCCGCCTCGACCCGCGTCACCTTCCGCATCACCGAGCTCGGCTCGGGCGAGAAGGTGAGCGTCTCGGACCACTTCATCTCACGCTGACCCGAAGGACCCCCCGATGTCCGGATCCGCCGCCCCTGCCCTCCCCCGCGAACGCCGCCTCACCGGCCGTGCGGTCTTCTTCGGTTTCGTCGCCTTCTTCGGCGTGGTCTTCACCGTCAACGCGATCATGCTGTCGGTCGCCCTCGACACCATGCCCGGCCTGACCACCGACAGCTCCTACCGCGCGAGCCAACGCTTCAACCGCGACCTCGCCGACGCGCGCCTGCGCGACGCCCGCGCCTGGAAGGTCGAGGCCGGCGTCGACCGCGACGCCGGCGGCGTCGGCGCCGTCACCGTCTCGGTGCGGGAGCCGCAGGGCGCGCCGGTCGAGCGCATCACCGTCAAGGCGCAGGTGCAGCACGCGGCCCGCCGCGCCAACGACCGCAGCTTCGACGTGACGCGCAGCGGGCCGGGCCTCTATGTGGGCACGGCCGAGGGCCTCGTCGCCGGCGCCCACGACCTCGTCATCGAGGTCGAGCGCGACGGCGAGACGCTCTACCGCTCGCGCAACCGCGTCATGCTGCCCTGAGGCCGCCATGAGCACCGCCCTCACGGCCGACCCGCCGCGCCTCGATGTGGCGGCGCCGGCCCCGCCACCCGTCGCGGGGACCGACCTCTCGCTCTTCGTCGAGCCCCTCGGCGACGGCCGCGCCCGCATGGACTTCGCCGTCGACGGCATCACCTGCGCCGCCTGCATGCCGGTCATCGAGCAGGGCCTCGCCCACGAGCCCGGCGTCGAGACCGCGCGCATCAATCTCACCCACCGCCGCCTCACCGTCGAATGGCGCGAGGCCGCCACCACGCCGCAGGCCATCGTCCAGCGCCTCGCCGCCATGGGCTTCCGCGCCTTCCCCTTCGACCCCAAGGCGGTCGAGGGCGAGGAGGCGCGCGAGGCGCGCTTCCTGCTCCAGTGCCTCGGCGTCGCCGGCTTCGCCATGATGAACATCATGCTGCTGTCGGTGTCGGTCTGGTCGGGCAACGTCAGCGACATCACCCAGGAGCAGCGCGACTTCTTCCACTGGCTCTCGGCTCTCATCGCCGTGCCGGCCGTCGCCTACGCCGGCCGGCCCTTCTTCCGCTCGGCGCGCATGGCCATCGCCGCCCGCCAGCTCAACATGGACGTGCCGATCTCCCTCGGCGTGCTCCTCGCCGTCGGCATGTCCCTGGTGGAGACCGCCCACCACGCCACCCATGCCTATTTCGACAGCGCGGTGATGCTGCTCTTCTTCCTGCTCATCGGCCGTTATTTCGAGCAGCTGATGCGGCGCAAGACCCGCAGTGTCGCGGCCAACATCGCGGCCCTCAGGGCCGAGACCGCCGTCAGGATCCTGCCGGACGGCACGCTGCGCCAGGTGCCCATCGCCGCCATCGCGGCGGGCGAACGGGTGTTGGTCCGCCCCGGCGAGCGCGTCGCCGTCGACGGCGTGATCGTCGCTGGCCGTTCCGCCCTCGACCAGAGCCTCGTCACCGGCGAGACCCTGCCGCAGGAGGTGGGTCCGGGCGACGCCGTCTATGCCGGCACGCTCAACACTGCGGGCAGCCTTACCGTCGAGGTGCGGGCCGCCGCCCGCGGCACCCTCCTCGACGAGGTCGGCCGCCTCCTCGAGACCGCGCTCGAGGCCCGCTCCTCCTATCGCCGCCTCGCCGACCGCGCAGCCGCGCTCTACTCGCCGGTGGTTCACGTCACCGCCATCGCCACGCTGGCGGGGTGGATCATCGCCGGCCTCGCCTGGCAGCCGGCCCTGATCATCGCCATCACGGTGCTCATCATCACCTGCCCCTGCGCCCTCGGCCTCGCCATTCCCGCCGTCCAGGTCGTCGCCTCCGGAGCCCTGTTCAAGGCCCATGTCCTGCTGCAGTCGGGCGACGCGCTGGAGCGGCTCGCCGCGGTCGACACCGTCGTCTTCGACAAGACCGGCACGCTCACCCTGCCAGATCCGGCACTCGACCGGCCCGCCGGCCTCTCCGACGAGGCCTTCGCCCTCGCCGGCCGGCTCGCCCTGTCCTCCCACCATCCGCTGGCCCGTGCCCTCGCGGCGGCCGTGCCGGGCGGCAGGCCGCTCGAAGAGGCGACGGAGGAGGCCGGCCGGGGCGTCCGCGCCGTGGTCGACGGCGTCGAGATCCGCCTCGGCAGCCTCGCCTTCTGCGACGCGGTTGCCGAAGGCGCGGCTGTCGCCGCAGCTCATCCCGACGCCTCCCTCATCGCCTTCCGCCACGGCGACCTCGCTCACGTGTTCGCCGTCCGCCAGGTGCTTCGCCCGGATGCGGCGGCGGTTGTCGCCGCCCTTCGCAAGGCGGGGCTCGCCATGGAGATCCTCTCCGGCGATCGGCCCGAAGCCGTCGCCACCGTCGCGGCCGCCCTCGGCATCGCCGCCGCCGGGGGCATGAGGCCCGCCGACAAGATCGCCCGCCTCGACGCCCTGAAGGCCGAGGGCCGCCGCGTGCTGATGGTCGGCGACGGCCTGAACGATGCTCCCGCCCTCGCCCGCGCCCATGTCTCCATGTCGCCGATCACCGCCGTCCACCTTACCCAGGCGGCGGCCGATGCGGTCTTTCTCGGCGACAGGCTGGCGCCCGTCGCGCACGCCCTCGCCGTGTCGCGCACGGCCCTGCGGCTGATGAAGGAGAACCTGTGGATCGCCGTGGTCTACAATGCGGTCGCGGTGCCCATCGCCATCGCCGGATGGGTCACCCCGCTGATTGCCGCACTCGCCATGTCGGGCTCGTCGGTGATCGTCACCGCCAATGCCCTCCGGGCGCGGCGCGGCCGGCTGTGAGGAGATGAACGATGGACGTGCTGGTCTATCTGGTGCCGCTCGCCCTGGGCCTGGGAGGGCTCGGCCTCGCCGCATTCCTCTGGTCCCTCAGGACGGGGCAGTACGACGATCTCGACGGCGCCGCCTGGCGGGCCATCATGGACGACGACGTGATTCCGGAGGCGGCGCGCGTGGTCCCGGGTCAGGACGGGACGGGGTCTACCGTCTTGATGAACCCGACGGAGCCTGGCCGGAAGTTGTGAGCGGCGAGCGCCTGGTCGATGCCGGTCCATGACGCCAGCCGGTCATGCGTGGCTCCGCTGGCGGTGTCCTCGATGAGGATGCTGGAGCAACCCTCGCCCCGCGCCAGTTCGTCGACGAAGTCGAACAGCGTGTCCGGTGCGGTGCTGGCCGGAAGTTCGGCCTTCGACAGGTAGGACAGTTCCAGCCTTCGCCCGGAGCGCGGGTCCGGCGCCACACGATAGAGGCAGGCGGCGTGCACATAGCCGCGCTGGTCGTTGACCACCACGCAGCCCGAACGCCGGCGTTTGCCGGTGCCCAGCCCTTGCAGATGCTGCCGCCAGGCGTCGATCCCGATGTCGGGGTAGCACAGGCGCACCAGGCCAAAGACGGTCATCGCCTCGTTCGCGTCGATGATGCGGCCTTTGAACATCGAGGCGCAGGCTCCCAGAATGCACGCTTATCCGACAGCATGCCGAGCCCCCGGGATCACGTCCTTGCGCTGGATCAATACAGGTGTATGAGTTTGTGAATATGTAAGAGCCATAGTGCCTTTGTTCCCCCACATAGGGTCACTGCCATGACCGAATCGATCGAACTGCTCCCGCCGCGGGTTCACGCCTGCGGGCGTCAGCCCGGCGACAACTATTGCGACAGCTGCAAGGTGCGATCTCTCGCCGTCTGCGCGGCGCTCGGCGCCGATGAGCTGGGCGAGCTGGACGACATCGTCCATCACACCCATGCCGACGGGAAGACCACCTTCATCCACCAGGGCGAGACGGCCGAGTCGGTCTTCTCCGTCACCGATGGCGTCGTCAGGCTTTACAAGCTCCTGTCCGACGGCCGCCGCCAGATCATCGGCTTCGCCATGCCGGGCGACTTCCTCGGGCTGGCGCTCCACAACCGCTACGGCTTCTCCGCCGACGCGGTGGACAATGTCTCTCTCTGCCGCTTCGACCGGCGCGAGTTCGACAACCTCGTCACCGCCAAGCCGCACTTCCTGCGCCGGCTGCACGAATTCGCCACCCACGAGCTGGTGATCGCCCAGGAGCAGATGACGCTGATCGGCCGCCGCTCGGCCGAGGAGCGCGTCGCAGCCTTCCTCGTCGCCATGCGCGAGCGCTGGGCCCGGATCAAGGGTCCCTCGGTGACCATCCAGCTGCCCATGCAGCGCATCGACATGGCCGACTATCTCGGCCTGACCATCGAGACGGTGAGCCGGACGCTGACCAAACTCGCACGCGACGGCATCATCCTGATCGTGCCGGAGGCGGTGCGGGTCCTCGACGAGAAGAAGCTCGCCGCCATCGCCCGCGCCTGATCCCCCGGGGGGTCAGGCCTTGAGCCGGTAGCCCGTCCTGAAGATCCAGGCGATGCCCGCGAGGCAGAGCAAGAGGAACACCAGCGTCATCGCCACGCTGACGCCGATATGGACGTCGGCCGTGCCGAAGAAGCTCCAGCGGAAGCCGCTCACCAGATAGACGACCGGGTTGAACAGGCTGATGGTCCGCCACAGCGGCGGCAGCATGTCGATGGAGTAGAAGCTCCCGCCGAGGAAGGTCAGCGGCGTCACCACCAGCATCGGCACGAACTGCAGCTGCTCGAAGCCCTCGGCCCAGCCGCCGGTGATGAAGCCGAACAGGCTGAAGGTCACCGCGGTCAGCACCAGGAAGGCGAGCATCCACAGGGGATGCTCGATGCGCAGCGGCACGAAGAAGGCAGCCGTCGCCAGGATGATGAGCCCGAGGATCACCGACTTCGTCGCCGCCGCGCCGACATAGCCGGCGACGATCTCGAAGGTGGAGATCGGCGCCGACAGCACCTCGTAGATCGTGCCGGTGAATTTCGGGAAGTAGATGCCGAACGAGGCGTTGGAGATGCTCTGCGTCAGCAGCGAGAGCATGATCAGCCCCGGCACGATGAAGGCGCCGTAGGCGACGCCGTCGATCTCCTGCATGCGCGAGCCGATGGCCGCGCCGAAGACGACGAAATAGAGCGACGTCGAGATGACCGGCGAGACGATGCTCTGCCAGATCGTGCGCCAGGTCCGCGCCATCTCGAACAGGTAGATGGCCTTGATCGCATGGAGGTTCATCGGTCGCTCACAAGGTTGACGAAGATCTCCTCGAGCGAACTCTGCCGCGTGTGGAGGTCCTTCAGCCGGAGGCCCGCTTCCGCCAACGCCTGCAGGAGGGCGGTGATGCCGGTGCGTTCGGCCTGGGTGTCGTAGGTGTAGACGAGGGCATTGCCGCCCTCGGCGAGACCGAGGTTGAAGGGCGCGAGAGCCGGGGGAAGGTCGTCGATCCGGCTTTGCAGCTCGATCGTCAGCTGCTTCTTGCCGAGCTTGGCCATCAGCGCGGCCTTCTCCTCGACCAGGATGATCTGACCTTTCGAGATGACGCCGACCCGGTCGGCCATCTCCTCGGCCTCCTCGATGTAGTGGGTGGTGAGGATGATGGTCGCGCCGCGCTCGCGCAGCCTTCCGACGAGTTGCCACATGTCGCGCAGGAGCTCGACGTCGACGCCTGCCGTCGGCTCGTCGAGGAAGAGCACGTCGGGCTCGTGCGACAGCGCCTTGGCGATCATCACGCGCCGCTTCATGCCGCCGGAGAGCGTCATGATCTTCGCGTCCTTCTTCTCCCAGAGGGACAGGTCCCGGAGGATCTGCTCGATCAGGCCGGGGTCGGCGGGCTTGCCGAACAGGCCGCGCGAGAAGGTGACGGTCGCCCAGACCGATTCGAAGGAATCGGTGGTCAGTTCCTGCGGCACCAGGCCGATCATGCTGCGGGCGGCGCGGTAGTCGGCGGCAATGTCGTGGCCTCCCACCGTCACCGTCCCCTCCGACGGCCTGACGATGCCGCAGATGGTGGAGATCAGCGTCGTCTTGCCGGCGCCGTTGGGTCCGAGGAGCGCGAAGATCTCGCCCTTGCGGATGGTGAGATCGATCCCCTTCAGCGCCTCGAAGCCGGAAGAGTAGCGCTTTGAGAGATTGGCAACCTTGATGATGTTATTCATGGCGCGGAACATAGGGGCTGCCGCCTGCTCGCGGGAGGGGGAGAATGGCAGCAGTCCGACGTGCGGTTCCACCGCACACGACGGCATGTCCGTAAGGTCGACTTGCACCACCCGGACCGGTTAAGGTCTCTCCGGGCGCAACGCCGGTGGGAACCTGACCTTCGTTCTTCCGGAATTTCGTTTTGTATCGCGTCCGAAAGGTCGGAAATGGTGGCTGACGGGACGAAGCGATCCCGCATCGGTATGGGTCTTCTCGTCGGTGCCGCCCTCGTGGCGCAGCCGCCGGTTGCGCGCGCCTTCAATCCCTTCGGCCTGTTCGGCGAGGACAAGCCCGCCGTCACGGCCAATGCCGTCGCCTACGACCTGCAGATCCAGGGGCTGGGCGGCGATGCCGCCGTGCTCACCGCCGTCCGCGACGTCTCCATCCTCTATCGCCTCCGCCAGGAGCCCCCGCAGACCGGCGACGAACTGATGCGCCGCGCCGAGGCCGATATCCCGCGCATCGTCGACGCCCTCTGGGGCTCGGGTCACTACGCCGCTCGCGTCTCGATCGTCGTCGGCGGCCAGGTGATCGCCCTCGACAGGCCGGCCTCCGGCTCCGTGCGCGCCACGATCGACAGCCTGCGCGGCCGCGCCCTCGTCCCCGTGGCGGTGATGATCGAGCCGGGGCCGCTCTACCGCTTCGACCGGGTGGCCGTGCTCGACCAGCGCAGCGACCTGCCCTTCGACCCGGCCGAGCTGCCGCAGCGCGTCGTCACCATCGCCCCCGGCGATCCCGCACGCACCGCCGACGTGCTCCAGGCGGCCGCCGCCCTCTCCGACCATTTCCGCGACCGGAGCCACCCCTTCGTCAAGGTCGGCCGCCGCGTGCCGGTCATCGACCACGGCACCCGCACCGTCGACCTGACCCTCGTCGTCGATCCCGGCGCCCGCGCCGGCATCGGCGGCATCGGAGTCTCCGGCACGAAGCAGGTCGACCCCGCCGTGGTGCGATCCTTCATCTATGCCGAGCGCGGCGATCCCTATTCCCGCCGCGCCATGGCCGACATCCGCCGCTCGGTGGCCCGCATCGAGGCGATCGGGGGCGTGCGCGTGCGCGAGGGCACGGCCCTCGACGCCAACGGCCAGCTGCCCGTGGACGTCGAGGTCACCGAGCGCCCGCTGCGCGTCATCGGCGGCTCGGTGCGCTATTCCACCATCGACGGGCCGGCGCTGAAGGCCTACTGGGCCCACCGCAACCTCTTCGGCGGCGCCGAACGCCTGCGCATCGACGGCGACCTCTTCTATTTCACCGGCCCGCAGAACTGGCCGGGCGGCTCAAACCGCAGCGGCTTCAACACCGACGACATCGGCGGGCGCCTGTCCGCCTCCTTCCTCAAGCCGGCGCTCTGGGGCACGCGCAACGACCTGCTCGTCGACGCCTTCGTCCAGCGCGAGCTGACCGAGCTCTACACCAGCAACGTCGTCAACGGCACGGCGGCGATCCGCCACCGCTTCACCGACAGCTTCAACGTCCGCGTCGGCGTCGAGGGCGAGATCGGCCGCTCGACGGACGTGCTGGGCCGCTTCGACTACGGCCTCCTCGGCGTGCCGCTGGCCGCTTCCTACGACACCACGGACAAGCCGCTCGACCCGACCCGCGGGGTGCGTGTCACGGCGACCGTGACGCCCTATCTCGGCTTCGGCGACGCGCCCGACGCCTTCGTCATCAGCCGCATCCAGGCCTCGACCTATTACGCGCTGGACGATGCCGCCCGCACCATCCTCGCCGGCCGCGTCGCCTTCGGCTCGATCCTCGGCGGGACGCTCGGCGCCATCCCGGCCTCCCGCCGCTTCTATGCCGGCGGCGGCGGCTCGGTGCGCGGCTTCGAATACAAGAGCCTCGGACCCCGCACGGTCGGCGGCATCGTCACCGGCGGCATGAGCCTGTTCGAGGCCTCGGTCGAGGCGCGGGTGAAGCTCACCGACACCATCGGCATCGTGCCCTTCTTCGACATGGGCCAGGCCTATGCCGGCTCCTTCCCCGACGGCTCGGCGCCCATGCGCTATGCCGCCGGCCTCGGGCTGCGCTACTACACCGCCGTCGGCCCCATCCGCTTCGACGTCGCCGTGCCGCTCGCCCGCCGTCAGGGCGAGAGGCCCTATGCCTTCTACGTCAGCATCGGGCAGGCCTTCTGATGACGCGCGCCCGCACCCTCGCCGCCTTCTGCCTCCTCGCCATCCTCGTCGTCGCGGGCGTCATGCTGGCCCCGACCCGGCCGCAGGCCCAGGAGGACCAGGGCGTCCTCGCCGGCTTCATCTCGCGCACCCTCTCCTCGCCGGGCTCCACCGTCACCATCGGCGCCGTCGAGGGGCCCCTGTCCTCCGACGCGATGATCCGCAACGTCACCATCGCCGACGCCCAGGGCGTCTATCTCAGGATCGACACGATCCGCCTGATCTGGCGGCGCGTGGCGCTGCTGTCGCGCCGCCTCGAAATCCAGAACCTCGAGATCGGCACGGTGGAACTCCTGCGCCGGCCCGTCCCCGATCCCAACGCGCCCCGTGCGGCCGACGGGCCGCTCCTCCCCGAGCTCCCGCTCAAGGTCGAGATCGGCAAGTTCGCCGTCGGTGAGTTCCGCCTCGGCGAGCCGGTGCTCGGTGTCGCCGCCCGCTTCACGGCCTCGGGCAACGCCACCCTCGGCCCGCCGGCCGAAGGACTCAACGCCGCGCTCGAGATCCGCAGGCTGGACGCCCAGGGCCTCTCGGCCCTGAAGCTCACCTTCGTGCCCGCCACCCAGCAGCTCGACCTCTCGCTGCAGCACGACGAGCCGGCGGGAGGCATCGCTGCCCGCCTCGCGAACCTGCCGGGACTGCCGCCGGTCAAGCTCGACGTCGCTGGCGCCGGGCACCTCGACAACTGGCGCGGCCGCATCGGCTTCGACGCGGGACCGGACGTCAACGCCCGCGGCGATGCCGTGCTGACGCGCGACGACCAGATCCGCCGCCTCGGCCTCAACCTTGACGCACGGATCGAGAGCCTGCTGCCGGCCGCCGTCTCGGCCGTCTTCGCCGGCGACACGCGCCTCCAGGGCCGCATCGTCTTCGGCGACGACGGCGGATACGCCATCGAGGCCTTCCGCCTCGCCTCCCAGCTCGCGGAGCTGACGGCGCAGGGCTACCTCACCGCCCGCAACGAACTGAACGTCACCGCCCGCGCCCGCGCCCTGCCCAACACCGAGGGCGCCACGGCCCGCGGCGGCGCGCGCATCGCCCGCCTCGTCTTCGACGCCAGCGCCATGGGCGCCCTCAACGCGCCGCGCGTCGAGGGCAAGCTGGACGTCAGAGGGCTCGAGGGTCCCGCGGCCTCCGTCGCCAGCCTCACCGCCATGCTATCCGCCGAGCCGGAGAGCCCGGGCTCGGCCCGCTACCGCATCATCATGGACGGCGAGGTGGACGGCCTCACCCTCGCCGACCGGGGCGTCTCCGAGGCGATCGGTCAACGCGCCGTCCTGACCCTGCGCGCCATCGTCAACGAGGAGGCCGTCACCGAAGTCTCGAACCTCTCGGTCACCTCGCCGAACCTGCGCCTCGCCTTCACCGGCCGTACCGGCGCGCGGCTGCTGGACGGCCAGATCCAGGGCGACATCCTGCGGCTCGCCGCCTTCTCGCGCCTTGCCGGCCGCCCGCTCGCGGGCCAGGGCTATGTGGCGGCGACGCTCTCCGGCGACCCCTCGCAGGCCCTCACCCGCGCCGTGCTGAACGGCCGGGCGACCGGCCTCGCCCTCGGCGATCCCACCGCCGACCGCCTGATCGGCCGCGAGGCGACCCTCGCAGGCACCATCATCCGCCGCCGCGAGGTGATGACGCTCGAAGGCGTGACGCTCTCCGGCCGCCACCTCACCGCCGGCCTCGACGGAACGCTCGGCGACGGGCGCATCGACCTGCGCGCGGCCCTCGCCCTTCCCGACCTCTCGCAGGTCGACCGGCAGCTCGCCGGCACAGCCCGCGCCGATGCCCGCGTCAGCGGCGAGATGCTCGACCCCTCGGTGGCTCTCACCGTCGCGGCGCCCAGCGTCCGCGCCATGAACCGGCCGGTCCGCGACCTCCGCCTGGTGGTGGACGGCCGGACCCTCGGCTCGGCCCCCGCCTTCACCGTGACCGCCGGCGGAGACGTCGACGGCAAGCCGCTGAACGCCGACATCGTCGCGCGGGAGCAGGGCAGCGCCTGGGTTCTCGATCGGCTGAACGCCCGGCTGGGCTCGGTCTCTGCCGAGGGCCAGGGCCGGCTCTCCGAGGACCGGCTCGTCAGCGGCCGTCTCGCGGTCACGGCGGGCAATCTCGACGACCTCTCGCCCCTGGTGCTGACCCGCCTCTCGGGCAGCCTGCGCGCCACGCTGACGGCCGATGCCACCGGCGGCCGGCAGTCGGTCACCGTGCAAGGCGACGGGCAGCGCATGGTCTTCGGCGCCGCCAGCCTCAACATCCTGCGCGCCGACCTGCGCGCCGAGGATCTCTTCGGCCGGCCGCGGCTTGACGGCGAAGCGACGGTGGACCGCCTCGTCGCCGCTGGCGAGACCGTCGAGCGCATCGAGCTGAAGGCCGACGGCTCCCCCGAGGCGACCGCCATCACCCTCGCCGCCCGCGCCCGTGGCTTCGCGCTCGCCAGCGCCGGCCGCCTCGTGCCCGGCCCGCCGAACCGCCTCGACCTCGCCTCCTTCACCGCCACCCGGGCCGGCGCGCGCATCGCCCTCGCCCGTCCGGCGACGCTGACCTTCGAGGGTGCCCAGGTGCGCACCGAGCGCCTCACCGT
>NZ_JBQVQL010000032.1:0-43858 GCF_052440005.1 Phreatobacter sp.
GGCGGCCGTCGAGGCGCGGCGGCGTTGACGCCGTTCGGCGCCCGGGTCCGCGCCCTGCGCGAGGAGCGGGGCGCCACCCTCACCGCCATGGCCGAGGCGGTGGGCGTCTCCGCCGCCTATCTCTCGGCGCTGGAGCACGGCAAGCGCGGGCGCCCGAGCTGGTACCTGATCCAGCGGATCATCGCCTATTTCGGCATCATCTGGGACGAGGCGGAGGAACTGGCGAAGCTCGCCGAAATCTCCCACCCGCGCATCGTCATCGACACGTCCGGCCTGTCGCCGCAGGCGACCGAACTCGCCAACCTGCTGGCGCGGCGGGTGTCTCTCCTGTCGGATGAGGAGATTGGTGAGCTGCTCTTCGTGCTGAAGTCGAAGCTGCCCGGGCGGTAGTCAGCCCTTCTGAAAGCTGCCGCCGCCCGATTGGACCAGCTCGCCCTGTTGTTTCACATCGAGACAAAAACCCGGAGCGCCTTGCCTGCGTCATCATTGTTTTTTCGTCGCGCTAACCGTCCATTAGTAGGACGGCCTCATTTCTTGCTGTCGATGAATGCCGGCGAAATCTTCGGGGATGCTTCGGGATGGCTATCACGCGGCGCGATGTTCTGGTCGGAACCGGTGGGCTGGCTGGGGCTCTCGGGCTCTACGGCGGGTGGCGCCTTCTCGTGCCGAGCGGGACGCTCCGTTATCGGCTGACCGTGGAGGTGGAGGTCGACGGCGAAATCCGGACCGGGACGAGTGTCGGCGAGGCCACCTATACGTCCATGCGGAGACTTCCTTTTTTGCTGATTCCTCCCTTCGTGTCGGATCTCAAAGCCGAAGCCACGGTCGTGGACCTCGGGCCGCGGGGGCTTCTGTTCGTCTTGATTGACAGGCTCACACACCCCCCCGGCTACCGTACCGTCGCGAGCAATTACCTCGCTGCCATCATACCGTGGGCATTCGGGTTTGGTGAGGAGACCATCCGCTCTATTTCATCCCTCAACAAGACGGTCGATCTCGCGGGCGACCTGCTGCCCCCGATGATCAAATTCGGCAGTCATCTGGTCCCTGAAAGCGCTCAGTTCGTCGACCCGAACAATCTCGAGCGATCGTTCGGCCCGAATGTGCGCCTGCGACGGGTCCGCCTGGCCACAACCCACGAGCCCATTACCAACCAAATCGAAAAGGTGCTCCCCTGGCTGCCAGGCTGGCAAGGTACGGTTAACCACAATGCCTGGATCGGCGGTGTTCCCGTCCTTCGTTCGCCTAATTTGGGAAGAGTTCACTTCACGCAGGGCCTGCCTTCGGCGCTTGATCGGATTTTTTCCTTCCGCGGATGAGGCGGCGATCGTCTTGCGAGACCAGGGATCGCGGCGGGTTGCCTGAGCTAGCCCTCGCCATCCCCCCGACGCTCGACGCCGCGCGCCGCCGGCTGGGGCGCGAGGACGGGGCGGAAGATCTCCACCGTGCGCTCGCGCCGGAGCGGGGCGGGCTTGTAGACCTGCTTGGTCGCCTCGACGAGGTGGACACCGGCGAAGGGCAGGGTCAGCGCCGAGCCCATGCGCTCCCAGGCGATGGCGGAGCGCAGCACCAGGGCCGTGCTGACGGGCGGCACCCACAGCGCCTGGCTCCAGGCCACCGGCGTGAAGGAGGACTGGCGCATGAGCTCGGTGAGCTGGCGCGACGAATAGGGCCGCCCCTGGCCGAAGGGCGTGGTGTCGCGCTGGGCCCAGAGGCCGCGGCGGTTGGGGACGACGGCGAGCACCTTGCCGCCGGCGGCGAGCACCCGCCAGGCCTCGCGCAGCAGCGCCTGGACGTCGTTAGAGACCTCCAGCGCATGGACGATGAGCAGCCGGTCGACGGCGGCATCGGCCAAAGGCAGCATGTCGTCCTCGACGAGGGCCGAGCGGCCGGGCCTGGCCGTCGGCCAGGAGATGACGCCCTGGCGCGCCGGCATGAAGGCGAGGGAGCGGTCGGCCTCCTCGCGGAAGATGCCGAGATAGGGGGTGCAATAGCCGAGGCCGACGGTGAGCATGCCGCGGGCGGAGGGCCAGTGGGTGCGCACGGCGCGCGTCACCATTCGCCGCGCGACCATGCCGAGCGGCGAGGAATAGAAGGCGCGCAGGTCGATGACGTCGGACACGCCGAACCTCGGCACGGGCAGGCCGGCGGCATGCCGGCCGGCGGGAGAATGGAATGGCCTTCGGCCGCAGGCAATGACATATAGCCGCCAGGATGAACGGTTACGAACCGCACCCCTCACCCCGGAGACGCGCATGGCCGCCGACGTTCACATGTTCACCTGTCTCAGCGACAATTTCGGCGCGCTGATCCATGACCGTGCCACCGGCGCGACGGCGGCCATCGACGTACCGGAGGCCGCTCCCGTGCTGGCGGCGGCGCAGGAGAAGGGCTGGACGATCAGCCACATCCTCGTGACCCACCACCACCCCGACCATGTGCAGGGCATCGAGGCGGTGAAGGCGGCGACGAAGGCCCATGTCATCGCCAATGCGGCGGACGCCCATCGCATCCCGCTGGTGGACGAGACGGTGGCCCCGGGCGGCAAGGCGCGCTTCGGCTCGCTCACGGCCGACGTCATCGACACGCCCGGCCACACGGTCGGCCACATCGTCTATCACTTCGCCGCCGAGAAGATCCTGTTCTCCGGCGACACGCTGTTCTCGCTGGGCTGCGGCCGCCTGTTCGAGGGCACGCCGCAGCAGATGTGGGAGGCGCTGAAGGTGCTGCGGGCCCTGGCCGACGACACCGCCGTCTATTGCGGCCACGAATATACCGGCTCGAACGCCAAGTTCTCGCTCACCGTGGACCCGGACAATGCGGCCCTGAAGGCGCGCGCCGAGGAGGTCTTCCGGCTGCGCGAGGCCGGCCAGCCGACGCTTCCGACCACCATCGGGCAGGAAAAGGCGACGAACCCGTTCCTGCGCGCGGACGATGCCGCCATCGCCGCCGTGCTCGGCATGCGGGGGCGCCTGCCGGCGGAGGTCTTCGCCGAGCTGCGCGAGCGCAAGAACAAGGCCTGAGACGGGGCGACCTCTAGAAGTCGACGGCGATGCCGCCAACCTCCCAGTCGTCGTAGCGCACGGGATCGGCGCCGCCGCGCCCGTGCACCTCAGGATTGGCGGCGAGCTCCGCCGCCTTGGCGTCGAGGGCGGCGCGGCGCTCGGCGGCCTCCGCCAGGGCGCGTTTCGCCGCCTCCGACAGCACCTTGACCGGGGTCTCGATGCGGGCGGTCGGCTGGTCGATGGCGACGGCGGTGGAAAAGACGGGGTTCTCGCTCATGGCCGGAAAATTGGCGCCCGGCGGGCCATAGTCAAGGCCGCCGGCCCGCCCCGGCGTTGACCGGCGGGCGGGCGTGACTATAGTCCGCCGCGCGTTGCCCCTATGGCGGAATTGGTAGACGCGCTCGACTCAAAATCGGATTTCAAATCAAGCGCAGCGGCTCAGAACCTGCTTGAAGACGTGAGCCGATGCCGCTGGACTTTATCAACTTGCGGGCTGCCCGTGTTCCCATATTTTTGGGGACTGGCAGCCGCCCTAGCCTGTCACTAGTGACAAATTTGGTGACGACTGCTAGGTCCGGCGTCGTGCGGGCGTGGTGGAATTGGTAGACACGCGGGACTCAAAACCCCGTGCCGCAAGGCTTGTCGGTTCGATCCCGACCGCCCGCACCAGAACATCGGGGGTTAAATGACCACGCCTGTTCTTCCACACCGGACACTCGTAGGCTTCCAACCTCGACGCTGCCCACACTGCGGAGTTGCTTCGCCAGCGGTCTCCAAGGTTTGGCAGCAAAGCCTTGGAGGCACAAACCGCCGCGGTAATCGCGTTTGGACAGCTTTCCACTGCGCCTCCTGCGGCGGTGTAATCCTAACGGTCAACCCTATCGATTCGCGCGGAAACATCGGACAGGAGATTGAATCAGTTTTTCCTCAAGAGAAGGTCGCTCATGAGGACATCCCGCCCGTAGCGCGGAAGTACCTCCAGCAGGCGATCGATACAATTTTTGCGCCGGATGCCTCCGCGGTAATGGCCGGCTCAGCCGTGGATGCCATGCTCAAGGAACTTAACTACACGGAAGGTTCTGTCTACTCTCGGGTCGAGCAGGCGTGGAAAGATCACAAGTTAACCGAAGGAATGAAGAACTGGGCTCATGAGGTGCGGTTGGGCGCCAATCGACCCCGACATGCCGATAGCGAGAACCCACACGTGTCACCGCAGGAGGCTCGGCAAGCCGTAGAATTTGCCGAGGCCCTTGGTCAGTTCCTCTTTGTTCTAAGCGCTAAAGTTGACCGTGGGATCGCGGCTGCTAAATCAGCCAGCTGAGGTGACACCCTTGGTGACAGAATGCGGCCTATTGTCACCGCCACAGGACTATTTATCTAATCTTTTCAACATCTTATTTTGGGGGACAAGACTCAAAATCGAGTTCCGCAAGGAGTGCTGGTTCGATCCCGGCTAGGGGCACCAATTTGCGCGTGCGCGGGAAGCCGACGCTGTTCGCGATTGCAAGAAATTGCCCAATCGTCATGGTGTTAGGCGGGCTGAACGTCCGTAACCGTACGTGGGCTGTTCTCCTGCCGCCCCGTTCCGACGCGCTGGAGGTGGCCATTTTTTCGCGGCCGACCATGCGCCGTCCTTCACCTTGACGTTACGAAAGGTTAGGCTCGTCCTCGGCCTCGCGCTGCGGAGCGTTGCGCGCCGGCCAGCCTTCTTGAGGGTGCCATGAGCCTTGACCTCTATCTGGCGGCGGCGCTCGCCGCAGCGACGTGGGCGGAGGTCGAGACCCTGTTCAAGGAGCTTGTGGCCGAGGACGGCTTCGACGCCGTCGCCTGCGGCAGCGTCGTCCATACGACCGCCACGGCGCCCCCTCTGTTCTTCTTCAACAGCTGGCCGCGCAGGTGGATCGAGCTCTATGCCGAGCGCAGCTTTCTCTACCACGACCCGGCGGTGAATACGGCAAGCCGCCGCATAGCGCCCTTCACCTTCAGCGAGGCCATCGACGAGGCGCCGGAAACGCCTGGCAAGCGTGAGCTTCTGAACGCGTTCCATGATTTCGGCTGGGTGGAAGGCTTCGCCGTGCCCATCCACGGCCCGGGCGGCTATTTCGGGCTCGTCACCATGGCAGGGCGCAAGTCGGCCACGGACCTGACGCCGCCCGTTCGCGCACGGCTGCACATGGCCGCCTTCGCCGCGCATGAGCGCTGCCGGCGCATCGGCGCCCCGGCGGTCGGCGCCGGATCACCGGAGCGGCTGACCCCGCGCGAGTTCGAATGCATGCGGTTGGTGGCGGCCGGGCGCACCGACCGCGACGTGGCCGATGCCCTCGGCATCTCCATGGCCACCGCGCGCTTCCACATCGACGGCGCCCGCCGCAAGCTCAACGCCGAGACGCGAAGCCACGCGGTGGCGATCCTGGTGCGGATCGGCTTGCTGTAATCGCGCGCGGCGGCCCCCCCACTATCGATTCCGATAGGTTTCGGCGGCCGGCCGATATGCTTGACTTTTCGCCGTCGAGCGTGGGCGAGGCGACCCCTTGCGACGGCGAGGCCGCATGTCGGGTTTGAAGGTGTCCGGACCATCGGACGGGGAGCGCCATGGCTCGCAAGAGGGACAAGACGCTGCACGGGGCGGTTTCGGCCGCGCCGACACGCGGCCGCTCCCGCGAGGCCCTGCTCGATCGACTGTTCCGCGCCGCCGGCTTCGGCCGACGCCCTGCAACGCATATCCGCGACTCCGCCTCGACCCGCGCGATTGCCGAGACCATTGAGCCACGCCTCCTGCTGTCGGCGAGTCTCCTGCCGATCGACGGCGCCATCGACGTTCCGGGCGAGGTGGACCGCTACGCCATCGAGGTCGCAGAACCGACGCTGGTTCTGGCTGACGCGCTGGCCGGCGGGTCGCTGACCTGGAGCCTTACTGACGCGCTGGGTCGCGTCACGGTCGCCCCGCGCGCCTTCGACCGCACCGACGGCGCAAACCGCGCTGACGCCCCGACGATCCGTCTTCTCTCCGGCGCCTATACGATCAGCGTCGAGGGAACGGCCGGCGCCACGGGCGCCTATCGCTTCGCGCTGGAAAACCTCGCGGACGCCGCCCCGGTCGCGCCCGGAGGGGCGACGGCCGGACGGCTGGAGGAGGGAGACGAGACGCGGCTCTACGCCTTCGAGGCGACGGCCGGCGACCGCTTCGTCTTCGACCGGACGATGCTGTCCGGCGCGGGCGCGGGACAGGTCACCTGGCGCCTGCTCGACCCGACCGGCGACCAGCTGTTCCAGCAGAGCTTCGACGACGTCGAGCCGGTGACCATTCGCGAGAGCGGCCGGCATGTCCTCGCCGTAGAAGGCCGCTTCGGCACGACCGGACCCATCGATTTCGGCTTCACGCTGTCGCGGACGATCGATGTGGCGCGCGACCTGATCCTCGGACAGACCTATGCGGATGCGTTGAGCAGCCCCGGCGCGGAGGACGCCTATCGCTTCAGCCTGACGGAGGCGAAGAGCCTCGCGCTCGACTTGCTCGCCGCGCAAAGCCGCATTTCCTGGCGTATCGAAGGGCCCGCCGGACGGGTGCTTGGCCCGTCGACGATGACGGCGGATGGCGCTACCGGGCTGGTGCCATTCGACCTCGCGCCTGGCATCTATCGCCTGATCCTCGATGGTGTGGGGCTCGACGCACCAACATATGCCTTCCGCCTCGTCGACCTGTCGGCCGGCGCGAGCCTTTCGCTCGGGACGACGACGAACGGCCGGCTGGAGCCTGGCGCGAGCCTTGCCGTCCATCGTCTGAATCTGGCCGCCGGCGACCGCTTCGATCTGGTAGCCGAGACGCTGGCGGGAGCTGCTGCCTCGTCAGTATCGTTGCGTCTGTACGATCCGGGCGGGCGGCCCGTGTTCGGGTCGGGCTTCGTCGGCCAGACCGGCGTCGTGGCGCGCGTCGGCGGGACATATTCGCTGCTGGTCGAGGGCGCATTGTCCCTGACGTCGCCGGTGGACTATGGGTTCAGGCTGAACGACCGGCCGGTGGTCGTCGACCCCGGCAGCGTCGAAGTAGCCTTTGGCGAAACTCTCGCCGGGGCAGTCGCAGCGGGCCAGACGGTCTCCTACGTCCTGAACGTCGCCACGCCGACCCGCGCCGTCCTTGATACCCTGGCCGACTCTCCCGGCGTCACGGTCTCGTTGCATGGGCCGACCGGGGCATTGATCCTCGACCGGACGGTTGCGGCTGGAAGCGACGGCGCATCGTACGCCCTCGACGAGGCGGGCGCTGCCGACTCCGTGCCGCTGGCCGCCGGGCTCTATCGGATCGACGTCAAGGGCGTCGCTGGCGGCGACTTTCGGCTGCGGCTTCTCGACCTGATCGCTGCGCCGCTGCTCGACGATGGCGAGACAACGCTCGCGTTGGATGAGGCCGCTGCCACGGCGGTCCAGCGCTTCGACCTCGCCGTGGGCGAGCGCATCCGCTTCGAGTTTATCGGCGGGACGGATGGCTGGGACCGGACGCGCACGCGCCTGATCGCGCCGGATGGACGTGCGATCTTCGACGGTGACCTCCAGGAGTTCAATGATGCCTTCTCCTTCGGCCGGAGTTTGACGGCACGCGACGCCGGGACCTACCAGCTCGTCTTGTTCGGCCCTGAAGACGGCGGCCCGGCCCCAACGCTCTATCTGTTCGTGGAGCGGCCGGGTGACGATGTGCGGAGCTTCCCCGATCCGAATTACGACCCCGGATTCTATTTCGACTTCAACCTTGATCCAGGCTGGTCGACGGGATTCGTATTCGAGGTTCCCGCCGGCGAGACGCGCCGGTACGTCATGGACGGCCGCGTCCCCGACGGCTCGCCGATTGTCTGGCGCATCGATGGCCCCGGCGGGACCGTGGTCGACGAGCGTCTCCTGAATGACGACGGGTCACCCTATGGCGGCTCGTTCATGGGCGCGCGCGGTGCGATCACACTGGGCGAGGGGCGCTACGAGCTGGTGCTGGAGAACCGAGGCGCGGCGGACAGCGGGTCAGCCTTCTTCCAGTTCGGCCTTGTCGACCTCGACCAAGGAAGCCAACTCTTTGCAAACGCGGCGGTCCAGGCGACGATCGCAGCCGATGGCGTGGACTTCTATCAGGTGGATGTCGCGCCAGGCGACCGCCTTCGCCTCGACGTGCAGCGCGGCGGGGGCGACATCGTTGCGACTGTGGTTGACGCGGCCGGCCGAACCCTTGCCTCGGAGACCAATCCGGCGCCATTCACGGTCAAAGCAATCGACGGCGGCCGGCTCTACATCGTGTTGTCGGCGGGCGATCGGGGCGTCGACCTGCCTTACACGCTTGTGGTCGAGGGCTTGACGCCGGCCGTTCCGGCAGAGGCGCCTCCGCCTGCTGCAGCCCCGGCGGATTTCGCGCTCGGCGACACAGTCTACGGGGTGGGAACGGGCGCGCCGCAGACCTTCGTCTTCGATGTTGCCGGTCCGACCCGCGTCGTGTTCGACGCCCTGTCCGGCGGCGACGGCGCGACGGTGGCGGTCGATGCCCCGTGGGGCAGCGAGATCTCGGCCCGGCCTTTCAACAGGACCCTGTCGGACACCTATACGGTGATCGGCGCCGGCGCACGCGAGGCGCTCGACCTGCCGGCCGGGCGCTATGTTCTGAAAGTGACGGCCTCGCCCGGCGCCGACTTCTCGTTCCGCATGCTGGACGCCGCCGCCGCTACGCCTCTGCCCTTCGTCGACGGGCAGGCAATGCTCGCCACCGTGCTTTCCAACGGGGCCGTGCAGGCATTCTCCTTCGATGCGGCAGCCGGAGAGCTCCTCGGCCTCGACATGCGCGTGCGCGATGCCGACGCTTCGGCCTCCATGCTGAAGATCCTCGATCCCGGGGGGCGGCTCGTCTATCAGGGGGCCGTTCAGGACCTCGAGCCCCGCCGGCTGGTTTCCACCGGGACCTATCTGGCGCTCCTGGAGCGCGCGCGTCTGGCCTCTCAGGCGATCAACATCGACGTCCGCCTCATCAAACCGGCCGAGACGCGCGCGCCCCTGACTCGCGGCGAGGAGATTGTCGCGACAATCGCCCGGCCCGGGGAAACGGCGGTCTATGACCTGACGCTCGATGCCACGACGACGCTGGTCTTCGCGCCCCTGACGCCCGACCCGCGCTTCACCCTGACGATCGAGGCCAGCAATGGACCCGTCGCGGGCGACCCGCCGGACACGGCGACGATCAACCGCCGGCCGTTCGGTGACGCCAATTCCTCGCCCGGTTTCCTTCGCACGACCTTGGCGCCGGGGACCTATCGCGTCACCGTCGACGGCATCGGCGACGCGACGGGCGTCGCCCGCTTTCGGGCGATCGACATATCGGCGGCGGCGACGCCGTTGACGTTCGGGGCTCCGACGACGGTGAGGCTGACGCCCAGCCAGCCGGTGGCGAGCTTCACGTTCACGGCCGCAGCAGGCGAGCGCCTGTTCTTCGACGCCGGAACGGTGACCAGCGACTGGTATCGCTCGTCCGTCCAAATCATCGACCCGGAAGGGCGCACGCTTTTCTCGCAGACGGTCGGCGACTACGAGAGCGAGGCGCTGACCACGAGCGGCATCTACCGCGTGGTCTTCTACGGCAATCTCACCTTTGCCCCGCCGATCAGCGCCATCGACATCGGTTTCGCGCTTCGCAAGACCGCCGATATCGCCACCGATATCTCGCTCGGCGCAACCGTGACCGGTGCGATCGATGCGCCCGGCGACCGGCGTCTCTACCGTTTGCGCCTTGATACGACGACGCGGCTCTATTTCGACAGCCTGACGGCTCAGAACCAGATCGGCTGGTCGCTCGCCGGACCCGCCGGGCTCGCTGCCGGCTATCGCACTCTCGCGCAGGACCGGGGCGCGGGCTCGCTCCTGCTCCTGCCGGCAGGCGACTATGTCCTCACCGTCGACGGGCCATCGGCGGCCGTCGGCGACTTCTCCTTCCGGCTGATCGACGCGGGCGCGCCGACTTCCATCACGCCCGGCGCGACGGTGACCGGCCGTCTCGATCCGGCAGCGGGCACGGTTCTTTACGCTATCGACCTTCAGGCCGGCGACGCCCTGGCCCTCGATGTCCTGTCGCGCTCCGGCCCCAGCGGTGCGACCTTCCGCATCTACGATCCGACAGGCGCCGAGACCTTCGCCAACTTCTTCAACGACCAGTTGGCTGGCGGCGCCTGGACGGCAGGGCGCTATCTGATCGCCGTCGAGGGCAGTCCCGACAACGTCACGCCGATGGACTTCTCGTTCCGTCTCCACGCCTCGCAACCGCAGAGCCACACCCTGGTGCTCGGCTCGCGGGTCGATGCCGCCCTCTCCTCCCCGGGGGAGCGCGACCAATACGCGTTCACGCTCTCCGAGGGGAGGCTCGTCTACTTCGACAGCCTGACCAACGATTCCGAGATGACCTGGACGCTGACCGGCCCGGAAGGCGTCGTCGTCGACCAGCGCACCTTCTCGAACGACCGCGGTGCCAGCTCGCTCCTCTATCTGCCGGCCGGCGACTACGCGCTGTCGGTCGGCACGCCCTGGTGGAGCGTCCGGTCGGGCAGCTATGGCTTCAGGCTGGTCGACGTGGTCGCAACGGCCCGCGAGATCGCCCTCGACGAGACGGTGGCAGACGTGCTGTCGCCGGGCGCGGCCACGCGCTTCTACGCCTTCGACGCCGCGCCTCGCGAACGCATCGTGTTCTTGCCGACGCAGGTACCGTCCGGCGACGTCCAAGTCCGGTTGTACGAGTGGGCGACTGGCTTCCCCATCCAGTCATCCTTCGCGGCATCGGGTGTGACGACCCTCGCCCATGGAGGCCGCATCGTCGTCATGGTCGAAGGGCCGCCGGCGGCGATTGCGGACACGCCGTTCGGCTTCCGCATCGGCCGCACCGTCGACCGTACCGCGCCCCTGGTGCTTGACCAGCGCGTCGAGGCGACGATCGACTCTCCCGGTGGCGCGCGCTTCTACGACTTCACACTCACCTCGCCGACCACGGTCTTCTTCGACAGCCTGTCCAACGACAATTCCTTCACCTGGTCGATCCTCGGCCCGGGCGGTGTGCTCGCGCCGCGCACGGGCTTCGGCGGCGAGGCGGCGCTTGCCGGTCTTTTGCGGCTGGAGGCGGGGAACTATCGCGTCGAGGTACGCGGAGGAGGGCCGACGACGCTCGGCACGGTCTCATTCCGCCTCCTCGACGTGGGGGCCGGCGCGCCCGTCGGGTTCGGGGCGCCGGTCGACGGCCGGCTGGAGCCCGGCCGCAGCGCGATCGTCTATCGGATCGACCTGACCGCAGGCGACCGCTTCAGCCTCGGGGAGCGTGTTCTCCCCAACGCCTCCGCCGGTGAGATCCAGACGCTGCTTGTCGCGCCGTCGGGCGAGGTCGTGGTCAACACCGGCTTTTTCGACCTGACCGATCTCGTGGCGCGCGAGACCGGCGCCTATAGCCTGATTCTCGCAGGCTCGACCGCGCGCACGGCGCCAATCGACTACGGCTTCACGCTCGCAACGGGCGGACGCGCAACACCACCCGCCTATTCGGGGACGCCCCTGGCGCTCGGGGTGGTTGCCGCCGGCTCCATCGGCCTGGCCGGCGAACAGGACGACTTCGTCGTAACGCTGGCGGCGCCCGCGCGGCTCGCCTTCGACAGCCTGACCAACCGCTCCGACCTCCTATGGTCGCTCGACGGCCCGTTTGGCGCGGAGGTTGGCCCGCGCGCCTTTTCAGTGGGCGACGAAACGGCCTATCAGCCGGTCGGCCGGCCGGGTACGCGGGACGTCCTGAACCTTCCGGCCGGGACCTATCGGTTCCGCGTGGCCGGCACGGGCGCGGCCACCGGTGCCTATGCTTTCCGCCTGATCGACCTCGCGGGCGCGGAACCGCTCGGCTCCGGCGTGGCGGTGGACGCAACCGTCGATCCCGGCTCCGCCACGCTCGCTTATCGGTTCACGGCGGCGGCCGGCGACCTTTTCTTCTTCGACCTGAAGTCGCTCGACGATAACGGCCAGGGCGGACTCGGGATGCGGCTGATCGGCCCGGACGGGCGAGAACTCATCGACCGCGGGAGCCTGACCGATTTCGGCCCGACCATGCTCCCAGCGGGCGGGAGCTACACGCTGCTCATCCAGGGATCGGCCGCGCGCAGCCTGTCGGCGAGCCTTCGCTTCGCCATCGCCCTGTCGCCGCCCTCGGACACGCCGTTGATGCTCGGAACCGGGGTGAACGCCGCTATCGGCGCACCGGGCGAGCGCGACGTCTACACCTTCACGCTCTCCGCACCGACGATCGTCGCCTTCGACGCCCTGGTCGGCGGCGGAACCGTGTTCCGCGAGCTGACAGGCCCCGACGGTGTGGTCGTTCCGACGCGGGCCTTCGACGACGACCGGGGCACCTCCTCACTGGTCCCGCTGGCGGCAGGGACCTACCGGCTCACGGTGTGGGCGGCGGGCGACCAGACGCCGGCCTATGCCTTCCGGCTCCACGACCTCATGGTTGCGCCGGCAATGGCGCTCGGCGGGACCGTCGCCGGCCGCCTCGAGCCGGGCGCCGGCACGGCCCTGCACCGTTTCAACGCCGAGGCCGGCGACCGCGTGCTTCTGCAGGGGCTGACGGTGACCGGCGGCGAATGGTGGACCGTCAACTGGAGCCTGATCGACCCCGCGGGTGCGCGCGTCTTCTCCGCCAATCTGCGGACTCCGATGACACCGGTCACCCTGGCGCTCACCGGGGCCTACACGATCGTCGTCGAGGGGTCGCCGAGCAGCGCCGAACCGACCGACTACACGTTTCGCGCCGCCCCCGCTCCGCTCGGAGGGCGTACGATCGCGCTCGACGAGAGCGTGACCGACATGATCGCCGCGCCCGGTGCGGCGATGCGCTACGTCCTCGACCTGACCGAGGCGCGGACGATCTTCTTCGACAGCTTCACCAATGACGGTTCGGCCCGTTGGCGCCTGTTCGGCCCGTCCGGCACTGTGGTGAACTCCAGCGGCTTCACCAGCGATGGCCTCGGCGCCGGGCCGATCCGGCTGGGTCCTGGCCGCCACACCCTGATCATCGAGCGCTCCGACGACCGCACGGGCGCTTTCGGCTTCCGGCTCGTGGATATGGGTGCAGCGGCGCTTGTCCCGATCGGCGCTCCCGTGGAAGGCGTGCTCAATCCGGGGTCGGGACTCCAGCTTCACGCTTTCGAGGCGGAAGCCGGCGACCGCCTGTACTTCGATTCCTATGGTGCGACGGGCACTGCCTCCTGGCGGCTCTACGGCCCTGCCGGGGCGGAGATCGCCAATCCGGGCGGCATCGGCGATATCGGCCCACGTCTCATGCCGGCAACCGGGCGCTATGTCCTCGCTGTCGATGGCGCAGTCGGACAAGTCGCACCGCAGGCCTATTCCTTCCTGATCGTGCCCTCGCCGCTCAACGACACCGGGCTGCGCGCCGTAGCGGTGCCGCGCAGCGGCCCGGACCTGGTGCCGCAAGGCCTGTCGGTGACCCCGCTCGCAGGGCCCATCATCGAGAGCGGCGCCTCGCTGCGCATCGTCTGGCGCGACCTCAACCAGGGGGATGCGCCGGCTGCGCTCGGATGGACCGACCGGGTACTCGTGCGCAACACCACGACCGGCGAGATCGTCGCGGTGACGCTCGTCGCAACGCCCGCCGGGCCGCCGCTCGGCGCTGGTTCCTACATCGAGCGCGAGGCGATCGTACGCATGCCGTCCGGCCTGCGCGGCGTCGGTAGCTTCGAGGTGGTCGTCGCGTCCGACCTCGACGCGGACCTGCCGGAGGGCGGACCCGATCTGCGTGCCGAGATGAACGGGGTCGCGCGCGCCAGCTTCTCCTCGACGCTAGCCGCCTATCCCGATCTCGTCTCGCGAGGCCTGACCGTGACCCCGGCGGGTGATTTCGCCCCCGGCTCGACGGCGACGGTGAGTTGGCTCACCGCCAACGTCGGCGTCGTCGCCGCATCTGGCGGGTGGCGCGAGCGTCTGAGCGTGCGCAACCTCACGACCGGCGCCCAGGTGGCGCTCGCCGCGGTCACGGTAGACGGCGCCGCCGCTGCCGCACTCGGGCCCGGCACGGAAGCCGCCCGCTCGGTCCAGATCGTCTGGCCGACGGGGTCGGCTGCTGGCGGCCTGTTCGAATTCGTCGTGGACGTGGACGTGGACGGGGCCGTGACCGAGGGCTCTGCTTCCGGCGCCGGCGAGGGCGACAACCGGCTGGCGGCAACCGTCCTGTCGGCGCCCGATCTGGTGGTCGAAGGGCTGGCAGTCCTCTCGCCGCGGGTCGAGGCCGGCGCCGACGTTTCGATCCGCTGGAGCGAGCGCAACGCCGGCACGGCCGCAACCGGCGCCGCCGTGGTCGACCGCGTTCAGGTCTTCCGTTCCGACACGTTCGAGATCCTGTTCGATGGCGTGACGTCAGCACTGCCGGCCGGCCTCGCCGCCGGCGCTGCCGCCGAGCGCAGCTTCACCTTCCGCTTGCCGGACGGCGGTCGCGCGGTGGGCCCGCTGCTGGTGCGCGTCGTCGCCGATCAGGGTCCGACGGGAGCCGGCACGCTTGTGGAGGTCAACTCCCGCAGCACCGCCGAATTCAACAACGTGGCCGAGATCAGCGTCGTCGGCGAGCCGCGTGCCTATGCCGATCTGCGCGCAACCCTGCTGGACGCACCCACCGCGCTCGCCGCCGGCGAGCGGTTGCGTGTCGCCTACCAGGTTGCCAATGCCGGCGTGGTCGCGGCCAACGCCGCAAGCTGGACCGACCGGCTCATGCTCGTGCGGGACGGTCCCGGCGGCCGGCAGGAGACGGTCCTCGGCGCGATCGACCGAGCCGGGCCCCTGGCCGCGGGCGATTCCTACGACGGCGTGCTGGAAGGAACCGTGCCGATCGACTTTGCCGGCACCTACGACGTCGTCGTGATCGCCGATGCGCTCGGCACGGTGAACGAGCCCGACACGCGCGCCGACAACCGCTCGGCCCCCCGCCCGCTGTCGGTGGTCGGGCGTACCGTCGACCTGACCGTCGAGGCGGTGACGGCGCCTGGAACGCTGGTCACCGGCGAGTCGCTCATGGTCGCGTGGCGCACGCGCAACCTCGGCACGGTCGCCGCCGCCCAGCCCTGGGTCGATGCGGTGTTCCTGTCGCGGGACGAGACGATCTCACCCGACGATCTTCGCCTCGGAGAGGTGGTGCGCCGCTTCGATCTTCCTGGCGGCGCCGCCTACGACGCCTCGCTTTCGGTCACCAGCCCGCTGGGCCTGGCACCCGGCGAATGGCGCGTCCTCGTACGCACCGACGACACCGGGCTCGCCGGCCAGACCAGCCGGGCGAACGATGTCGGCTCAAGCGGCATCCTCGCCGCGAATACCGCGCCGCATGCCGACCTTGCCGTCTCCGCCGTGACCGCGCCGCCCCTGACCGTCCGCGACCCGGCTCTCGTGACGGTGTCGTGGACCGTCAGCAATGTTGGAGCGGCGGCCGGGACGTCCGGCTTCTGGACCGACACGATCATCGCTTCCGCGAACGAGACGCTCGGCGACGGCGACGACATCGTTCTCGCCAGCGTCGCCAATATCCGCGCGCTCGGCCCCGGAGAGAGTTACCGCGCGGAGCGCGAGGTGGTCTTCCCGCAGGGCTTCTCCGGATCGGTGCATCTTTTTGTCGTCGCCGATCGTGCGGGAGGGGTTTTCGAGAACGGCGCGACGGCAAACAACGTCGCCCGCACGCCGACGCGCATCGACGTCATGCCTATTCCCGCGGCGGACCTTGCCGTGCGCGACGTGACGGCCGACGCGGTGGGCGCAAGCGGCCAGGCGATCCGGGTGAACTGGCGCGTGGTCAACGAGGGGCCAGGCGCGACCTCGACCGGCGACTGGGAGGACGTGATCTCGCTTTATGCAGATCCGCAGCGTCTGACACGCGTGGCCACGCTGCAGCTTCAGACGCTCGGGGCGCTGACCCCCGGCGGCGAGTATCGGCGCGCGGCAAGCTTCGTCCTGCCGAACGGCATCGCCGGGCGGTATTATGTCGAAGTCGCCACCGCCCAGGGCCTGCGCGCGCCTTTCCAGTTCGGTGCCCAGGCCAACGACCGCTCGGCGCTGCTGCCGGTTGACGTGGTCCTGTCGGCTTCCCCCAACCTGATCGTCACCGAGGTGGCGACGGTGGATACCGCGCGCGAGGGCGACTTCATCGATCTCGCCTGGCGCGTGCGCAATGACGGCACTGCGGTAGCGGCCGGCGCCTGGTCCGACCGGGCCTATCTTCAGCCGGTGGCGGCCGGTCTGCCGCCCATCATCGTCGGCGATTTTCGCAACGAACGCACGCTGGCGCCCGGCGAGATCTATCAGCGGACCGAGCGCTTCAGATTGCCGGCGCGCCTGGAGGGCGTCTATCGGCTGGTGGTGACCACCAACGCCGACGGCGGCTTGTTCGAGAACCCCGGGGACCGCGGCGACAACTCGCTCGCCGACCCGGATACGCTCGCTGTGGCGCTGCAGCCGCGACCAAACCTTCAGGCGACGGCGGTGACGCCCTCCCCCTCGCCGACTGCCGGCGGCACGGTGGCGGCATCCTTTACCGTGGCCAACGTCGGGACAGCCATCGCCGCCGGGCTGTGGCGCGACCGGGTCTATCTTTCGCTCGACGACAAACTCGGTGCCGACGACATCCTGATCGACACCATCGAGAATCCCAAGGCACTTGCGCCCGGGGAGACCTACCTCTCCGCCTCCCGCACCGGCGCCATTCCCCTCCGCTTCGGTGGCGATGCCTACATTCTTGTCGTTGCCGACGGTGCCGGCGAACTCGACGAATACCCTGCAGACGCAGACAACGTCCGGGCCCAGAAGATCGTTGTCGCCGGTGTCCCGAAGCCTGACCTCGTGGTCTCCAACGTGGTGGCGCCGACGCAGGCTGTGGCCGGCGGCGAGATCGAGGTGCGCTTCCGCGTTTCCAATCTCGGCGCCGCCACCACCGCCGAGGCGCAATGGACCGATACGGTGTGGGTCGCGCTGGACGCGCGCCGGCCCAATACTGCGCCCAAGCAGACCGATCCCGGCGGTGTCGACTTCGCCAAAGGCAACAGCGCGCGTCTCCTCGCTGCGGCGACCCATGAGGGCGCGCTCGCAGTCGGCGATCACTACGAGGTCGTTCTGACCGTGCGTCTTCCGGAAGACCTGCCCTCGGGACGCTATTTCATCACCCCCTGGACCAATCCGGCCGGTCAGGCGACCGAAGACACGTTGGCGATCAACATCAACCCGGATGATCCCAACGAGTTCGACAACAACAACTACAAGGGCCGCGCCGTCGATGTCATCGGCTTCTCTCCGGCTCTGCCTGACCTGCGCGTCGCCGCGGTCACGGCCTCTCCGCGGGTGGAGTCCGATCGCGACCTGATGACGATCGCCTGGACCGTGGAGAATATCGGACCTGGCGACTTGCAGCCGACCGATGGCTGGGTCGACGAGGTTCTCCTTTCAGACCGACCGACGCTCGACTCATCCGGGGCGACGGTCTGGTCGCTCGGGAGCGCGAGCCGCGCCGGGCCGCTGCTCGCCGGCGGCCTTTACCAGGCAAGCCTGACGGTAGAGCCCAATCCGGCTCTCACCGGCCGCTACGTCTTCGTGCGTCTCAACGTCGGCACCCGGGCGGAACCCGAGACCAACCGGAACAACAACGTCGGCCGGGCCGACACCGAGGCGACCGCCTCGCCGGCGGACCTCGTCGTCGAAAGCGTGACCACAGCGCCGGGCGACGTCGCCTCCGGAGGGCGGATCTCGGTGAGCTGGGTCGTCCGCAACGACGGCGCGGCTGTCGATGCCCGCACGCGGCTTTGGCGCGACGCGGTGCTGATCTCTGCCGATCCGGTGTTCGATCCGGCCCGCGCCGTCTGGGTGGGGACCCTGGCACACGGAGCGGCGGGTGGCCTCGCCACTGGCGAGCGCTACGCCGCCTCGCTCGAGGTCGATGTGCCGGCCGGGCTGGACGGGCGCTATTTCGTCCACGTCATCGCGGACGCCTCCGTCGACGAATTCGGCCGCGGCTTCGCGCCGGCGGCCGAGCCGACGGCCGGCTCCAACGAGGCGGCTCGCACCTTCTACTCCACCAGCGTGTTCGAGGGCGCTGCAGGTGCGGGGAACAATGTCGGTCGCGGCGAGGTCAGGATCGGCTATGTCGAGCCGAACCTCGTGATCGACGACCTCGTTGTGACGCCGACGACCATTGGTGCCGGCGAGGCGTTCGACGTCGCTTTCACAGTGCGCAATGCCGGCGCGCGCGAGACCCGTGTCGATCGCTGGACCGACCGGATCGTTCTCTCCCGCGACGGCTCGCTTGACGAGCGCGACCTCCTCCTCGGCTCCGTGGACCGCGCGGGGAGCCTCGCACCGGGGGCGAGCTACACGGGACGCGCGCGGGTGGTTGCCCCCATCGGCGTATCGGGCGCGTTCACCCTCATCGTCGCGGCCGACGCGACTTACGGGCCGGGCGGCGGCGGCAAGAGCGACATCGGCCCCAGTATGCCCGGCCTCTCGTCTGGCTGGGGCGTCGTCGCCGAATATCGTGACGAGGGCGACAACCAGCGCACCGCGCCGGTGACGCTGGAGGCCCGGCCGACCGCGGACCTCCGGGTCACCGCGCTGGCCGCACCGGATCGCGCACGCGCTGGCGAGACGATCACCATCGATTTCGCCATCGCCAATGTCGGCGGCGGCGCCACCGATCCGTCGGCGGCCCGATGGCCGACGCTGTTCTACCTATCCCGCGACGATGTCCTCGACGTCGCCAACGATCTCTATCTCGGCGCCACAGAACATCAGGGGGCCCTCGGCCCCGGAGAGAGCGCGACAGGCCGGCTCGTCACGCGTCTTCCTGCGACCGCCCTGGGTGCCTGGCGCGTCGTCGCCGTCACCGATCCGGCCAGTGCCACCGCGCCCTATGGCCGGTTGCGCGAGCCGGGGGCCGAGGCGAACAACGCGCGTGCCAGCGCCTCACCCCTGCTGATCGAGGCGCCGCCGCCGGCGGACCTCGTCGTCGGCGAGGTGCGCGCACAGGGCGGCGGCCTCTCCGGTGGGCCGATCACGGTGACCTGGACTGTGGCCAACCAGGGCGAGGCCACGGTTGCCGCCGGCTGGACGGATTCGCTCTACCTGTCGCGCGACGCCTTGTTCGGATCGGACGACGTCCTCATCGGCCGCGTCGCGCGGTCGGGGGGCCTCGCTGCGGGCGGCGCCTATCAGGGCCGTTTCGATGGCGTGACGCCGCCGGTCGCCGAGGGCGATTACCGCGTGATCGTGCGCACGGACGCGCGCGGACAGGTAGCGCAGGTTCCGAACGGAACACTCAACGACCTCGCCGCATCGCAGGAGACGATTGCGGTTTCGGTCCCCGAACTGCGCATCGGGGCGCCGCTTGCCGCTGAACTGTCAACGGGAGAGGACCAGCTCTACCGCATCTCGGTCGGCGCCGGTGAAACGCTGCAGGTCAAACTGACCACGGAGGCCGCTGCCGCGGAGAATGAGATCTATCTGCGCTATGGCGACGCGCCGACCCCCTTCGCCTATGACGCAACCATCCGCTCGCCGCTGTCGGCAAACGCGACCGCTATCGTCCCCTCCACGCTCGCGGGCGATTATTACCTGCTGGTTCGCGGCGTGAAGCAACCTGCCGCCGACACCGCGATCGGGCTCTCCGCCGCGATCTTGCCGCTCAGCATCACGTCAGTGACCACCGACCGTGGCGGCGACGACGGCTTCGTCACGCTGGTCGTCGATGGAGCGCGTTTCCGTGCCGGACCGAGCGTGGCCGAAACCTCGGTGCTTTCGCTGGTCCGCCCGGGCTTCGCCGAGATCGAACCGGTGTCCGTGCGCGTGGTCGATGCCACACGCATCGTGGCCGTCTTCGACTTCAAGGACGCGCCGAAGGGGCTCTACGACGTCGTCGTGCGGAATCCGGACGGCAGTTCGGTGGTCGAACCCTATCGCTATCTGGTGCAGCGCGCGCTGCCGCTCGACGCCACGGTCGGGCTCGGCGGCCCCCGCGTCGTCGCTGCCGGTGCCGCCGGCGCCTATGGCGTCACGTTCCAGAGCCTGACCAACATCGACACGCCCTATGTGCGCTTTGCCTTCGGCCTGCCGGAGATGGGCGGGGCGGAGGAGATCTTCGGCCTGCCGTTCGTCACGCTCGCCACCAACGTCAGAGGCGGGCCCGAGGGCGAGGCCTCCGCCGACGTCGCGTGGGCCAGTCTCGATCCGGAGGTGAACCTCGACGGCTACCTGCTCGCCCCCGGCTACGTCTACGATGTGGCGACGCGCGACTCGGTCCAGCTCACCTTCACCGCGCAGACCTATGCCGGCCTCAGCGCGCTGATCAATCGCGACCTGGAAGGGCTGAAGACCGCGCTCTACGCCCAGTTTCCAGCGCTCGCCGACCGCGATGGTCTCGGCGCCGGTCTGGTCGACCTGAAGCGCGAGTTCCCTGAACTCGCCATCTATTTCGAGGATCCCCGCCTGGAGGTGGTGGACGTCGATCGTGCGGCCTTCGCGCCGTTCCAGTTCAATGTCGTCGCCGCCGCTACTCCGATGACACGCGCGGAGTTCGTCGCGGAGCAGACGCGCGCAGCAGAGACCCTGCGCCAGGCCGTGCTGGCTGATCGCACCGCCCATCCGGCGCTCATGGTGCTCGCCGGTGACGAGGATCTCTGGCGTGACGGATATCTCGCCGCGCTGGAAGATGCCGGCCTCCTGCGCCCCGAGGGTGACGCGCCGCCGGCGCGCCTCGAGCCCAGGGTCGTCGGCCTGGCCGCGATGCTGTCGTCCGGCCTGCTCCTCGGCCCGGCCGGCGCCGAAATCCGCACCGACGGCGACCTCGCCGGTTTCTTCGCGCAGGTGAAGCGTTGGTACGGCTCGGACGACAGCCAGCGCGCGCCGATCGTCCGCTACGACGTGCGCGAAAGCCGCTCCGGGTCGGCCTCCATCCCCGTGCCGGCTCTGCCCGCGTTTTCCGCTTTCGACCTTGGCCTTTCGCAGCGTACGACGTTCCAGACCTTCAACGTCTTCGCGCCCTGGATCGGGGCCGACGGGACCGCGCGCCTGCCAGATTTCGGCTCTGATGCTTCGGCCGGCGACTTGCAGGCGCTCGCGCTCGGCCGCTTCCTCGAGGAGGCCGCCGCAGCCGGCGCTGAGGCGGCCGTCATCGGCCCTCAGGGCTACGGTCCGCAGGGCTACGTGCCGGTCGGGCGGGACCTCCCGTACCAGATCCGCTTCGCCAATCCCTCCGCCGAGGCGACGGCGCCGACCGAGATCCGCATTACCTCCGCCCTCGATCCGGATGTCGACCCGCGCAGCTTCCGGCTCGGCGCGCTGCGCATTGGCGACATCACAGTCAACGTGCCGTCCGACCGGGCGCGTTTCCAGGGCGATTTCGACTTCTCGCGCTCACGTGGGTTCATCCTGCGCGTCTCGGCCGGAATCGACGTCGACACCGCCACGGCGACCTGGCTGATCCAGGCCATCGACCCGGCCACCGGCGAAATGATGGCCGACGCGTCGACAGGACTGTTGGCGCGTGCCGGGACAGGGGCCGACGCCGGGTCGGTCAGCTATTCGGTCAAGGCGCGAGCACGCGCACCCCAGGGCGCGGAGCTCGTCGCCGGAGCCCGGGTGGCGATGAACAACGCCGCGCCGACCGACGCCGCGGCGGTCACCCACCGGATCGACGCACGCGCGCCGACAACTTCACTTCAGGTCGCGCCGGCGACCGACGTGCCGGGCGCTTATCGTCTCGCCTGGCGTGCGATCGACGACGGCTCTGGCGTCCGCCATTCGACGGTCTATGTGGCCGCGGACGGCGGCGACTTCGAGATCTTCCTCGCGCAAACGACCCAGAGTACCGCGACCTTCGTGGGCGATCCGGCCTCGACTTATGAGTTTCTGGTCCTCTCCACCGACAATGCCGGAAATGTCGAGCGCCCGCCTGCCGGAGCGGCTGTGCCGGATGACGGCTATGCGCCGAATCTCGGTGAGCCGGTCGCCGGCGCCACGACGCCCGCCGATCCGCCGCCCGCACCGGCCCCGGCGCCAACCTCCGTCCCCAACGCCCTGTTCGCGGTGGCCGAGCGACAGAACGCACCAGCGGCGCGCGCGGCTCTGAACGCTCCCGGCTTCGAAGCGACACGCTCGCCCTTCGTCATGCGCGCCTTCGCCCTCGACCTCGGCTCAAGCCTCGCCGGGGTCGGGCCACTCGCCATGGCCGAGGCGCCGGACGGTACGATCCTGGTCGTGGCGGGGGCCGACCGCGCGACGCTCTACGCCGCCGAAGGCGACGGCCGGCCTGTCGGCCCACCGATCGGCAGCGCCGAGGAGCCGCTCTATGGCCTCGCCTTTGACCGGCTCGGCCAGCTTTGGGCCACGACGGGCGGTGGCGCCCTGGCGCTGGTCGATCCGGGCTCGGGCGCCATCCTCGCCCGCTACGGCGAGGGCGTGACCCAGGCCCTCGCCCTTTCGCCGGACGGCGGCCGGCTCTTCGTCTCCACCGGCGACGGCATCGCTGCTTTCGATCTCGCCACACGGCGCTTCGCTGCCTTCTCCGACCAGCGGGTCGACGGCCTCGCCTTCGGGGCCGACGGCCGTCTGTACGGCACGTCCTGGCCGGAGCGCGGGACGATCCTTGTCTTCGACGCCACCGGCGCCGCCGCCGTGCTGGCCCATCTCGACGCACCGCTCGACGCCCTCGCCTTCGGCCCGGCCGGCTCTTCCCTCGCAGGGCTTCTGTTCGTCGGCACGACCGGCGATCCGGTCTCGGGCCTTGGCGGCGCCGTGCTCGCGTATGACCTTTCCACCGGCCGTAGCCTGGCGATCGCAGTCGGCGGCGGACGGGTGGAGAGCCTCGCCCCGGCCTCGGGCGGGCGGTTGCTGATCGGCCACGCCGGCCGGGTCGACGTGGTCGAGCCGATTGTCGTTCCACAGGTGATCGCCGTGACGCCGGCCGACGGCTCCATCACGCCAGGCTCCATCACACGTGTCTCGGTCACCTTCGACGCCGATATGGCGGTCGCAGATCCGCGCGCCGACGGCTCGGCCCTGAACCCTGAGAACTACGCGCTCTACGATGTCACCGGCAGGCGGATCGAGTTCACCTCGCTGAGCTACGACCCGGCGGCCCGGCGGGTCGACCTCGCTTTCCCGGCGCTCGGGCCCGGTTCCTACGGCCTTGTCGTTGCCGCGCGCATCGAGAGCGAGAGCGGTGTCGCAGGCCGCTGGACCTATGATCAGAACTTCACGGTGGCGACCGACCTGTCCCGCACCCTCGAGGTCGCCTTCTCCAACACCCGCCTCGACCGCGCGACGGGTCAGGTCTCCTATGACGTGGTGCTCACAAACATCGGCCCGGACCCCCTGGAGGCGCCGCTGGTGATCGTGCTCGACCCCGCCGCCTATTTCCGCGGCGAAGCGGTGGGCGCGGCGGTGGAGAACGGGCTCTGGATCGTCGACCTTTCCGCGGCGCTCGGGTCAGGCGGCGCGCTCGCCCCCGGCGCTTCGATCGCGGCGCAGACCATCAGCATCTCCGTCCCGGACGGACAGCGCCCGGCCATCGGCCATCGTGCCTACGGCCTCGCGCCGCCGAACGCGGCGCCGGTCATAAGCTCCGTCCCGGCGGGCGAGGCGCGGGTCGGCGCGGACTACACCTATCAGGTGGCGGCGAGCGATCCGGACGGCGTCGCACCGCTCGGCTTCGCGCTGCTCGATGCGCCGGCCGGCATGACCATCTCGGCTGAGGGCGTCGTCACCTGGACGCCGGGTCGGGACGCCGCGGCGGCCGAAGCGGTCACGCTGCGCGTCTACGACCGGCGGGGTGGCTTCGCCGAGCAGGCCTTCACGCTGGCGGTCACGGGAGGCAACCGGGCGCCGACCTTCGCCGACGCGCCTGCCGCCTATCTCCTGAAGGAGGGCGAGGCGTTCATCCTGGCGGTTCGCGCTGACGATGCCGATGGCCAGGCTCTGCGCTTCGACGTGCGCCGACTACCGCCCGGTGCCCGCTTCGACCCCGCCAGCGGCGCCGTCCTTTGGACGCCGGACTTCGGCCAGGCCGGGGTCTACGACATGACGGTCGGCGTCAGCGACGGCGTCCTGCGCGCGGAGAGGACGATCAGCCTCGTCGTCGCTGCAGGGAACGCACCGCCGGCGCTCGCCCCGATCGCGCCCTCGGTGGTGCGCGAGGGCGACCTCCTGCGATTCGCCGTGCGGGCGGTCGACGTGGAAGGCCAGGAACTGGCCTTCTCCAGCGCGTTCCTGCCCCCCGGCGCGAGCATCGACCCGTCGACGGGCCTCTTCGAATGGACGCCGGGCTTCACCCAGGCGGGCGTTTACGACATCCCCTTCTCTGCCGGGGACGGTGACCTGACCACCACGGTGGTCGGCCGCATCGAGGTGATCAACGCCAACGCGCCACCGGTCCTGCCCCCGCTCGGTGTCTGGTCGGTTGCCGAAGGCCAGGAGGTCGCCTTCCGCGCCTTCCCGTTCGATCCGGACAATCCGCTGTTCGAACCGCCGATCCGCGGCGCCGATGGCGAACTCCTCCTCGCGAACCAGACGATCGCGGCGAGTGTCACGCTGACCGCGAGCGGCCTGCCGCCGGGAGCGAGCTTCGACGTCGAGACTGGTGTTTTCCGCTGGACGCCTGGCTCGGGAGATGCGGGAACCTACCGCGTGCGCATCGTGGCCGTCGACGACGGGGGCGGTACGGGAACGCCTGCGCGCGTCGAGACAGAGGCGACCATCCTCGTCGTCAACCTCAATCGCGCCCCCGCCATCGGCGCCCTCGCCGACGTCACGGTGGCCGCGGGGGCGACGCTCGATATCCCCCTCGTCATCGCTGATCCGGACGGTGACCCGGTGACGGTCACGCTCACCCGCCAGCGCTCGGGCTCGTCGACAGCGATCGACATCGATCCCACCCCGGTCGCCATCGAGGCGGCAGGCTCCTTCATGACGCGCCGGGCCGGGCCGGATGGCGGCCTCGTGCTGCGCGTGGCACCGGGCGTCCTCGATCGTGGGGACTATCTCGTCACGATCGGGGCCGTCGATGACGGCGGCCCTGACGGTCCCTCAGCGACGGCGCGCGCGGCGACGTCGTTCGTCGTGCGCGTCACGGCGCCGAATGCGCCGCCGACCTTCGCGCCGCTCGCCCCGCGTGTCGCTGTCGTCGGCGAGACGTTGCGCGTGACCATCACGCTTTCGGACCTGGACGGTGAGGCCCCCACGCTGACCGCCCAGGGCCTGCCGCCGGGAGCGACCTTGGCGCCGGAGGCGGGCGGACGCCACGTCCTCGCGTGGACGCCGACGGAGGCCGGCTTCATCGAGGTGACCTTGAGTGCGCGCGATGGCGGCGCAGGCGACCCCGGCCGCGCGGTCACTACGACGACGACCCTGCAGCTGATCGCCCGGGCCATCGACGCGGCACCCGTCTTCGCGACGGCCGTGGAGAGGCGCCTTCGCGAGGACGAGATTTTCACGCTCGACCTCACCGCCATCGACCCTGATGGCGACCCGCTGCTCTATTCCCTCACCGGGGCGCCGCGAGGCTTATCGATCGACGCGCTGACCGGGCGTCTGTCGTGGCGCCCGGGTTTCGACCAGGCGGGGGCCTATGACGTGACGGCGACCGCCTCGGACGGCGCCCGATCAGCGGTCGTGGTCCAGCGGCTGGTGGTGGAGGACGTCGATCGAGCGCCTGTTTTCGCACCTCTGGCCCCGCAGCTGGGCTTCGAAGACACACCTGTTCAGTTCCGCGTGGTGGCAGGCGATCCGGACGGCTCGGCGACGCGCTTCGCGCTGGTCAGCGCGCTGCCGGCCGGCGCGACCTTCAACACCCGCACGGGCGATTTTGCCTGGACGCCCGGCTTTGCCCAGGCCGGCGACTATTTCCTGCGCTTCCGCGCAACTGACGCGACCGGAGCGGCAGCGGAGATCGGCGTGCTCGTGCGCATCGTCGACGTGGACCGGCCACCGACGATCGCCGCCGACGCCCGCTCCGTCATCCTCGGCGGGTCCTTCGCCGTGAGCCCCGTGGTCGCAGATCCGGACGGCGTGGACGGCCTGACATTTTCGGCGCGCGGCCTCCCCGAAGGCGCGCGGATCGACCCTGTGACCGGGCGCATCGACTGGACGCCGACGCCGGGGCAGATCGGTGACCATCTTGTCCGAGTTAGCGTCTCCGATGGCCTTGCGACTGCGACATCGCCCCTCACATTACGCGTCCTCGAGGCGCCGGTCGCCCCCGAGGTAACGATCATCCAGACACCGTCCTTCGCCGTTGTGCCCGGCCAGACGGTGTCGTTGCGTGTGCTGGCCTCGGCCTTTTCTGGCATCACATCCACCGAGTTGACCCTCGACGGTGTGCCGCTGACGATCGGTGCCGATGGGCGCGTCCTTATCACGCCGAGCACGATCGGACGCCACGAACTCGTCGCCCGAGCGGTCGACCGCGACGGTTTCGTTGGCGAAACCCGCGCGGTCCTGCGCGTACGCGATCCCGCGGACCGGGCGGCACCGTCGGTCAACTTCCTTGGCGATGGGCTCGGCGGCCCGCTCGCCGGGGCGACTGCAGTCGTCGCGCGCGTCGCCGACGCCTCGCTGGACTCCTGGACCCTGGACATCGGTCGCCCGGGCGGCGCCACGCGCCGCGTGCTCGCCACGGGCGTCACCAACGTCGAGGGCACCATCGCCACCCTGGATCCGAGCCTGTTCGAAAGCGGCTTCTACGTCATGCGCCTCACGGCGCTCGACCTCGCCGGCAGGCGCACGGTCGTGGAGACGGTGGTCGAGCTTGCCGCGACGGACAACCCCGGCCGCATCCTTGAGAGCGTCACCGACGCCGTCGTGAGGCTCGGCGGACGCGACATCGCGCTCACCCGCCAATACGACAGCCTCGTCCCCGGAGCAGCCGGCGATTTGGGCCCAGGGTGGCGACTGGTTCTCGCCGACATGCGGCTGGAGACCGACGCCGGCCTTGGCGAGGGCGGCGAGGCACCTTTCGAGATCGGCACGCGGGTCTATCTCACGGCGCCGACCGGAGAGCGCGTTGGGTTCACTTTCGCGCCGGTCGAAGTGCGAATCGCGGGGCTCCTCGCCTACCGCGCCGCCTTCGTCGCCGACGCCGGCGTCAGCTGGCGCCTGACGGCCGGCGATCGGCTGCTCGCCCGGGCAGGCGATCGCCTGTACGACCTCGCGACGGGCCTCGCCTTCAATCCGGCGCGCGCCGCAGGCGAGAGTTTCCGCCTCGCCGGGCAGGACGGGACGGTCTACGGCCTCGGAGGGGCGGGCGATGTGCGCTCCATCCGCTTCGTCTCGGGCGAACGCATCGACGTGTCGGATTCCGGCCTTTCGGCCGCAAATGGCGATGCGGTGACTTTCCAGCGCGGGGCGGGTGGACGGATCGTCGCCCTGACGCGCCCTGACGGCGGAACGATCATTTACGGCTATGACGGCAGGGGCCGGCTCGAGGTGGTGCGCGACCTCACCGACGGATTCAACGACCTCTACGGCTATGGCCCGGCCGGCCTGCTGGTGGCAACTGGTGCGGCTGGCCACGTCCTGATTGGCGGAGGCGTCGAGGCACTGGACGCGTCGCTTGGTGGAGCGGCCGAGTATCTCGGTCAGCCCGCTACGGCCTTGGCTGCGCCGGGTGACCCGGCTCGCCTCGCCTTCATGGTGCGCCCGTCCGAGGCGACGAGCGCCGACGGCGGCGCTGCGATGATTGCGGTGGAAGTCGAGGCGTTGGCGGGCGCGGCCGCGCCGTCCATCCCGGTGGTCGAGGGGCTTGCCGCCATCGCCTCGCGCGTCGAGGGCGCCCGGGCCTTCGCGCTGTTCCGCATCAGCGAGCCTGGGCTGAAACTTCTGACCGTCGCCGGGGCGGGCAGCTACCGCGTCACGCTCCTCGCGGCGGGAGACGTGGACGGCGACGACCGCGTCGACGGGCGTGACCTTTCCGCGCTCGACGCGGCACTCGGCTCGCGGCCGGGCGACGCCGGCTATCGCCAGAGCGCCGACGTCGACCGCGACGGGACGGTGACGGTCGCCGACAGGGCGCTGGCGCGCGCCGCCTTCGGCTATCGGCCGAATGCCGCACCCGTCGTGGCGCCGACCCGCACGTTCTCGACCTACGAAGGTGTGCCGCTCGTCATCCCGGTCGCTGAGGCGCTCAGCGATGCCGAGGGTGACCGCATGCATGCGCTGATCCTCGGCGCGCGCGGCGGGACGGCGCGACTGTCCGCCGACGGCAGGTCGATCGAGTTCCGCCCCGAGACGGGCTTCGTTGGTCAGGCGGTCGTGACGCTTGCCGGTGACGACGGCTACGGCCGCGGCTCGCCGGCGGAGATCGTCATCGACGTCGGCCGAAGCCGGCTGGTCGGCCTGTCTTTTGCCGCGCCCAATCCGACCATCGGCATCGGCGGCCGGCTCGACCTCGCGGTGATTGGCGCCTTCGAGGACAGGCGCGGCCTGGCGCTGACACCGGACTACGTAACCTTCTCCTCGTCCGACCCCTCGGTCGCGACGATCGACGCTGCCGGCCGGCTGACCGGCGTCGGGCAGGGCTTCGCCGTGATCGAGGCCCGTCGAGGCCAAATTAAAGTGGCCACCGCCGTCTCAGTTGGTGCGAGCGAAGACTTGCAGGATCAGGTTCTGCAGGCGCTCGGCCTCGACGCCTATCCGGACGCTGTGACGCTGTCTGCCGATCGTGGCGAGCGGCAGATCCGGCTCTACCGTTCGGCGCGAGACGTCGAGACCGACGTGTCCTCGGCGGCCGCCGGCGCGCGCTACGTGGTCGGCGACGAGCGGGTCGCCACCGTCACGCCCGACGGGCTGATCAAAGCGGTCGGCCCGGGCGAGACCGTGGTGACCGCGCTGTTCCGCGGCGCCGAGGCGCGCATACCGGTCAAGGTCGTGGCAGTGGCGGCCAACGGAACCACGGTGACGGCGGCCGGCGGGGCGGTGCGCAACGCCGAGGGCTATGAGGTGGCGGTGGCGCCTGGCGCCTTCCCCGGTCCCGTCACGCCGGTGATTACCACGCTGACCCGCGCGGACCTGACGACACCGTTCTTCGACGCCTCGACCGGCATCGGCTTCGTCGGAGGCTTTCGTCTCGACATCGGCGACCTGCCGGCCTCGGCACCCCTGCAGCTGTCGCTGCCGACCACGCTTGCCCCCGGCACGCAGGTGAGGTTCTACCGCGAGGTGAAGGTACCTGTCGGCGGTGTCGAAACACGCGGGTTCATGGAGATGGATTGGGGCGTTGTCGGCGAGGACGGCATCGCCCGGACCACCACGCCGCCAGCGGTCGAGATCGTCCAGAGCGGCACTTTTTGGGTTGGCGCACTCGGCCTCGCCGGCGGGACGGTGGCCTTCGGCGTCGTGTCGCTGATCGTCAGCGCCCCTGCCATCATTCCCGTTTTTGCGGTTGCGCTCGGGGGCGTTGCGCTCTTTGCCGCCGCGTCGTTTATGGGCGGCAGCCCAGTGCTGACTCTGCCGAGCGGCCTGCACACCGTCCGCGCCCAGCCGATCACGCCCGACGGTTCCTTCGACGCCGCCGCCTTCAGCGTCGACGTCAAGGCCGGCGAAGTGAACAAGGTCGAGCCCCGCCTCTTCGCCAAGCTGCCGGGCGTCGATCCGGCCGCGCCGTCGATCCGGTCGACGGACGTGAAGTTCCGCGCGCCACCGGACGGCGGTGCGGTAGGGGCCGAGCTGGAAGTCGTCGGCGATAACCTTGTGGATGTCGGGCTGGATGCGCGCGTGCTGTTCGGAAACGCCACCGACGAGGAGATCGCCAAGGCGTTGTTCGACGAGCACGGCGCGGTTCGCACCGACGCCGTGCTGCGCGCCGGCTCGGCCTATCTCGTCAAGCCCATCGCGGTGGCAGCCGACATCGACACGGAGAAGCGCGACCGTCTCGTGGTGTTGCCTCCGCCGCAGATCCCGCTGTCGGGGACGCCGCTCGCCGTCATCACCGTGAGGCAGGAGTTCGGCGCCCTCGCCATCACGCCGACGGCGCGGGTCGACGCCGACACCGGCATCGTCCAGGACGTGCGCGTGCGCCGCTCGGAGGTAGCGGTTCACGCGTCGCCGGCCCAGCTCACCGCCGTGGCGGTGGAGCGCGGCACCCTCGGCGAGGGCTCGACCGCCCGCGCCGACCTCCTCGCGCTGATCCAGGAAAAGAAGATCAAGGACCCCGAGACGGGCGAGGATCGGATCGTCAGCGAAATCGTCGCGCGCGTGCCGATCGGCTTCCTCGGCTCGGACGGCACGCCCGATGCGGCCGCAGCCGGTGCCTTCCCCAACGAGGTTGCCATCACCGGCGATGACGGCCGCGCTTACGTCACCCTTCGTAACCGCGGCGCCGTCGCGATGGTCGACCTCGCCACGTTCCGACAAGTCGACGCCGATCCGACGACTGCCGCAATCGAGCCCATCGTCCTGAAAAACGCCGGCGGACTGGCGGCCTCACCGTGGGGTATCGCAATCGGGGCGAACGGCCTCGCCTATGTCACCGACGCCTATGCCGGCGCGATCTACGTGATCGACGTCGACCCGAAATCGCCGACCTACAACAAGCATGTACGCACCTGGCGTGTACCGGACATGGGCGCGGGCCTGCGGGGGATCGCGCTGACGCCGGACGGCAAGCAGCTTGCCATTGCTGCGCCTGGCGTGGGTGGCACGACCATGACGGACGCGACCGGCCCCGGGGCGCTGATCGTGGTCACGTTGCCCAGCGATGCCGACGCGGTGCGCGCGCCGGGGGCAGCCGGCGATCTGGCCGCCAATGCCGTGCAGGTCATCAAGGAGGTGCGCACGCCGGGGGGGGCGACGGCCGGCTTCTCCGAGCCGATCAACGTGCAAACCCGCGTCGCCCCCGGGGGCGCGCGCATCGTGGTCACCGACCGTTCGAACGAAGGCGCCGGCCTCGTCTTCCTCAAGCAGCAGGGCGACCTGTGGGTTGGCGACCAGATCGTCAAAATGGAGGTGCAGGAGCGGCGCCTGGGAGCGACTGCCCTCAGCGGCACCGACATCCCGGCACTCCTCGCCGGCGGAGGTCTCCTGGGCGGTGACCTGAACCGCCGCGCCCGTCTCGACACGTTCGACGTGAACAACGCCTACGATGTCGTCTTCACCGACGATGACCGCTACGCCTTCGTCCTGTCCTACAACCGCTACAAACCTTACACCGACGGGACGCTGGACGAGACAGCCCGCTCCCACGATCCCAACGCCGCGCCGCTGCGGCCGATCGGTTCCAGTATCGGCGTCATCCCGGCGCCGTTCGGCTCACGCGCCGCCGTGCTGGCCGCCCAGCTGGCGGGCTCGCGCACAGCCGCTCCCGCAATCCTCGCCGCAACGCGGGGCATCCCCTTCGGCATTGCGCAGGGGCTCGGATTCTCCTCCAGCGGCGACACGATTTACGTGTCGATGACCGGCAAGCGCGCGGTGTTCGGCTACAACGTCGACGCCCTGATCTCGCAGGTCAACTTCCTGACCAACCCGCAGGCCAGCGGCCGCCTGGGCCCGTTCTTCGTCGCCCGCCAGCCGCTCAACGACTTCGAGTTGAAGAGCACCACCCCCCTGGTCTCCTACGGCCCGATCGATCGCAACGACGTCCGCCGGAGTGGCGTCGAGACCGCGATCGACGTGGGCGCCGACTATGCGATCTACCGGGATGGCGACGTGGCCGTCGAGCGCCCGTCCACTCCGGATTCTCCCTATGCGCCGCTCGGCGTCGGCGGCTATCCGCGGGGCATGGACGCGCAGAGCTTCTTCCTGAAGCTCCTCGCGCCGTCACAAGGCGAGACGATCGACGCGCCGACCGTGACGTTCAAATGGCGACTTGAGAACCGCTCGGCACCGACGACGCTCTTCGTCGCGCTCGCCGGCCGCGGTGCGGGCCTGTTCCCCGCCGACACCGCCGAACTGGAGGCCGAGCTCGCCGCCGCTGGCTTCTCGCCCCGGCCGCTGGACGATGCGCCCGGCGCCGAGACTGCGCTGGACGGCAATCGCAACCGCATTTTCCAGAAGCGCTTCGCGGCCAGGGAGATCGGCGAGGACTACAGCTTCACGCTGACCACGCCGCTCACCCGGGGGCAGGTGGTCAACTGGGGTGTCGAGGTCGACTATGGCGGCCGTACCTATCGGCGTTCGCAGGAGTTCGCCACGGCGTCCGGACCGCGCGAGGGCGAGGCGACCTATCCCTATCAGGGCGTGACCATCCTCATGCCGGGCGGCGGCACCGCACCGTTCATGGAGGACCGGGAAAGCGACATGACGCGCCTGCTCGCCGACGCGATCACGCGCGTGACCGACGGTGCGGCGTTCCAGTACAATCCGCGCTGGCGCGAGGGCGGACCGGTCTGGGTCCCCATCTCGCAAGGCGCCACGACGATCGACGCGGCGCGCGGCAAGTCGCTGGTCCTCATCGGCGACTGGACGCGCGACGCCGCGATCACCGACACCGGCTTCGCCGAGGCCGCGGCCGACGCCTTCTTCGCACAGCTCTACGCGCTGAACGGCTCCGTGGAAGGTGCCTTGTTCGCTTCGCCGCTGCATTTCATCGGGCAGGGCCGCGGCGCATCGGTCAACAGCGAGGTGGTGGAGCGGCTGCTGCGCTATGGCGGCCCCCGACCGCCCGACCTGCAGGTGACGACGCTCGATCCGCACGACTTCCAGCAGCCTTCCATGGATGTGCCGCTGGCCAAGCTGATCTCCGCCGCCCAGGTTGGGGCCAGCGTGGCCGCGGCGGCCACGGCTGCCGAGGCGCCGCCCCTGGCGTTGGTCTTCTCCAAGATCTCCGCCGCCGCCAGCGCTGCCCAGGCGCTCGTGCAGATCATGGGCTGGCAAACGCTGCGCTATGGCGATTTCGGCGATCCGCGGGTCCAGGTCTGGAACGGGATCAGCTTCGCCGACAATTACTACCAGGACCTCGCCCGCGAGACCCCCGACGCCCAGCCGGAAGGCTGGGTCTTATGGGACTACGTTCGTGCCGAGGCGCAGAAATATGGCGCGCCGCCGCCGGAGGGGCAGACCCAGTCGAGCCTTGGCCGCCTCGCCGCAGCGATCGGGGACATCCCCTATTTCACCTTCACGCCGAACGGCCGCGCCATTTCGACCGTCCCTGCAGGCCAGTCGGGCGGAGCGATCGACGATGCCGGTAGGGCCAAATACCTCGTCGCGGGAGGCGTTCCGTTCAGCGGCGGACGCGCCGAGATCGACCTCAACCTGCGCGGCCGGCCAGGCTTCGTGGAGGATGATGCTTTCCTCGGCACGGCCGGCTTCGGCTCCGTCCATCGGCGTGTCGTGTCCTGGTACATTGGCACCGCCGATCTGTCGGCCACGGGCGTGCAGCCTGGGACGACCATCGCAGGTCGGCCCATCCTGCCGGTCGACCGGATCTTCCGCGGCCTTTCCGACCGCAACTACGACACCGAGCGCGAGACCGGCGACCGCAGCTGGATCGAGATTTTGAACGGCCAGCTGAACACCGGCATCCTTGATCTCACCGGTTTCCTGCGCTCCGACGCGGTGCAACGCGTCGCGGCGGCTTACGGCACGAAACTGGAGACCGAGCTCGCGCATGTCTCGCGCTACCGGCCGCCCCAGGCGCTGCCGTCCCCGGGTGCGGGGCCAAGCCGCATCGACGGCGGCTGGTATCGCGCCTTCGAAGCGACCACCAATCCGACCAACGCGATCGTCGATCCCAAGACAGACCTGGCGGCCTGGGAAGGGACCGGCTCCGGATGGTTCTATTCCTGGCTCGGCGGCGGCTCCGGCCTGCGCCCGGCCCAGGTGCCCGGCTCACGCGCGACGCTGCCGACCGGCTCGGCGGTCTTCTACAACGGCGACTTCGAGGCGTCGGTCCGGCCGATCTACGGCCGCTTCCCGGTGATCGTCGGCACCACCTTCGAGATGCCCGGCTGGTCGCTGCAGGGGGGGACGAACGATCCGCTGCAGGGCGCCAAGCTGATGCCCGATTTCGACGTGGAGGCGTTCGACGCCTTCCTTGCCCAGAACGGGGTCGAGCCGAACGGCGCCAATGGCCAGCCCGATCCGGATGTCGTGAAGGCCCGCGCCTTCGCCGGCAAGGTCGTGCAGATGACCGCCGGCGCGCTGTCGGCGGGGGCCGGGGCCGGCGGCGGCATCGAGTATCTGAAAGCCCTCGGCGTGGAGGCGGCACGGCTGATCGGCGATCTATTGCAGAGCGAGACCTTGCGCGACGAGGCCCTGGCCTTTGGCCGGGTCGTCTCGGCGGCCTTCGAAAAGAACGGCATCAAGGGCGTCGCCGAGACGTTCAAGCCGAGCCTCCTGAACAGTGGGATCGAGACGATCTCCAAAGTGATCGCCTGGCTGCAGGCCAATGCGACCAATTACGGCTACCGGCTGGGTTCTGCCGATCCGCTCGGCCTGGAGCACAATCCCATGCTCGTGCCGGCCGACGAGCAGGTCCTCTCCTTCGCCTACAAGCCGCTCGACTTCCTCTACCAGGGCGCCGCGCCGCTCGGCCTCTCCGGAACGGGCGTCATCGTCGTCACCTTCAAGGAGCTCATGGCCGACGGCTCCTTCGCGACGCCGGTCGAACTCGCCCGGATCGACCTGCCGGCGGCGAAGCTCGACGGAGAGCGCGCCCGCTTTGAGGTCGCCGCCGTCGACATCTCGCGCCTCGGCGGCAAGGTCGGCATCTTCGCCTTCCGTGTCGAGGATCCGGCGCGCAACGCCGTGGCGGTCATCGACAACATCGTCTTCGGCACGCTCAACGTGACCGACAACGATTCCGGTAATGACGAAGGTGTGGTGTTCCTCGCCGATCCGTCACTCGGCGATCTCGAATTCCTCCCCGAAACCAATTTGCCGGCGGGCGCCGACGGGGGCCCGAGCGGCGGGCCGGATTCGCCGGCCACGGCGCCGGCCATGGCCAATCCGGTACCCCCATCCGTGATTGAGCGCGGTGTCCAGAAGGGCGAGTACTTCACCCCCGCGCTGGCTTACGCCCATGAACTGGCGCTCCGGATCGCGCCAAACGTCGCCCTTCGCGTGCAGTTCCTCGATGCGGCCACCGGTGCCGTTCTGTCCGTACGGGCCACCCTCGGCGGCGTAGAGGCCTCTCCGGAGAGTGACGACTTCTATTCGATCAACACCGACAAGGAGTTCCGCGCATTCGTGCGTCTCGCCGCCGGCCAGAAAATGAAAGTCGTCCTGACGGAAAGTCTTGCCGAGGACGTCCGGAAGAAGCTGGTGGACGAACAGGTTCTCATCTTTTCGATCCGCCTGGACTTCGCCTCGACGGAGTTGGTCGCTCCGCCGCAATCGAACCCCGACCCGAACGCCCCGCCGCCGCCGCCCCCCCCGACGCCTCGCGTCCTGAGGTCCTCCGACGTCATCCATCCCTTCTTCGATCTCGCCGATGCCGTACCCAACAGCGAAATCGTCCTGCCACATACGCGTGCCCAGACCACCCGCGAGCTTCTTGTCTACAATCCGGCGCGGCTCTCCATCACCCTTGTCCCCGCCACCGGCGTACCGGATGCAACATCCTCCTTCCAAGTGGTCAGCCACGCGACGAAACCCGATTTTTCGGTGGTGCGCTACACGCCGAAGCTGATAACCGGGGCGGACGACGGCAAGTTGTTCGACCAGGTTCACATCCGGTTCTCCACCGGATCCGGAACGCAGGTTGGACTGGTTCGCTTGACGGCCTTCAAAGCCAAGACACAGCGGATGATCATCGATATTGCCGCGCTCCGCGAGGAGATCACGCAGGTCCTGCGCGATGCGGCGTTCTACCAAGAGTGGCAGATTGAAGAGGATCGAAAACTCTTCGAGAATATTGACGCGCGTCTCGCAGCCATCCAGGCTGGAACTGAAGTTCCGGCGGTCTATACTAAAAAGACGATCACGGAGACGGATTTCCCACGTGCCGACGGAACCCTGAGCGATGACTACAGGGTCGATCTGAACGAACTCGTTCGCCCCGGCGGCGGCTATCCGATCCTTCTGTCAACCTTCACGTTGAAGGCCGATGCCAGCATTCCGTTGCACGCGCGGCAAATCGAGGAAGCGCAATGGGCGACCTTTGAGACCGCGCTGCTGAACGTGATCCAGGAGGACTACGGCGCCTTCCTGAAAGCCGGAGCCCTTGAACTCATCGTGCGCGGCGGCGCCGCGAATGCAGGTTTCATGTCGAAGGCGAATGGCAAGCCTGTCGCCACCGCAGACCTGCGGGAGGGCAAGGCCGCCACCTTCCGCCGCCGGCCCATCGGTGACGAAAAGGCTCCGGACGGCTCACTCATTGACGCCGTCGGCCGGTCCTACGCACAGCAGGACTTCTCCTTCTCTGCGCTGGTCGCCAATGCCTTGACGCGCACCCAGCCCAGCGTCGCCTACCCCGGTGCAGATTTCGCTGATGCCTTCAAGAAGGAGCTCGCTCCCGGCCAGCTCGGATACTTCATCGACCGGTCTCTGAATCTCCTTGGTTACGATAATCCAGTGGGTGATCGGGAGGACGGCCTGTGGATCGCAGTCGACGGGCGTCTGCGCCAATACGAGCGCCAGAACACGCGCGGTGCGGACGCGGCCAAGACGCGCGAAATCTGGGGACGGGGCTTCGGCACGCTGCTGGCGCACGAATTTGGCCATCGGTTCGGTCTGTTCGACGACTACACGGACAATTTCGACGGTGCGAAGGCGTTTTCCCAGATCGTTACGACACCAAACCGCATGTCGTTCAACCTGGGGCCAAATGGTTTCAATAGTCTCCAGACGCAGATCTTGTGGGCGGCTTTCAATCAATCGACCGTGCCGGACGATACTGGAGCCCTTGAAGAAACAGGACTTCAACGCAAAGACGCAAGAGCCGCAGGAACCTATCTGCTGCATGACTGGAAGATGAGGAGCAATCAATACCAGGCTCTGGGCTATTTCGAGGTGAGGCTTGATACGACTGCCGGCCGGCTCATCTTCGCCGGTGCCAACACGGGTTTCGGCTACGACGCCCCCACTGACACGTGGTTCTTCAACGGAAGCCCGACCGACCGTCGGCCGACGCCGCTGCCTGGGCAGGTCTTCGGCACGACGATCGTCACGGGCTCAGCCGACCCGTTTGGCCCAAGCGGCCGGGCGGATGTCGCCTTCGCCGACGAGGGAACGGTCGACCCTGCGACGGTCGAGACCTTTGGGGTGCCGCTCTATGGCGCCGTGACGCCGAAATGGCTCGACTCTTCCGGTCCGCCCATCCTCGCCCCCGCATCCGCCTCGCTGCTCGCTGCGGCGGGTGGGGGATCTTTGGCCAACGGCGACTTCGCGCTCGCCGATCCGGCGGCGGCCGGCTTCGGATGGCGCCTGCGCGGCGCGGCGGCGGTGGAGGGCGGCCAGCTTGTCCTTGGCGAGGGCGCGCGAGTCATGGCGGGCGCGAGCCAGAGCTTCACGCTCACCGGCGCGCGCTATCTCACCTTCACCCTGTCGAGCGCAGTCTTTGCCTCCAATGGTCCCGAGGCGCCGCCCGACGCGCTGGAGGTGGCGCTGACCGGCGCCGACGGCCGTCCGCTCGCCGGCGTGGTCGGCCTCGCCCGCACCGACGCGCTCCTGAACGTGCAGGCCGACGGGTCGATGCGCCTCGCCTCGCGGGTCACCGCGCTCGACCTGCCGCCGGGAGCCAAGCTGCCCGCCGACCGGCCTGTCACCTTCGTGGTCGACCTCGCCGGCCTCGCACCGGGAACGGTCGCCCTCCTGTCTCTCGACCTCGTCGGCCTCGGCCGCGCCGGCAGCCGTGCGGTCTTCGATGACGTCCGGCTGTCCGCGACAGTCGACCCCGCAAGACCGGTGGCCTTTGACGTGACGGCGGTCGCCGAGGAAGACGGCCCGGCGGTCGTCGTGACGCCCAACGTCTCGCTACCCGTGAGCGAGGGCGCCGTTCTCAGCCTCGACACGGCGGGTCTCCGCGGCGTCGCGCGCCTGGAGGCCGGCCAGATCGTCTTCGACCCTGCAGGAGCCTTCGAGGACCTGGCAGCCGGGGCCACAGTCATCACCGGCTTCGGCTACACCGTGACCGACGCGTTCGGCCGCGAGGCCAGCGCCCGTGTCAACGTCACCATACGCGGCGTCAACGACGCTCCCCGCGCCGGCTCCATCGAGACGTCGACGACCGAGGCGGGCCCGACGTTGCTGATTTCGCTTCCAGCGGACGACGTCGATGCGGGCGACGCCCTGACGATCGTGCTCGACGGGACCGGCACAAAGGGTGTTGCGTCGCTCGCGCCCGATGGCCGGCTGTCCTACGATCCGGGTTCCGCCTTCCGCGCGTTGCGAGCCGGCGAGACGGCGGTGGAGACGATCCGCTACGTCGTGACGGATCGCGCCGGGGCGAACACCGAAGGCGTCGTGCGCATCCGCCTCACGGGCGTCAACCAGCCGCCGAATGCACGCGACCTGACCGTCGCGACCGACCCGGTGACGCCCCTCCTGCTCGCTCCCGTCATCGCCGATCCGGACAGCGGCGACCCGCTCACGGTGACGCTGGACGCTGCCGGCGCGCGCGGCCGCGTCACACAGACCGCCGACGGCCGGTTCCTCTATGATCCGGCCGGCGCATTCGACGGACTGGCGCGGGGCCAGACCGCGATCGACCGCTTTGTCTATCGGGTGACGGACGCTTCCGGCGCGGCTGCCGAGGCGACGGTCCATATCACCATCGAGGGATCCCGAACGCCGCCGCGGGTCGCCGATCTGGCGGTCGAAATCCGCGCCGATTCGCCGCCGGTGCGCCTCGTCCCCACGCTCGCAGGTGTCGACCCGAGCGAGCCCTACACATTGTCCTTGGTCGGCACACCGCCGGCGGGTTTCTCGCTCGACGGACTGGCGCTCGTCTACGATCCGGGTCTGCAGCACCGCCCGCTCCCCGAGGGCGCCCGTGCGGTCGAGCAAGTCGTCTTCGCCATAGCCGACCGTTTCGGACTTGTCGGCCAGGCCATCGCGACCGTGACGATCGTCGGCGTCAACGATCCGCCGGCCCCGCCGGTCTTCGGCGAGTTCGGCGCCGACGTGCGCATCCGAGAGGGCGAGACCTTGCGGGTGCAGGCCTTCTCACGCGACCCTGACGCGGGCGACACGATCGCCTATGCCCTGATCGATCCGCCTCCCGGCGCAACCATCGATCCGCTGACAGGGGTCATCACCTTCATCCCGGCCGACGGTACCGAGACCTGGCGTCTGGCCGTCAAGGCGTCCGATTCAGCCGGCAGTGCCGCGGTCTCGACGCTCGTCGTCCAGGTCGACGACGTGGCGCCCGTCCTGGTCGCCGACGGACTGGCGCAAGCGGTGCTCGGCGAGCCCTACCACCTGACCTGGAGCCTTTCCGATCGCGGAGCCGACCACGTCGCTGCCGTCGTCGTGGACTGGGGCGACGGCGTCATCGAGCGGTTGTCCGGTGAGGCGCGCGCCGCCAGCCACATCTATCGCCTGCCTGGGATCAAGCCGATCACCCTCGCGGTGGAGAACGAGGACGGTCTGTTCCGCTTTGACGGGCCGCGCGTCGATGCCCGGTCTCTCTACCTCACCGTGGTGGCGTTTGCGCCAACCGCGACCGGCTTCACGGTGCGTTTCAACGACGCCTTCGATCCGTCCACGGTGGGTCTCTGGGGTGATCCGTCCGGGCCAGATCTGGAGCTCGTCGACGAAGCCGGCAAAACTGTTGCCGGCAACATGATCCTTGACCCCGACGGGCGCGGGTTTGGCTTCGTGCGCACCGGCCTGATGCTTGATCCCGGCGTCTACCGGGTGCGCCTCGTTTCGGGAGCGGACGCCTTCCATGGCGCGCGCGGGGCGCTCGACGGCAACGGCGACGGTGTGATCGGCGACGACTTCGCCGCGTCGTTCTCCACCAGGGCAATCGGCGTCGGCGTTCGAATCGGCGATTCGGTCGCCCCGCCAGGTGCGGCTCTGGTGGGGAGCGAGGGCCGCGAGGGCCTCGCCATGACGCTCGCAAGCGTCGGCGGCGTCCTGTCGTTCGACATGGCGGTCGACTACGATCCGACGGCGATGACGCTGACGGGCGCGCGGGCTGGCAGGGACCTGCCGCGTGGAGCCACCATTGCATTCTCAACCGAGCGCACGGGCGCTGGGCGGGCGACAGCACGCATCAGCGTGACACTGACCGCGCCCCTGCCCGCCGGTGCCCGCGAGGTGTTGCGGCTGACCGGCGTCACCGACCCTGCCACCCCATACGGGGCCGAGCGCCTGCTGACCGCCCGGCTGGAGCGGGTCAACGGCGAGGCTACCGAAACTTTGGATTCGCAGGCCGTTGTCGTGACGGGTCTGACGCGAGACGCCGACGCCAATGCCCGGCTCGACGCGGGCGATGAGGCGCTGATCGCCGCCCCCGCTGCCGGCGAGTCCGGCTTCGCCGCCTGGCGCCGCATCGACCCTGCGCTGATCGCGCCGCCACTGCCGCCGGTCGATCCTGTGACGCCGACGTCGCCGGGCGTTCCGGTTGTCCCCACACCCGCTCCGGTGCAAGGCTCGGCCGTGCCGGGGGGGCCGCCGGCTGCGAAGGCCGCCGCCGACACGGGTTTTTCCGACCCCGTGGCGCGCCCCGACATGGTGGTTGGTGACCGCGGAATCGAGACGCTCACCGATGTCATCCAGCGCCGCCTGGCGCCCGGCACCAACACGCCGGGTCTGGCAACGGGTGGCGGGAGACCGGGCAATCTGTGCTATCTGCCACCGCAGTTCGACCGCCCGATCGACCTTGAGGAGATCAGGGAACTCCTCGCGCGCGATGGCTTCGGCGCCAGCGTCACCGGCGAGCGGCCGGCCATGCCAGCGCCACCCTCGATGTCGACCGATCCGCCGGCCCCGCCGGCGCCCGATCCCGCCACGCCCGAACCCGCCTGGCGCCGCGCTCAAGCGCCGGCGCGAGGTGCCGAGGTCGACCTGTCGTCTTTGTCCGCGTCGGGGCCCGCGACGGATGGGACACAGGATGCTGCTGCGGCCATCCCCTTCGTGCTGGGCTTCGGGCTGGTTGGCCTCGTCCGCCCGTCCGGGCGTCCGGGCGTCGGCCTAAGGGGGAGAGCCGGTGCTCCGCATGATGGCTCCGATGACGAAGCGGGCGGTGCTCCGCACATTGACTGGGGCGCCGCCGCAGGTTCCGATGGCCGAGCCGGACCGCCCGCGCCCTGACGCGCCATCCGCCCGCCCAGATGAAAGCAGTTCCGCCAATGACCGATGCTGAAAGCCGCCCATCCAAGCCGAAGGCCGCACGCTCCGCGCCAGCGAAGCCCGGTGAGCCGCCGGTCAAGGTCAATGCCAGCCGCCTGAAGAGTACCTACTGCAACATCTGCAACGCCTCCTCGACCCGCGAGGAGGTCGTTCTGAACTTCGGGATCAACCAGAACTGGGATCAGGGCCGCAAGGCCTTCGACGTCGAGCTGCACCACCGCATCATCCTCAATCCGCATGCGGCCAAGCGCCTGCATCTGGTGCTGGGCGAACTCATTGCCGAGCATGAGCGTCGCTACGGGGAGCTGCGATGAGGCGCGGGGCGAACGCACTTGCGCTCGCCGGAGTCCTTGTCGGATTCCTGTCCGTCGATGCGCTACCCGCGGTCGCCCAAACACCCGCGTCGGCGCCGGTTCGACTGCCTCCGTCCGCCCGCCTCTCCGACCTCGACCTCGACTGCCTGATCGACGCGCAGAGCCGGGTGAAGCTGAGCGCGGCCGTCTCCGGGCTGGTGGCACGCGTCCATGTCGACCGGGGTGACAGGGTCAACGCCGGACAGGTGCTCGTCGAAATGGAGTCGAACGTGGAGGAGGCGCAGCTGCGTGCTGCCCGCATCCGCGCCGCCAATGACCAGCCGGTGCATAGTGCGCGGGCCAAGCTGGAGCGCGCCGAGCGCACGCTCGAAAGGTTGACCCGCCTGCGCGGCGCCAATGCCGGCGCGCTGACACAGGGCCAGTTCGACGAGGCCGTGTCTGAGCAACGTGTGGCGCTGTCCGCCCTGCGCGACGCCGAGGCCGGCATGGAAACAGCGCGGGTGGAGGCCGATCGCGCCTTGGCGGTGCTCGAGCAGCGGCGGGTCGTCTCGCCCATCGACGGGGTGGTTGTGGAGCGCAACATGCAGCCGGGGGAGCATCGCAACGAGCAGTCGCACATGCTCACTCTGGCGCGCATCGATCCGCTGCACGTGGAGGTCTTCGCGCCGGTGGCGCTCTACGGGCAGACGCGGGTCGGTGCGATCGCCCGCGTCAGCCCCGAAGCGCCGGTGGGCGGATCCTACGAGGCGCGCGTGACGGTGATCGACCGCGTCATCGACGCCGCCAGCGGAACCTTCGGCGTTCGCCTGGCCCTGCCCAACCCCAACCACGAGATCCCGGCGGGACTGCGCTGCCGCATTCGCTTCGAGGCCCTGCCAGCGCGCTGAAGGGGGGATTGGCTCAGTCCGGCCGATTGGCGAAGCCCAGCATCTTCTCGAGATTGCGGCCCGAACTTTGCGTCAGCCGGCGCCCGGTCAGCGCCTTGGCCTCGGCGCGCCGCTGCGCCACCGCCTTCAGCACGCGCGCGACAAGGGCGGGCAGTCTCCCGGCCCGACCGAACGACAGCGCGCGCGCGACGACGGGCGCATGGTCGCGGAAGAGTTCGTCATCGACTGCAACGATCGCCTCGGCCGATCCGGGATCGCCTTGCCGTCCCGCGCGGCCATAGAGCTGGCGATCGGTCCGGCCGCTCTCGTGGAAGCCGGTGAGGATCACATGCAGTCCGCCGGCCTCGCGCGCCGCTGAGTCCAGGCGAATGTCTGTGCCGCGCCCCGCCATGGCGGTAGCCACGGTCACGCGTCCGGCCTCTCCCGCCTCGGCAACGATCGCAGCTTCCTCGGCGTCCTGTCGTGCGTTCAGCACCCGGTGGGCGATGCCTGCCGCAGCAAGAACCTCGCTCAGCGCCTCCGAGTCCTTGACGCTGCGCGTGCCCACCAGCACCGGCCGGCCCTTTTCGGACATGCGGTGGCAGCGCTCGGACACGGCGACCCATTTCGCCTGTTGCGAGCCGTAGAGCCGAAGGCCGTGCCAGCGGCGGCGCGAGCGGCGGTGGGTCGGGATGCGCACAACGGAACGCTCGTAGACGAGGTGAAGTTCGCGCCCGGCCTCGGCGGCGCTGCCGCTCATGCCACCGAACCAGAGATAGCGACCGAACCATTGCTGATAGGTCAGGCGGCCAGTGGTCTCACGGCGCACGCTCGGCTCCAAGCCCTCCTTGGTCTCGACGAGCTGCTGGAGGCCGCGCTCCCATTTGCGGTCGGCCATCACGCGGCCGGTCGCCTCGTCGACAATGCGCGCCTCCCCCTCGACGACGATATAGTGCTGGTCGCGGTGGAACAGATGCAGGGCGCTCAGAGCCTGCGTCGCCAGGTCCTCGCGGGCCCGTTTGAGCGACCAGGGGCCCGGCCTCTCCTCAGCCGCAAGGGCGTCGCCGGCGGCGGCGAGGCGGGATTTGCCGGCCGCGGTGAGCTCCACCCGGCGCAGCGCCCGGTCGATGCGGTAATCGGCGCCCTCTTCCAGTGCGCGAACCAGTGACAGCATGGCAGCGTAGGGAGGTTCGGCTCCGCTCTCGCCGACCGCCGCCGAGATGATCAGCGGCGTGCGCGCCTCGTCGATCAGCACGAGGTCGGCTTCGTCAACCAGCGCGAAGGCCAGACCTTGCGTGATCGGCGCCGGTCGTGCCCGGCCGGTCGGCAGCAGGCGCGCAGCGGCCGCGCGCGTTGCGGTGGCGAGGCCGCGCGCCGCGATGCGGTCGCGGAGATAGTCGAAGGCCATCTCCTTGTTCGAGCCGTAGAC
>NZ_JBQVQL010000033.1:0-43846 GCF_052440005.1 Phreatobacter sp.
GCCCTGCCGCCTGCTGCGGCGTCGTCGGCCTGAAGCCGACCCTTGGCGCGGTCCCGTACGACACGACCCGCGACGCCTTCGGCAACAACATCTATGCCGGCCCCCTCGCCCGCACCGTCACGGACGCAGCGGTGATGCATGCCGTGCTGACCGGAACGACGGCGAAGGACCCCTGGACGCAGGGCGGAACGGACCGGCGGCAGCTCTCGCCGGCCCTTGTCGGCGCGGATCTCTCCGCCATCCGGATCGGCTACATCGAGCGCTGCGCCAACCCGCGCGTCGCCGCCGACGTCGCTGCCAACACCCGGGCCGCGCTCGCCGCCTTTGCCGATCTCGGCGCCGAGGTGGAGGACGTCACCGACGCGGTCGACTGGATCGAGCTGGAGGGCCGCATCCTCTACCAGTCGAACTTCTCCGTCTTCTGCGCCCCTTTCCTGCCGAAGTGGCAGAACCAGATGGACCCGGTGACGCTCGCCTTCATGCAGCGCGGCGGCACCTTCTCCCTCGCGGACTTCCGCAATGCCCAGTTCGCCCGTACGCGCCTGTTCCGCCAGATCCAGGCGCTGTTCGAGCGCTACGACTTCCTCGTCATGCCGACGAACACCCGCAGCGCGCTGCCCGTCGGTTTCGACGCCGCCAACGACGAGGTGGAGGTCGACGGCGTGAAGTGCGGCATCACCCGCCAGGGCTGGACCTCCTACCAGTACCCCTTCAACCTGACCGGCCATCCCGCCGTCTCGGTGCCGTCCGGCTTCGCCGAAGACGGGCTGCCGACGGGGTTGCAGATCGTCGCGCGGTGGGGCGCCGACACCGACATGCTGCGGCTCGCCTCGCTCCTCGAACTGACGCGTCCCTGGGCCCAGCATCGCCCGCCCGCCCCATGAGGCAGCCATGATCGAAACCGACTGCTTCCTGACCATCGCGGAGCTCGGCGAGCGCTATGCCGCGGGCGCGACGACGCCGTCGGCCATCGCCGAACTGCATCTCCAGCGCCTCAGCCGCATCGATCCGGTCATCAATGCCATGCAGGTGGTCGATGCCGAGGGCGCGCTTGGCGCGGCAGAGGCGAGCGCCCTCCGCTGGCGCGAGGGCGCGCCGCTCGGGCCCCTCGACGGCATCACCGTCACGATCAAGGACAATGTCGACGTCGCCGGATTTCCGACACGCCACGGCTCGCTGACGACGCCAGACACGCCGGCAGCGAATGATTCACCCGTGGTGGCCCGGCTGCGCGAGGCCGGCGCGGTCATTCTCGGCAAGACGCGCCTCCCCGAGTTCGGTTGGAAAGGCCTGACTGACGGGCCGCTGCAGGACGGCCCCACCCGCAATCCGTGGAACACGGCGGTGTCGCCGGGCGGCTCCAGCGGCGGTGCGGCAGCCTGCGTCGCCGCCGGCATCGGCACCATCGCCTTCGGCAACGACGGTGGCGGCTCGATCCGCATTCCGGCCAATCTGTGCGGCCTCTACGGGATCAAGCCGACCTTCGGACGCGTTCCGCATCATCTGCAGGAGGGCATGTTCGCGACCCTCGTGTCCGGCGGGCCAATCGCGCGCACGGTCGCCGATGCCGTCACCACCCTCGGCGTGATGGCCCGGCCCGACGACCGCGACTGGTTCGCGCTGCCGCCCGTTCCGGACGACTGGCTCGCCGGCCTGACGCCGCGGCTCGAGGGCCTGCGCATCGCCTATGCCCCGGTCCTCGGCGGCATCGGCGCCGACGACGAGGTTCGGGCGATCGTCGATGGCGCCGTCGAGACGCTGCGGCGACAGGGCGCCACCATCACCGAGGTGCCCTCGCCCATCGGCGAGCTCAAGGGGCGCTTCGAGGCCTACTGGATCGGCGCCTTCGCGCGGCGCATGCGGCTGATCCCGCGCGAGCGCTGGGGCGAGCTCGACCCGACCTTCCGGGATGTCGCGGAGCGCGGCATGGCGGTGACGACCGACCAGCTCCTCGATGCCGAGGCCGCGCGCGCCGCCTTGGGGCGCGAGTTCGCGATGTTCCACCGCGACTGGGACCTTCTCCTGACGCCCACCATGCCGCATGTCGCCCCGCCGGTGGAGACGATCTACCATTGCCAGGCCTATGACCGCTGGCGCGACAGCGTGCCCTTCACGCTCCCCTTCAACCTGACGGGCCAGCCGGCCTCGACCGCGCCGTGTGGCCTCTCGGCCTCGGGCCTGCCGGTAGGGCTCCAGGTGGTCGGGCCGAAATACGCGGAGCGGCTCATCCTCGAGGCGGGACTCGCCATCGAGGCTGCACTCGGTTTCGCCCAGCCCCATCCCGTGCTGCTGAAGGCGCTCGGCTGATCTCAGCCGAGCCGCGCGACCGCGGCGAAACCTTCGTCTGCCGCCTCCAGCGCCCGGTCGATGTCCGCCTCGGTATGGGCGCAGGACAGGAACATGTTGTGCCGGGGGTGGAAATAGGCCCCGGCCCGCAGCGCCGCCGAACAGAAGGCGGATCCCCTGGCGAAACCCGCGTCCTCTGCGAACAGCACCAGCGGCATCTGCGGCGGCCCGCTCTGGCTGATCGGAACGCCGTGCCGGCCGGCGAGCCTGTCGAGCCCGTCGCGCAGGCGCTGGCCCATGCGGCCCATCAATGCGGGCCCGTCGATGCGGGCAAGTTCGGTCAGCGTGGCATGGGCCGCGGCCATGGGCACCGCCTCGCACCAGAACGAGCCGGTGGTGAAGATCTTCGTCGCCGCCTCGCGCCAGCGCTCGCCCCCCGTGATGGCGCCGAGCGGATAGCCGTTGGCGATGGCCTTGCTGAAGGCGGAGAGATCGGGCCGCACGCCGACCGTCTCCCACGAGCCGCCGAGGGCGAGGCGGAAGCCCGCGCGCACGTCGTCGAGGATCAGCGCCGCGTCGGCGTCGTCGCAGAGTTCGCGCATGCGCCGCGCGAAGGCGGCATCGGGCAGGTCCAGCGCCCGCCCCATGTCGTGCCGGAAGGCGGTGACGATGATCGCCGCGAGATCGCCGCCGGCCTGGTCCACTGCGGCCTCGAGGCTCGCGACGTCGTTGTAGTCGTAGTGGAGGATGTGGGCGCGATCCTCCGCCGTCACCCCCGCCAGGGACGGCGAGCACCACGGGACGGCGCCGTGATAGCTGCCGCGGGCGACGAGGAGCTTGCGCCGGCCGGTGCCCGCGCGCGCGATGGTGACGGCGGCCGTCGTCGCGTCGCCGCCGTTCTTCTCGAACATGCACCAGGCGGCGTGGGGGATCATCGCCACCATCAGCTCGGCGAGATCGACGAGGACCGGCGCCGGTCCGTTCAGCGTGTCGCCGAGCGCCGCCTGGCGCCGGGCCGCGGTCTCCACGGCGGGATGGTGGTGGCCGAGCACGATCGGCCCCCAGGAGCACATGAAGTCGACGAACTCCCGCCCGTCGACGTCGACGATGCGGCACCCCTCGCCCCGCTCGAAATACTGCGGGTAGCCGTCGGGAAGGCCGGCGGCGTTGAGGTGGCCCCATAGGCCACCGGGGATCACGCTGCGCGCCCGGCGGCGCAGGTCCGCATCGCGCGAATTGTCATGTGGGCGCGGTGTCGATGCGGACATGGCGGGTCCTTCCGGAAGCAGGCCGACGTTGGCCGAGCCTAGAGGAGATGGCGCGGCGCGACCATGGACCCCGTCGGGACGCCGGCCGGCGGGGCGCGCAGGGCAGGCCCGCCGCAACGCTGTCCCCCGACGGCCGCGATTGCGATGTGCGGGCCTCTGCCGCAGCATCGCCGCCCGTGCCGCGAAGGACCGTCGCCATGCCCAGTGAAGACCTGAAGGCCGAGGCCGCGGGCTGGCTCTCCACCCTCGAGCGCAGCCTCTCGGGGCCGGAGCCAAAGGGCGTCGCAGCGCTCTTCCGCGAGGATTGCCACTGGCGGGACTTCCTTGCCTTCACCTGGACGATCGTGACGCTCGACGGGCGGGACGAGATCGCCGCGATGGCGGCGGCCCGCGCGGCCGAGGCCGGCGCCCATGGCTTCGCCCTCGACGGCGAGCCGAAGCGGACGGCGGGCGGCCTCGAATTCTGGTTCACCCTGTCGACCGCAGCCGGCCGTGGCCGCGGTCATGCGCGCCTGCGCGAGGGTCGATGCTGGACCCTGCTGACGACGCTGCGGGAGCTGACCGGCCACGAGGAAAAGCGCGGCGATACGCGCCCCCTCGGCACCGTCCACGGCGCCGTCCGCGACCGCCGGACCTGGGCCGACGCGCGGGCCGAAGACGCCCGCCTCGGCCTCGACCGGCAGCCCTATGTGCTCATCGTCGGCGGCGGCCAGGGCGGCCTCGGCCTCGCGGCGCGGCTGAAGCAGATCGGCGTGCCCGCCCTCGTCGTCGATCGCCACGCGCGCCCGGGCGATGCCTGGCGCAGCCGCTACCGCTCGCTGTGCCTGCACGATCCGGTCTGGTTCGACCACATGCCCTACCTGCCCTTCCCGGACCACTGGCCCGTCTTCACGCCCAAGGACAAGATGGGCGACTGGCTGGAAGCCTACAGCACCATCATGGAGCTGGACCTGTGGAGCAGCACCGCCTGTCGCGGGGCGCGTTACGACGCGGCGCTCGGCCGTTGGACGGTGGAGGTCGACCGGGACGGCACGCCCGTCACGCTGCATCCGCAGCACCTCGTTCTGGCGACCGGCATGTCGGGCAAGCCGAACCTGCCCCGCGTGCCCGGGCAGGACCTGTTCCGCGGCGTGCAGCATCATTCGAGCGCCCATCCCGGCGGCGAAGCCTTCGCCGGCCAGCGCTGCGTCGTCATCGGCGCCAACAACTCCGCGCACGACATCGCCGCCGACCTCTGGGAGCATGGGGCCGACGTCACCATGGTCCAGCGCTCCCCAACCCTGGTGGTGCGGTCGGAGACGGTCCAGCGGCTCGGCTGGGCCCTCTATTCGGAGGCCGCGCTCAGGGCTGGCATCAGCGTCGACGACGCCGACCTCATCGTCGCCTCGACGCCCTTTGCGGTGCTGCCGCAGATGCTGAAGCCCGTCGTGCAGCGGATGAAGGAGGAGGATGCCGACTTCTACGAAAGCCTGCGCGCCGTTGGCTTCATGCTGACTTTCGGCGAGGACGAGACCGGGCTCGGCCTCATGTATCCGCGGCGGGGCTCCGGCTACTACATCGACGTCGGCGCGTCCGGCCTGATCGCCGGCCGCGAGATCGCCCTGCGCAGCGGCGTCGGCCTCGCCGGCCTGACGGAAGATTCGGTCGTCCTGGACGATGGCTCGACCCTGCCCGCCGACCTCGTCGTCTATGCCACCGGCTACGGCTCCATGACCACTTGGGCCGCCGAGCTCATTTCGCAGGAGGTCGCAGACAAGGTCGGGCCCTGCTGGGGCATGGGATCGGGAACGGCACGCGATCCCGGCCCCTGGATCGGCGAGTTGCGCAACATGTGGAAGCCCACGACCCAGGAGGGGCTATGGTTCCATGGCGGCAACCTTGCCCAGTCCCGCCACTACTCCCGCTACCTCGCGATCCAGCTGAAGGCACGCTTCGAGGGCATGCCCGTGACCGTCTTCGACCGGCCGGGTCTTTCCGCCTGAGAGGCCCTTGGGCGAGCGCCGGAGGTCACGTCCGGCCGGCGCCGCTCACCACATAGGTCGGCATTTCCATGCAGTCCCGGGCGCCCCAGCCGGCGGCGCTGGCCTCGTCGAAGACCTCCAGCGTGGCGGCGGCCACGGGCAGGTCGAAGCCGCGCGACTGCGCCTCGGCGATCATCGTGCGGAGGTCCTTGCGCATGCCGTCGCAGTCGAAGAGCCCGGACCCCAGCGACTTGCCGTCGAGCGCCTGCGCCACCGTCGCGCCGCGCGCGCGAAGGACGTTGGGAGCCCCCGACGTCTCCTGGAAGATCTCGATCATCTTGGCGCGGTCGATGGGCAGGTGCCTGCAGAGCGCGAAGGCCTCGCCCAGCGCCTGCCAGTAGATCGCCAGCGGCAGGTTGATCGCGAGCTTGAAGCTCGAGCCCGCCCCTACAGGCCCGACGTGGTCGAAACGGCGGCAGAGCGTCTCGAGCACCGGCCGCGCGCGGTCGATCGCAGCCGCGTCACCGCCGGCGAAACCGATCAACTGCCCCTTCAGCGCCGGCCCGACCGTCCCGCCGACGGGACACTCGACGAAATCGGCGCCCTTGCCCGCCACCGCGGCAGAGAGCTGCTCCTCCGTCTCCGGGCGCACGGTGCTCATCTCGACGAAGAGCTTGCCGGCGACCGCTGCCGTAAGGAGGCCCGCCGGACCCCGATAGACCTCGTCGATGGCCGCCGCATCGGTGAGAATGGTGATGACGACGTCGCAGGCGGCGGCCAGTTCGGACGGCGACGACGCGACCGTCGCGCCCATCGCCCGCAGCGTCTCCGCACGGGCCGCGGTGCGGTTCCACACCGTCACCGCATGTCCCGTCTCGACGAGGCGCTGCGCGATGGCGGCGCCCATCCGGCCGAGGCCTGCTACTCCGATGCTGGTCATGCGTTCTCTCCGGAATGCCGTTGCGGGGTGTGAAACGTCCGGGTCAGTTGCACAGACCGGAGACGAGAAGGATGGTCATGGTCGCCGTGAGATGCGCCCGCGTGGCCTCGACCGCATCGTCCGCCCGCCGGTCGAGCACGGCCTGCATGATGGCCCGGTGCTCCGCGTCGAGGTCGCGGATGGGGTTCTGCATGGGCACGGACAAGCGCCGGTAGCGCTCCGACTGGGCGAAGAGGAAGTCGCGGGTCTTCAGCAGCCAATGGTTGTCGCAGGCCGCGACCAACACGGCGTGGAACGTCGTATGGGCGTCGGCGTAGTCGTCGCTCAGGCGCTTGGCATCGTCCGGTGCGCGCTCGGGAACACGTGAGAGACGGTGATAGGCGGCGATGATTTCCGACTCCCAGGCCACGTCGCCGCGGGCGATGGCGAGGCGCAGGCAGCTCGCCTCGATCTCGATGCGGGCCTCGGTGATGGCCCTGAGATCGGCGGCCGCTATCGGCGGCACGCGGAAACCCTTCTGGGCCTCCATGGCGACGAGACCCTCGGCGGCGAGGCGCGAGAGGGCTTCGCGGATGACCCCGCTGCTGACCCCGGTTTCGGCGGCGATGTCCGCGATCTTCAGCTTGGCCCCGGGTGCCAGGCGGCACGACAGGAGATCGGCCCGCAGGCGATCATAGGCCCCTTCCGTCAGGCTGGCGGAGGGGCTGAGCGGGCGCAGGAGGGCGGCGGTGCGAGGCGACACGTGAAATCGATAGCACGCCAGAAAATTTGTTTCTTCTGGAAAATCGATTTTTGTGGTCTCCTGATGCGAGAGGCTCCGGGACAGGAGCCCATGTGAACGATCAGGGAGATGACAAATGCTCAATCGTCGCGGGCTTCTCGGCGCCGGCCTGTCGCTGGCCGCCATGACAGGGGCCGGCCAGGCCCAGACCGCCTACCCCAACCGCTCGGTGCGCATCATCGTCCCCTTCCCCGCCGGGGGTACGACCGACCTCCTGGCCCGGCTTCTCGCCGAACGGCTGCAGTCCTATTGGGGCCAGGCCTTCGTGGTGGAGAATGCCGGCGGTGCCGGCGGATCGCTCGGCGCCGACCGCGTCGCCAAGGCCGCAGCCGACGGGTACACCCTGCTCTTCCACAACCTGACCTTCTCGACCACCAGCGTCTCGCTGGAGCTCGCCGGCCGCGCAAACCACGACATGTTCCGCGATTTCCGTCCGGTCTCGCTCGCCGCCCACGTGCCGATGATCGTCCTCGGCAGCAAGGCGACCCCGGAGGGAACCCTCGCCGATTTCGTCGCGGCGGCGCGGAAATCCCCCGACAGCTCGCTCTACGGCTCCACCGGGCCGGGCAGCGTCATGAACTTCGCCATGGAGGTGTTCCGCCGGGACTCCGGCCTCAAGCTCGACCATGTGCCGTTCCGTGGCGCGGCCCCTCTCCTCCAGGAACTCGTCGCCGGGCGCCTCCACCTGGGCGGCGACCAGCTCTCCACCTCCCTCGAGTTCATCAGGTCGGGCGCCGTCCGCCCCCTGGCGACGCTGTCCTCGGAACGGCCGACGGCGCTGCCCAACGTGCCCACGGTCCGCGAACTCGGCTTCCCCAACATGGAGATGCAGGGCTGGAACGGCCTCTTCGCGCCCGCGGCGACGCCCGACGACATCGTCGCCAAGCTGACGGAGGGTGTCGCACGGGCCATGAAGGAGCCCGAACTGAGGGCCCGACTGACGGCGCTGGGGGCCGATCCCATCGGTTCCACCCCCGCCGAGTTCGCCGCCGTCCTCAAGCGCCAGGTCGACGGGGTGCGGCCGCTGATCGCGGAGCTCAAGCTCGTCGTCCAGTGACGCCGGGCGGGCCCGCTCCGAAGACAGTCCGGGGGTGGTTTCCCCGCCCGGGCGCTACTCCGAGAGTTGAACCTGCGTGCCGACCACGCCGATGGCGCTCGGAACCGGCACGTCGGTGGCCCCGTAGCGCGCGTTCATGACGAGGTTCGGGCCGGCGTCGAGTTCCATCCAGCGGGTGACGATGATGGTGTAGGCCGACTGGTCGGCGACCGGCTTGTTGGCGTCGACCCTCAGCCGCCCGTTGGGCAGGTAGATGGTGCCCAGCAGCATGCGCGCGTCGTCGCTGCTGATCAGGTGCCGCCGGCCGACGGGCGCCGAGCGGTCCTCGAAGAACAGCAGCGAGGCCAGGGCGCCGTCGCGCGGAGCGGACAGGCTGATGGTGCTGCGCGCCGTGAAGTTGATGACGCTCGCAGCCCCGGACAGGTAGAAGCCGACATAGGTCCCGCTCAGCGAAGCGCCCCCGTCGACCCGAAGCGGGCCGTCCTTGATGACGTATTCGCCCGGTGCCAGCCGCACGACGGCGCCTTGGGTGATCTTCAGACCGCCGCAATAGACCCCTGGCCGCAGCGTGGTCGTCGTGCCGGAGATGACCATGTTTGTCTGGTTGCAGCCACCGACGTGCGGCGGCGTGCGGGCGGCGAGCGGGTCGCGCAGCTGGGGGCAGTTGGTGATGGGATCGGGCGTGAAGTGGGCTTTCGCCCCCACCTTGCCCCCGGACGAGCAGATCACCTGCGCCGAGAGATTCGAGTAGTTGGCGCCGACCAGACCCTGTGTGTGGGCCGAGTTGGAATAGACCGCGCAGCCCGGAGCCGTCAGGTGGGCGCGGTTCTTCAGCCAGACGGAATGCGCCTGCGACGGCTCGAGGCCGATCAGGCAGATCGGCACGCCGGAGCCCACCTTGCCTACCGCGCGGACCTGCAGCTGTGCGGGGACAGGAATCACCGAAAGGCCGAAGACCGCGGCATAGGGCCTGCTGATCACCACCTCGACCGCCGTGCGGGCGGGGTCGATGGCGGGTTTGACGTCGGAACCGTCGGTGCCGAATTGCGAGACGATCTGGGTGCGCGCGAACCGCGCGGTGGTGTTGATGACCGCCGTCAGGTCGGCGTTCGCAAACCGCAACTCGCGTGCGCCGGCCAGCACCGCGGCATCGGCGGCGGCCTGGAGCTTGCCGCGTTCGCTGGCCATGGATGCGTATTCGGTGGCCGCACCGCCCGCGACGAGCAGCACCGGCATGCTCAGGGCGGCGATCGTGCCGACGCTCGCGTCGGCCCGGCGCCAGAACCCTGCGAGGCATCGTCTCAGCCGGCTCATGCCGCCGCCTCGGCGGCGCGGCGCAGCAGACGGCTCGCGGGAAGGCGGATGCTCACGAGGCCGCCGGCACCGCCACCGCTCTCGATGACCAGCGAGCCGCCGTGCAGCTCCGCCACCCGCTTGGCCAGCGGCAGCCCGAGGCCGAGGCCGCCGGCCTGCCGCGCCAGCCCGGCGCTCTGCTGGTGGAACGGCTCCAGGCAGGCGGCGACCTGCTCGTCCGTGAGTCCGGGGCCGCGGTCGCGCACGGCGATCACCAGCGATCCGTCCGCCGACGTCGCCACCGACACCGCCGCCAGCCCGCCGCCGTGCACGGCCGCGTTGCTCACGAGATGGAAGATCGCCCGCTCGAGCAGATCACGGTCGGCGATCACTTGCAGCCCCGCCTCGCAGTCACAGAGGCCGTGCAGCGGGCCATGTTTTTTCTCGACCTCGGCAACGGCGCGCCGGGTAATCGTGCCGAGCGCGTAGTCGTCCTCCCGCAGGTCCCGCTCCTGCGAGGACAGCGCGGCGTAGAGCATCAGGTCGCTGAACAGTCCCAGCAGCCCCTCCCCTGCGGTGCGGACGAACCGGGCATGCTCGACATAGCCGCTGGTCCCGACCGGCCCGATCGCCTGCGTCTCGATCATGTTGGAGAAGCCGATGATCGCGTTCAGCGGCGTGCGGAACTCGTGGCGCATCAGCGTCAGGATCTCGGACTTCATCCGGCTGACGTTGACCGCTTCATCGCGGGCATGCCGGGCCTCGCGCTCGTGGCGGGCGGCGCGCACCACGTAGCGGACGTGATGGCTGAGCTGCCGCCAGTTGACGGGTTTCACCGTGAAGGAATTGGCGCCGACGTCGAAGGCGCGGTCGATCGAGACGGCGTCCTCGCGGCCGGTGACCATGATGACCGGCAGGTCGCCCAGCCGCGCGTCGCTGCGGATGCGCGCCAGCAGTTCGTAGCCGTCGAGGCGCGGCATCTCGATGTCGATGAGAGCGATGTCGTAGGCGCCCGCGGCGAGCCGCGCCCACCCCTCCTCGCCGTCGGCCGCTGTGTCGATGGTGACATGCGGCGCCGAGAGATAGACGCAGGCGAACTCGCGCAGGATCGGATCGTCGTCGACGACGAGCACGCGCAGCGGCTCGTCGAGCACGAAACTCCAGCGTCCTGCGGCAGTGTGGGCCTCGCTCATGGCCGCACCTTCGACGCGGAAGATTAAAATCACGCTGACGGGTTGCAGTTAAGATCGCTTTCAGTCGGCGGCGTTAGCTTTCCCTTACCTAGGGCGGGGACAGACCGGCGAATGCAGGCACACCGATCGATCGGCCGGAAGCTCGGCCTGTTGGCGTTGCTGTCGGTCGCCGTCGCCGTGGTCATCGGCACGGCCTTCGCTCTGACCCAGGAAACCCGCCGCTACGTGGAGGCCAAGAGCGAGGCCTTCATCGCCACTGCCCAGGTCTTCGCCGCGGCCGTGGCGGACGCGGCCGCCGCAGGTGACGAGCAGGCGGCGCTGCGGGCGATGCGCGCCATCGCCTCGATGAACGGCATGCTGACGGCGCGCATCGAAACCGCCGGCGGCGCCGTGCTGGCCTCCATCGGCCTCGCCGCGCGCCTGGAACGGGACGCGCGCCTGACGCCCACCGAGCGCCCGAGTGCCTGGACCATCCTGGCGAGCGGCACCATCGAAACGACCGTGCCCATCCATCACAACGGCCGCGACATCGGCCAGTTCGTCATGGTTGCCGAGGCGAACGACCTGCTGCAGCGGCTGCTCGTCACGCTCGCGGTGACCCTGGCCGGCGCCGTCCTGGCCATTGCCGCCGGACTCGCCGTCGCGCGCAGGCTCGGAGGGTCGATCGTCCGGCCCATCACCGGGCTGACCACGGCGATGCAGGAGATCAGGGAACGCCACGACTTCTCCAGCAACGTCGCCGTCACCTCAGACGACGAGGTCGGCGCGATGGTCGAGGGCTTCAACGGGCTTCTCGCCGAGATCCGCGCCCGTGACGCGCGCCTCGCGGAGCACCTCAGGGACCTCGAGCGCCAGGTCGCCGACCGCACCGCGGACTTCCGCGCGGCGCGCGACGCCGCGGAGCGGGCCAACAGGGCCAAGAGCGACTTCCTCGCCGCGATGAGCCACGAGATCCGCACCCCGATGAACGGCATGATGGTCATGGCCGAGCTCGTTGCCGGGAGCGCGCTCGACGAACGGCCGAAGCGCCATGCGCAGACCATCGTCCGCTCGGGCCGCAATCTGCTCACCATCATCAACGACATCCTGGACCTCTCCAAGATCGAGGCCGGCCAGCTGACGCTCGAGGAGATTGCCTTCGATCCCGCCGAGATCATCGACCAGACGGTCGCCCTCTTCGCGGAGCGGGCGCGCGAGAAGGGCCTCGAGCTCTGCGCCTTCATCGACCCGGCCCTGTCAGGGACCATCACCGGCGACCCGGTGCGGGTGCAGCAGGTGGTGGCCAACCTCGTCAACAATGCGGTGAAATTCACCGAAAGCGGCTCGGTGCTGGTTGTGGCCGAGGCCGTCGAAGGGCCGGCACCCGCCCTGCGCATCAGCGTCGCAGATACCGGCATCGGCATTCCCGCCGATACGATCGGCACGCTCTTTACCGCCTTCTCCCAGGCCGACCAGTCGATCACCCGCCGCTTCGGCGGAACGGGGCTGGGCCTCGCCATCTGCCGGAAGATCGCCGACGCCATGGGCGCGACGGTGAGCGTCGAGAGCACGCCTGGCGCCGGCTCCACCTTCACCTTCACCCTGCCGACGGGCGCCCGTGGCCGCGGCGAGCTCTGGCCGCATGCGAAAGCTGCGCGGACCGCGATCGTCGGCATCGGCGGCCGCGACGGCGACGTCCTCGCGCTCTACCTCACGGCGGCGGGCTACCGGGTGGTGCGGGACATGCCGGACGCAACCGCCGACGTCGCGGCGGGCACGATCGTCTTCGCCACCATGGACAGGGTCTCGATCGACCGCCCCGGCGTCTCCCTCGTCCGCTGCGCGCCGCTTGCCGCGGGAGAAGACCAGCAGGGGGTGGCGCGGCTCGACCTTCCCGTCCAGCGCGGCGAGCTCCGCCGCCTCCTCGCCCGGCACCTCGCCGGCGAGGCGCTGGTCGAAGCCTCGGCGCCCGTCGTCGCCGAACAGCCGCGGCCGGACTTCGGCCATGTCCGCATCCTCGTCGCCGACGACAGTGCGGTGAACCGGGAGGTTGCACTGGCGGCCCTCGCCCATTTCGGAGCGACCGCCGACTGCGTCGAGGACGGGCTCCAGGCGATGAAGGCCGTTGCCGGCGGCACCTACGACCTCGTCTTCATGGACGGCAGCATGCCGGTGCTGGACGGCTTCGAGGCGAGCCGCCGCATCCGCGCCGAGGAGGCGGCGCGGGGCGTCGCGCGCATCCCCATCGTGGCGCTGACCGCCGACGTCATCGGGACGGCCGGCGAGGCCTGGCGGACCTGCGGCATGGACGACCTCCTCCTCAAGCCCTTCAGCCTCGACGACCTCGCCGCCATCCTGCGGCGTTGGGCCCCCGAGGGATCCGCGCCTGCCCTCAGCGCGGCAACGCCCCGCCCGCCCCTCCCCGAGCCTGGCGTGGCCCCCGCCGCCAGCGACGAGATCGACCTCCTCGCCCCAGCGAAGCTCACCGAGTTCGCCGAGATGGCGTCCCTCGGGCGGACGGATTTCGCGCAGCGCATCCTCGGGCTGTGGAAGACCCATGCCGGGCCCGCCCGTATCGCCGTCGACGAGGCCATGGCTGCGGGCGACCACCAAGCCTTGGGCCGCGCCGCCCACAGCCTGAAGTCCATGAGCCTCAATGCAGGCGCCGCCCGCGTGGCCGCGCTCGCCGGCAGGGTCGAGACCATCGCCCGTATTGAGGATCGTCTCCCCGAGGGTGACCTCATCACCGCGCTGGGAACGGCGGTGGATGCCACCGCGAAGGCCATCGACGCCCATCTGGCCGGCGCCCCGGCCGAAAGCGCCGTGCCAGTTGCCGCGATGACCCCGCCGCCGCCCGCGACAGGCGGGTCCGCGCCCGCCGACACGTTCGAAGGCGACCTCCTCAGGGCTATCGAAGCCGGCGAGATCCAGCCCTATTTCCAGCCCATCATGTCGCGCGGCGACACCCGCCTCGTCGGCGTCGAGGCCCTGGCACGCTGGGTGAAGCCGGACGGCACGACCATCGGGCCCGGTGAGTTCATCGCCCGGGCCGAAGCCTGTGGTCTGATCGTCCCGCTCGGCAGCCACATGCTGAAGCAGTCGATCCTCTGCGCGCGCGACTGGCCGGGCATCAACCTGTCGGTCAACGTCTCGCCCCTGCAACTGCAGGAGGAGGACTTCGAGGCGCTGGTCATGGGCACGCTGGCCGAGACCGGCTTCGCCGCAGCGGACCTCACGCTGGAGGTGACCGAGACGGCGCTGATCGGCAGCGAGGAGCGCGCCGCCGAGACGCTGAAGCGCCTCAGGGAGCGGGGCATTGGCGTCGCGCTCGACGATTTCGGCACCGGCTATTCCAGCCTCGCCTATCTGCGCCGCTTCCCCTTCTCGCGGATCAAGATCGACCGCTCCTTCATCGCCGAGGTGGACAGCGCCATGGACGCCGCGGCCATCGTCCACGCTGTGGTGGCGATCGGCCGCTCGCTCGGGCTCAAGGTCGTGGCGGAAGGCATCGAGACGGAAGCGCAGGAGCGGTTCGTGTCGGCGGCGGGCGTCCACATGCTGCAGGGCTATCGCTATGGGAGGCCCATGCCGGCACAGGACATCGCCTCGCTCGTAGCCACGCCCGCGAAAGCAGGCTGAGGCCGCCGGCCGGCGCAGGACCGGCAGACCTGGGTGCCCGCCGTCAGCGCAGGCCGGCGATGAGCGTATCCGACGACGCGACCGCACCGAAGACCCCACCCTGCATCTTCACCATCTTGATCGCGGCGAGGTGGTTGCCGTGGTCGGTCGCGCCGCAGCAGTCCTCGAGCAGCAGGCATTCGAAGCCGCGGTCGTTGGCTTCCCGCATGGTGGTGTGGACGCAGACGTCGGTGGTGATGCCGGTGAGGATCAGGTTGCGTATGCCGCGCTGGCGCAGGATCAGCTCGAGGTCGGTGGCGCAGAACGAGCCCTTGCCCGGCTTGTCGATGATGGTCTCGCCGCCGAGCGGCTTCAGCTCGTCGATGATCTCCCAGCCCGGCTCGCCGCGGACCAGGATCTTGCCGCAGGGACCGGGATCGCCGATGCCCGCTCCGATCTGCTGCGACCGCCAACGCTTGTTGGCGGGAAGGTCAGCGAGGTCCGGCCGGTGGCCCTCGCGGGTATGGATGACCCAATAGCCCTTGTCGCGCATGGCGGCGAGGACGCGCCTGATCGGCTCGATCGGCGCCCGGGTCAGCGACAAGTCGTAGCCCATGGCGTCGACATAGCCCCCCTTCCCGCAGAAGTCGGTCTGCATGTCGATGACGATGAGGGCCGTGTTGGCCGGGGTGAGCGCCCCGTCGAAGGGCCAGGCATAGGGGTCGGAAGCAATCGTCGGCATCGGCGGACCTCGGTGGAACAGCTCTGACGCCAGCCATGGAGCAAGCGCCGTGCCTCTTGGCATCGCTCTTGCGGTTTCACGGAAGGTCACAGCGCAAGAGCGCATGGCCGCCGCCACTTGCACAACTCTTGTGCATGAGGCGAGGCATAACGGAGCTGTTGTATGCAATCGGCCCGCCTTTCCCGCTACGCCTGGATGGCCGTGGGCCCCCTCGCCCTCTTCCTCGTCTGGTATGGCGTCCACCTCGGGGAACTGGTGACGCCGAAGCTGCTTCCCTCGCCGGTGCGCACCATCCAGTCGATCTGGACCCATGCCGTGTCGGGCGGCCTCGGGCCCGACTTCATGCGGACGCTGTGGCGGACGTTGCAGGCCTTCGGCATCGCCGCCGCCTTCGGCGTGCCGATCGGCATCGTCATCGGCGCCAGCGAGAAGCTCTACCGCTCGATCGAGTTCCTCATCGACTTCTTCCGGTCGACGCCGGCCACGGCGATGTTTCCGCTGTTCATGATCATCTTCGGCCTCGGCGACTTCTCGAAGATCGCGGTCGCGGCCTTCGCGGCGTGGCTCGTTGTCCTCTTCAACGTCGCCTACGGCGTGATGAACGCCCGCCAGACCCGCATCCTCGCGGCCAAGGTGATGGGCGCTTCCCGCGCCCGCATCTTCAAGGACGTGATGTTCTACGAGTGCCTGCCGCAGACCTTCGTCGGCCTGCGCACCGCCGTCTCGCTGGCCCTCGTCGTCATCGTCGTCGCCGAGATGTTCATCGGCTCCGACGACGGCCTCGGCAAGCGCATCATCGACAGCCAGATCACCTTCGACCTGCCGCAGCTCTACGGGACGATCCTCGTCAGCGGCATCCTCGGCTACGGCCTCAACCTCATCTTTCTCGGCCTCGAAAAGTGGCTGGTCCATTGGTCCGGCCGTGCCTGAAGCCCTGCACATCCCCAGGAGTGATCCATGACGAAGAGACGCGAATTCATCCTCGGCCTCGGCGCCGCCGTGGTGGCATCGGGCGCGCCGCAGGCGCCCGCCCTCGCGCAGGCGCGCGACAAGGTCGTCATGTCCTGGCTGCCGATCATGCAGACCATGGCCTTCTACGTGGCCCAGGAGGAGAAGCTCTTCGAGAAGGCCAATATCGAGATCGAGGCGGCGCGCTTCCAGGCGCCGAACCAGATCATCGACAGCCTCGTCTCGAACCGGGCGGACGTCGGCGCGCCGGGTGCGGCCGCCGGCATCTCGGTCCTCGCCGAGAGCCAGTTCCCCGGCACGTTCAAGGTCTTCGGCCTGCAGGGCGGCGGCATCGGCGTCAACCGGATCAACGACGGGCTCATCGTCGCCAACGCCTCTACCATCACCTCCTTCGCCGACCTCAAGGGCAAGACCCTCGGCCACCTGCCCGGCATCCAGTGGCGGACCATCTCCCGCCACATGGTGCGCAAGGCCGGCCTCGACCCGGACAAGGACGTCAGACTGGTGGAGCTTGCCGTCGGCCTCCAGGTCCAGGCCGTCATCGCGGGCTCGGCCGACGCCACCCTGTCGCTGGAGCCGGTCGGCTCGATCGCGGTCGCTCTGGGCGAAGCCAAGCGCGCCATGACCAATCCGGTCGCCGCGGTGATCGCCGATCCGTTCTATTCAGGCTGCTCGCTGCTCACGACCAAGTTCATCAAGGACCGGCCGGCGGTCGCGCGGCGCGTGGTCGAGGTGCTCGACGAGGCGACGCGTCTCGCCGAGACGCAGTACGAGAAGTATCGCCCGATCCTGCCGAAATACACGCCCGTCCAGGCCGGCCAGATCGGCATCGTCGCGCAGCCCTACCTGCGCGCCTGGCGCGACCTCAACGAGACCGACCTCAAGTCCTACCAGGCGCTCGTCGACGTCTTCTCCGCCGAGGGCGCACTGAAGACGCCGATGAAGGTGCAGGACATCATCCTGAAGCCCTCGGACCTCGGCTGATGATCAAGGCGCAGAGGCAGCGGCCGGTGGAGGCGCCTGAGGGCGCCTCCTACCCCGACCTGCGGTGGTTTCCGCCGGGCACGCACATCACCGTCCGCGGGCTGAAGAAGGCCTTCGACGGCAATCCGGTCTATGTCGGCTTCGATATCGACCTGCCGAAGGGCAAGATCGTGTCGGTCTTCGGGCCGAACGGCTGCGGCAAGTCGACCTTCATCAACATGGTGGCCGGGCTCCTGCCCATCGATGACGGACAGATCCTGTTCGAGGGCAAGACCATCGCCGACACCCGTATCGGCTACGTCTTCCAGAACTACCGGGAGGCACTCTTCCCCTGGCTCCGCGCCGTCGACAACATCCACTATCCCCTACGCCTGATGGGCATCCCCAGGGCCGAGCGGGACAGGCGGATCGAGGAGCTGGTGGCGGGCTTCGATCTCAAGTTCGACCTGCACCGCTACCCCTACCAGATGTCGGGCGGGCAGCAGCAGACGGTGTCCATCATGCGCTCGCTGGTGATCGAGCCGGAGGTGCTGTTCCTCGACGAGCCCTTCTCGGCGCTCGACTACGAGATGACGCTGATCATGCGCGACCAGCTCCAGAAGGTGCTGGTGGCGCGCGGCGTCACCACGGTGCTCGTCAGCCACGACCTCGAGGAGGCCGTCTATCTCGCCGACAAGGTGCTGATGCTCACCCGTCGCCCGTCGCGGATCGCCGACTACATGGATGTCGACCTGCCGCGTCCGCGCGATCCCTCGACCCTAACCGATCCGCGCTTCATCGAGCTGAAGGCGCGCACGCTCGAGGTCTTCCAGAACGCCGTGAGGGCCAGCTGACCATGACCGACCCTGCCGACAAGGGCCCGCCCTACCGCGGCTACCACGATATCGGCGGCCTGCCCGGCGGACCCGTCGCCTGCGTCGAGCGCCCCTTCGACGACTGGCAGAAGCTGTCGGAAGCCATCCGCGGCGCGCTGGAGCAGAAGAACCGCACGGTCTCGCTCGACGAGATCCGCCGCGTCTTCGAGAGCTTCGGCGAGCATCTCTACGAGACCCTCGGCTTCTACGAGCGGCGGGCCGAGGCGCTGACGATCCTCCTCACCGAGAAGGAGATCGTCACGCGGGAGGAGGTGCTTGCCCGCATGGACGCCATCGCCGCCCTTCGCGGCCAGCGGGTGGACCACACGGCACGGACGGTGGAGGCGCTGTGATGCCGCGTTTCTCAGCCGGTGACCGCGTGACGGTCCTCGACCTCGGCAAGCCCGGCCATGTGCGCATCCCCTGGTTCATCCGCCACAGGACGGGCCGGATCGAACGCTATTGCGGCGCCTATCCCAATCCGGAAGATCTCGCCTTCGGGCGGCCGGGGCTGCCTGCCATAGACCTCTATCGCGTCCACTTCCCGCAGACCGACCTGTGGCCCGACTATGCCGGTGCGGCGAGCGACACGCTCGAAATTGAAGTCTACGACCACTGGCTCGAGCCGGCGGAGCCCCTGACATGACACCCGAACCCATCGGCTACTCGGCGGATGCCGTCGACCCCTCGCGCCCCGTGGTCGAGGGCCATGAGGGGGCGGACTACTACGCCCTGATGACCGAGGCCCTCCACAAGATCCTGCTGGAGAGGCAGATCCTGGCGCCGGCCGACACCGACCGCGTCATCGCCGCGCTGGAGGCACCGAACGTCACCTGGGGCGCCCGCATCGTGGCGCAGGCCTGGAAGGACCCGTCCTACAAGGCGCGCCTCATCGCAGACGGATCGGCCGCCGCCCGCGAGATGGGCTATACGATCAAGGAGGCGAAGCTCGTGGTGGTGGAGAACACCGAGCGGCTGCACAACGTCATCGTGTGCACCCTGTGCTCCTGCTATCCGCGCTCCCTGCTCGGACAGCCGCCCTGGTGGTACATCTCCAAGAACTATCGCGCGCGCACCGTGCGGGAGCCGCGGGCAGTGCTCGCCGAATTCGGCACGTCCATCCCGGCCGACGTCGAGGTTCGCGTCCACGACTCCAACGCCGACATGCGGTACCTGGTCCTGCCGAAGGCACCGGCCGACGCGGACGGACGGGCGTTCGAGGACCTCGTCGGGGTCGTGACGCGCAACATGCTGATCGGCACGGAGATCGTGGAGCCCTACCCCTCACGGTGAACCGGTCAGGGTCTCCCTTGCGGCCGGCGGCTGCGCGGGCGAATCTCGGCCGCGAGCCTGGAGGGCGATCATGGATCTGATCATCGACGGCAGCCCGGACGCCTTCGCGACCATCCTCCTCGCCCATGGCGCCGGTGCCGCCATGGATTCGGCCACGATGACGTCCCTTTCGGCCGCCCTCGTCGCGACCGGCTTCCAGGTCGTCCGGTTCGAGTTCGCCTATATGGCGGCGCGCAGGACGGGCGGGCGCAAGCCACCGCCGCGGGCCGAAAAGCTCCTCGACGAATATCGCGCCGCCGTCGCGGCCGCTCCCACGGGCAGGCCCCTCGTCATCGGCGGCAAGTCCCTCGGCGGGCGGGTGGCCTCGATGGTCGCGGACGACCTCTTCGTGGCGGGGCATGCCGAGGGCCTCCTCTGTGTCGGCTATCCGTTTCATCCGCCCGGCCAGCCGGAAAAGCTGCGAACCGCCCACCTCGCCGCGTTGTCAACGCCGACCCTCGTCGCCCAGGGCACGCGCGACCCCTTCGGCACCCCCGCGGAGGTCGGCGGCTACGGCCTGTCGGATCGTATCGAGATGCTCTGGCTCGAGGACGGCGACCATGATCTGAAGCCGCGGAAGACGGTCTCGGGCTTCACCCACGCCGACCACCTGCGGACGGTCGCGGAGGCGGCACGGGACTGGGCGAGGCGGATCATCCGAGGATGACCGCCGCCAACGCGGGCCAGACCGGCAGTCAGCGCCACATGGTGCGCATCCGCGCCTTGAGGTCCACCTGCACGCCGGGACGATGCGAGGCCCCTGAAACCGCACCCGGCGGCGGCCACGACACCTGGCTGAACCGCTCCAGCATGGCAGCCGTGATGAAGCGGCTGCGCGAGGCGTAGACGTGGCGGTCGCCGCGCGCCGCCTGACCGTGCACGAAGAACCGCTGTGGCGTGACGATGTGGAGGCTGTCCCTGGCGCGGGTCATGGCGACATAGAGCAGCCGCCGCTCCTCCTCGATCTCCTCCTTCGTCCCCACCGCCATGTCGGAGGGGATGCAGCCGTCGACGCCGTTGAGGACGAACACCTTTGTCCATTCCTGCCCCTTGGCGGAATGGATGGTCGACAGGATCAGGTAGTCCTCGTCGAGGTGCGGAGGCCCCGCCTCGTCGCTCGTGGCGTCCGGCGGGTCGAGCGTGAGGTCTGTCAGGAACCTTTCGCGGGAGGCGTATCCCGCGGCGATCTGTTCGAGTTGCAGGAGATCCGCCCGGCGCGTGATGGCATCCTCGTGGCGACGCTCCAGGTGCGGTTCGTACCAGAGCCGCACCCGTTCGAGATCGGCAGGCCAGGCGGACTTCGCACGGAGCGAGGCGAACAGCTCGACGAAGCCCGCCCACTCGGCCTCGGCACGCGCCGGCGCCCGATAGACCTGGAGCCCCAGCACCGGGTCGAGCGCCCGGCTCATGGCCTCCATGGCGTTCGAGGCGGCGGTCGGGCCGATGCCGGGCAGGAGCTGCATCACGCGGAAGGCCGCCACCCGGTCCTTCGGGTTCTCGGCGAAGCGCAGGACGGCGAGCACGTCCTTCACATGGGCAGAATCGAGGAACTTGAGGCCGCCGAACTTCACGAAGGGGATGTTGCGCCGGGTCAGTTCCACCTCCAGCGGGCCGGAATGATGGGAGGCGCGGAACAGCACGGCCTGCGCCTTCAGCGCGATCCCCTCCTCGCGGGCGGCCAGTACTCTGGAGGCGACGAACTGGGCCTGGTCGGCCTCGTCGCGGACGGTGACGAGTTCAGGCTTCTCGCCTGAACGCCGCTCGGTCCAGAGGTTCTTGGTGAAGCGCTCCGACGCCTCGGAGATCACCTGGTTGGCGGCGGCGAGGATCGTGTCCGTCGAGCGGTAGTTGCGGTCGAGCGTCACGACATGTCCCGGTTCGGCGAAATGCGCCGGAAAGTCGAGGATGTTGCGCACCTCGGCCGCGCGGAACGAATAGATGGACTGGGCGTCGTCGCCGACCACCGTCAGCCCCCTGCCCTCGGGCTTCAGCGCCAGCAGGATCGAGGCCTGGAGACGGTTGGTGTCCTGGTACTCGTCGACGAGGATGTGATCGAAGCGCGAGCCGAGATGCTCCGCAATGGCGGGCTCGGCGCACATCTGGGTCCACCACAGCAGCAGGTCGTCGTAGTCGAGGACGTTCTGCGCCTGCTTGGCGTCCACATAGGCGGCGAAGAGCTGCCTGAGCTCGTCCGCCCAGCCGGCGCACCAGGGAAAGTGCCGGCCGAGGACGTCGGAGATGTCGGCCTGCATGTTCACGGCGCGCGAATAGATCGCAAGGCAGGTCGCCTTCGTCGGAAACCGGCTGTCGGTTCCGGAGAAGCCGAGGTCGTGGCGGACGAGGTTCATCAGGTCCGCCGAATCCTCCCGGTCATGGATGGTGAAGGCGGGATCGAGGCCGATATCCGCAGCATAATCCCTGAGGATGCGGGCGCCCATGGCGTGGAAGGTGCCCGCCCAGGTCAGCCCCTCCATCAGCGCCGCCGCCTTGTCGCCCAAGACGCGGACGGCGATCCTCTCGACACGGCTCTTCATCTCGGCGGCGGCCCGCCGCGAGAAGGTCATCAGGAGGATGCGGCGCGGGTCGGCGCCCTTCACGATGAGATGGGCCACGCGGTGGGCCAGCGTGTTGGTCTTGCCCGAACCGGCCCCGGCGATGATCAGCAGCGGGCCTGCGATACCACCATCCCCATACTCGACGGCGGCCCTCTGGGCCGGGTTCAGCGTGGCGAGGTGATCCACGACCTCCACCGCCTGCTGCACTGTCGAATCGATCCCGTCGGACATGGCTGCAATGAACGATGTTTCCGGTTCGTTCGCAACCACCGCGCCCCTGTGCCGGACGCCGGCGGCCGTCGCGGCCCGGCCCGCCCTTCGGCTCGCCCGGACCGCTGCCATACGCCCACGACCCCGCGGGTCATCCCTCGCCGTCAGTTGGCGGTGATGTTGTTGGCGCGGATGATGTCGCCCCACTTCTTCGCCTCGGCGGCCATGAAGGCGCTCAGCTCCGCCGGCGTCGACGTCGCCGGCTCGGCGCCGACCTCGACGATCCGCCGCCGGGTCGCGGGATCGGCCATCGCCTTCGTGTAGGCGGCATGAAGGCGGGCGATGACCGGCTGGGGCGTGCCTTTCGGCGCCAGCATCGCGAACCAGCCATAGGCTTCGTATCCGCCCAGGCCCACCTCCGCGACCGTCGGCACGTCGGGAAGCACCTCGGACCGCCTGTTCGCGGTGATCGCCAGCGGGCGCAGCTGGCCGCCCTGGATCTGCCCGAGCACGTTGGGAATGAGCTGGAAGCTGACCTGCAGCTGCCCGCCGACGAGATCCGTGACGAGCTGCCCCGTCACGCGATAGGGCACGTGCGTCATCCGCGTCCCGGTCACCTGCTCGAAATAGGCTCCCGCCAGATGCTGCGAACTGCCGTTGCCGATACTCCCGTAGTTCAGGCTGCCGGGGGCCTTCTTCGCCGCCGCGATCAGGTCGGCGACCGAGCGCAGCGGCTGCCCGGCATTGACGACGATCACGTTGGGCAGGGTCGCGAGGAGCGAGATCGGCTCGAAGTCCCTCAGGGGATCGTAGCCGATGTCCCGGAACAGCGACTGGTTCACCGCCAGCGGTCCGGAGGCCGAGATGAGGATCGTGTAGCCGTCGGGAGCGGCCCGCGCCACGGCCGCGGTGCCGAGATTTCCGCTGGCGCCCGCCTGGTTCTCGACCACGAAGCGATGGCCGAGGTCGCCGGCCATCTTCTCCAGGACGATGCGCCCGACAATGTCGGAGGCGCTGCCCGCGGCGAAGGGGACGACGACGCGGATCGGGCGCTCCGGGTAGGTGCCCTGGGCCTGCGACGGCAAGCCTGCGAGGCAGATGCCGGCGAGGGCGAGCCCGCCGGCCACGGTGCGGCGACGAATGTCCATGGGTGTCCTCCTGTCGTGTTTGTCGGAGCGGCCTTGGTGGCCGCTTTGTGGCGATGAGCGGCTGAGCCGCTCATTGCCGGATCGTCTTGGACCCGCGCCGTGCTCCGGGGCGCGGCTGCCGGACCGCCGGGCCGGCGGTCACGTGCGGATGATCTGGTCGACATAGCCCTTGTAGGACTGGGACTTCGGCTTCTCCCGGTCCTCCACATTGACGTAGGCGATGGAACTGCGGCCGAGGAGCGCGGCGGGCAGGACCATCACGCGGATGAAGCGGCTGGGCCGGTTCATCGCCGCCTGGGCGAAGACCGGATCGGGACCGCTCTCGAACCAGGCCGCACCAGGGCCGAAGCTCGCGGAATGTCCCGTCGCATCGATGCGGATTCCCCCGTCGATCAGGCAGCGGATGCCCGGTCCCTGGTGGGTGTGCAGGAAGGCGCAGCCGCCCGGCGGGAACGAGACGCTGTCCGCCCGGATCAGCACCTCGTCCGCGATCGGCCAGGCGAGGCGCTCGCGCAACTTCTCCCGCGTCGCCCCGGACGCCCCGTCGAGCGTGAGGACGGGCGACCCCTTCGGTGCCAGCTCGTAGCGCCAGACCGTCGCGCCGCAGGCGGCGGCGGTCACCTGCCCGGCCGTCGAGACGAGGACCGCCTGGTCGTCGCCCAGCCTCCCCTGACCGGCGTCGATCTCGCCGTGAACGACATAGAGGACGCGGTGGACCCCGTCGGCCGGCCATTCCAGCCTCGCCCCGGCGGCCATCACGTCCTCGACGAGCCTCAGTTCCATGACGGTGCCTCATTGCCCGGCCGGGTCCGGCGGTCCCCGACGCGCCCCAGGTTTCCGGCCGCGAGCCGCGCGCCGGCCTGGACACTATGCAACGGCGCGCCGTGGCGCTTACCGCAGCGTCCAGCAACTTACCTTTCCGTCCGATTTCGTAGATGATCACCGCCAAGGCCGTCTGACGAGAACGGCCGGGGAGGATGCCATGGTCGGGGTCATCGGCGTTCATCAGGGCCTGTTCGGCCGCGTGACGCTGTTCCGGACGAACCAGCCGGTGCATGTCCATGCCCACCCGCATGTGCACGCGCTGATCAAGGTGGAAGGCCGGGACGGCGCCTACGACGTCGACGGCACGCGCTGCCCGATCACCGACGACGAGATGGTGCTGATCAACCCCTGGGTCCCGCACGCCAACTGGCGGGACGTGACCGAGGCACCGATCACGATCCTCGCGCTCTACGTGGAAGCCGGCTGGCTCGCCCGCGACGGCGGCACGGTCGGACGCCGTCCCTTCACGCGGCAGTCGGCGCGGGTCGATCCCGCCATCCGGGCGCTGGTCGCCCGCATCGCGACGACCATGACGGATGCCGCCTCCCCAGGCGCCGAGGATGACCTCGAGGCCAGCATCCTCGCCCTGCTGCAACGCGTGCTCGCCGCCAATTCCTCGGTCGACCTGCCTGAGGTGAACGCACGGGCGGTGGATCACCGTATCCGCAAGGCGATCGCCCTCATGCGCGCGGCGCCCCAGACGCTGCAGAACCTCGACGGGCTCGCCCAGGGGGTGGGCCTGTCCCGCTCACGCTTCTTCGAGCAGTTCAGTGCCTCGACCGGGATGACGCCGGGTGTCTACAACGACACCCTGCGGCTCGAATATGCCATCGAGCAGCTGATCAGCAGCGACCGCCCGGCAGGCGACGTCGCGCTCGATCTGGGCTTCTCGGCGCCGGGCCATTTTTCCCGGTTTTTCAAGAACAGGATTGGCTTCACCCCGCGCGAGTACCGGCGGGTGGCGAACGTCGCCGGGCAGCGCGGGGCGGATTAGGCAGAGATCCCGTGGCTCCCTCGCGCGATGCCGGTCGGGACGGCAGGCAGGTCGAGGATGATCTGGGGGATGTGCGACAGGTCGAGGCACAGGGCATCGACGTCGGTCGCCGCGACCCCTTCGCCGAAGCCGACGACGCGCAAGCCTGCCTGTCGCGCCGAAATCGCGCCGGTGGCGCTGTCCTCGATGGCGACGACGCATCGCGGATCGAACCCGAGCTGCCGGCACGCCAGCCGATAGGGCTCCGGATCGGGCTTCCCCGCGGCGACGTCGTCGAGGCTGATGCTCCCCGCCAGGAACCGGCCGATGCCGAGCGAGGCCACATTGGCGTCGACCACCGCCCTGTTCGAGTTCGACACGCAGATCTGCGGGAGGCCGTGGCCGTGGATTTCGGCGATCGCCTGCCACGCGCCCGGCATCGGCGTGAGCGGTTCCGGGTCGGCGACATAGCTCGCGTTGATCATGTCGAGCCACCCGTCGCGCGCGACCGAGGGCGGATAGCGGTCGCGGAGGGCCTCCCAGACATCGAGCATGTGGATGCCGCGAAAGGCCTGATCGGGAAGGTCGGCGAGATCGACGCCGAGGGCGCGCGAGGCCGCCAGCAGCGCCCGGTGGTGACGCGGCTCGCTGTCGACGAGCGTCCCGTCGATGTCCCAGGCGACGGCGCGGATCAACGCCTTGTCTCCGACAGACGCTGATGTATGGCCCGATAGCGCGCATACCCCCGGCGATAGACGTCGGCGGTGGCGGGATCGGGCGCGTAGCGCCTGGCCGGCGAGACGAAGCGGTCGACGCCCGCCCAGTCCGTGGCGAGCCCGACGCCGACCGCAGCCGTCCAGGCCGCGCCGAGGCACGATCCGGGATGGCCCGCGAGCGTCTCGACGGGAGCTCCGATCACGTCGGCGACGATCTGCATCCACAGGTCGCTCTGCGCGCCGCCGTCGGAGGCGAGGAAGCGGCGCGGCTCATGGCCCATGTCCCGCAGGACCTCGAGGTGATGCAGGAGCGCGTAGGCATAGGACTCGAGCAGCGCGCGCCACAGGTGGCCGAGGTCGTGGCTCAGCGTCAGGCCGTCGATCACGCCGCGCGCGTCTGGATCGTGGATCGGCGTCTTTTCGCCGAGGAAATAGGGAACGATGGTCACGCCCTCGGCCCCGGCCGGTCTTGGCGCCGCCAGCCTGTCGAGGTGCTGATGGATGGTGATACCCGCCGCGGCCGCCGCATCCCTCTCGCCGCCGGCGAAGGTCCGCGCGAACCAGTTCAGCCCGGACCCGCCGGTGGACATGCACCCGTTCGGCATGAACAGGCCGGGAATGAGGTGATAGTCCAGATAGAGGCGCGGGTCCGGCTTCACCTGGTCGGTCGCCACGAGGATGTCGACCGACCCGCCGAACTTCAGCAGGACGTCGCCGGGTGCCTTGACGCCTGCGGCGAAGGCCGAGGCGATCATGTCGGCGGCCCCGCCCACAACCGGCGTCCCGGCGGCAAGCCCCGTCGCCCGCGCCGCCTCCGCCGTCACCGCGCCGATCACCTCGTGCGAGGCCGCCTTGGCCGGCACCGCGCCGCGCGCCACATGGGCCAAGCCGATCAGGTCGTCGGCGAGATCATGGGTGGTGATGTCGACGAACCCGGCCTCCAGCGCCCAGTTCTGCTCGATCCGGCGCTCGCCCGTCAGGCGGAAGTTGATGAAATCATAGGAGCCGAACACCGTGCCGATCCGGCGGAAGACGTCGGGCTCGTGCTTTTCGATCCAGCGCAGCTTCGCGGCGACCAGCTGCTGGTTGACGCCGTTGCCGGCCCGCCGGATGAAGCTCGCCTCGTCCACCTCGCGCCGGAGGTCCTCAACCTCGACCCCGCAGCGCCCGTCGCTCTGCTGGATGCTGGGGCGCAGGATCTCGCCGCCCTCCCCCAGGAGCACGACGGCGGGGAGCATCCCCGTCGTTCCCACCGCCTTGATCTCGGAGGGATCGATGCCGGACCGCCGGATGAGCTCCTGCGTGATGGCGCAGACATTGTCCCACCAGTCCGCCGGGTTCTCCTCGCTCCAGCCCGGATGCGGCGAATCTAGCGTCACCGGCCGCGAGGCGATCCCGAGCACCTCGCCCGGCAGCCGCACCAGAATGCCGATGGTCGAGGTGGTGCCGATGTCGAGGCCGAGGACGCAGGCCATGGGTCTTGCCTCAGCGCAGGGTTGCGACCACGTCCATGAAGCGCTTCACCCGTGCGCCGTCGACGGCGTTCCAGGTGTTGCCGTCCACCTTGAAATGCGTGCCGATGACGACGCCGCCCGCGAGGGAAAGAATGTCGCGGACGTTGTCGATGTTCACACCGGTGTTCGCGAAGACCGGCACGTCCTTCACCGTCTCGCAGACGGCCTTCAGGTGGGAGGCCTCCGCCGGCTGTCCGGTGAGCGGACCCGAAACGAGGATCGCGTCCGCCATGGACGAGAAGACGGCGCTGCGGGCGCGCAGTTCGATCGGCCGCTGGTCGAGCGAATGGGCGAATTCGGCGTTGATGTTGAAGAGCATCTTCATGTCGGGGCGCCCAAGATTGCGGCGCAGACGGGCCGCGGCGGCGCAATCGGGCTGCCACAGGCCCATGTCGGACGCGAAGAGCCCAGTGAAGATCTCCCGCACGAAGCTCGCACCCGTTACTGCGCCGATCGACACGCTGGCCGTCGGATCCCAGAGATAGTTCACCCCGAACGGCACCGTGAGGCTCGGCTTCACCGCCTCGACCACCGCCGTCATCGCGGCGATGCCCTCCGGCGGCGCCTTGAAGACATAGGGCCGGTCATTCTCGTTGCCGAACATGATGGCGTCGACGCCGCCCGCCTGCAGCTTCTCGACATCGGCGAGCACGCCCTCCACAAGCTTGCCCATGCCGCCGGCCGCATCGTAGTTCGGGGTCCCCGGCAGGGCCCCGATATGGGCCATGGCGATGACGACTTTCTTCTTGTCGCCGAAGCACGCGAAGACCATCGGTTCACTCCTTCAATGCGCGGCGCCGCAGTTCAGGCGGCGCCCGCCGACCTCTCGGCGATACGAACGTCGACGCCCGTGGCCGCGAGGACGGCCGCGAGGGCCGGCGGCGGGGGGGCGTCGGTGACGAGAATGTTGACCTGCGACAGGGCGCCGATGGCCACCAGCGACATGCGCTGGAACTTCGAGGCGTCGCACAGAACGATGCGCAGTCCGGAGCGGCGCAGATAGACCCGCTTCAGCTCGGCATCCTCGACCGAATAGTCGAAGAGCCCTTCCGGGGTGACGCCGGAGACGCCGATGACCGCGACGTCGAACCAGAGCGCCTCGAACTGCCCGACGGCCGCAGGGCCGTAGGTGGACATCTCGTCGGGGCGCAGGAGGCCGCCCGCCACGTAGACATCGGGCTCGGCCCCGTCCAGCGCCGTGGCGATGCGCAGGCTGTTGGTGAAGATCTTGGCGTGGGCGAGCGTCCGAAGATGCGAGGCCATCAGGTAGGTCGTCGTGCCGACGTCGAGGGCGATGGTCCGGTAGCGCGCGACGATCTCCGCGGCCGTCGCCGCGATCGCCTCCTTGCCCTGCTGGTTGCGACGCAGCCGCGAGGCGAAGCTCGGCTCCTCGCTGTCCATCGCCACCGGCGGCATGTTGGCGGCAGGAACGGCTCCCCCGTGGACGCGCCTCAACCGCCCCTCGCCCTCGAGATCGACGAGGTCGCGGCGGATGGTCATCTCCGACACGTCGAGGCGTGCCGACAGGCCGCGCACGGTCACCGTCCCCTGCGAGGCCAGCGCCTCCAGGATGGCGGCCCGCCGCGCCGGCGCGAAGAGGCCCGCACCTGCCCGCCCGGCCGGGGTCGCCGGCCGATCATCCAGTTCCGCGATCATTCGAAGCTCCGCATGGCCTCTTCAGTCATAGCCTCAGAACGCACATTATCAAACATAAAATTCGGGGCTTGATGAACGTTATTGTTTGATATGTAGTGGGAGGAAAGGACCCCTTCGCCCATGCCGGTTGCGCCGATCTATCCTGAACTCGAAGGCCGCAAAGCCCTGGTCACCGGCGCCGCCGCTGGCATCGGACGGGCCATCGCGAACGCTCTCGCGGCGCAGGGCATGACGGTCGGAGTGGCCGACATCGACGAGCCGGCCGCGCGCGCCACCGCGGCGGCCATCGGCCCCAAGGCTCTGCCGCTGCGGATCGACGTCACACGCCGCGACGAGGTTCAGGACGCCTTCGACGCCTTCTGCGCCATGGCGGGCGGCTGCGACCTCCTCGTCGGCAACGCCGGCGTCTCGACCATGCGCCGCGCCGTCGATCTGACCGACGAGGACTGGGACTTCAACTTCGCCGTCAACACGAAGGGCATTTTTCTGACGAACCAGATCGCAGCGCGCCACTTTCTGGCGCAGGGATCGGGTTGCATCGTCAATACGGCCTCGCTCGCGGCGAAAGTCGGGGCACCGCTTCTCGCCCATTACTCCGCCTCGAAATTCGCGGTGCTGGGCTGGACGCAGGCGCTCGCGCGCGAGCTCGCCCCTGCCGGCATCCGGGTGAACGCGGTCTGCCCCGGTTTCGTGAAGACCGGCATGCAGTCGCGGGAGGTCGCCTGGGAGGCGGAGCTTCGCGGCATGACCCCCGAGGCCGTGATCCGGGACTATGTCGGCCAGACGCCCCTCGGGCGCCTCGAGGAGCCGGAGGATGTCGCCGGCGTCGTCGCCTTCCTCGTCTCCGACAGCGCCCGCTTCATGACCGGGCAGGGCATCAACGTCACCGGCGGCGTCTACATGACGTGACGCCCAAACGAACAAGAACGCTCACACGGATCGGCGCTGGTGAGCGAAACGGATGACAACAAACGCCACCCACGAAGAACCAGAGGGATCCAAGCGTCATGTCGAATTCGAACCAGCACACCCCGGGCGGCCGGGGCAAGGCCATCGGACGGCGCACCGTCCTCGCGGGGATGACGGGCGCCCTCGCCTCGCCGCTTCTCGGCAATGCGGTGATGGCGCAGGCGCGCTTCCAGCCGCCCGCGGCCCTCGCCGCCAAGGGCGTGATCACCTATTGCGCCACCATCGATAATCCGCCCCGCGCCTTCTACGATAACCAGCAGCGGCCGACCGGCTTCGAGGTCGAGCTCGGCACCGAGATCGCGTCGCGCATGGGCCTCAGGGTCAACTGGGTCCAGCTCCGCTTCGTCGGCCTCATCCCCGCCCTCCAGGCGCAGCAGTGCGACGCGCTGATGCAGGAGCTGTTCATCCGGCCCGAGCGCCTCGAGATCATCGACATGATCCCCTTCTCGCGCACCGGCCAGCGGATCGTGACGACGAAGGCGAGCACGCTCCAGGCGACGTCGCTGGAGGACCTCTCCGGGCGCAAGATGGCCGTGCCGAATGGCACCACCATCCACAACCTGGTGAAAGAGGCCAACGCCAAGCTGAAGGCGGCCGGCAAGCCGGAGATCAACCTCGTGGTCCTGCCGACCACCACCGAGACCTTCCAGCAGCTCGCCACCGGGCAGATCGAGGTGCTGGGCACCACCACCACCGCGGCATCCTACTATATCGGCCTGCGCCCCAACGACTTCCGGCCCCTCGGCGAACCCTTCGGCCTGATCGGCACGGGGATCGGCCTGCGCAAGGGCAACACGGAGCTCTTCAACCCGATGAAGCAGAGCTTCGACTCAATGGTCGCCGACGGCACTTATAAGCGCCTTATCGAGAAGTGGAACATGCAGGGCTCGGAACTCTGATGGGTTTCGACTGGACCTTCTTCTGGAGCCGCCTGACGGATCCGGGAGACCTTTACCTCATCGCCCTGGGCAGGACGGTCGTCATGGCCGTCCTGGCCATGGCCCTCGGCCTGGTGATCGGCGTGGTCGTCGGCTTCGGCCGGCTGTCGCGATTCATGGGCATCCGGGCCGTCTGCGGCTTCTACATCTGGCTGATCCGCGGCATCCCGGTCCTCGTTCTCCTGGTCTTCTTCTTCTCCGGGCTCGCTGCGGCCGGCTTCTTCCGCTTCTCGGACGTCGTCGTCTTCGGCTACACCCTCTCCGCCTCCTTCCAGGCGGCCGTGATCGGCCTCGCGATCCACGAGGGCGCCTACATGGCCGAGATCGTCCGCAACGGCATCCAGGCGGTGCAGCGCGGCCAGATCGAGGCCGCCAAGTCGCTCGGCATGGGCACCTTCCAGCTGACGCGCCGGATCATCCTGCCGCAGGCGACGCGGGTCATCGTTCCCCCGCTCGGCAACGACTTCAACCATCTCCTGAAGACCACGTCGCTCGCCAGCGTCATCGGCGTCCAGGAGATATTCCAGCTGACCGAGAGCATGTCCGCGACCACGTTCAAGACCTTCGAGCTGCTCATCGTCCTGTCGATCACCTATCTGCTCCTGACGACCGTCTGGAACGTCATCCAGGGCATGATCGAGACGCGCCTGCGCCGCCACGAGCGCGACGACGGTCCTTCGGGCTTCATCGAGAAGGCGCTGTTCTACCTGCGGCCGCGGGTCGACGCCGCTGTGGAACGCCGGTGATGGCGGATCCCCGGGAGACCCTGGTGCGCGCCGAGAACGTGCGCAAATGGTTCGGGCCGCTGGAGGTCCTCAAGGGCGTGAGCCTTCAGGTGGCGAAGGGCGAGGTCCTGTCGATCATCGGACCGTCCGGATCGGGCAAGAGCACGTTCCTGCGCTGCATCAACCAGCTGGAGACCTATCAGGACGGGCGCATCTTCGTCGGCGACGACCTGATCGGCTACAACCTGCAGGGAGACCGCCTCGTGCCGCTGCCCCAGCGGCGCGTCGTCGAGCAGCGCCGCAACATCGGCATGGTCTTCCAGCAGTTCAACCTGTTCTGGCACATGACCGTTCTCGAGAACATCATCGAGGCCCCCATGCTGGTGCTCGGCCAGCGCCGCGAACAGGCCGTCGACACCGCCATGGGCCTGCTGCGGCGGGTGGGCCTCGCCGAGAAGGCGAATGCCTATCCCATGAAGCTCTCCGGCGGCCAGCAGCAGCGGGCCGCCATCGCGCGGGCCCTCGCCATGAAGCCTGATCTGATGCTGTTCGACGAGCCGACCAGCGCTCTCGATCCCGAGACGACCGGCGAGGTGCTGAACGTCATCGCCGACCTCGCGGAGAGCGGCATGACGATGATCGTGGTCACCCACGAGATGGCCTTCGCCCGGCGGGTCTCGGACCGCGTCGTGCTGATGGACAACGGCAAGGTCGACTGCGAGTCCGATCCCGAGACGTTCTTTCGCGACCAGCCGAGCGCGCGGCTCAAGGAGTTCCTGGCGACCATCCACTAGCGCGCCGGGGCGTTTCCAGGCGCTGTCCGGGGCAAGGTCCGGCTCTCCTGAGCCCTCAGGATCGGCCGCCGTCCACCGACAGGATCTGGCCGCTGATCCAGCTCGCCTGGTCGCTGGCGAGGAACAGTACGGCATGGGCGATGTCCTCGGCCGTGCCGAGGCGCCGGACGTGGATGGATTCGACCAGGCGCTTCTGACCGTCCGGTCCATAGGCCTTCCATTGCCGCTCCGTCGCAGGGTTGGAGCGCACGAAGCCCGGCGCGACCGCATTGCAGGTGATCCCGGATGGGCCGAGGTCCTGGCTGAGCTGCTTGGTGAGGCCGACCAGCGCGTGTTTCGCGGCCGTATAGGCCTGAATGCCGGTGAGGCTCGGGCGCAGGCCCGCCCCCGAGGCGATGTTGACGATGCGGCCGTGGCCGGCCTTCGCCATTGGCCCGCTCGCGGCCTGCGCGAGCCAGAAGACCCCGTCGACATTGGCCTGGAACAGCACCCGCCAATCGTCCTCCGACACCTCGGCGATCGGTCGGCCGATCTGGCCGCGCACCCCGCCGGCGGCATTGACGAGGATGTCGAGCCGTCCGTGCGACGCCACCACGTCCGCCACGGCCCCATGCGCGGCGGCCCTGTCCGAGACGTCGATCGCATGAGCGGAGAAGTCGTGCTCCGCGGCGAAGGCCGCGAGCCCCTCGCCGTCGACGTCGGCGACGGCGACGGTCGCGCCTGCCGCGCGCAGCCCCAGCGCGATGGCCTTGCCGATGCCCTGTGCCGCGCCCGTGACGAGGGCGACCCGGCCGGTCAGGTCGATGTGCATGTGTCGATCAGCTCCTGGAAGGTCGCCATGGCCATGGGCCGGGTGCCGTCCTCGATGGCGTGGATGAGCTCCACAAGCTTGGCGATCGCCGGCGTGGCGACACCGGCCTCGGCGCCGAGCTGCGCGATGACGCCGATCTGCGGATCGACCTCGGTGCGGCGCTTGCGAACCGCGAGGTCGCGCCAGATGCCGGAATGGGTCTTGGCGGTGTGGCGGTTGAATTCCGCCAGTGCGGCGATCGACCGGCGCGCGCCCTCCGCCGGCGCCCCCGGCGCAAAAAGCGCGGGGTCGAAGCCGTTGAAGCCGATGGGCGTGATGCCACGCGCCTTGGCGACCGCCATCACCTCCCGCCCGAGCGCCTCGAAGACGACGGTGCGGCGCGGGTCGGCGAAATTCTCCGACATGGAGTCGTTGGTCAGCGCCGTGGCGAAGAGCATGGCGCCATAGGCGAGCTTGCCCCAGAGATAGCCCCAGATGTTGTCGGTGAGCACCGCCTCGGGCTCGAAGAGCTTCAGCCGCTCGTGCATGGCCCGAGTCCGGTCGCGGATCGTGCCGTCGATCTCGCCGACCACGACGGCGGCGCGGTTGCCGAAGAGAACCTCGCCCGGTCCGTGCCAATCAGCGCCGAAATTGACGAAGCAGCCCATGGTCCGCTCGTCGCCGACCGCTTTCGCGATGGTCAGTTCGTTCAGCCCGTTCTGCGCCGAGAGCACGTATCCATCAGGCGACAGATGCGGCGCGAGCTGCGCCAGCGCCGTCTCCGTGGCCTGCGCCTTCACCGCGAGGACGACGATGTCGAAGGTGCCGTTCACCGCGTCGGGAGTGACGCCCGGGACGACCTGCGTGAAATCCTCGATGGGCCCGGAGATGTGGAGGCCGCGCGTCCGGCAGGCCTCGACGTGTTCGGCCACCTGGTCGACCAGCAGCACGTCGAGCCCAGCACGCGCCCAATAGGCGCCGAGGGTGCCGCCGATGGCGCCGGCGCCCCAGATCAGGATGGGCTTGTCGGTCATGACGGCTGTTCCGGGGTGGCCTGCGGAGAAGGCGCGGGGCGGACCTGCCGCCCCGCGGATGGCGTCAGCGCGCCGGCCGGATGTCCATGGCGAGCGTGTCCTCGTCGACACGCGGCGACAGGGTGACCTTGGCCTTGTTCATTGCCCAGGCCGAGGAGACCGCGACGATGGGCAGGCGCTGCTTGTCGGCGTCGACCAGCGCGTTGGCCTCTTCCAGCAGGCGGCGGCGCTTGGCCTCGTCCATCTCGACCGCGGCGTCCTGCAACAGCTTGTCCATTGCCGGATTGTTGTAGCCGAGCACGTTGAAGGCCCCCATGCGCCGCTCGCGATCGTTGGAATGGGCGAGCGAGGACAGGGTGTAGTGCGCCTCGCCGGTCAGCGTGCCCCAGCCCGACATGGACACGGAGAGCTCGCCGCGGGTGCGGGCCGGGAAGAAGACCGCCGCCGGAATGGCATTCGGCTGGGCGTCGATGCCGATCGCCGCCAGCATCTGGGCGATGGCGGTCCCGACCTCGCGATCCCCCGGCAGGCGGTCGCTGGTGAAGGAGAACTGCATCCGGAACCCGTTGGGATATCCCGCCGCGGTCAGCAGGCGCTTGGCCTCGGCGGGGTCGTGGCGACGGGCCGGCAGCGCCTTGTTGAACCCGAAGATGGTGTCCGTGACCATCTGGTTCACCGGCGCGCCGAGGCCCTCCATGGCGACCTCGGCCAGGGCCGTGCGGTCGATGGCGAGGTCGATCGCCTGGCGCACCCGCAGGTCGCGCAGCGGATTGGCCGGCAGCGCCGAGCCGTCCTTGGCGGTGACGTTGTTCGCGCGCTCGCGGACGTCCATCTCCAGGTTGAAGACATAGACGGTGGGAACCGTCTGGACGGTGAGCCGGCTGTCACGGCGCAGCGTCGCCACGTCCGAGGCGGGCGCGCGCGTGATCAGGTCGAGCTGACCGGCCCTGAGCTGCGCGACGCGGGCGGCGTCGTTCGGAATCTCGCGGCGGACATGGCGCTCCCACGGCTCCTTCGGCCCCCAGTAACCGTCGAAGCGGGCGAGCACGAGTTCACCGCGCGGCTGCCAGGAGACATAGCGATAGGGCCCGGTGCCGACGGCGGCGCGGCCGGAATTGAAGGCCTCGTTGGCGTTCTCGCGGGTGAGCCCGGCGGCGGCCTTGGACGAGACGATGAACAGGCGGATGAAGTCGTTGGGGAGGTTGGGCGCAGGACCGTCGGTGACCACGTGGATCGTGTGGGAATCGATGACCTTCGTTTCCTTGACACGACGGACGTAGATCGTCGTCGGGTTCGGGCCCGAGACCGTCGGAATGCGCTCGATCGAGAACTTCACGTCCTCGGCGGTGAAGTCCGATCCGTCATGGAATTTCACGCCGCGGCGCAGCTTGAACTCCCATGTGGTCGCGTCGATGGCGCGCCAGCTCTCGGCGAGGCGCGGCTCCAGCTCCAGGCCCCGGCCCGACCAGACCAGGGTGTCGAAGACGTGCTTCAGCGCCTCGGCGTGGGTGCCGGTCGCGGTGAAGTGGGGATCGATCGATTCCGGTCCGCCGCGCACGCCGATGGTCAGCGTCTGGGCGACCGCGGAGGGGGCGGACAGCGGACCGAGGGCGGCGACGCCGAGGAGACCGAGCATGAGGGAACGTCTGAGAATACGCATGGAATCCTCCGGAACAGGGCGGCCGGCCGCCCGTGGAGCTGGCGCCGACACTGCCCATTCAAATGGCGTGCACAGCCTTCAGTCAATCCCTTGTGGAACCATCTTGCACCGATATAGTGGGCTCCTGCCGAGAGGAAGTTCGATTTGGAACTGGTTGGACAATCGCCGGACGTTGCCGAACCCGAGGTCGCGGGCAGCCAGCGGCGCCTCGACACCTTCACCCACGCCCGCCTGTGGAAGAACCCCTGCGGCTTCGCCGCGCGCTTCAACTACCTGGCGCTACGCTACAATCAGCCGCTCTACGGCTGGGTTGAGGAGCGTTTCGGCCTGGCCCGGATCGAGTTCGTCGTGATCTACAGCCTCGGGCTGATGGACGGCGTCACCGCCTCCGAGATCGCCTCCTCGACCGCCTTTCCGAAGAACTCGCTGAGCCGTGCCGTCAACCGGCTGGTGAAGCTCGGCCTCGTCCTGCGCGGCACCGATGCCGCGGACCGGCGGGCCCAGCCGCTGTCGTTGACCCCGGCCGGCCGGGCGCTGCTGGACGAGGCGATGCCGCGGTTCGTCGCGTTCGAGGAATCCATGCTGCAGCCGCTCTCCCTCGTGGAGCGCGAGCAGCTCTCGACCCTCATGGCGAAGGTGGTGCTCGGCATGTTCCATGCAGACGATGTCAGGGATTGAGGAGGGCTCGCCGTGCGCATCGCCGAGATGAACTGGATGCAGGTCGAGGCCCATGTGAAGGGCGACGACCGTGCCGTGCTTCCGATCGGATCGACGGAGCAGCACGCCGGCCTGAGCCTGTGCGTCGACGCGATCCTGGCGGAGAAGGTGGCGGTGGAGGCCTGCGCGCCGATCCATGTCCCGGTCTTCCCCGTCCTGAACTACGGCCTGACCCCGAGCTTCGTCGATTATCCGGGGACTGTGACGCTGCGCCTCTCCACGCTCTGCGCCGTCGTCACGGACTGCCTCGACGGCATCGCGCGCTCGGGCTTCCGCCGCATCACCATCGTCAACGGCCACGGCGGAAACTCGCCCGTCCATGGCGCCGTCCTCGAATGGCTCGACCACCATCGCGGCTGCCAGGTGAAGTGGCACAACTGGTGGAACGCGCCGAAGACCTTCGCGACGGTCCAGGCGATCGATCCCGTGGCCTCGCATGCCTCGTGGATGGAGAACTTCCCCTGGACCCGCCTGCCCAATGTCGGGGCACCGGCGCACCAGAAGCCGATGCTCGACCTCGCCCGCTTCCAGCAGCTCGACCCTGGCGCCAAGAAGGCGCTGCTGGGTGACGGCAATTATGGCGGCCTCTACCAGCGGCCCGACGAGGAGATGCAGGCCATCTGGGACGTGGCGGTGGAGGAAACGCGGGCCGTCATCGCCGACGGCTGGGCCTGAGCACGCCATGCTCGGCTACGTCATCCAGCGGCTGATGCAGGCCTTCGTCGTGATGCTCGTCATCTCCCTGCTGGTGTTCTGCGGCGTCTATGCCGTGGGCAACCCCATCGACGTGCTGCTCTCGCCCGACGCGACCCAGCAGATCCGCGAGCAGGCCATCCGCACCTACGGCCTCGATCAGCCACTCTGGAAGCAGTATCTCGATTTCCTCGGCCGCCTCCTGCAGGGCGACTTCGGCCGGTCCTTCGTCTTCGGCACCCCGGTCCTCCCGCTGATCCTGTCGCGCCTGCCGGCGACGCTGGAGCTGACGCTGGTGGCGGTGGTCGGCGCGACCATGATCGGCGTCCCGCTCGGCATGTATGCGGGCTACCGGCCCCAGGGCCTCGCCTCCCGCGCCATCATGGGCGTCTCGATCCTTGGCTTCTCGGTGCCGACCTTCTGGATCGGCCTCGTTCTCATCTTCATCTTCGCCGTGCAGCTGGGCGTGCTGCCGGCCGGCAACCGGGGCGAGACCCGCGAAGTCTTCGGCGCCGAATGGAGTGTGCTCACCCTTTCGGGCTGGCAGCACCTGTTCCTGCCGGCCCTGAACCTCGCCCTGTTCAAGTTCGCCATGATGGTCCGCCTCGCCCGCGCCGGCACCCGCGAACTCATGCTCACCGACACGGTCAAGTTCGCCCGCGCCGCCGGCGAGAGCGAGGCAACGATCCTGCGCCGCCACGTGCTCCGCCTCATCGCCATTCCCATCGTCACCGTCTTCGGACTGGAATTCGGCTCGACCCTGGCCTTCGCCGTCGTGACCGAGACGATCTTCTCCTGGCCCGGGGTCGGCAAGCTGATCATCGATTCCATCAACACGCTCGACCGGCCGGTGATGGTCGCCTACCTCATGCTCGTCGCCTTCTTCTTCATCGTCATCAATCTCCTGATCGACATCGCCTATGTCGCCCTCGACCCCCGCCTCAGGCTGCGGAGGGCGACGTGAGGGACAGTCCGCTCGCCCGCTTCTGGGAGGAATTCCGCGCCAACCGCGTGGCCGTCGTGGCGCTGGCCGTGGTCGTCGTGGTCATCGTGCTGTCGCTGCTGGCACCCTGGATCACGCCGCAGAACCCCTACGACATGGCGACTCTGCGCCTCGCCGACGCCCGCCGCCCGCCTGGCTTCGTCAGCCCCGGCACCGGCATCACCCACTGGCTCGGCACGGACGGCCAGGGCCGGGACGTCCTCTCGGCCATCCTCTACGGCCTGCGCGTCTCCATCGAGATCGGCCTCGCCGCCGGCGTCATCGCCTTCTCCCTCGGCGCGACGCTCGGCACCTTCGCGGCCTATTTCGGCGGGCGGATCGAGGCGCTGATCATGCGCTTCATCGACCTGCAGCTGTCCTTCCCCGCCATCCTGCTGGCGCTCGTGCTGGCGGCCGTGCTGGGACAGGGCAAGTGGCAGCTGATCGCCGCGCTCGTCACCGCGCAATACGCCTACTTCGCCCGCACCGCCCATGGCGCGGCCTCCGCCGAGCGGTCCAAGGAATATGTCGAGGCGGCGCTGTCGACGCCGCTGAAACCGAGCACCGTGGTGTTCCGCCACATCCTGCCGAACTGCCTGCCGCCGCTGATCGTGGTGGCGACGGTGCAGGTCGCCAATTCCATTGCGCTGGAAGCCACCCTCTCCTTCCTCGGCCTCGGCCTCCCGGTGAGCGAGCCCTCGCTCGGCATGCTCATCGCCAACGGCTTCCAGTACCTCCTCTCAGGCCGCTACTGGATCTCGATCTATCCCGGCATCGCGCTGATCGTGCTCATCGCCTCCATCAACCTCGTCGGCGACCAGGTGCGCGACCAGCTCAACCCGAGGCTCCGGCGATGAGCGAGCCCCTTCTCGTCGTCGACCGCCTGACCACCGAATTCCCCACGCGCGCCGGCGTGGTCCGCGCCGTCCGCGAGGTCTCGTTCCACGTCCATGCCGGCGAGATCGTCGGGCTCGTCGGTGAGTCGGGCTCCGGCAAGAGCGTCACCGGCTTCTCCATCCTGGGGCTCATCGACCCGCCGGGACGCATCGCGGGGGGGTCGGTGAAGCTCGCCGGGCGGGAGCTGATCGGCCTTCCCTCCCGCGACCTGCGCGCCGTGCGCGGCCGCGAGATCGCGATGGTGTTCCAGGACCCCGCCGCAACGCTCAACCCGGTGCTCCGGATCGGCGACCAGATGGCCCTCGCCATCCACGCCCATGAGCGGGTGGGCGAGACCGCAGCCCGCGCGCGGGTGGCCGAGGCGCTGACCCTCGTCGGCATCCCCGACGCCGCCCGCCGGCTCGACGCCTATCCGCACCAGTTCTCCGGCGGCATGCGGCAGCGCGTCGCCATCGCCACCGCCCTCCTCAACAGGCCGAAGCTCATCATCTGCGACGAGCCGACCACGGCCCTCGACGTCTCCGTGCAGGCGCAGATCCTCACCGAGATGCGCTCGCTCGCCCGCGACATGGGCACGGCGATGATCTGGATCAGCCACGACCTCGCGACGGTATCGTCCCTCGCCTCGCGCATCCTCGTCATGTATGCGGGCCGCGTGATCGAGGAGGGGCCGATCCGGGACGTGCTGTCCGCGCCCCGCCACCCCTATACCCGCGGCCTGCTGGACTCGCTTCCCGCCAAGGCCGTCGCCGGTCAGGACCTCACGCAGATCCCCGGCGCGCCCCCGTCCATGGTGGCGCTCCCGCCCGGTTGCGCCTTCGCGCCCCGCTGCCCCCGCGCCGATGCGGCCTGCGACAGCGAGCCCGGCCTGTCCGGCACCGCCGCGCGGCGCTGGCGATGCCATCATCCCCACCAGGAGGCGGCGGCATGAGCGAGGTCCTCGTCCGGGTCGACAACGTCTCCCGCCGCTTCACGCCCTCCGTCACGCTCGGCGAGCGCATCGCCGCGCTTCTTGGCGCCCCCGTGGAGACGCGGACGGTTCACGCGGTCGACCGCGTCTCGCTCGACATCGTCGAAGGCGAGGTTCTGGGGCTGGTGGGGGAATCCGGCTGTGGCAAGTCCACCCTCGGCCGCGTCATCGCCGGTATCCATGCCCCGAGCGAGGGCGAAGCCTATGTCCACGGCGAGCCGGTCATGGGCGGCGCGCGCAAGCGGGTGAAGACCACGACGCGCGTGCAGATGATCTTCCAGGACCCCTTCGGATCGCTCGATCCGCGCGTGCGGATCGGTGAGACCATCGCCGAGGGTCCGGTAGCCCACCGTTTCGTCGCCCGCGCCGACGCCAGAGCCGAGGTGGCGCGCTGGCTCACCGCCGTCGGCCTTCCGGCGGACGCCGCCGATCGCTTCCCGCACCAGTTCTCAGGCGGCCAGCGCCAGCGCATCGCCATCGCGCGGGCCCTCGCCATGCGGCCGGACATCCTCGTCTGCGACGAACCCGTCGCCTCGCTCGACGTGTCCATCCAGGCGCAGATCATCAACCTGTTCCTGAAGCTGCGGCGCGAGCTGAAGCTCACCATGCTGTTCATCAGCCACGACCTCGGCGTCGTGAGGCATATCTGCGACCGGGTCGCCATCATGTATCTCGGCCGCATCGTCGAGATCGGCCGGACCGAGGATATCTACGAGCGGCCGGCGCACCACTACACGCGCGCCCTGCTCGACAGCGTGCCGAAACTGGTGACGGAGGGCGACGGCTTCGTCACCTTTCGCCCGATCCAGGGGGAACTGCCCTCCCCGCTCAGTCCACCGCCGGGCTGCCATTTCCATCTGCGCTGCCCGGGGGCGACCGAACTCTGCCGCACAGAAGCCCCGGCGCTGCGCGACATCGCGGCGGGTCAGCACGCCGCCTGCCACTATCCGCTGACCGACGACACAGGAGAGGACCGCCATGGAACCGTGGGAATGGCCTGAGGGCGAGTGGCGCGGACGGGTCGACCGGGTGCGCGCCGGCAGGTCCCTGAAGCCGGCCGCCTGGCCGGGCGGGGCCCGCTGCGCCGTGGCGCTCTCCTTCGATTCCGACCACGAGACCAACGAGCTCCGCGACGGCGGAAACTCCATCGGCCGCATGTCCTGGGGCCAGTACGGCGCGCGCAAGGGCATCCCGCGCATCCTGTCGATCCTCGCGAGGGAGTCGGTGCCCGCCACCTTCTTCGTCCCGGCCATCGCCGCCCTCCTCCATCCGGACGAGCAGCGCCGCGTCATCGCCGAGGGTCACGAGATCGGTCTCCACGGCTGGATTCACGAGCTCAACTCGGTCCTGCCGGAGGCCGTCGAGCGCGACCTGCACTTTCGCGCGGCCGACCAGCTCGAGGCGATCACCGGCGTGCGCGCCGTCGGCATGCGGACGCCGTCCTGGGACTTCTCGCCGTCCACCCTGAAGATCCAGCGCGAGCTGGGCCTTCTCTACGATTCCTCGCTGATGGCCGACGACGACCCCTATGAACTCGAGGAGAACGGCGTGCCGACGGGAATCGTCGAGCTGCCCGTCGAATGGATCCGGGACGACGCGCCCTATTTCAACATGGATCGCTTCAAGGGCCTCAGGCCGCACACGCCGCCGCCCGCCGTCCTCGACATCTTCATCCGCGAGTTCGACCGCGCCCACGAGGAGGGCGGACTCTTCCTCCTCACCATGCATCCGCACGTCATCGGCTACCGCTCGCGCATCTTCATCGTCGAGGAACTGATCCGGCACATGAAGGCCCGCGGGGGCTGCTGGTTCGCCACCCACGCCGATGTCGCGGGCCATTGCGCGGCCGGGCTCTCGGGCAAGGCCTCGTCCTAGGCGAAGCTTCTCGCGGTCTGCCCGGGAGCGCCGGCCCCTGCTGGTCGGAGCGCTCGGCGGTACGCTCGGCGCTCCGTCGCCACACGCAAGGAACGCGGACGGTTTCCCTCCCGGCGTTGGGCGATCTCTCCATCATCGACAGCGACACGCTGGCCACCGGCGACGCCCTCGACCTCGACCCGGCGGCGCCCTACCGCTTCGTCCGCGAACCGGCACAGTTCATGCTGCATCACTGGCGGCCGGGGGAAGGCGTGGTCAGCCACGTCGCCTTCGTCGATGATCACCCGGCGCTCTGATCCGCGGCACACCGCGTCGGGGCCGGACGCATGAGGACCGAACCCGTGACCTTCCGTCAAACCATCGGACAGCGGACCCATCTCTTCCGCGATCTCGCCGACCTCATGGCCAAGGCGACGCCCTTGCGCTCCGGCGACCAGCTCGCCGGCATCGCCGCGACCTCGGCCGAGGAAATGGTGGCGGCACGGATGACGCTGGCCGACCAGCCGCTGAAGCTGTTCCTCAGCCAGCCGCTCGTGCCCTACGAGTCCGACGAGGTGACGCGGCTCATCCTCGATGGCCACGACGCCATGGTCTTCGCGCCCGTTTCGCACCTCACGATCGGCGGGTTTCGCGACTGGCTGCTCTCCGACGCCGCGACGGCCGAGCGCCTCGCCGCGCTGGCGCCGGGGATCACGCCGGAAATGGCGGCGGCCGTCTCAAAGGTCATGCGCAACCAGGACCTCATTGCCGTCGCCCGCAAGTGCCGGGTGGTGACCCGGTTCCGCAACACGATCGGCCTGCCCGGCACCATGGCGGTGCGTCTCCAGCCGAACCATCCGACGGACGACGCCCGCGGCATCGCCGCCTCCATCGCCGACGGCCTGCTCTACGGGACGGGCGACGCGACCATCGGCATCAACCCGGCCTCCGACAGCCTGTCGGCGCTCTCCGACCTCCTGAAGCTGCTGGACGAGATCATCACCCGCTTCGACATCCCGACCCAGGGCTGCGTGCTGACCCACGTCACCTCCTCGATCCAGCTCATCGAGCGCGGCGCGCCCGTCGACCTCGTCTTCCAATCGGTGGCGGGGACGGAAGCCGCCAACAGGTCGTTCGGCGTCGACCTCGCCGTGCTCAGGGAGGGCCTCGACGCCGGCCGCTCGCTGAAGCGCGGGACGCTCGGCGACAACGTCATGTATTTCGAGACGGGCCAGGGTTCGGCGCTCTCGGCGGAGGCCCATCACGGCGTCGACCAGCAGACGCTGGAGGCCAGGGCCTATGCGGTGGCGCGGGCGTATCAGCCGCTGCTGGTCAATACGGTCGTCGGCTTCATCGGTCCGGAATATCTCTACGACGGCAAGCAGATCATCCGCGCCGGCCTCGAGGACCATTTCTGCGGCAAGCTCATGGGCCTGCCGCTCGGCTGCGACGTCTGCTACACGAACCACGCCGAAGCGGACCAGGACGACATGGACACGCTGCTCACCGTCCTCGGCGCGGCCGGCGTCACCTACATCATGGGCGTGCCCGGCGCCGACGACGTGATGCTGAACTACCAGTCCACCTCGTTCCACGACCAGCTCTACATCCGCGACGTGCTCGGACTGAAGCGGGCGCCGGAGTTCGAGGACTGGCTGCGCCGCCAGGGCATCACCGGGCCCGACGGCCGCCTGACGCCGCGGGCGGAGAACGCGCCCCTCCTCGCGCAGCTGTCGGGCCTCGCGGCATGAGCCGGGCGATCTGGCAGGAACTCGCGGCCCTCACCCCGGCGCGCATCGGTCTCGGGCGCACGGGTTCGGCGCAGACGACGGCCGAGACGCTGCGCTTCGCCCTCGCCCATGCCACGGCCCGCGACGCCGTCCACGCCCCCTTCGTTGCGGAGGGGGTGGCCGCAGCCATCGCGGCGCTCGGCCCGGCCACGGTGCTGGTGGAGCGCGCCGCCGACACC
>NZ_JBQVQL010000034.1:0-43302 GCF_052440005.1 Phreatobacter sp.
ACCCGCAGGCGTCCGGGCACGGCCGAGAGCCCCGCGGCCGCGCGCAGGCTCGCCGTCGCGACGAGCGCAAGGGCCGCCCGCCGCTCTCCGATCAAGGCGCTCCAGCCGATTCCCAAAATCCCCCGTCCCCCCTTCGCTCGCCCCTCGACGGCGCGCGCAAGGCCGGCCGACGGGGACTTGCCCTCATCAAGCCACACCCGGATTTCCAAGCCATTAACCATTTCGCGCTTTGATGCGGCCATGCCGGGTGGCGCTGTCCGGCTCCGTTGGTCCTGGAGTGTGTCCCGTGTCCCGATCGACCCTGCCCGTCGCCGCCGCGTTGCTGTCGTGTCTTTCCGTGCCGGCGATCGCGCAGGAGCGGGTCTCCGCGCGCTACGAGATTCTCATCGGCGGCCTTCAGGTCGGCATCGCCGGTTTCGAGGGGCGCGTGTCCCAGGACAGCTACCAGGCCTCGGTCTCGCTGCGCCTGTCGGGCGTCTCGCGCGTCATCGCATCGGGGCGTGGCTCGGCCATGGCCTCGGGCCGCATCGCCGGCGGCCGTGCCGTGCCGGCGAACTACACCCTGACCCTCGCCACCACCCAGCAGAACGACACCATCCGCATGGCCATGGCCGGCGGCTCCATCCGCTCCCATTCGGCCGAGCCGGACCGGCCGGCGGCGGCCGACCAGATTCCCGTCACGCCGAGTCATAGGCAGGGTGTCCTCGACCCGCTCTCGGCCGGCTTCTTCTTCGTCCCCGGCACCGGCCCGACGGCGGTGGCCGAGGCCTGCGCCAAGACCTTCCCCGTCTTCGACGGCCGCCAGCGCTACGACCTCTCCTTCTCCTTCGCCCGGACCGAGACCATCAAGGTCGCGGGCTACGAGGGCACGGCCGTCGTCTGCAACGCCCGCTACCGGGCCATCGCCGGCCATCGCCCGGCGGTGACCGCGCCCATGGAGGCGAACCGCGACATGCAGATCTGGCTCGTCCCGGTCGCCGGAACCCGGGCCCTCGTCCCCGCCCGCATCGCCATCCGCACGCCGGTCGGCATGGCGGAAATCCAGCCGACGCGGCTCGAACTCGGCGCCCCCGCCACCACTGCGTCGGTGAGTCGCTGAGGCCTCCTGCACGGCGGTTAGCCAAACTGCCTACTTCATGAGCAAAACCCCGGACGCCCGGCGAGAAATCGGTTGCCGTCCGTTACGGCATGGTCTTTGCTGCCCTCGGTAAAACCACGGTGGCCGCGCGAGCCGCGACCGTCGTCCGGCCATCCCCCCGGGTTCGGCCTTGAGTTCACCGATCGACAGAAGGCCCGCCGATGTCCGAGTTCCGTTTCCTGCCCACCCGCCGCGCGGCCCTGAAGCTCGCCGGCGCCGCATCGCTCGCCCCGCTCTTCGCCCCCGCCGTCCACGCCCAGGCCACCACCCCGGTCCGCTTCACCCTCGACTGGCGCTTCGAGGGCCCCTCGGCCCTGTTCCTGACCGCCCTGGAGAAGGGCCATTTCCGCGCCGAGGGCCTGAACGTCTCGATCGACGCCGCCTCCGGCTCGCGCGAGGGCGTCACCCGCGTCGCCTCCGGCACCTATGACATCGGCTTCGGCGACATCAACTCGATGATCCGCTTCCGCGACGAGAACCCGACGGTCGACCTCAAGGCGAACATGATCGTCTACGACCGTCCGCCCTTCGCCATCGTCGGCCGCAAGTCGCGCGGCATCACCACCGACGTGAAGAGCCTCGAGGGCAAGAAGTTCGGCGCCCCGGCTCCCGACGCGGCCTATGCCCAGTGGCCGATCTTCAAGACCGTCAACAAGCTCGACGACAGCAAGATGCGCTTCGAGAACGTCGGCTTCCCCGTCCGCGAGCCCATGCTCGCCTCCGGCGAGGTCGACGCCATCTTCGGCTTCGCCAACTCCTCCTACATCAACCTGAAGTCGCGCGGCGTGCCGGAGAACGACATCGTCGTGCTGCACATGTACGACTACGGCGTCGAGCTCTACGGCAACGGCATCATGGCGAGCCCGGGCTTCCTCGCCTCCAACCGCGCCGCCGTCGCCGCCTTCAACCGCGGCCTCGTCAAGGGCATCCGCGACACCATCGCCGACCCCGCCGCCGGCGCGAAACTGGTGGTCGCGCGCAACGACGTCGCCCGCCTCGACACCGAGACCGAGCGGCTGAAGATGACCATCGACAACTACGTTCTGTCGCCCTGGGTGCGCGCCAACGGCATCGGCGGCATCGATCCCGCCCGCATGGCCACCGCCATCGACCAGATCGGCCTCACCTTCACCTTCAAGAACAAGCCGAAGCCGGAGGACGTCTTCATCTCCGACCTGCTGCCGGCGGCTGCCGACCGCAAGGTGGCCTGAGGTTTGCTTATCGAGAGTTGCGGGGTGCGCGAATGCCCCCGCCCCAATCCCCCCGGACCCCGCCGGGCCGCCGCTCCCTGCCCCTGCGTGAATGCACCGCTCTGAAAGCGCTCATCCCTTGCGTCCCTTCGTCGAACTGACGGGTGTCAGTCACACCTACGCGACCGGCGGCACCCTGGCCGTCGACGGGCTGGACATCCGGGTCAACGAGGGCGAGTTCGCCGCGGTGGTCGGCCCCTCCGGCTGCGGCAAATCCACCCTGATGAAGCTCGCCACCGGCCTGCAGTTTCCGCAGGCGGGCGCCGTCGTCGTCGACGGCCAGGAGGTGCGCGACCCCGTCAAGATCGCCGGCATGGCCTTCCAGGCGCCGACGCTGCTGCCCTGGCGCACCACACTCGAGAACCTGATGCTGCCGCTCGAGATCGTCGAGCCGCACCGCTCGCGCCTGCGCCGGCACAAGGCGGAATATGTCGCCAAGGCCGAGGCGCTGCTCGAATCCGTCGGCCTCAAGGGGGCCGGCTCGAAGTTCCCCTGGCAGCTCTCCGGCGGCATGCAGCAGCGCGCCTCGCTCTGCCGCGCGCTGATCCACGAGCCGAAGCTCCTCATGCTCGACGAGCCCTTCGGCGCGCTCGACGCCTTCACCCGTGAGGAGCTGTGGTGCGTCATCCGCGACCTCCACGCCCGCATGGCCGGGTCGCTGACGGTGATCCTCGTCACCCACGACCTCCGCGAGGCGGTCTTCCTCGCCGACCGCATCTTCTGCATGTCTTCGCGGCCGGGAAAGATCATCGCCGAGCGCGAGGTGGCGTTCCCGCGGCCGCGCGACCTCGAGATCACCTACACGTCCGAATTCTCCGACATCGTTCACGACCTGCGGGGGCGCATCGCCCACGCCCGGTCGACGGCCTGAGGATCCTGCCATGGACGCGATCGGCGAGTTCCTCCTCACCTCCTGGCCGGCGGCGCTCGCCATCGGCGTCGTCGGCTACATCGCCTACCTGCTCTACAAGGTGATCGGCGCCTCCGCCCTCGACCGCACCAAGCTGTCACTGCAGCTCGCGCCGCTGTTCTGCACCATCGGCACGTTCCTGGTGTGGGAACTGCTCTGCAAGGCCTTCGCCGTCTCCACCTTCGTGCTGCCGGCGCCGAGCGACATCGGCCTCGCCATCTGGCAGTTCCGCCGCCAGATCGGCTTCCACTCCTTCCACACCGCCTGGATGACGCTCGCCGGCTTCGGCCTCGCCGTCGCCTTCGGCATCGCGCTCGGCCTCCTCCTCGGGGCCAGCCGCTTCTTCTATGCGGGCTTCTATCCCCTGCTCGTCGGCTTCAACTCGATCCCGAAGGTCGCCGTCGTGCCGATCCTCGTCATCTGGTTCGGCGTCGGCTGGCTGCCGGCGGTGCTCACCGCCTTCATGATCTCGTTCTTCCCCATCGTGGTGAACGTCGCCACCGGCCTCGCCACCATCGAGCCGGAGACGGAGGACGTCTTGAAGGCGCTCGGCGCCTCCAAGCTGCAGATCATGACCAAGGTCGGCATTCCCCGCTCGATGCCGTATTTCTTCGGCTCGCTGAAGGTCGCCATCACGCTGGCCTATGTCGGTTCGGTCATCGCCGAGTACAACGCCTCGCGTTACGGCATCGGCAACCTGATGGCGCGCGCCTCGGCCGACTTCAACGTGCCGCTGCTCTTCGCCGCCCTCATCGCCCTCGCGATCCTCGGCGTTGCCATGTACATGGCCACCGTCTGGCTCGAAAACCGCATGACCGGCTGGGCCCAGCGCTCGTCCTTCGCCGCCACCTGAGGGCAGCGCGTGCAACCGCACGCTTGCCCCGCCCGTGCCGACACCCCATAAAACGGGTCCGGCATCCTCATCCTCCACGGCGGACCCATGAAAGCCATTCTCGACGTCGTCCTGATCGCCCTGAACCTCTACTGGTGGGTGATCATCATTCAGGCGGTCCTGTCCTGGCTGATCGCATTCAATGTTGTGAACTACCGCAACCAGATCGTCGCGCAGATCGACACCACGCTGCGCGCCCTCACCGAACCGGTCCTCGCGCCCATCCGGCGACGCATGCCCAATCTGGGGGCGATCGACATCTCGCCGATCGTGCTGCTGCTCGGCATCATCCTGATCCAGCAGATCATCATCCGCTACATCTACCCCAACGTCTTCTAGGGGGGACGCCCATGGACGCCCTCCCCTACCGCGTCGAGCGCGAGCGCCTCCTGGTCGACGTCAGGCTGACCCCGCGCGGTGGCCGCGACGCGGTGGAAGGCGCCGAGCGGCTGGCCGACGGCCGGGCCGTGCTCAAGGCGCGGGTGAGGGCCGTCCCCGAGGACGGCAAGGCCAATGCGGCGCTGGAGAACCTCATCGCCGCCGAACTCGGCATCGGCCGCTCGCAGGTCGCCGTCGTCCAGGGCAAGACGGCGCGGCTGAAGACCGTGGCGCTTGAGGGCGACACCACCCGCCTCTCTGCCGGGCTGGCCCGGCTCCTTGCCGCCGCGCTCCTCGTGTTTCTCGCCTGGCCGGCGGCGCCGGCTGCCGCCCAGTTCATGTCGCGCGGCGACATCTGCGCCGACCCTTCCCAGTTCCTGCGCACCCGCGCCACCGTCGAGCGCGCCGGCCTGCCGACGCCCGACCGCGCCCGCCTCGTGCGCACGCTGCGCGCCGCGCAGTCGCTCGCCCGCGACGGCTGCCCCAACCGCGACGGCTGGCTGGTGAGACGGTCGGTCGGCATGCTCAACGCGGTCAACCGCGAGGTGCGCCTGCCGCCGGTCGACCTGCCGCTCTTCCTCAGGGAGTGACGGCGGCTCAGCCGCCCCCGGCGACCGCCAACGGGCCCTTGTGCAGCTTCTCGGCGATGCCGTAGAGGCGCTCGCGCCGCTCCATCTCCTGCCAGACCTCGTCCGGCGCAATGCCCATGTCGGTCCACAGCACGGTGAGATTGTAGATCAGGTCGGCGCTTTCGCGGACCACCGCGGCACGGTCGCCGGCCACCGCGTCGAGCGTCACTTCTGTCGCTTCCTCGACCAGCTTCTTCGCCATCTTGGCGCGCCCGCCCGCCAGCAGTTTCGCCGTGCGCGATGCCGGCGCATCGGTCCGGCGGATCTCCCGGACGGCGGCGTGGAGGCGGTCGATGGCGTCGGACATGGCGGCCTTTCGCAGTCCCGCGCGGGCCGAATCAAATGGTCCAGTCCTGCGGACGATTCGAGGCTCGCACAGAACTGTCACCTGTCAATGACGGTCCCCTGCGGCCTGCTGACAGAGACCGGGTGGCGGCGCGACGGCCGCTCGCCTAGACACGGGTCCCAACCGGAGACGCCCCCGTGAGCCTGCGCGACTGGACCCTCCTCGTCACCCTCTCCGTCCTCTGGGGCGGCTCGTTCTTTTTTGCCCGCATCGCCCTCTTCGACCTGCCGCCGATGACCCTCGTCCTCGCCCGCGTCGTCATCGGCGCCGCCGTGCTCTACGCGGTGCTGCGGGCGACCGGCGAACACTTTCCCCGGGGACGGGCGGTATGGACGACGCTGGCGGTGATGGCGCTGCTCAACAACGTCATCCCCTTCACCCTGATCTTCTGGGGCCAGACCGCCATTCCCGCCGGGCTCGCCGCCATCCTCAACGCCACCACGCCGCTGTTCAGCGTCGTCGTCATGCACCTCTTCACGACGGACGAGAAGGCGACGGCGAACAAGGCGGCGGGCGTCGCGCTCGGCTTCCTCGGCGTGGTGGTGCTGGTCGGGCCGGCGGCGCTGGGGAGGCTGGACACGCCCCTCTGGGCGGTCGCAGCCTGTCTCGGCGCGACGCTGTCCTATGCCTTCTCGGGGCTCTGGGGTCGGCGCATCAAGCCGCTCGGCCTGACGCCGACCTTCACAGCCTGGCTGCAGCTCACCATCACGAGCCTCGTCATGGCCCCGGCCGTCGCGCTGGTGGACCGGCCATGGGCGCTCGCCATGCCGGGCTGGCCGGCGATCCTCGCCGTGCTCGCGCTCGCCGTCCTGTCGACGGCGCTCGCCTACATCATCTTCTTCCGGCTGCTGGCGACGGCCGGCCCGAGCAACCTCCTGCTCGTGACCTTCCTGATCCCGGTCTCTGCCATCCTGCTCGCCGGTCTGTTTCTCGGCGAGCGCCTCGCCTGGACGCATTTCGCCGGCATGGCGCTGATCGGCCTTGGGCTCGTCGCCATCGACGGGCGGGTCTGGCGGCGGCTGGCGGAGGGGACGCGCCCGGCCTGAGCCGGGCTCAGCCGTCCTTGGCGAGCCCGTCCCAGAAGGCCTTGGCCTTGGCGAAGAAGCCCGCCGTCTCCGGCTGGGTGTCCTTCGAGCTCTCCTTCTCGAACTCGGCGAGAAGCTCCTTCTGGCGCTTGGTGAGCGCCCGCGGCGTCTCCACGTCCACCTGCACGTAGAGGTCGCCGACCGCCTTGGAGCGCAGCACCGGCATACCCTTGCCGCCGAGACGGAAGCGCTTGCCCGACTGCGTGCCCTCGGGAACCTTCACCTGGGCCCGGCCGCCGTCGATGGTCGGCACCTCGAAGGCGCCGCCCAGCGCCGCCGTCACCATGGAGACCGGGGCGCGGCAGTAGAGGTCCTGGCCGTCGCGCTGGAAGAAGGCGTGCGGCTCGATGGAGAGGAAGATGTAGAGGTCGCCGGGCGGGCCGCCGCGGAAGCCGGCCTCGCCCTCGTTGGCGAGGCGGATGCGGGTGCCGTCCTCGACGCCGGCGGGGATGTTCACCGAGAGCACGCGCTCCTTGGTGATGCGGCCCGACCCGGTGCAGTTGGCGCAGGGGTCCTCGATCACCTGGCCGCGGCCCTGGCAGGTCGGGCAGGTGCGCTCCACAGAGAAGAAGCCCTGGGAGGCGCGCACGCGGCCGTGGCCGGCGCAGGTGCCGCAGGTCTTCGGCTTGGAGCCGGGCTTGGCGCCGGTGCCGGAGCAGACCTCGCAGGACACCGTGGTGGGAATGCGCAGCTGGGCGGACTTGCCCGCGAAGGCCTCCTCCAGCGTGATGTCCATGTTGTAGCGCAGGTCCGCGCCACGCTCGCGGCCACCCGCGCCGCGGCGCCGGCCGCCGGACATGCCGAACAGCTCCTCGAAGATGTCGGACATGGAGGTGGCGAAATCGCCGCCGAAGCCGGGATGGCCGCCGCCGCCCCCGTTCTCGAAGGCCTGGTGGCCGAAGCGGTCATAGGCGGCGCGCTTCTGCCCGTCGGACAGCACCTGATAGGCCTCGTTCAGCTCCTTGAACTGGGCCTCGGCCTCGGCGTTGTCGGGATTGCGGTCGGGGTGATACTGCATCGCCTTCTTGCGGAAGGCGGATTTCAGCGCAGCCTCGTCGGCGTCGCGGCCGACCCCCAGGGTTTCGTAATAGTCGCGCTTGGACATCGACCCAGCTTCTGCCCCCGTTCAAGCGAAGGCCCCCGGATTGGCTCCGGGGGCCCGCTGGAAAGACCCTCGCGGGCCTTACGCGCTCTTCTTCTTGTCGTCCTTCACTTCGGTGAAGTCCGCGTCGACCACGTCGTCCTTCTTCGGCGCGGCGCCCTCGGCGCCGGCGTCCTGCTGGGCCGCATACATGGCCTCGCCGAGCTTCATGGAGGCCTGCGCCAGGGCGTTGGTCTTCTCCTTGAGGCTCTCGACGTCCTCGGACTTCACCGCTTCCTTCACGGCCGCGAGGGCGTCCTCGATGGCCTTGCGGTCACCTTCGGCAACCTTGGAGCCGTGCTCGGAGAGCGCCTTCTCGGTCGAGTGCACGAGGCCGTCGGCCTGGTTCTTCGCCTCGGCGAGCTCGCGGCGGTTCTTGTCCTCGGCCGCATGGGCCTCGGCGTCCTTCACCATCTTCTCGATGTCGGAGTCGGAGAGGCCGCCGGAGGCCTGGATGCGGATCTGCTGCTCCTTGCCGGTGCCCTTGTCCTTGGCCTGGACGTTGACGATGCCGTTGGCGTCGATGTCGAAGGTCACCTCGATCTGCGGCACGCCGCGCGGGGCGGGGGGAATGCCCATCAGGTCGAACTGGCCGAGCATCTTGTTGTCGGCCGCCATCTCACGCTCGCCCTGGAAGACCCGGATCGTCACCGCGTTCTGGTTGTCGTCGGCGGTGGAGAAGACCTGGCTCTTCTTGGTGGGGATCGTGGTGTTGCGGTCGATGAGGCGGGTGAACACGCCGCCGAGCGTCTCGATGCCGAGCGACAGCGGGGTCACGTCGAGCAGCAGCACGTCCTTCACGTCGCCCTGCAGCACGCCGGCCTGGATGGCGGCACCGATGGCGACCACCTCGTCCGGGTTGACGCCCTTGTGCGGCTCCTTGCCGAAGAATTGCTTCACGACCTCCTGGACCTTCGGCATGCGGGTCATGCCGCCGACGAGAACGACTTCGTCGATCTGGCCCGCCGAGATGCCGGCGTCCTTGAGCGCCTTCTTGCAGGGCTCCATGGTCCGCTGGATCAGGTCGTCCACCAGCGCCTCGAACTTGGCGCGGGTGAGCTTCAGCTGGAGGTGCTTCGGACCCGAGGCGTCGGCCGTGATGAAGGGCAGGTTGATCTCGGTCTGCGTCGAGGACGACAGCTCGATCTTCGCCTTCTCGGCGGCCTCCTTGAGGCGCTGGAGCGCGAGCTTGTCCTTGCGCAGGTCGATGCCCTGCTCCTTCTGGAACTCGGCCGCCAGATAGTCGACGAGGCGCATGTCGAAGTCCTCGCCGCCGAGGAACGTGTCGCCGTTGGTCGACTTCACCTCGAAGACGCCGTCGCCGATCTCGAGCACCGACACGTCGAAGGTGCCGCCGCCGAGGTCATAGACCGCGATCGTGCCGGAGGTCTTCTTGTCGAGGCCGTAGGCGAGCGCCGCCGCCGTCGGCTCGTTGATGATGCGCAGCACCTCGAGGCCGGCGATCTTGCCGGCGTCCTTGGTGGCCTGGCGCTGGGCGTCGTTGAAATAGGCCGGGACGGTGATGACCGCCTGGTCGACGCTCTGGCCGAGATAGGCCTCCGCCGTCTCCTTCATCTTCATCAGCGTGAAGGCGGAGATCTGCGAGGGCGAATAGGTCTTGCCCTCGACCTCGACCCAGGCGTCGCCGTTGCCGGCGCGGGCGATCTGGTAGGGGACGAGCTTCTGGTCCTTGGTCACCGTCGGATCGTCGAAGCGACGGCCGATGAGGCGCTTCACCGCGAAGATGGTGCGCTCGGGGTTCGTCACCGCCTGGCGCTTGGCCGGCTGGCCGACGAGACGCTCCTCGTCGGTGAAGGCGACGATGGACGGCGTCGTATTGGCGCCTTCCGAATTGATGATGACTTTCGGCGTGGTGCCTTCCATCACAGCCACGCAGGAATTGGTCGTTCCGAGGTCGATGCCGATGACCTTGCCCATGGTCTTCTCCTTTTCAAGCGGATCGGCCGGGCCCGAAGCACCCGTGAGGCTGACGGCCCGCGGACGAAGAGGGATTTTCGCCGGGACCGCCCGCGCCGACCCCTTCGTCAAGCTGGGGTTTGAAGCTGGTGATCGCAGGACGGAAAGACGCGAGACTTCGCCGCTTTCCGCCGGTTGGGCCGGATATAGGGGGGGCGTCATGGCGCCGCAAGCGTCACGGTCACCTCGCCGTCAAGGAAAAGCATCGCGTCGCGCCGGCAAAGGGTGCGTCCTTGGCGCAACATCACCCCCGCCTCGCATGGCGCAACGTCACGGGCTGGTGACCGAAGGGTCCCGGCAGGTTATGTGAGGGGCTGTTGCCATCGGAAGAATCATGCCCCGCCGCGCCGTCCTGCTGCTCTCTCTCGCCTTTGCCGCCGCCGGCGGGGAGCATGCCCTGGCACAGATGCAGCTGCCCGGCGCCGTCGCTCCGACGCCGCAGGGCGCGACAGCGCCGCAGGGCCGTCCCGCGGCTCCGCGCACCACGATGGACGGCACGAGCGGCCTTGCGACGCGCGGCGTCGGCGCCTCCACCCTGCGCCGCTGGGAGGACGCCCTTCCCGGCAAGACGCTGCGATTCCTCGGCCAGCACGGCGCCCTCGTCATCTCGCGCGGCGGAACGCCGGCCCAGCCGAGCTACACGATCGCCGCCACCGGCGTCATCGGACGGCGCGGCAACGACATCCGCAACATCTGCACGCCCGATCTCGGCGGCGGCAGGCCGGTCGCCCTGAGGCCTCTCGGCCGACCCGACGGCCTGCCGCGGTTCGAGGCGAATTTCACCGGCTGCACCATCACCCTCGACCTCATGGCCGATGCCGCCTTCGTCACCGCCCCGGGCGGGGCCTGCAGCTTCGACGACTGTGTCGTCGACCCCGCCGGCCTCTGGGGTCCGAACGACCGGGAGATTCCGCCAGACCGCGAGATCGAGCGCGCCCGCGGCGTCGCCGAGCGCCGCCTCAACGACGCCCGCCGCATTCTCCAGGCGCGGCTGCGCACCACGCCCGAGGGCCGGCAGTTCCTGCAGGAACAGGCGGGCTTTCCCGCCAACCGCGAGCGCCTCTGCCGCAACTACGGCACCTCGGACATCGGCCCCGCCTTCTGCGCGCTGAAATTCACCGAGGCGCGCGCCGAGAACCTCGCCGCCCGTGTCGGCGGACCGCCGTCGGACGCGCCGCCGCGCCGCCCCGCCCGTCCGCGGCCCCCGCCGGCGCCCGCTCCGCAGCAATGACGGCGGTCCCGGTCGTACCGGGCTGCACCTGGTATCCCGGATATCTCGCTCCCGCCGATCAGGCGGCGCTCCTCGCCACCCTGCGCGACCTCCTGCGGCAGGCGCCGCTCTTCCAGCCGGTCATGCCGCGCACGGGCACGCCGTTCTCGGTGCGCATGACCAATCTGGGATCGCTCGGCTGGGTCTCTGACAGGGCGGGCTATCGCTATCAGCCGAATCATCCGGCCACCGGCGAGCCCTGGCCGCCGATTCCGGAGGAGATTCTGGAAATCTGGCGACAGGTGGCAAGCTATCCGCATCCGCCCGAGGCCTGCCTCGTCAACTGGTACGGGCCCGGCGCCCGCATGGGGCTGCACCAGGACCGCGACGAGGAGGATCTCGCAGCGCCCGTCGTGTCGCTGTCGCTCGGAGAGACGGGCCTGTTCCGCATCGGCGGCACGACACGCGGCGGCAGGACGGTCCCGGTAAAGCTCGCCTCAGGCGACGTACTGGTCTTCGGCGGTGCCGCGCGCCTCGCCTATCACGGAGTCGACCGCCTGCTCCCGGGAACCAGCACGCTCCTGAAGGACGGCGGCCGGATCAACCTGACGCTCAGGCGGGTGACGAAGCCGGTGTGACGGCGACATCCGCCTGTCCTGATCCCCCGGGCTTCGCGGATGAGGTGCAGTTCCCCTCCCCCGCTTGCGGAGGGGAGGGGCTAGGGTGGGGGGCCTTGCCTGGGCCGGGCCTTTGGCCCTCAGCTCGTCGCGGCGACGGGCTTCATCAGGCCGAGCACGGCGCCGGCCGGGTCCTCGACCACGGCGATGCGGCCGACATTGGGGATGTCGAGCGGCTCCTGCAGCACCTGTCCGCCGCTGCTCGTCACCGCCGAGACCGCCCGGTCGAGATCGTCGACCTGCACGTAGGAGAGCCAGCCCGGCTGGGACTCCGTGTCCTGCGGGTCCATCGGCATGATGCCGGCGGTCGGCGTGCCGTCGGGCGCCTTGGCGATCCAGTATTCGCCGTCCGGCATCGGGAACGGGTCGAACGTCCATCCCAGGGTCTGGCCGTAAAAGGCCTTCGCCTTGGCGATGTCGTTGGTCATCAGCTCGTTCCAGTTGAACCTGCCGCTCATGCGGGGCCTCCTCCTTGGATGCGCGCGGCGGGAGATGTCCCCGCCGTCGACGGCAAGGAAGCATGGTCCGATTGCAGCCCGGCGACAATGAGGCAGAGGCGCTCAGGTGATGAGACGCGACAGGACCCGGGCCGTGTAGTCCACCATCGGCACGATGCGGGCATAGTTCAGCCGCGTCGGGCCGATGACGCCGAGCACGCCGACGATGCGGCTCTGGCTGTCGTGATAGGGCGCCACCACCATGGACGAGCCCGACAGCGAGAACAGCTTGTTCTCCGAGCCGATGAAGATTCGCACGCCCTCGGCGGTCTCGGCCCGGCCGAGGAGGTCGACGAGGTCGCGCTTCGATTCGAGATCGTCGAAGAGCAGGCGGATGCGCTCCAGGTCCTCCATGGCGCGCAGGTCGCCCAGCAGGTTCGCCTGGCCGCGGACGATGAGCTTGCGCTCGGTCGGCTCGCCGCCCGACCAGGAGGCAAGGCCCGCCTCCACCAGTTTCTGCGTCAGCCCGTCCAGCTCGCTGCGGGCCTGATCGAGGCTCTTCTGCATCTCCACCCGCGCTTCCGCGAGCGTCCGTCCGCGGATATGGGCGTTGAGGAAGTTCGAAGCCTCCACCAGCGCGGAGGGCGGCAGGCCCGCCGGGATCGGCACGAGGCGGTTCTCCACCTGACCGTCCTCGGAGACGAGCACGACGAGGGCGCGCTCCGGCTCGATGCGGACGAATTCGATGTGCTTGAGCCTGACGTTGCTCTTCGAGGTGAGCACCACGCCGGCGCCGCGTGACAGCCCCGACAGGAGCTGGGTCGCGTCGGCGAGCACCGATTCGAAGGACTGGCCGCGGGCGGAGGCGGCGACCTGCGCCTCGATCGCGTTGCGCTCGTCCACCGCGAGGTCGCCGAACTGCATCAGCGCGTCGACGAAGAAGCGCAGGCCCGTCTCCGTCGGCAGGCGGCCGGCCGAGGTGTGCGGCGCAAAGATGAGGCCGGCCTCCTCGAGGTCCTGCATGACGTTGCGCACCGAGGCGGGCGACAGGGTCATGGGCAGGATCTTCGACAGATTGCGAGAGCCTACCGGCTCGCCGGTCGCCAGATAGCTCTCGACGATCTGGCGGAAGATCTCGCGCGAGCGCTCGTCGAGCTTGGCCAGGGCTGAATTGGCCACGGCGGACTGGGCGAGCGCCTGCAGCTTCTGGTCGGGGCGCGGGATCTCGGCGGACAAGGGCAACCTCCTGCGCAAATCTGGTGGCAGTCGCGGCATTGATCAAGCACCATCTGCCGCAGTGGAGCCCGGCAGTCGCCGCCCGGCCCCCGCCGTCCTTGCCGTGCCGGCCTTTCGGCCCTATGACCCGCCGACCCCCTGTCGTGGAACGGAATCCGCCATGCGTCCCTCCAAACGCGCCCCCGATGCGCTGCGCCCGGTCTCGCTGGAGCGCGCCGTCGCCCGCTATGCGGAGGGCTCCTGCTTCGTGAAGTTCGGCAACACCCACGTGCTCTGCACGGCCTCGCTCGAGGAAAAGCCGCCGCCGTGGCTGCGCGGCCAGGGCCGCGGCTGGGTCACCGCCGAATATTCGATGCTGCCGCGGGCAACGCTTGAGCGGACCCGCCGCGAGTCGACCTCGGGCAAGCCCTCCGGCCGCACCCAGGAAATCCAGCGCCTCATTGGCCGCTCGCTCCGCACCATCGTCGATCTCCAGGCGCTCGGCGAGCGGCAGATCACCGTCGACTGCGACGTGATCCAGGCCGACGGCGGCACCCGCACCGCCGCCATCACCGGCGCGTGGGTGGCGCTGCATGACTGCATCGCCTGGATGACCGCCCGCTCCATGCTGAAGACGAGCCCGCTGCGCGACCACGTCGCGGCGGTGTCCTGCGGCATCTACCAGGGCACGCCGGTGCTCGACCTCGACTATGCCGAGGATTCGGAAGCCGACACCGACGCCAATTTCGTCATGACCGGCTCCGGCGGCATCGTCGAGATCCAGGGCACGGCGGAGAAGACCCCCTTCAGCCAGGAGGAGCTGCTGAACCTCCTCGACCTCGCCCGCGGCGGCTGCGCCCGCCTCGTCGACCTGCAGAAGACGGCGGTGGCATGAGCGGCCTGCTCGGCCCCGGCACGCGGCTGGTCGTCGCCACCCACAATGCCGGCAAGCTCGCCGAATTCCGCGACCTGCTCGGCCCCCACGGCATCGACCTCGTCTCGGCCGGCGAACTCGGGCTGCCAGAGCCGGCCGAGACCGGCACGCTCTATGCGGAGAACGCCGCCATCAAGGCGCGCGCCGCGACCGACGCCACCGGCCTTCCCGCCATCGCCGACGATTCAGGCCTCGCCGTCGAGGCGCTCGACGGTGCGCCCGGCCTCTTCACCGCCGACTGGGCCGGCCAGCCCCGCGACTTCGCCGCCGCCATGGCGCGGGTCGACCGGGAGCTCACCCTGCGCGACGTCACCACCGCCGGCGCGCGGGCGCATTTCGTCTCCGCCCTGGCGCTGACCTTCCCCGACGGCTCCGAACGCATCTTCGAGGGCCGCGTCTTCGGCACCCTCGCCTGGCCGCCGCGCGGCCCCAAGGGTTTCGGTTACGACCCGATGTTCCTGCCCGACGGCCATACCCTCACCTTCGGCGAGATGACGGCGGAGCAGAAGCATGGCCTGCCGCCGGCGGGCGAAGGCCTCTCCCATCGCGCCCGCGCCTTCATCGCGCTGCAGAAGGCGGTTTTCGGCGGCTGAGGTCCGGACTGCCCCGCCGTCGCGCGCTTGACTTCGCCGGCCAAGTGTCCAGATTGGGTCCCGTCCAAGGGGGGCCCCGACGAGGGGGCTGAGAGGCCGCACCGTTCCCGTTCCGGAACTCCGCAGCGACCCTTGAACCTGATCCGGGTCATGCCGGCGGAGGGATGGGACGCACATGCTGACTTCGATCTATTTGGCGCGCCTGATCGGGCCGGTCATGCTGGCCGTCGGGCTGGGACTCGCCCTGAATCCGACCACCTTCCGCATCATCGCCGATGAATTCGCCAAGAGCTCGGCCCTGATCCTTCTTTCCGGCCTCCTGATGATGCCGGCCGGCCTCGCCATCCTCCTGTCGCACCGGGTGATCGGCGCCGACTGGCGCATGCTCATCACCCTGATCGGCCTCGCCCTCCTCGTCCTCGGCGCCTGGCGCATCGTCGCGCCCGACTGGGCGGCCGGCGTCGCCCGACACCTCATGCCGCGCGAAGGCACCATGAAGGTCGCCGCGGCCGTCTGGCTGATCCTCGGCGCCATCCTCACCATTGCCGGCTACTGGCCGCAGACATCCACGCCATAACAAGCCCTCGGGAGACCCCGCATGAACGCCCCCGTCAAGGACATCAAGGCCGCCGTCACCACCGGTCCGCTGCCCGCCTCCACCAAGATCTTCGCCGTGCCGGAGGCGGCCCCGGACCTGCGCGTGCCGCTGCGCGAGATCCAGCTGCAGGCCGGCGCCGGCGAGCCCAACGTCGTCGTCTACGACACGTCCGGCCCCTACACCGACCCCACCGTCGTCATCGACGTGGAGAAGGGCCTCTCCCGTATCCGTGCCGCCTGGGTCGCCGAGCGCGGTGGCGTCGAGGCCTATGACGGCCGCGAAGTGAAACCCGAGGACAACGGCAACGCCGGCAAGCATCTCGCCCGCGCCTTCCCCCTCGCCAATCCGCCGATGCGCGGCGTCGGCGATGCGCCGATCACCCAGTACGAGTTCGCGAGGCGCGGCATCATCACCAAGGAGATGATCTACGTCGCGGAGCGCGAGAACCTCGGCCGCAAGGCCATGCTGGAGGGGGCGCAGGCTGCGATCGCCGATGGCGAGAGCTTCGGCGCCGAGATTCCCGCCTTCATCACCCCCGAGTTCGTCCGCTCCGAGATCGCCCGCGGCCGCGCCATCATCCCGGCGAACATCAACCACCCCGAGCTCGAGCCGATGATCATCGGCCGCAACTTCCTGGTGAAGATCAACGCCAATATCGGCAATTCCGCCGTCTCATCCTCCATCGAGGAGGAGGTGGACAAGCTGGTCTGGTCGATCCGCTGGGGCGCCGACACGGTCATGGACCTGTCGACGGGGCGCAACATCCACAACACCCGCGAATGGATCATCCGCAACTCGCCGGTGCCGATCGGGACGGTGCCGATCTACCAGGCGCTGGAGAAGTGCGGCGGCGACCCCGTGAAGCTCACCTGGGAGCTGTTCCGCGACACGCTGATCGAGCAGGCCGAGCAGGGCGTCGACTATTTCACCATCCATGCCGGCGTGCGCCTCGCCTACGTGCCGCTCACCGCCAAGCGCGTCACCGGCATCGTGTCGCGCGGCGGCTCGATCATGGCCAAGTGGTGCCTCGCCCATCACCGCGAGAGCTTCCTCTACGAGCATTTCGACGAGATCTGCGACATCATGCGGCGCTACGACGTCTCGTTCTCGCTGGGTGACGGCCTGCGCCCCGGCTCCATCGCCGACGCCAACGACGCCGCCCAGTTCGCCGAGCTGGAGACCCTGGGCGAACTCACCCAGATCGCCTGGAAGAAGGGCTGCCAGGTGATGATCGAGGGGCCCGGCCACGTGCCGATCCACAAGATCAAGATCAACATGGACAAGCAGCTGAAGGAGTGCGGCGAAGCCCCCTTCTACACCCTCGGACCGCTGACGACCGACATCGCGCCGGGCTACGACCACATCACCTCCGGCATCGGCGCGGCGATGATCGGCTGGTTCGGCTGCGCCATGCTCTGCTACGTCACGCCGAAGGAGCACCTGGGGCTCCCCAACCGCGACGACGTGAAGGTCGGCGTCATCACCTACAAGATCGCGGCCCATGCCGCCGATCTCGGCAAGGGCCATCCGGCGGCACAGCTGCGCGACGACGCGCTCTCCCGCGCCCGCTTCGACTTCCGCTGGGAAGACCAGTTCAACCTCGGTCTCGACCCCGAGACCGCCCGCGCCTATCACGACGAGACCCTGCCGAAGGAGGCCCACAAGGTCGCCCACTTCTGCTCCATGTGCGGCCCGAAGTTCTGCTCGATGAAGATCACCCAGGACGTGCGCGACTATGCGGCGACCCTCAACGATCCCGAGCGGCGCGCGGTGGCCGGCGCCGACGCCGTCACGGCCGAGGAGGGCATGGCGCAGATGTCGGAGAAGTTCCGCGCCATGGGCGGCAAGGTCTATGTCGAGACGGCGGAAGCGGTGAAGGCCAGCAACCAGGTGCTGTGAGGCCCGCGTCGGCCGCAGTCTGCGGCCGGCCGCTCAGGCGGACGCGCCGATTTCGGACGATCCCCTCCCCCGCAACGGGGGAGGGGAGGGTCGGGAGCTTGGCTCCCGATCCGACGCGCAGCGCGCGCCGCTGCCGGTATCTCCGTAACATCACTTACGTTCCGGAAGCCTCTGCGATCTTTCGCGGCAGTGGGTAACGCGCTACGGTTCCGACAACCGGAGGATGGTGGGCACCCTTCCGGGATACCCCGACGTCCCCTATTGCGGATCACCACCGTGTTCATTTCCCATCGTGCCCCCCGCGCGCGGACTTTCGCCGTGCCCGCCGCCCTTGTCTTGCTCGCGGCTCTCGTCTCCCTTGCCCCGACCCCGGCCGCCGCCCAGCGCGACGCCTGCAACGACTATGCGAACCAGCAGATGTCCTTCGACCAGCGCGCCAGGCAGCAGCGCTGCACCGGCTGGACCGGCCATTCCAACTACCAGGCCCATTACGACTGGTGCCTGCGGCAGACGCCGCAGCGCGTCCAGCAGGCGGTGGCGGACTGGGGCTCGGCCTTCCAGCGCTGCCAGTTCCAGGCGAGCGGCAGCCCCGCCGCGGGCGCCGGCCGTCCGGCCTGGAACATCCAGTGGGTGCAGGTGGGCGGCGCCTGGCGCTCCGGGGTCTACCGGGTCGCGACCGACCGCTGCACCCATGGCGCCGCCGGCTCCTACTGCGGACCGAACGAGGACTGGCGCGGCGAATACGGCAACGGCGCCGTGACGCAGTGGCGCCGCGGCGGCTGTCAGAATCCCGTCATTTCCATCCGCTGCACGGTCACCCGCGCGCCCTGAAGGCGTCGGCGCCGGAGGCCACGCCTCCGGCAGGCCCACCACATCATCCTCTCATCGGAAGACGATTATGCTCACCCCGTCCCGTGCCGCTATCAAGCGGGCTTTCGTCGTGGCCGCCGCCCTCGGGCTCGCGGCCCTCTGTGCCCTCGCTCCCACCCCGGCTGAGGCGCAGCGCGACCGCTGCGCCGACTACGCCAACAGCATGGTCGCGCAGGACCAGCGCGCCCGGCAGATGCGCTGCCCCGGCTGGACCAGCCATTCCAACTATGGCGGCCACTACAACTGGTGCCAGGCGCAGACGCCGCAGCGGGTGCAGCAGGCCATCTCCAACTGGCAGACGCGGTTCCAGGCCTGCCAGTTCGCCGCCGGCGGCAGCCCGGCCGCCCGCGCCGACGCCTCCCGCTGCGTCGCCTATGGCGACGAAATGGTCCGTATCGACCGGATGGCCCGGCAGCAGGCCTGCCGGGGCTGGAACAGCCACGGCAACCGCAACCACCACATCCAGTGGTGCCAGGTGCAGTCGCCGGAGCGGGTCAACGGCGCGCTGAGCGCCTGGCGCCAGCGCCTGCGGGCCTGCTGAGACCACAGCCACCGCGCAACGTGCAGCGCTCCCGCCGGACGGCCGCACCGCCCGGCGGGTCTTGTTGCCACCAACCCCACCCGACGCCGAAACCTCTCGACCGGGAGCCCGTCCCATGAAAGCCATCACGACCGCCGCCGCGCTCGCCCTCGCTCTGCTGATGCCCTCCGCCGCCGGCGCCCAGATCTTCAGCAACGAGGAAATGTCCTGCGTCCAGTACGGCAACTGGGCCGTGCAGGAGATCCGGCGCGCCCAGGGCCTCGGCTGCGACGTGCAGCGCGCGCGGGAAATTCTCGAACCCCGTCCCCACATGACCTGGTGCATGCGCCAGACCGACCAGATGATGCGCAGGGCGGCGCTGATCCACACCACCGGCGTCGCCCATCGCTGCGCCCAGCAGGGCATCGACGTTCGCCGACGGTGAGGCGATGATGGCGCGGCCCGACACGAGGACCGCCGCCATGACCAGACCACCCGGCTTCGACCACTGGGAAGAACGCTTCGCCGGCGCGGAGTTCCGCTTCGGCCGCGAGCCGAACCCCTTCCTCGTCCGTTGCAAGCCGCTGCTGCCGGCGTCCGGCAAGGCGCTGGCGGTGGCGGATGGCGAGGGCCGCAACGGCGTCTGGCTCGCCCGTCAGGGGCTCGACGTCGTCTCCACCGACTTCTCGCCGACGGCCCAGGCGAAGGCGCGGGCGCTGGCCGCCGGGCACGGCGTCGCCATCACTCTCGTCGAGGCGGACGCCCATGCCTGGGCGTATCCGGAAGCGGCATTCGACGTGGTGGCGGAGATCTTCACCCAGTTCTCGCCGCCCGAGGGCCGGGCGCTGAAATGGGCGGGCATGCGCCGCGCGCTCAAACCCGGCGGCCTCCTCATCGTCGTCGGCTACACGCCGAAGCAGCTAGATTACGGCACCGGCGGGCCGAAGGACCTCGCGCATCTCTACACCCGCGCCATGCTGGAAGAGGCCTTCGGCGACTTTGCGGATCTCTCCATCACCGAGGAGGAGATGGAGCTGCAGGAAGGCGCCGGCCATTCCGGCATGTCCGCGGTGATCGGACTGACGGGGAGGAGGAAGTAGAGGGGGCAGGAAATCCGCTCAAAGCGGACGCCGACTGCCCGGACGATCCATTACCTCCTCCGAACGCCACCATTCACGCGACGCCGACGACCTACCGGACCGGAATCTCGTCCTGGCGCTGAGGCCTGAGGCCCGCGCAGGAAAAGCTGCGGTAGGAGTCGGGAAGAAATTCGCGTCTCAGGCCATCGAGAACCTCATCACGGCGGATACGGACACCCATCCGCGGCCAGGTCTTTTCCGTTCCGGGCTCCCAGAGGGCAAAAACGATCTCCCACCCCGGTCGGCTGGCTAGCAGCAAACGCAGGCCCCCTATCACGTCGTCGCGAAGCATCTTCAGATTGGCGTTGACGAGCACCTGGGGATGCCCCCAGTAATCACCAAGGACATAGTAGTCTCCCGGCGTCCGTCCGTCATGGCGGCCGAAGGAGGACAGCACTTGGAGCACTTCACGGTAGAGACTCTCGAACGCACTGGCCTCCACATCTCGTTCTGCGTCAGATTTCATCATGTCACTCCCGCAGCCGAAGCCGACGAATCCAGTACCAGGCCTCACGCCTGTAAAGGAATAGATTGAAGTCACGGATACGAGGATCGGTCGAATTTCGGATAGAGTCCGCGAACTGGCGGGCATGGGCTGGCGTCAGGTCCTCGGAGCGTAACCCTCTCTCCCTCAAAAATTCGGAATACCGTTCAGTCACAGCAGCATTGTAGATCCGATGGGGGCCATCGAAATAGTGAGTGCCGCCGCGAAGGCGGCCTGTCTTGGCATCTTCGAAGACCCGTCGTGTCTCGGGTGAGAGATTTTCCTTTTCGAAGAGCGCGCGCGGCACAAAATGATGACCATCGGCTGCAACGTCGATTGATTCTTGGCCCGCCTCATCTGAATCGACGTCCGAGCTCGGCCCCAGAGCGCCGCCAACCACGCTCGTCCACTGCCCGCCGTCCGGGTTGCCTGCGGGAACCCTTGGTTGATCGGGATTGAACGCCCGTTCGCTGGCGGCCCGACCAAACGCCTCCATCGCCCGGGCAAGGCGCAAGCCCTGAACCTGCGCCTTGAACTGCAGGATGTCCCGGCGGGCCGATGCCAGCAACAGTGCGAAACGCTTCCAGGCTGCGAGCTCTTCGGCCTCGGCCCGGACACTCCTCCAATCGACGTTCGTTTGTCCCATCGACCAACTCCGGTGATGGAACTGTTCCTACTATGTTCCTTGTCCTATGTAAAGCATATTTTCCTATTTGACCGCGGGTTGTCTCCTCCGCAAGCGGGGCGAGGGGAAGCGCTCGCGTCTGATGGCGCCGCGAGACTTCCGGACGCCCTCCGGCGACGTCTGCCAATCGATTGAAGCGGCGCGCCGACGGGCATCGATGCCCTCCCCCCGCCCAGCGGAGGTTGGCCCGAGTGCAGGGGAGGGCTGGGTGGGGGGCTCATCCGCAGTCCGGTCAAGCCGTCGCACCCCCCACCCCTGACCCCTCCCCTCCGCAAGCGGGGGAGGGGAAGCGCCAGTCCGTTTGATGCTCGGCAGCGTCGAAAGACACGCGCAGCGTCGCCGACGTCCCAAATCACGTCGTGACGTTGTAGGCGTGCACCGTCCCGGTCTTAACGTCGCAGTCGAAGACGATGGTGACGCCCTCGGGGTCACCTTGCCCCCACAGCGACAGGCCGATGGTCGCCGGTGGTGGCACGCAGACGATCAACTGCCCCTCCGGGCGGTCCGGCATGTTGGGGAAGCGCTTGGCGAAATCGGCATAGCTGCGCGGCGTGGCGGCCGCGCGCTCCAGCGGGACGTAGGGCAGGAGATCGGGAAAGCCGGCATAGGGCCAGTCCTCCAGCGACCGTCTCTCCGACATCCCGAGCACCTCGATCTTGCGGAAGCCGGCGAGCCGGTAGGTGATGTCCCCGCCGTTGAAACACATGCCGTAGACCAGCGGAAGCTCGAAGATGGTGGTGCTTCCCAGGCTCGGAATTGCCCGGCGGCCGAGCTGCCCGATGAAGTGGAGCTTGCGCGGGCCATGCTCGAGACCGGTCACCTCATGGTCGAGCGGCCCACCAAACCAGGCATATGAGATCCGATTGGCTTTCACGAAGGTGTAGTCCACACCGTCGCAATGGGCATGGATGAGGCTTTCCTTGCGGGCCGTCATGGCAAAAGCCCTCCCCTCGTTCGCGAACCGTGGTTCGCGAGCGGACAAGAGATCTGGGACGTGCATGCAACCTGAGATTGATTATGTTCCGCATATGTTCTGTTTGAAGTCAAGCGAGCGTCTCATCCGTGACATGCCTGACCTGGGGCCACCCCTGACGGCGTCGTCAGGGGCCACCCGCCATATATCGCCGCCGGCCTGTCCATGCTTCTCTTCTCCTCCCCGTCAGCCGCGAGCACCCCCATGCCCACCTCCCGCCGCGTCGTCCTCGCCGCCCGCCCGGACGGCATTCCGCAGGCTGAGCACTTCCGCATCGAGGCCTATGAGCCGGCGGCGCTGAAGCCCGGCGAGATCCTGGTGCGCAACCAGTTCCTCTCGGTCGAGCCGGCCATGCGGGGCTGGGTCTCGGCGGTGGCGAACTATGCCCAGCCTGTCGGCATCGGCGAGGTCATGCGCTCCTTCGCCTCCGGCGAGGTCGTCGCCTCGGAGCATCCGGGCTATGCCCCCGGGACCAAGGTCACAGGCATGTTCGGCTGGCAGGAGCTGGCCGTGGTCCCCGCCTCCGCCGTCACCCGCAAGGTGACCGAGAGCGACCTGCCGCTCTCCACCTCCCTCGGCGTCCTCGGCCTCAACGGCATCACCGCCTACTTCGGCCTCCTCGACGTCGGCGCCCCGAAGCCCGGCGACACGGTGGTGGTGTCCACCGCGAGCGGCTCGGTCGGCTCGGCGGTCGGGCAGATCGCCAAGCTCATGGGCTGCCGCACGGTCGGCATCGCCGGCGGGCCCGAGAAGGTCGCCCAGTGCGTCGACGAGTTCGGCTATGACGCGGCCATCGACTACAAGGCGGTGAACGACATCGCCGGCGCGGTGGCGAAGGCCTGCCCCGGCGGCGTCGACGTCTATTTCGACAACACCTCGGGGCCGATCTCCGACGCGGTGCTGCCAAACCTCGCCATGGGCGCCCGCGTCGTCATCTGCGGCACGGCCTCGGTCTCGTCCTGGGACCCCTGGCCGACGGGCCCGCGCCCCGAGCGGCATCTTCTCGTCAAGCGCGCCCGCATGCAGGGCGTCCTCGCCTTCGACTACGCGCACCGCTACGGCGAGGCGCTGGCGCGGCTGGCGGGCTGGATCCGCTCCGGGCAGCTCCGCTACGCCGAGGACATCCTCGAGGGGATCGAGGCCGCCCCCGACGCCATCGCCTCGCTCTATCGCGGCGACAACCGCGGCAAGCGGCTCATTCGCCTGCACGGCTGAGCGCTCAGCCCTTCGCCGGCGCCTCGGCCAGCAGCGCGTTGAGGTCGAGCCGCTTGGTCACCATGGCGAGCGTGCCGTCCGGATTGCGCGGCCATTCGGCTTGCGGACGGTCGCGGTAGAGCTCGACGCCGTTGCCGTCGGGGTCGGAGAGGTAGAGGGCCTCGGAAACACCGTGGTCGCTGGCGCCGTCGAGGCGGATGCCGGCCTCGACGAGCCGGCGCAGCGCATCGGCGAGCGCCGCGCGGTCGGGATAGAGGATGGCGGTGTGGAAGAGGCCGGTCGTGCCGGGGGCGGGCGGACGTCCGCCCTTGCTCTCCCAGGTGTTGAGGCCGAGATGGTGGTGATAGCCGCCGGCCGAGAGGAACACCGCCTGGTCGCCGTAGCGCTGCATCACCTCGAAGCCGAGCACGTCGCGGTAGAACGCCAGCGCCCGGTCGAGATCGGCGACCTTGAGGTGGACGTGGCCGATGCGGGTGCCGGCGGCCACCGGATCGGGATGGCGTTCGGCGGGCGTGAGGGTTGCGGCGGTCGCGGTGGTCATGGGGGGCCCTCCGGGCTGGGGTGGAGCGGCCGGCGGCCGCTGTCCCTCTCCACATGCGACGTGGCGGGCCGCGCCGCGAGGGGGGCAAGCCCATTCGTGCATCGCTGCAAACCGGCCTTGCCGGTCAGGCGAGCCGCGTCGCCAGGATCTTGTCGATCCGCCGCCCGTCGAGGTCGACCACCTCGAAGCGCCAGCCCGCCTTGTCGAAGCCTTCGCCGACGGCCGGAAGCCGCTGCATCTCGTGCAGCACGAAACCCGCCACCGTGTGGAAGTCCCCGTCGCGGTCCACCGGCACGCCGAGTTGCATGGCGAACTCGTCCGCCGCCAGCCAGCCGGCGATCAGGAGCGACCCGTCGGCGCGCGTCACGATGGCCGGCTCCTCGTCATCCTCGTCGGGCAGGGCGCCGACGATGGCTTCCAGCACGTCGGTGGCGGTGATGATCCCCTCGAAATGTCCGTATTCGTCGAAGACCAGCGTCATGTGGGCGCTGGCCGCCCTCAGCGTCCGGAGCACGTCGAGGGCGGGCGTGCGGTCAAGCACGACGGGGGCCTCCTGCACCAGGGCGGCGACGTCGGGCCGCTGGCGCCCCGCGAAGGCCTCGATCAGATCCTTCACCAGCACCACACCGATGATGGAATCGGCGTCGCCGTCCTGCACCGGCAGGCGCGAGCGGCGGGTGATGCGCAGCCTTTCGCGCAGGGTCTCGGGCGCTTCGGCGAGATTGATCATCTCCACCTCCCGGCGCGGCGTCATCAGGGCGCTGGCGTTGCGGTCGGCGAGGCGCATGACGCCCGCAATCATCTCGCCCTCGGCGGGGGCGATCACGCCGGCGGTCTCGGCTTCGGCGATGATGGTCTTCACCTCTTCCTCGGTGACCTTCTCGCCGCCTTCCGCCTTCTGACCGAGCACCGCCAGGACGAGCTTGCCGGACCGGTCGAGCAGCCAGACGAGGGGGGCCGCGACCCGCGACAGCAGCGCCATGGCCGGTGCGACCACGGCGGCGACGCGCTCGGGATTGCGCAGGGCGATCTGCTTCGGGACAAGTTCGCCGATGATCAGCGACAGATAGGTGATGAGGACGACGACGGCGACGACGCCGAGCCATTCCGCCGCCACCGTGGGCACGCCGAGGCTCTGGAGGCCGGCCGCCGCGCGCACGCCGAGGGTCGCACCGGAAAAGGCGCCGGAGAGGACACCCACCAGGGTGATGCCGATCTGAACGGTGGAGAGAAAGCGGCCGGGATGCTCGGCGAGTTGAAGCGCCGTCGCGGCGCCCTTGCTGCCCTGCTCGCTGTAGACCCTGAGACGCGCGGGACGGGATGAAACCACCGCCAGTTCGGACATGGCCAGGACGCCGTTCACCAGCGTCAGGACCAGGATGATCGCAATCTCGAGGAACAAGGATCTCTCACATGCTGCGGCAGCCGCACTCCCTATCGGCCCGCTTCTGACCCCTTCATACAGGAGAGGGGGGTCCGCGCACCATGCCCCGGCACAGGCCGCATCGCCGCTGCGGCGGGAGGCTCGCTTGACAGGACCTGACGGCACGGGGACAAGGCGCGACCCACCCTGACGCCACGCGGAACCCGCCATGTCCCACGCCCAGCTCCAGTCCGTCATCGAGACCGCCTTCGACAACCGCGCCGACGTCAATGCGGGCACGAAGGGCGAGGTGCGCGAGGCCGTCGAGACCGCCCTGAACCTCCTCGACACCGGCACGCTGCGGGTCGCCTCGAAGGAGACCGGCGAGTGGGTGGTGCACCAGTGGCTGAAGAAGGCGGTGCTGCTCTCCTTCCGCCTCAACGACATGACGACCATCGCCGGCGGCCCAGGCGGCTCGTCCTGGTGGGACAAGGTGCCCTCGAAGTTCGACGGCTGGGGCGCCGCCGAATTCGGCAAGGCCGGCTTCCGCGCCGTGCCGAACTGCGTCGTGCGCCGCTCGGCCTTCATCGCCAGGAACGTCGTGCTGATGCCCTCCTTCGTCAATCTGGGCGCCTATGTCGACGAGGGCACCATGGTCGACACCTGGGCCACCGTCGGCTCCTGCGCCCAGATCGGCAAGAACGTCCACCTCTCCGGCGGCGTCGGCATCGGCGGCGTACTGGAGCCGCTGCAGGCCAACCCCACCATCATCGAGGACAACTGCTTCATCGGCGCCCGCTCCGAGGTGGTCGAGGGCGTCGTGGTCGGCGAGGGCTCGGTCATCTCGATGGGCGTGTTCCTGTCCTCCTCCACCAAGATCGTCGACCGCCAGACCGGCGAGATCCATGTTGGCCGCGTGCCGCCCTATTCGGTGGTGGTCTCCGGCTCCCTGCCCGGCAAGGCCCTGCCGGGCGAGAACTGGGGCCCCTCCACCTACTGCGCCGTCATCATGAAGACCGTCGACGAGAAGACCCGCTCCAAGACCGGCATCAACGAACTGCTGCGCGACTGACCGCCGAGAGAAGGCTCCCGCCATGGCCAGGATCGACTGGACCGACCGGCAGGTCTGGCTGGAGCCCGCCGTCTGGGCCCATCTGTTCCTGAGCTTCGAGGGCCGCATCCCCCGCCTGCCCTTCTGGGTGGCGGCGGTGGTGCTCAACGTCTTCGCCTTCATCGGCGATCGCCTCGCCATGGATGCGGGCGGCCACCCGGCCGCCGCCGTCGTCGGCCTCGCCTTCCTCTATCCATCGCTGGCGCTCGCCATCAAGCGCGCCCATGACCGCGGCCATTCCGACCTCTACCTGCTCTTCCTGTTCCTGCCGGCCTTCCTCGTCAGCCTCCTTCAGGTGCTCGGCTATTTCGATTCCGTCGGCCCCATGGGCCCGGTCCTCTCCGTCCTCGGCCTCTGGGTCCTGGTGGCGCTGATCGCCCTCGTCATCGATCTCGGCCTCCTGCGCGGCGAGACGGGGGACAATCGTTACGGGCCGGACCCCCTCGCATGACATGCCCTTGAAACCTTGGGCGTTGACCTTGGCCCCACCGCCCGCCAGTCTCGGCGGCGGGGGAGCGCAGAGACCTGACATGAACTTGCAACACCTCTTCCTGAACGGCGATGGCCGGATCGGCCGCCAGGACTTCTGGATCGGCATGGTCATCCTCATCGTCGCCAACATCGTGCTCGGCTTCGTCGCCGGCCTGGTCGGCTGGGCCGCCGCCGGCATCTGGGGCGCCGCCATCCTCGCCGGCCTCGTCGGCCTCGCCATGACGCTGCCGGCCTATTTCCTGCTGGTGAAGCGGTCCAACGACCGCGACTATCCCCAGACCTACGTCCAGGCGCTGATGGCGCTCAACATCGCCTTCCAGATCAAGAACATGGTCATCCCGATCGAGGTCGGCGGCCCGAGCCTCCTGTCCATGCTCTTCTCCCTCGCCATCGCCGTTGCGGGTCTCTGGGCGCTGGTCGATCTCGGCTTCTTCCAGGGCACGCGTGGCCCCAACCGCTACGGACCGGACCCGCTGTCGGTGCCGGCTGCCTGAGGACGTCTCCCGCATGCGTGCTGATCCGGTCGCGCTGACGCGCGCCCTCCTTCGCTGCCCCTCCGTCACCCCCGCGGAGGGCGGCGCCCTCTCGGCACTGGAGGCGGTGCTCGGGCCCGCCGGGTTCACGGTCGAGCGCATCACCTTCTCCGAGCCCGGCACGCCGGACGTGGAGAACCTCTACGCCCGCATCGGCTCGGAGGCGCCCTATCTCCTCTTCGCCGGCCATACCGACGTGGTGCCGCCCGGCGACGCCGCGGCGTGGCGCTACGGCCCCTTCGAAGGCGAGATCGCCGACGGCGAGCTCTTTGGCCGCGGCGCCGTGGACATGAAGGGCGGCATCGCCTGTTTCCTGGCCGCGACCCTCGACCACCTCTCGGCGAACGGAGGCCGGCCGAAGGGCTCCATCGGCTTCCTCATCACCGGCGACGAGGAGGGCCCCTCCGTCAACGGCACGATGAAGGTGCTGGAATGGGCCCATGCCCGCGGCGAGCGCTTCGACCATTGCATCGTCGGCGAGCCGAGCAATCCGGAAGCCCTCGGCGACATGATCAAGATCGGCCGCCGCGGCTCGCTCTCCGCCATCGTCACCGTCGAGGGCCGGCAGGGCCACGTCGCCTATCCCGACCGCGCAGCCAACCCCATTCCCGTGCTGCTGGACATCCTCGCCCGGCTGACGGAACGGCCGCTCGACGCCGGAAACGCCCATTTTCAGCCGTCGAACCTCGCCATCACCTCGGTGGACGTCGGCAACGCCGCCACCAACGTCATCCCCCAGACCGCCACCGGCCGCTTCAACATCCGCTTCAACGACGAGCACACGCTCGACGGGCTGAAGGCCTGGATCGAGGGGATCGCCGCCGCAGCCGCGAAGCCCGGCATCACCGCGGCGGTGACCTGGGCCCGCGGCAATTCGCAGAGCTTCATCACGAAGCCCGGCCCCTTCGTCGCAATGGTCAGCGAGGCGATCGCCGAGGTCACGGGGCGGCAGCCGGAGCTCTCCACCTCCGGCGGCACCTCGGATGCCCGCTTCATCAAGGACTACTGCCCCGTCATCGAGTTCGGCCTCGTCGGGCAGACGATGCACGCGGTGGACGAGCGCGTGCCGGTCGCCGACCTGACCGCCCTCACCGCCGTCTACCGGCGGATCATCGACCGCTATTTCGCAGCCTGAGCCTCACCCCTCGCCGCCGGCAAGCAGGCTGGCATTGCCACCCGCCGCCGCCGTATTCACCGTCACCACCTGCTCCAGCGCGAAGCGCGGCAGGTAGTGCGGGCCGCCGGCCTTCGGACCCGTCCCCGACAGCGCCGAGCCGCCGAAGGGCTGTGTGCCCACGACGGCGCCGATCATGTTGCGGTTGACGTAGACGTTGCCGTGGGAGAGCCGCGCCACGACCTCCTCCACCACCTGGTCGATGCGCGAATGGATGCCGAGGGTGAGGCCCGTGCCGTTGCCGGCGATGGCCTCCGTGAGCTCGGCGAGCCGGCCCGCCTTCCAGGTGGTGACGTGCAGGACCGGACCGAAGACCTCCTCGGTAAGGTCCTGCGCCTTGGCCACGCGGATGATCGCCGGGGCGACGAAGAGCCCGGCCGGCGCACCCGCGGGAAGGGTCGCCTGCCACACGAGGCGCCCCTCGGCCCGCGCCCTCTCGACCACCGCCTCGAGCCGCGCCTTCGCCTCCTCGTCGATGACCGGGCCGACATGGGTCGCGGGATCGGCGGGATCGCCGATCTTGAGCTCCGCGGCCGCGCCCCGGATCATCTCCAGCATGCGCTCAGCCACGTCTTCCTGCAGGCAGAGGAGCCGCAGCGCCGAGCAGCGCTGGCCGGCCGAGCGGAAGGCCGACATGACCACGTCGTCGCTCACCTGCTCGGGCAGGGCCGTGGCGTCGACGATCATGGCGTTGATGCCGCCGGTCTCGGCGATGAGCGGCACGATGGGCCCGCGCCGCGCCGCCAGCTGCTGGTTGATTTTCCACGCCACCTCGGTCGAACCGGTGAAGGCGACGCCGGCGACCCGCGGCTCGGCCACCAGCATGGCGCCGACGCGTCCATCGCCCGGCACCAGGGCCAGGGCGTCGCCGGGAATGCCGGCCTTGTGGGCGAGGGCCACCGCCGCGGCCGCCACCAGCGGCGTCTGCTCGGCGGGCTTGGCGATGACGGCGTTGCCGGCGGCGAGCGCCGCAGCCACCTGACCGAGGAAGATGGCGAGCGGGAAGTTCCACGGGCTGATGCAGACGATGGTGCCGCGGCCGCGCAGCCTCAGCCGGTTCTCCTCGCCGGTGGGGCCGGGCATGACGAGGCCCTCGCCGAAGTGGCGGCGCGCCTCCTGGGCGTAGTAGCGGCAGAAGTCGATGGCCTCGCGCACTTCGGCGACGCCGTCGTCGAGCGTCTTGCCCGCCTCGCGCGCCAGCAGCGCGCAGAACATGCCGCGCTCCGCCTCCAGCGCATCGGCGAGCCTCTCCAGCGCTTCGGCGCGGGCGCTCACCGGCGTTTGGCTCCAGTCCCTGAAGCCGGCCGCGGCGCGGTCGAAGGCGGCCTTGACCACCGCATCGTCTGCTTCCTCAACCGCCCCCACGACGGTGCCGTCCACCGGGCTCGTCACGGAGCGGATGGCACCGCGCACCGCCTTCGCCCCCACGAGCGGCCGGGCGCTGGCGGGAAAGCCCGCCGGGCCCTTGCCGACCTCGGCGAGAAAGCCGGCGAGCGCCTTGGCGTCGCCGAACTCGACGCCGGCCGAATTGACCCGCCCCGGCGCATAGAGGTCCTTCGGAAGCGGCAGCTTGCGCGGCCGCGCGTCCGTGGCGTTGCCGATCCAGCTCTGCGGCCGCGTCAGCAGGCTCTCGACCGGCACGGCGGGATCGGCCGAGGCCGAGACGAAGGAGGAATTGGCGCCGTTCTCCAGAAGCCGCCGGACCAGATAGGCGAGAAGGTCGCGGTGACCGCCCACCGGCGCATAGGTGCGGCAGGCCGCCTCGGGAAGCTTCGCCAGCAGGGAGTCGTAGAGCGCCTCGCCCATGCCGTGCAGGCGCTGGAACTCATACCCCTCGGCCCCGCCCGCCTCCTCGAGGATGGTCGCGATGGTGAGTGCATTGTGGGTGGCGAACTGCGGATAGATGCGCGGCCGCGCCGCGAGCAGGCGCCGGGCGCAGGCCATGTAGTTGAGGTCGGTCATCGGCTTGCGGGTGAAGACCGGGAAGTCGGGAAGGCCGCGCTCCTGCGCCCGCTTCACCTCCGTGTCCCAGTAGGCGCCCTTGACCAGCCGCACCATCAGCTTGCGGTCGAGCCGCACCGCGAGGGCCTCCAGCCAGTCGATCACGGCGAGCGCCCGCTTCTGGTAGGCCTGCACGGCGAGGCCGAAGCCGTCCCAGCCGGCGAGGGAGGGATCGGCGAGGACGGCGGCTATGACGTCGAGCGACAGTTCCAGCCGGTCCGCCTCCTCCGCGTCCACCGTGAAGTTGAGGTCGTGCGCCTTGGCCGCCTGGGCAAGCGTCAGGAGCTTCGGCACCAGCTCCGCTATGACACGCTGGGCGCTCACCGCCTCGTAGCGCGGATGCAGCGCCGAGAGCTTGACCGAGATGCCCGGCCGGTTCGGCAGCGGCGCGTTGCCGGCCGCCTTGCCGATGGCCGCGATGGCATCGTGATAGGAGGCGAGGTAGCGCTCGGCATCGGCCGCGGTGCGCGCGCCCTCGCCGAGCATGTCGTAGGAATAGCGGAAGCGGCGGGCCGAGCCCGCCCGGCCCAGCGCCTCGCCGATGGTCTGGCCGAGGACGAAGTGCGAGCCGAGCAGGCGCATGGCCTGACGCGTGGCGGCGCGCACCGTCGGCAGCCCCAGCCGCTTGCCGAGCGTCTCCAGGATCCCCTCGGGGCTCTCGCCGGGATGGATGACGCGGGCGGTGACGCCGAGAGCCCAGGCCGAGGCCGAGACGAGCCAGGCTTCCGACTTCGTCGCCCGGTGGGCCCAGTCGGTGCCCGAGAGCTTGTCTTCGATGAGGGCGTCGGCGGTGCGCGAATCCGGCACGCGCAGCAGCGCCTCGGCCAGCACCATCAGGGCGAGGCCCTCCTTGGTGGTCAGCGAATATTCGCGCAGGAAATCCTCGATGCCGCCGAGCCCGCCGGACTTCGCCCGGATGGCGGCGATCAGCTCGCGGGCGCGCGCGTCGATCCGCGCCTCCGCCTCCGGCGGCAGGCTTGCGGTCGCGAGCAGGCGGCGGGCGACGGCCTCGTCGGCCTCGGCATAGGGAGCGTCGAAACGGGGAAGGGACGACACGGGGGACCTCGATCGGGCGCGATGGCGATATCGACACGCTATCCGCAGATCAACCGTGTTTCGAGACGACGTTTTGCTCCATTGGCAGGGCTATTCCCTGCCAATGACGCCTCTGCTAGTGATTCGTCCGATGACGACGTCCCTCGATGCTCTCGACCGCAAGCTCCTCCGTCTCCTGCAGGAGGACGGACGCATTCCCAATGTGGAACTCGCCGAGCGGGTAGGCCTGTCGCCGACCGCCACGAGCGAGCGGGTGAAGCGCCTGACCCGGGACGGGATCATCGCCGGCTACGGCGCCAGGCTCGACCCGCAGAAGCTCGGCCGCGGTTTCCTCGTCTTCGTCGAGGTGACGCTGGACAAGACGACGCCCGACGTCTTCGACCGTTTTGCCGGTGCCGTGGCGCGCGCGCCCGACGTTCTGGAGTGCCATCTCGTTGCCGGCGGCTTCGACTATCTCGTCAAGACGCGGGTGGCCGACATGGCGGCCTACCGCATCTTCCTCGGCGAGGTGCTTCTGTCCCTGCCCGGCGTGCGCGAGACGCGGACCTATGCGGTGATGGAGGAGGTCAAGGCGACCGCCAGCCTGCCCGTCTGAGCCCTCAGACCTTCTCGGGAATGCCCTCGCCCCGCGGAACGGCCTGCGAGCGCGGACGCGGCGAGCCGCTGATGGCGGACGCTGCCTGCCGCGCCTCACGGGCCATGTCGACGAGACGGCCGCCCTGGCCCTTGCCACTGCGGATCATCACGTCGATCGCGGCCAGGGCCTGGTTGAGGCTGGCGATGGCGTCGCGGTTCGGCATGGGCCAGGTCATCCCCTCGTGTCGAGACGGACGGACGCTAGGCCGGCACGGTTTCAGCCGGGCGACACAGGCGGTGTCGATTGTTACCCGGCCGAAATAGAGCACCTGAATCGGTTCAGCCCGGCTGGCAGACGAGCTTGCTCTCGAGAGCCGCCTCCACCGCCGCCGCCGTATAGGGCAGCGGCACGTAATCGCCGGCGGCCCAGCGGGCGAAGAGATCGCGGTAGTGCGGCGAGGTCGGGTCGCCCGACTGGCCCGGCGTGTTGATCGTCACCGAGCGGTCGAGATCGGCGAGGTCGACGACGAGGCGGAAGGACGACCCCATCATCGTGCGGAAATCCGTGCCGCGATAGCCGGTGTGCATCGGGGTCACCGACGAGCCGGCATGAGGCACCGGCCCGATCGCCCAGGCCCTGGCCTTGTCCTCCGGCAGCATGAACGACAGCGGGTGTTCGAAATAGCCGTGGTGCAGCTTGCCCCAGGCCCAGTTGGCCGGATCCGGACCGAGGAGTTGCCGGACCTCCGCATGCGCGGCCGCGAGCGAGGAGACGAGGAGCGCATCGCGCGCCCGCGCGGGATCGCCGCCGAACCGGTCATCGGGATTTTCGAGCAGGGCGAGCGTGCCGTCCACGTCGCCGGGCACCATCAGCGCATGGAGTTCGGGCGTGACCACGGCATTCCACAGCGCCTTCTTAAGGTGGCGAGACCACCAGACCTCGAACAGCGCGCCGGCCGCAGACGTGCTGGTCAGCGCATGGTCCCAACCGGTCAGCAGGGCGATGGCAGCGGCCGTCTCGGCGTCCGGCGCCGTCAGGCCTGCGAGGAGCTTGCCCAGACGGCGTGCCGGGATGGAGACGACGTCGGTCTGCAGCGCCCTGGAAGTCGAAAGCGTATGCGGCGAGACCGAAGCCAGCACCTCCTCGATGCGGTTGGCACGCGAATAGTCCACCCATTCGAAGCCGAAGGGATAGGCCTTGTGGTCCCAGCCCTCAGGCACGTTCATCTCGTTGGCGGAGAAGACGAAGCCGCGATCGGGGTTGTGCACCAGCGGCGCCTGCGACCGGTCGCGCCAGCCCGCCCATTCGTAGCGGCCGTCGCCCGGCACCGGCAGCAGACCGTCCCAGTTGGGGCGGATCGGATTGATGCCCGCCGGCATCCAGGCGATGTCGCCCGCCTTGTCGGCAAAGACGAGGTTGCAGGAGGGGGTCCCCCAGGTCACCGCCGCCGCGCGGAACTCGGCGAGGCTCTTCGTCCGCATCAGCTTGTGGGCGACGAGATAGGGCGCCGTGCCCGGCTCGAAATAGGCGGCGCGCACCGCATAGAGCCGGCCGGCCGCCGCGTCCTCGTGCACCACCGGCCCATGGCGGGTGAACTTCAGCGTCAGGATCTGGTCGTCGCAGCCCTTGACCTTGATGCGCTCCTCGACCGTGCGCACGCGCTCCCAGGCGTCACCGTAGCGGTAGAGGTCGCGGTCCTCCGGATTGGTCTCGTAGACGTAGAGGTCCTCCTGATCGATGTAGAAGATGGTCAGGCCCCAGGCGATCGTCCCGTTGTGGCCGATCATCACGCCCGGCACCGAGGGCTCGCCGGCCCCCACCACGTCGAGGGTCGGGCAGGTCAGGTGGAAGATCGTCCGCAGCGACGGCATGCCGTGGATGCGGTGCGGATCGGAGGCGAGGATCGGCAGGCCCGTCTCGGTCTTCGAGCCATGCACCGCCCAGTTGTTCGAGCCGGTGTACTGGGCGTCGAGGACCACCTCGAGCAGGTCCGTCGTCGCGCGCCACTTCGGCGCATCCTCGAGGGTCGCGGCGAGGCGCTCCCTGGAGAAGGTCGCGTTGGCGGTGGCGAGCTTCACGACGTCCAGCACCGCCAGCGGCACCGTCGCCGGGTCGAGTCCCTCAGGCACGACCGGGGTCACCTGCGGCTCCAGCCAGCGGCGCAGGAGGTCGGTGCGGTGATCGGCCTTCGCATGGACCTGGCAGCGCAGGATCTCGGACAGCGCGTTGCGCGACAGCGAATGGGTGCGGATGCGCGAGACGTCCTCCGGCGCCCAGCGGGCCGGCTTGGTGCCGAGCAGGCCGAACTCGAAGGGCAGCAGGGACGGGTCGGCCTCCGTCATGGCGATGAAGGCGTTGATGCCCCTGGCGAAGGCGGTGAAGGTCGCCTTGGCCTCCGGCCCGTAGGCGGCGAATTCCGCCTCGCTGTCACCGCGGTAGAGGAACAGCCGGGAGGCGCGGTCCTGCTCGATGTAGCCGGGGCCGAAATCGGCGGAGAGGAGGCCGAGGCCGCGCTTGCGGAACAGGTCGATCTGGAACAGCCGCTCCCGCGCCGCGTAGAACCCCTGCAGGAAGAACAGATCGGCCTCGTTCTCCGCCCGGATGTGGGGGATGCCGCTGGCGTCGATGCCGATGGAACCGGGCGCCGAAAGGCCGGGGATCGTGAGCGTTTCTGTCTGGGTCATGGCCGTTTCAGGTGGCTGCGTGGACCCGGAGTCTGCACACCGGCTGGGCACCTGTCATCCTTTCCCGACGCGAACGAGGCCTGCAACGATGCGGACCTATCGACAGGCGATACAGTCCGGAAGCATTTGGAAAGGTTGATGCCGGCATCCCCTGCTACCGGCGCTTCTAAGCAGGGGCGACCCGTGCTCATATGCCCGCAAGGGCGCGGCGCCCCGGGCCGGTGCCCCTCACGACGCGCGTGCCTCCCGTCATCCTCCGTGGGTGTGCCATGAAGATCACCGTTCTCGGCTCCGGCGACGCCTTCGGCTCCGGCGGACGCTACTCGACCTGCCTTCACCTGGCGGGCGACGACGGAACGGTGATGCTGGTCGATTGCGGCGCGACGTCGCTGCTCGCCATGCAGCGCGCCGGCATCGATCCCAACAGCATCTCGGCGATCCTGCTGACGCATTTCCATGCCGACCATATCGGCGGCCTGCCCTTCTTCATGCTCGACGCGCTGTTCAACGCGCGCCGCAAGGCGCCGCTCACCATCGCGGGTCCGAAGCGCGTGCAGGAATGGGTCAGGGCGGTGATGGAGGCGGCCTTCCCCGGCTCCTCGTCCAACGCCTATCCCTTCGCGATCACCTGGCTCGAGGTGACGCCCGACCAGCCGGCAACGGTCGCGGGCAATGGGGTCACGGCCTTTCCCATGGTGCACGATCAGCGCGCCGGCCCCTGCCAGGGCTACCGCATCGCCCGCGACGGCAAGGTCTTCGCCTATTCCGGCGACACCACCTGGACCGAGGACCTGGTGCCGCTGGCCGACGGCGCCGACGTTCTCCTCGTCGAGTGCTACACCTTCGACATCCCGCTGAAGAACCACATGGACTGGAAGACCCTCTCCGGCCGGCTCGCAGACCTTCGGGCGAAGCGCGTCATCCTCACCCATATGGGGCCGCAGATGCTCGCCAACCGCGACAAGGCGACGGTCGCCTGCGCCGAGGATGGCCTCGTCATCGAGCCCTGAGCCGCCGCAGCGCGCTTTTCTGTTCAGGGGCCGGCCGCCTTGCCCTATATCCGCCGAAGGGCGCGGGCCACCCTCGCGTCCGGAGGCGGGACGGAGAGGCAATGACGCAGCCACTGGACGAGCTCTTCGACGCGGCCCGCAAGGCGCAGGGCCAAGCCTATGCCCCCTATTCGCGTTTTCGTGTCGGCGCCGCGATCCGTGGCGCGTCGGGCCGCATCCATGCCGGCTGCAACGTCGAGAACGCCGCCTATCCCGTCGGCACCTGCGCCGAGGCCGGCGCCCTCGCCGCCATGCTGCTCGCCGGCGACCGCGCCGTCGCCGAGATCCTGGTCTTCGCCGAGGGCCCGGAGCTCTGCACGCCCTGCGGCGCCTGCCGCCAGCGGCTGCGCGAATTCGGGGCGGCCACCATGGCGATCCACGTGGCCGGGCCCGAGGGTGTGCGGGCCCGCTTCACCCTCGCCGAACTGCTCCCCCACGCCTTCGGCCCGGACAACCTGTCATGACCGCCGCCCCCATCATCCGCGCGGCCGTGGGCGAGGCGCCCATCGCCTGCGCCATCGTCCTCGGCACCGGCCTCGGTCCCCTGGCGGAGGCGGTGGAGGAGGCGGTGACGCTCTCCTATGGCGACCTCCCGGGATTTCCCCCCGTCGGCGTCTCCGGCCATGCCGGCACGCTGGTCGTCGGCATGCTGGAGGGCCGGCGGATCGCCGTTCTCCAGGGCCGCGCCCACACCTACGAGAGCGGCGATTCCCGCGTCATGAAGCCGGTCATCGACACGCTCGGAGCCCTCGGGATCCCCCGCCTGCTCCTCACCAACGCGGCGGGCTCCCTGAAGCCTGACATGCCGCCGGGATCCATCATGGCGATCGAGGACCACATCGCCCTGTTCGGCCCCAACCCGCTCATCGGCATCAAGGGCGACGACCGGTTCGTGCCGATGAACGGCGCCTATGACCCGGCCCTGCGCCGGGCGATTGCCGGCGGCGCGGCGCGGCGGCGCGTGGCGCTCTTCGAGGGCGTCTATGCCTGGGTGACCGGCCCGAGCTTCGAGACCCCCGCCGAGATCCGCGCCCTGCGCACCCTCGGTGCGGACGCGGTGGGGATGTCGACGGTCCCGGAGGTCATCCTCGCCCGTCATGCCGGCCTCGCCGTGGCGGGGCTCTCCATGATCACGAACCTCGCCGCGGGCCTTGCCCCGCACGCGCCATCCCATGCCGAGACCAAGGCCGTGGCCAACGCCGGTGCCGCCGCCATGGAGGCGGTGATCCGCGGCTTCCTGACGGAATGCATCGATGAGTGACGAGTCCCTCGCCCGCCGCGCCGTCGCGCTGCTCGACCTCACCGACCTCTCGAACGGGCTCGACGAGGCCGGCGTCGAGCGGCTCTGCGCCCGCGCCGTGACGCCGCTCGGCCCCGTGGCCGCCGTCTGCCTCTGGGCGGGCTTCGTGCCGCAGGCACGCCGCCTCATGAAAGGCACGCCGGTGCGGATCTCCACCGTCGTCAACTTTCCCGCCGGAGATGACGACGTGATGCGCGTCGCCGACGAGGCGCGCTGGGCCCTTCTCGACGGCGCCGACGAGATCGACGTGGTCCTGCCCTGGCGCGCGCTCATGGCCGGCCGGCACGAGGTGGTCGGCGCCCTGCTCGGCGCCGTGAGGGCCGTTGTGCCGCAGGGCCGCACCCTCAAGACCATCCTGGAGACGGGCGAGTTGAAGACGCCGGAGCTCATCCGCGCCGCCGCGCGCATCGCCATCGGCACCGGCGCCGACATCATCAAGACCTCGACCGGCAAGACCGCCGTCTCCGCGACGCCGGAGGCCGTGCGGCTCATGCTGGAGGAGATCCGCGCCTCTGGTCGCGCGGTCGGCATCAAGCCCTCCGGCGGCATCCGCACGCTGGAGGATGCCCGCACCTACCTCACCCTCGCCGACGAGATCATGGGGATCGGCTGGGCGACGCCTGCGACCTTCCGGTTCGGCGCCTCGGGCCTCCTTGACCAGCTCCTCGCCGCAGGAAAGGCCGCGCCATGAGTGACAGCCGCACCGCCCTCATCCCGCAGGAGATCATCCGCGCCAAGCGCGACGGCGCGACCCTGGCGGAGGCCGACATCGCCGCTTTAGTCGGCGGCATTGGTGCCGGGGCCGTCACCGAGGCGCAGGTTGCCGCCTTCTGCATGGCCGTCTTCTTCCGCGGCATGGACATGGACGAGCGCGTGGCGCTGACCCGCGCCATGACGGACTCGGGGCGCACCCTCTCGTGGCGCGACCTCGATCTCCCCGGCCCCGTCCTCGACAAGCACTCGACGGGGGGCGTCGGCGACACCGTCTCGCTGATGCTCGCACCGCTGGTCGCCGCCGCCGGCGGCTTCGTGCCGATGATCTCCGGCCGCGGCCTCGGCCATACCGGCGGCACGCTCGACAAGCTGGAGGCGATCCCCGGCTACGACGCCACGCCCTCGCACGATCGCTTCCGCCGCACGGTGCGCGAGGTCGGCTGCGCCATCATCGGCCAGACCGCCGATCTCGCCCCTGCCGACAAGGTGATCTACGGCGTCCGCGACGTCACCGCGACGGTCGAGTCGATCCCGCTCATCACGGCCTCGATCCTCTCGAAGAAGCTCGCCGCCGGCCTCGACGGACTGGTCATGGATGTGAAGACCGGCTCGGGCGCCTTCATGCCGGCCTTCGCCGCCTCCCGCGAGCTCGCCGACTCCATCGCCGCCGTCGCCACCGGCGCCGGCCTGCCGACGGTGGCGCTGGTCACGCCCATGGACCAGCCGCTCGCCCCCGCCGCCGGCAATGCGCTGGAAGTGAGGATCGCCATCGAGCACCTGGAGGGCGGCCACGGCGTCTCCCGGCTGCACGGCGTCACCATGGCGCTCGCCGCCGAACTGCTGGTGCTCGGCAAGCTGGAGCCCGATCTCGATTCCGCCCTCGGCAAGCTCGAGCGCGTCCTCGCCAACGGCCGCGCCGCCGAGACCTTCCAGCGCATGATCGCCGCCCTCGGCGGGCCCCATGACCTCATGGAACATCCGGACAAGCACCTGCCCCGCGCGCCGCTGGTCCGCCCGGTTGCCGCTGCCGCGGCCGGCACGGTGCTGGCGATCGACACCCGCGCCATCGGCATGGCCGTCGTGGCGCTGGGCGGCGGCCGCACCCGCTCCGCCGACCCGGTCGACCATGCCGTGGGGCTCACCGGCCTCGTCGCCCTCGGCGACACGCTGGACGCCGGCCAGCCGCTCGCACTCGTCCACGGCCGCGACGAGGCTGCCATGGCCGCGGCCGCGGCCATGATCGCCGGGGCGGTCACCATCGGCGAGGGCGGCGCTGCCGTCGGCGCCCTCGTCCAGGCCCGGATCGTGGGCTGATGGAGCGCGCTCTGATCCTCGTGCTCGACTCCGTCGGCATCGGCGCCAGTGCGGATGCGGCGGACTATGGCGACGCCGGCGCCGACACGCTGGGACACGTCGCGGAGTGGTTCGCCGCGCACCATGAGCCCTTCGCGCTGCCGAACCTCGACCGCCTCGGCCTCGGGGCCGCGGCGCGGGCCTCCACCGGCCGCCTGCCTCCGGGCCTGACGGCCGACGGGCCCGTCGCGGGACGTTGGGGCTATGCGGTCGAGACCTCAAAGGGCAAGGACACACCGTCGGGCCACTGGGAGATCGCCGGCCTGCCGGTGCCGTTCGACTGGGGCTATTTCCCCGAGACCGTGCCCTGTTTCCCGCCGGCCCTGACGGACGCCCTGACCCGAGACGGAGACCTTCCCGGCATCCTCGGCAACTGCCACGCCTCCGGCACCGAGATCATCGCTCGCCTCGGCACCGAGCACGTGGCGACGGGCAAGCCCATCCTCTACACCTCCGCCGATTCGGTGCTGCAGATCGCCGCCCACGAGGAGACCTTCGGCCTCGAGCGGCTCTACGCCCTGTGCGTCATCGCCCGCCGCCTCTGCGACCCCCTCGGCATCGGCCGGGTCATTGCGCGGCCCTTCACCGGCACCGACCCTGAAACCTTCGCCCGCACCGCCAATCGCCGCGACTACGCCGTGCCGCCGCCTGCGCCGACCCTGCTCCACGTCGCCTCGCAGGCGGGGCGCGAGGTGATCACGGTCGGCAAGATCGGCGACATCTTCGCCCATGTCGGCACCGGCGAGGTGCTGAAGGCCGCGGGCAACGCGGCGCTTGGCGCGCGCACCCTCGAAGGACTGGCGCGGCTGTCCGACGGTGGGCTGCTGATGGCCAATTTCATCGACTTCGACTCGCTCTACGGCCACCGGCGCGACCCGGAGGGCTACGGCCGCGCGCTGATGGCCTTCGACGCCTTCCTGCCCTCGCTGACGGCGGCGCTGCGGCCGGGGGACCTCGTCATCGTCACCGCCGACCACGGCTGCGATCCGACTTATCCCGGCACCGACCACACCCGCGAGCACGTGCCGGTCCTCGCTTTCGGCCCCGGCCTGCCCGCCGGTCCCCTCGGCCGGCGCGAGACCTTCGCCGACATGGCGGTGACCGCCGCCGCCCACCTCGCCCTCCCCTGGACCGGGGCCGGCCGGGCGTTCTGATCATCCGGCGCAACAACGCCCCTTGCCGCGCGTTGACGGCCGTGTTTCACAAGGCGCCTCCCGGTGCTCCGCCGTCGAAAAGGCCGTCGCATGTCGCTCCTCCACGTCTACTGGCGCGTCCTCAGGCAGCTCGGCCCGGAGACTCGGCTCGGCATGACGCTGCTCGCCTGCAACATCGTGCTCGCCTGCATCATGTTCGCCGAGCCCATCCTGTTCGGGCGCATCATCGACACGCTCTCCGGCGCCCAGGCTCGCGGCCGTACCGTGACCTGGGCCGAGATCCTGCCGCTGGTGCTGGCCTGGGTCACCTTCGGCCTCTTCACCATCGCCGCCGGCGTCCTCGTCGCCCTTCACGCCGACCGCATGTCGCACCGGCGCCGCCTCGCCTTCATGCAGCACTTCTTCGAGCACGTGCTGAACCTGCCGCTGAGCTACCACTCCGGGGCCCATTCCGGCCGCCTGCTGAAGCAGATGCTGGAAGGCTCCAACGCCATGGCGTGGCTGCTGCTGTCCTTCCTGCGCGAGCACTGCGCCTCGCTCATCGCCCTGGTGATCCTGGTGCCGGTCTCGCTTTGGGTGAACTGGCGCCTCGGCAGCCTGCTGGTCGTGATGGTGTTCTTCTTCTTCATCCTGACCAGCTGGGTGCTGCGCAAGACGGAGACGCTGCAGGGCAAGGTGCAGGAATATCACAACGCCCTCGCCGAACGCGCCACAGATGCCCTCGGCAACGTGCCGGTGATCCAGTCCTTCACCCGCATCGAGGCCGAGGTGCGCGCCATGCGCGCCACCGTCGACGCGCTGCTGGCGGCCCAGATCCCCGTCCTCTCCTGGTGGGCGATCGCCGCGGTTGCCTCCCGCGCCTCGGCGACGCTCACGGTCCTCTCGATCTTCCTCGTCGGCACCTGGCTGCACATCAACGGCCTCGCCACCATCGGCGAGATCGTGACCTTCATGGGCTTCGCCACCATGCTGATCGGCAAGCTCGAGGCCCTCGTCGGCTTCATCAACGCGGTCTTCCTCGAGGGGCCGAAGATCAAGGACTTCTTCGACGTGGTCGACACCGCGCCGCAGGTCCACGACAGGCCGAACGCCATCGACATCGGCCGGGTGGAGGGCACGGTCGCCTTCGAGAACGTCTCCTTCTCCTATGACGGCAAGCGCACGGCCGTCCTCGACCTGTCCTTCGTCGCCAAGCCGGGCGACACCATCGCCCTCGTCGGCTCCACCGGCTCGGGCAAGTCGACGACGCTGTCGCTGCTGCACCGGGTCTTCGATCCGCAGTCGGGACGCGTGCTCATCGACGGCCACGACATCCGCGACATCGCGCTGGTCTCGCTCCGGCGCAATATCGGCGTCGTCTTCCAGGAGCCCATGCTGTTCGCCCGCACCATCAAGGAGAACCTCCAGGTCGGACGCCCCGAGGCGACGGAGGAGGAGATCTGGCAGGCCTGCGAGCGGGCGCAGGCGCTCGACTTCCTCAAGCGCCAGCCGGAAGGCCTCGACACCGAGGTGGCCGAGCGCGGCCGCTCGCTCTCGGGCGGCGAGAGGCAGCGCCTCTCCATCGCCCGCGCCCTCCTCAAGGACCCTCCCATCCTCATCCTCGACGAGGCGACCTCCGCCCTCGACGCCACCACGGAGCAGAAGCTGCAGCTGGCGCTGGAGGAGGTGATGAAGGGCCGCACGACCTTCGTCATCGCCCACCGCCTCGCCACCATCCGCCACGCCTCGCGCATCCTCGTCTTCGACCAGGGCCGTGTGGTGGAGAGCGGCACCTTCGAGGAGCTCGTCGCCCGGGGCGGAATCTTCGCCAACCTCGCCAGGGCGCAGTTCATGGCCGGGGCGGAGGATGTCCCGGCGGCGAAGCCGGTCGTCACGGGCTGAGCGACTGAACGTCTCCAGGGGGGCGCCCAGGGCGCTGTCCGTCATCACCGGCGAGGCCGAAGGCCGAGGGAAGGGGGTCGAGGGCTCCCGAGGCGGCGACGCAGGTCGCAAGTGCCCGGCAACCCGTGGCTCCTCTTCCCCTCGCTGCGCTCGGCCGGGGATGACGGGATCTGCGCCGGGTCGTGGGTGTGGCCGTTTTCGGGACGTGCCCTAGACGAAGCTGAGGCTCATCGGCTTCACGTCCAGCCCCTCGACCTCGGTCGACCAGCTCTCGCCGGGGGCGATGGGAAAGGCCCGCGTCACCGTCCCTGTCGTAATGATCTCCCCCGCCGCGATCGGCGTCGCCTGCGGATCGGCCGCCAGCACCCCGGCGAGGTGGCGCACCGCCGAGAGCGGACCGTCGAGCACGTTGGCGGCGATGCCGCGGTCCACCCTCTCGCCGTTGCGGAACAGGGTGATGGCGAAGCCCGTCAGCGCCGCCATCCAGCTCTCCGCATCACCCGCGACCGCCGTGCGCGGGCCGCAGAACAGGGCGCCGTGCAGGCCGAAGGCCGCCTGGCAGTCGGCGCCCTGGAACACCCAGCCGGGATAGAGCGACTGGACGATCTCGAAGCCGTGGGCGACCCAGCCGACGGCGCCGAGGATGGCCCTTTCGTCCATGTCCGCCGTCACCGGAGCCTTGAACCCCAGCACGATCTCCGGCTCGATCCGCGGTTCGACCAGATGGCCGATGGCCGCCTCCGCAGGTCCGTCCACGTCGTGGAACGTGCTGTCGTAGACCGGGCCCCAGATCGGCGAGAACACGCCGTATTCGGCCCAGATCGTGCGGTTGGTGAAGCCGATTTTGCGGCCGATGATCCTCTCGCCGGCCGCCACCCGGCGCCGCGCCACCTCGTGGCCGACCTTCTCCCCGTCCGCCACCGCGAAGGTCGGCTCCGCCTGCGTCAGCGGCGGCATCTGGCGTCGGCCGCGATAGGCGGCGAGCACCGCGTCCGCGAACATCCGGGTCTGGGAGGAGCAGAGTGACATGGCGCGATCCTCGGCGGGGCCGGACAAACAAAACCCCGGCGCGTGGGCCGGGGTTCTGAGAAGGCTGGAAGAAGCGCAGGGCCTCAGCGCGACGG
>NZ_JBQVQL010000035.1:0-42758 GCF_052440005.1 Phreatobacter sp.
GCTCGGCCTCGGGGAAGAGGCCGATGACGGGCTGGGGGGGAAGCGGCGCCGCCGGCACGGAGGCGGCGAAGCGCGGCTCGGCGCGCACGGCCGGGGCGGCCGCGCGCTCGGCGAAATAGCGCCGCTCCGCCTCGTCCTGCGAGCCGGCGACGATCACCGCGACCTCGCGCCAGCCGCGGCGGCGGAGCGTCCAGCGCTTGAGGTTGGTCGCCTCGAGGCCGATGAGCAGGCTGAGCGCCGTGGTGATCATGGTGCGCAGGAGAGGCGACAGGCCGAGGAGGGTGAGGGCGAGGACGGTGAGGCCCATCAGCACGAGATAGGCGAGCGTCACCAGCCAAAGGCGCTGCAGCGGGAACCAGGCCCAGGGAAACAGGAAGGCGAGCGGCGAGAAGGAATCGGGGACGAACTGGACCGCCTCGTCGTCGCCCCGCCCGGCGGGAGGCAGGTGCACGGTGTAGCTGGTCTGCCGCGCCATCAGAGCACCCCCTTGGTGGAGGGAATCTCGTTGGCGCGCCTCGGATCGATGGCGAAGGCAGCCCGCAGCGCCCGCGCCAGGCCCTTGAAGCAGCTCTCGGCGACGTGGTGGGCGTTGTCGCCGTAGAGCGTCTCGACATGCAGGGTGATGCCGGCGTTCATGGCGAAGGCCTGGAAGAACTCGCGCACCAGCTCGGTGTCGAAGGTGCCGATCTTGTGGCGCAGGAACTCGGTGCGGAAGACGAGGAAGGGCCGGCCGGAAACGTCCACCGCGACGCGGGTCAGCGTCTCGTCCATGGGCAGGTGGACGTCGGCATAGCGGGTGATGCCCTTCATGTCGCCGAGGGCCTGACGCACCGCCTGCCCCAGCGCGATGCCGACATCCTCCACCGTGTGGTGGTCGTCGATGTGCAGGTCGCCCTTCGCGCGGATGGAGATGTCCATCATCCCATGACGCGCGATCTGGTCGACCATGTGGTCGAAGAAGCCGACACCGGTCGAGACCTCGGCCCGGCCCGAGCCGTCGAGATCGACGGACACCGTGATGTCCGTTTCCTTGGTGGTGCGGGTGATCTGGCCCTTGCGCATGGCTTTCTCCGGCGGATGGCCGGACTTCTATCGCCCCGCACCCCTTTTGGAAAGGCGACGCGCGATATCCGCGTCCGGCATGGTGACTAGCCCGCGGGATCGGGCGCGTAGGGGGCGTCGGGATCGTATTTCCGCACGAAGGGCACGCCGTTGAAGGTGTGGGTGCAGCAGGCGCAGCCGGGCCGCATGTCCTCGTTGGCGAGGTTGGGCGCGACGCGCGCGAGGCGGTTGTCCTCGTCGACATAGAGGCCGCTGTAGTAGCTGCTCTCGCCGATGAGGACGAAGGGCTTGCGGTCGTCCCCGGTGCGGGCGACGAGCCAGAAGATCGGCTCAGGCCTGTCGAGGCGCGAGACAGCCTCGCTGTACACGGCGTCGAAGTCCTGCCCGACCTTCGACAGCAGGAAGCGGAACAGCGGCGTGTAGTCGAGGCCGCGCTGCTTGCCCCTCGCCATGGCGCCGCGGCCGGCGCGGTCGTCCTTCGCCCGCGAGTCGCGAAAATCGCCGCCGCGGTTGTGGCGGACGCCGTGGGCCGTGGTGTTGACGCGGCGGTAGAGGGGTTCCTTGCGGTGCATGGCCATGGGTCGACCCGGTCCGGCAGAAAGTTCAGAAGGGGCGGAAGCTTGCACCGGCGCGGCCGAAGCGCCAAGGGTGGCCGCCTTGCGCCGCGCCGCGTTCGGCCTACATCTCGTGCTTTCCGGAGGTCCCATGTCTTCGCAGAACGACGCCTTTCCCGGCTGGCACGCCACGACCATCTGCACCGTCCGCAAGGGCGGCAAGGTGGTGATCGGCGGCGACGGCCAGGTCAGCCTCGGCCAGACCGTCATCAAGGCGAATGCCCGCAAGGTGCGCCGTCTCGGCCGCGGCGACGTGATCAGCGGCTTTGCCGGCGCCACGGCCGACGCCTTCACCCTGTTCGAGCGGCTGGAGGCCAAGCTCGAGCAGTTTCCCGGCCAGCTTACCCGCGCTGCAGTGGAGCTTGCCAAGGACTGGCGCACCGACCGCTATCTCCGGCGGCTGGAGGCGATGATGATCGTCGCCGACAAGGACGTGTCTCTCATTTTGACCGGCACCGGCGACGTGCTGGAGCCCGAGAACGGCATCGCCGCCATCGGGTCTGGCGGCAACTACGCGCTCGCCGCCGCGCGGGCGCTGGCCGACACCGACCAGGACGCCGAGGCCATCGTGCGCAAGGCGATGACCATCGCCTCGGAGATCTGCGTCTACACCAATGGCAACCTGGTGATCGAGAGCATCGGCTGAGGCGGCGGCGTCCGGGGACGTGCCGCATTTCGGGCGGACCCGTTCATGACTTGCGACGCGCCGGCGGCTAAAGTCGCGCCATGACCATGACCTCCTCCCCCTTCCAGCGCATCTCACCCCTGACAGGCCCGGCCGCCCGCGACGGCGGGCCGGCGGGCGGATTTCCGTGGTGGCAGGCGCTGCCGCTGATCCTGCTGCTCCTCGCCGTCCAGGCGGGCGTGCTCTACGCCATGGGCCGGCTGCCGATCTGCGCCTGCGGGACCGTCAAGTTCTGGCACGGCATCGTCAACAGCGCGGAGAACTCGCAGCACCTGGCGGACTGGTACACGTTCAGCCACATCGTCCACGGGTTCCTGTTCTACTTCATCGCCTGGCTCGTCCTGCCGCGGAGTTCGATCTGGACGCGGCTGGTGCTCGCCGTCGTGGTGGAGGGCGCCTGGGAGATCGCCGAGAACACGCCGATGATCATCGAGCGCTACCGCGCCGCCACCATATCGCTCGGCTACAACGGCGACACCATCGTCAACTCGCTCGCCGACACGGCTGCGATGATCGTCGGCTTCCTCCTCGCCGCGCTGCTGCCGGCCTGGGCGACGCTCGGCCTCGCCATCGCGCTGGAGGTGGGCCTGGCGGCCGTCATCCGCGACAATCTCATCCTCAACATCATCATGCTGGTCCATCCGATCGAGGCGATCCGGATCTGGCAGCAGGGTGGCGGCTAGCGCCGGTCCTTGATCGGCGGGCGACAATCGCCATCTCTCCGCTCTTCCGATCCGCACCGATCCCAGGGTCCCGATGACCGACTTCTCTCCCCGCGAAATCGTTTCCGAACTCGACCGCCACATCATCGGCCAGAAGGACGCCAAGCGCGCCGTGGCCATCGCCCTGCGCAACCGCTGGCGGCGGCTGCAGCTCGACGAGAGCCTGCGCGAGGAGGTGCTGCCGAAGAACATCCTGATGATCGGCCCGACGGGCGTCGGCAAGACGGAGATCTCGCGCCGCCTCGCCAAGCTCGCCAACGCGCCCTTCCTCAAGGTGGAGGCCACCAAGTTCACCGAGGTCGGCTATGTCGGCCGCGACGTCGAGCAGATCGTCCGCGACCTCGTGGAGGTCGGCATCGGGCTCGTCCGCGAGGGCAAGCGCAAGGACGTCCAGGCCAAGGCGCATCTGGGCGCCGAGGAGCGCGTGCTCGACGCCCTCGTCGGCAAGACCGCCTCCCCCGCCACCCGCGAGAGCTTCCGCAAGAAGCTGCGCGACGGCGAGATGGACGACAAGGAGATCGACATCGAGGTGGCGGCGGGCAATCCGCAGGGCATGCCGATGATGGACATTCCCGGCATGCCGGGCGGCCAGATCGGCATCGCCAACCTCAACGACATGCTCGGCAAGATGATGGGCGGGCGCACCAAGCAGCGCCGCACCACCGTGAAGGAGGCCTACGAGCCGCTGGTGCAGGAGGAGGCGGACAAGCTGGTCGACCAGGACAACCTGGTGCAGGAGGCCATCCACCTCGTCGAGAACAACGGCATCGTCTTCCTCGACGAGATCGACAAGATCTGCGCCCGCGAAGGCGCGCGCGGCGGTGAGGTGTCGCGCGAGGGCGTGCAGCGCGACCTGCTGCCGCTGATCGAGGGTACGACGGTGGCGACCAAGCACGGGCCGGTGAAGTCCGACCACATCCTGTTCATCGCGTCCGGCGCGTTCCACGTGGCGAAGCCCTCGGACCTCCTGCCGGAGTTGCAGGGCCGCCTGCCGATCCGCGTCGAGCTCAAACCCCTGACGCGGGAGGACCTGCGTTCGATCCTCACCGAGACGGAGGCGAGCCTGACGCGGCAGTCGATCGCCATGATGAAGACGGAGGGCGTCGACCTCGTGCTCACCGACGACGCCGTCGACGCCATCGCCGATCTCGCTGTGGAGGTGAACGCCTCGGTTGAGAACATCGGCGCGCGGCGGCTGCAGACGATCATCGAGCGGGTGCTCGACGACATCTCCTTCACCGCCGCCGACCGGGCCGGCGAGACGGTGACGATCGACGGCGCCTATGTGCGCCAGACGGTGGGCGACCTCGCAAGGAACGCCGACCTCAGCCGCTTCATCCTCTGAGCGGCGGCCTCGCGCGCCTCAGAGCGCGAAGCCGTTCTCGGCGGCGAGCGCCTTGAGGTTCGCCTCGGGGCGGGCGCCCATGTGGCTGATGATCTCGGCGGCGCAGAGCGCGCCGAGGCGCAGCGAGGTCTCGTGCGGCATGCCGCGGGCGAGGCCCGACAGGAAGCCGGCGGCGAAGAGGTCGCCGGCGCCCGTCGTGTCCACCACCTTGTCGACCGGGAAGGCCGGGGCCGAGACGAGGGTTGTGCCCTCGACGGCGATGGCGCCCTGCTCGGAGCGGGTAACGACGGCGAGGGCGGCATCGGCGCGCAGCGCGTCGAGCGCCGTGGCGAAATCGGCGGTCTGGTAGAGCGACTTCAGCTCGCTCTCGTTGGCGAAGACGATGTCGACGGTCTTGCCCTTGATCAGGCCGAGGAACTCGTCGCGGTAGCGGTCGACGCAGAAGCTGTCGGACAGGGTGAGGGCGACCTTGCGGCCGGCGCCGTGGGCGATCTCCGAGGCCTTGACGAAGGCCTTCTTGGCCTCCGGCGGATCCCAGAGATAGCCCTCGAGATAGGTGATGCCGGAGGCGGCGATGGTTTCGGCGTCCACGTCGGCGGGCGACAGGTTCTGCGCCGCGCCGAGATAGGTGTTCATGGTGCGCTCGCCGTCCGGCGTCACCAGGATGAAGGACCGGGCGGTGGCCGGACCGTCCGTCGCATCGGCAGTCGGGAAATGGATACCGGCGGCCTTCATGCCGTGGCGGAACGAGGCGCCGAGCTTGTCGTCGCGCACCTTGCCGAGGAAGGCGGGCTTGAGGCCCAGCATGCCGATGCCCGCGATGGTGTTGGCGGCCGAGCCGCCGGACATCTCGATCGTCTGGGCCATGGCGGCGTAGATCGCCTCGGCGCGGGGCTCGTCGATGAGCATCATGCCGCCCTTGGGCACGCCGAGGCGGGCGAGCACGTCGTCCTCGGTGCGGGCGAGCACGTCGACGATGGCGTTGCCGATGCCGGCAACGTCGTAGCGGGACTGGGACATGGAGGCTCTCTCGGGCGGAAACGTTGGCGCCCTCTACACGCTGGGGCGTCGTCCGGCAACGGCGTGCCATTGACTTCTCGGCGAAGTTCGGTTGCTTCGAGGGGAAGAAAAAGACTGGCGCGGAGGACGTCCATGCAGATCGGCGTGGTGGGGCTCGGGCGGATGGGCGCGAACATCGCGCGCCGCCTGATGCGGGCGGGCCATGCCTGCGTGGTGCATGACGCCAGTGCGGCGACCACCGGGGCGCTGGCGTCCGAGGGGGCGACCGGCGCCGCCTCGCTGGCGGATATCGTCGCGGCGCTCGCCACCCCGCGCACCGTCTGGGTCATGCTGCCGGCGGGCGACGTCACCGAAACCGCGATCGCGGAACTGGCCGGTCTGCTCGCCCCCGGCGACACGGTGATCGACGGCGGCAACACCTTCTGGAAGGACGACATCCGCCGCGCCAAGGCACTCGCTGAGCGGGGCATCTCCTATCTCGACATCGGCACGTCGGGCGGCGTCTGGGGCCTCGAGCGCGGCTATTGCCTGATGATCGGCGGCGAGAAGGCCGTCGTGGACAGGCTCGATCCCATCTTCCGGGCGCTCGCCCCCGGCCGCGGCGACATCGCCGCGACGCGCCACCGCGAGGACCGCACCGGCACCGCCGAGGAGGGCTATCTCCACTGCGGACCGAACGGCGCCGGCCACTACGTCAAGATGATCCACAACGGCATCGAATACGGAATGATGCAGGCGTTCGCGGAAGGCTTCGATATCCTGCGCAACGCGTCCTCGCCGCGCCTTTCCGAAGACCTGCGCCTCGACCTCGACGTCGCCGACATCGCCGAGGTCTGGCGGCGCGGCTCGGTCGTCACCTCCTGGCTGCTCGACCTGACCGCCGAGGCGCTCGCCGCCGATCCGGCCCTTGCGCGCTATTCCGGCCATGTCGCGGACTCGGGCGAAGGGCGCTGGACGGTGGAGGCGGCCATCGAACAGGCGACGCCGGCGGAGGTGCTGACCTCGGCGCTCTACACGCGGTTCCGCTCGCGGCAGGACCACACCTTCGCGGAGAAGGTGCTCTCGGCCATGCGCGCCGGCTTCGGCGGCCACCAGGAGCCGAAGTGAGCACCGGGCGGGCGGCGGCCGCAGCCGCGCAGCAGGCGCTGCCGACGGCGCTCGTCGTCATGGGCGTCTCGGGCTCGGGAAAGTCGACGGTGGGCCTGGGGCTCGCCGAAGCGCTCGGCTGGGACTTCCGCGACGGCGACAGTTTCCACCCGCCCGCCAATGTCGCCAAGATGCGCTCCGGCGCGCCGTTGACCGATGAGGACCGCTGGCCCTGGCTCGACGCCATCGGCGCGCATGTGGCGGCGCTGGAAGCCGGTGGCGGCCATGTGGTCATCGCCTGCTCGGCGCTGAAGCGGGTCTATCGCGACCGTCTCAGGGCCTCCGGCGCCCGCCTGCGCTTCGTGCACCTCGACGGGTCCTTCGAACTGGTCGGCGCGCGGATGCGGGCGCGGCGGGACCATTTCATGCCGCCGAGCCTGCTCGAGAGCCAGTTCGCGACGCTCGAGCCGCCGGCTGCCGACGAGAACGCCCTGACCGTGCCGATCGAGGAGGATCCCGGCGCCATCGTCGCCGCGATCCTCGCCCGCCTCGCCACCTGAGATCAGCGCCGGCCGGGGAACTTCGCCCTGTTGCGCGCGAGGTCGGCGAGGGCGCCGGCCCTGACCGCCGCCATGTCGCATTCGCCGATGACGATGCCGTAGCCGCGCTCGGCGAGGGCGAGCGGGTCGCGGCCCGGTATCGGAATGGTGCCGAGCACCTTGCCGGCCTTGAGCGTCGCCTCCGCCGCGCGGTCGATGCTCGCCAGCACGTCCGGCTCGGTGAGGCGGCCGAGCTTGCCGAGAGAACCGGCGAGGTCGTTGGCACCGATGAACAGGCAGTCGGCGCCGGGCAATGCAGCCATGGCCGCGGCGTTCTGCGAGGCAAGGTCGCTCTCCACCTGGAGGGCGAGGAAGGTGTCCTCGTGGGCGGTGTCGATATAGTCCTCGTCGAAGCCGTAGAGGCCGGAGCGGGCGACGGAGGCCGAATAGCCGCGGCGGCCGCGCGGCGGATAGAGGCAGGAGGCGATGATGCCCTTCGCCTGGTCCACGGTGTCGATCATCGGCACCATGAGCGAATGGATGCCCGCGTCCAGCATCCGCTTGAACATGCCGAAGTCGTGGCTCGGCACGCGCACCATGGCATCGCCGCCGCCCGCCTCGACCGCGCGCACGCAGGCGAGCGTCTCAGCCATATCGATCGGCGTGTGCTCGGCGTCGATCAGCACGATGTCGTAGCCGGCCAGCGCATAGGTTTCGCAGACCGCGGGCGCGCCGGAGAACACCCAGGCGCCGAGGAGCCTCTCGCCCGCCAGGGCGCGGCGCTTGATGCGGTTGCGGGTCATGGGGTCGTCCTCCGGTGTGGCGGGTTTCTCTGCTCCGCCAGGATGGCTGCCGCCGCGTCGATGGCGGCAAGGTCGGGAATGCTGGTCTGGGCGCCGTGCCGGCCGCAGGCGAGGGAGCCGGCGGCGGCGGCGAACTCGAGCGCGGTCTCGAGGCCGCGGCGGCGGTCGAGGGCCGCGGCGAGCGCGCCGCAGAAGGTGTCGCCGGCCGCTGTCGTGTCGACCACGTCGACCGGATAAGCCGGCGATTCGTGACGGATGCCGTCGGCCCAGCAGATGGCGCCCTCCGCCCCGAGCGTGACGGCGACGGCGAGACCGTGGCGCTGCGAGATCGCGGCGGCGACGGCGTCGGGGTCGCTGCCTACGAGGTCGAGACCGGCGCCGAGCGCCAGCACCTCGTGTTCATTGACGACGACGACGTCCAGCAGCGCCGCGAGGTCCGGCGAGACGGGCCCGGCCGGCGCGCGGTTGAGCATGATCCTGAGGCCGCGATCGCGCGCCCAGCGGGCTGCGGCGACAATCTCGGCTTCGGGAACCTCCCACTGCATCAGCAGCGTGTCGCGGGGGCCGGGCGCGAGACTGTCGAGGGCGGCGGCGCGCGCAGCGGCATTGGCACCGGCGGCGACGACGATCTGGTTCTCGCCGCGCTCGTCGACAGCGATGAAGGCGACGCCGGTCGGCGCATCCACGGGCGCGACCCCGGCGAGGTCGACGCCAGCCTCCCCCAGCAGCGCGAGGGCGGGGCCCGCGAAGCCGTCACGGCCCACCGCCCCCACCATGGCGACCTCGGCCCCGGCGCGCCGCGCGGCCAGCGCCTGGTTCGCCCCCTTGCCGCCGGGAATGACCTCGTAGCCCGGTCCGGCGACGGTCTCGCCGGCGCGCGGCAGGACGGCGACGCGCGCGACCAGGTCGATGTTGATGGAGCCGAAGACGATGATCATGAGGCGCGGCGGAGAACGGGACGCAACGCTTGCGCGCCGGGCGGGGGAGGGTCAAGCCGGCGGGCGACAGGGCGGCCTTGCGCGCGACGGTGTTTTTCATCAGCGCTTTTGATTTGCCCTGGGCCGGCAACCGCCCCATGTGATCGGCCATGACCCCTCCCGCCGCCATCGCAGTGAAGGACCTGGTGAAGGACTACGGACCCGTCCGGGCCGTGGACGGGCTGAGCTTTGCCGTTGCGCCGGGATCGACCACTGCCCTGCTGGGCGGCAACGGGGCCGGCAAGTCGACCACCATCGGCATGATCATGGGGCTGGTGCTGCCGACGGCGGGAACCGTCACCGTGCTCGGCACCGACATGGTGCGGCGGCGCCACGACGTGCTGCACCGGATGAATTTCGAGAGCCCCTATGTGGACATGCCGCACCGCCTCACCGTCCGGCAGAACCTCAAGGTCTTCGGCATGCTCTACGGCGTCGAGGACCTGACCCGCCGGATTGCAACGCTCGCCGCCGACCTCGACCTCGACGCCCTGCTCGACCGGCCCTCGGGCAAGCTCTCGGCAGGGCAGAAGACCCGGGTGGCGCTGGCCAAGGCGCTGCTCAACGAGCCGGAGGTGATGCTGCTGGACGAGCCGACCGCCTCGCTCGACCCGGACACCGCCGACTGGATCCGCGGCCATCTGGAGCGCTATCGCGACCGCCGCGGCGCGGCGATCCTGCTCGCCTCCCACAACATGGGCGAGGTCGAGCGCCTGTGCGACCGCGTCATCATGCTCAAGCAGGGCCGCATCGAGGACGATGCGCCGCCCGCCGAACTCGTCCGCCGCTACGGGCGAAGCAGCCTCGAGGAGGTCTTCCTCGACGTGGCGCGGGGCCGCCGGGAGGCCGTGTCGTGACCCAGCGCACCCGCATCAAGATCTGCTGCATCTCCTCGCTCGCGGAGGCGGAGATGGCGATCGCCGCCGGCGCCGACGCGCTCGGCATGGTCGCGGCCGCGCCGCCCGGCTCCGGCCAGGTGGACGATGCGACGATCCGGGCAATCACCGCGGAGGTCCCGCCGCCCATCGCCACCTTCCTGCTCAGCTCGCACCTGACGGGCCTCGCCATCGCCGACCACCTGCGCCATTGCGGCGCCAGCACGATCCAGATCGTCGACCATATCGACCCCTCGGAGATCGCGGTCCTGGCGGTGGCGCTGCCGGCGGTGCGGCGCGTGCAGGTCATCCATGTCGAGGGCCCCTCGGCGCTGGAGCTGATCCCGCGCTACGAGCCCTATGTGCACGCCTTCCTGCTCGATTCCGGCAAGCCGGGCGGCACCATGCGCGAGCTCGGCGGCACCGGCCGCACCCACGACTGGGACGTCAGCCGCGCCTTCGTGAAGGCGACGCGCCGTCCGGTGTTCCTCGCCGGCGGCCTGACGCCGCTCAACGTCGGCGAGGCCATCGCGCGGGTGCGCCCGTTCGGCGTCGACCTCTGCTCGGGTGTGCGGACCGGGGGACGCCTGGACCCGGTGAAGCTGGACGCCTTCGTCGCGGCGGTGAGGGCCGCATGAGCTTTTCCCTCCGGCGCGTCGGCGCGCTCTGCCTGCGCTACCTCTATCTCCTGGCCTCGTCCTGGCCGCGGCTGCTCGAACTGATCTACTGGCCCGTCCTCAATCTGCTGACCTGGGGCTTCCTGCAAACCTATGCCATGAGCTCCGCCAACAACACGCTCTTCGTCGGCGGGGCGCTGGTGTCGGGCCTGCTGCTCTGGGAGGTTCTGTTCCGCGGCCAGATCGGCTTCTCGGTATCGTTCCTCGAGGAGGTCTGGTCGCGCAACCTCGGCAACCTGCTGATGAGTCCGCTGCGGCCGGCGGAGTTCGTCGCGGCGCTGATGGGGATGAGCCTTGCCCGCCTCGCGGTCGGCATGATCCCCGCGACGATCCTCGCCATCGCCTTCTTCGGCTTCGACCTCGCGCGGCTCGGCATCGGTTTCGCCGCCTTCTTCGCGCTCCTGGTCGTCACGGGCTGGGCGGTCGGGCTGGTCGTCTGCGGCCTGATCCTGCGCCACGGGCTCGGGGCCGAGAGCCTCGCCTGGACCATCATGTTCGTGTTCTGGCCGCTGTGCTGCGTCTACTATCCCTTGAGCGTGCTCCCGGCCTGGATGAAGCCGATCGCCCTCGCCCTGCCGCCGACCCACGTGTTCGAGGGCATGCGCGCGGTCCTCTCCGAGGGCGTCCTCAGGCTCGACCACCTGGCCGCCGCCGCCGCGCTGAACGTCCTGTGGATCGTGGCGGCGGCCTTCGCCTTCGCGGCGCTGCTGGACAAGGCCCGCGAGGCGGGCTCGCTGCTCTCCAGCGGCGAGTAAGGCCCCTTCGCCTTTCGTCTGATGTCACTGCAACAGCACGTTCACGCCGGGTTAACGGCTTGTGCCACAGGCTTCCGCTTGCACAATATGTCGCAGGTCCGCTACAAATTTCGGCAGTGCAGCAATCTGATTGGAACTTTGCGGGCTCGCGCGGCATTTCCGATGCCATGACCCCGACAGGTCGCCGGACCGGACAGAGGCGAACTGGACCAATCCTCCCGTCCCCGGAGGCCTTTGCGTGCTTTACCACTGGTATGAAGCCACCCACGCCATGCTGTCGCCCTATCGGGCCATGGCGGACGCCACCAAGCTGGCGCTGAACAACCCCGTCAATCCCTTCTCCCACATGCCCATGGCCCGCCAGATGGCGGCCGGCGCCGAGCTTTTCGAGCGGGCGACGCGGCGCTACGGCAAGCCGGGCTTCGACCTGCCGACCACGCTGGTCGGCGGCGAGCGCGTCGCCGTCACCGAGGCGACGGTCTGGCAGCGGCCCTTCTGCAACCTCGTCCACTTCCAGCGCGCCCTGCCCGCGCGCCACAAGCCGGACCCGAAGGTGCTGATCGTCGCGCCGATGTCCGGCCACTACGCCACGCTGCTGCGCGGCACGGTGGAGAGCTTCCTGCCGAACCACGAGGTGTTCATCACCGACTGGCTCGACGCGCGCATGGTGCCGCTGGCCGACGGCCGCTTCGACCTCGACGACTATGTCGACTACGTCATTTCCATGCTGCACTTCCTCGGCCCCGACACCCACGTGATGGCGGTCTGCCAGCCGGCGGTGCCGGTCTTCATGGCGGTGTCGCGCATGGAGGCCGAGGACGATCCCTACGTGCCGACGACCCTGACGCTGATGGGCGGGCCGATCGATACGCGCTCCAACCCCACCGCCGTCAACAAGCTCGCCGAGGAGCGCGGCACCGAGTGGTTCCGCCGGAACGTCATCACCACCGTGCCCTTCCCGCATCCGGGGATGATGCGGCCGGTCTATCCCGGCTTCCTGCAGATCAACGGCTTCATGTCGATGAACCTCGACCGCCACGTCGACGCCCATCGCGAACTGTTCCGCAACCTCGTGAAGGGCGACGGCGACGGCGCGCAGAAGCACCGCGAGTTCTACGACGAATATCTCGCCGTCATGGACCTCACCGCCGAGTTCTACCTGCAGACCATCGAGCGGGTCTTCGTCGAGCATCACCTGCCGCGCGGGATCATGATGCACCGCGACCGCCCGGTGGACCCCAAGGCGATCCGCCGCGTCGCGCTGCTCACCGTCGAGGGCGAGAAGGACGACATCACCGGCGGCGGCCAGACGCTGGCCGCCCACGGCCTGGCCACCTCGATTCCCGAGGACATGCGCCACCATCACCTGCAGCCGGCGGTGGGGCACTACGGCGTGTTCAACGGCTCGCGCTTCCGCGCCGACATCGCGCCGCGCGTCATGGACTTCATGCGCACTCACGCCTACCGCAAGACGCAGGCCGCCAAGCCGGCCGCGAAGGAGAAAGCCTCTTCCGCCTCCACGGTGCTCAAGATGATCCGCGGCGGCCGGGGCGAGGCGGCCAAGGGACACTGATCCACAGCGACCCGGCGGCAGCGTCGCCGGGTCACTGAATCCCGCTTGGCAGCAGGCGTCGCAGCGGCCCCGCCGGCGCTGGCCTGAGGCCCGCCGACTCGGATAAAGTCGTCGCCATGTCCATCATCCGCAGGCTGTTCCAGCGCGAGCCCGACCCGTCGGCGATCACCGTGTCGCACGAGGGCGTGCCCTATGCCGTGGAGTTGCGCCGGCTGCCGCAGGCGCGGCGCTTCACGCTGAGGGTGCGCGCCGCCACCCGGGACGCCGTGCTGTCCATGCCGGCGCGGGCGAAGCTGTCGGATGCCGTCGGCTTCGCGGAGCGGCACGGCGCCTGGATCGCCACGCGCCTGAACCGCATCCCAGAGGCTCTCGGCTTCTCCGAGGGCACGGTGCTGCCGTTGCGCGGCGTGCCGCATACGGTGGTGCACAGCCCGGGGCGGCGCGGCACCTGCTGGGTCGAGGACGGCGCCATCATGGTGGCCGGCGACGCGGCCTTCCTGTCGCGGCGCGTGCAGGACTTCCTCAAGCGCGAAGCACGCAAGGATCTCGAGGCGGCGACGCGGCTCTATGCCGAGAGGCTGGGGGTCAAGGTGACGCGCATCGGCATCCGCGACCAGGCGAGCCGCTGGGGCTCGGCCTCATCCTCGGGTGCCATCAACTATTCCTGGCGGCTGATCCTCGCCCCGCCCTTCGTGCTCGACTATCTCGCCGCCCACGAGGTGGCGCATCTGCGCGAGATGAACCACTCGCCGCGGTTCTGGCGCATCGTCCGCGACCTGTGCCCCGGCATGGAGGCGGCCAAGGCCTGGCTGCGCGCCAACGGCGCCAACCTGCACCGCTACGGTGCCGCCTAGACGATCTGCTTCTGCACGAAGACGAGGTCGAGCTTGCGGCCGAACTTCTCGCCGATGCCGGGCATGCGGCCGACCTCGATGAAGCCGGCGCGGCGGTGCAGCCGGAGCGATGCGGTGTTGCGGCCCTCGATGCCACCGATCATCACCTGCTTGCCGTCGGCCCGCGCCCGCCCCAGCAGGGCCCCGATGAGGAGGGAGCCGACGCCGGAGCCGCGGCGGTCGTCCCGCACATAGACCGAATGCTCCACCGCGTGCCGGTATCCGGACCAGGCGCGGAACTGCAGGTAGGAGCCGAAGCCGACCACCTCACCGCCGTCCTCGGCGACCAGGACGGGGCTGCCCGCGGCGCGGCGGTCTTGCAGCCAGGCGTGGCGGCTGGCGAGGTCGACCGGCTCGTCCGACCAGATGGCCGTGCTGGTGACGATGGCGTGATTGACGATGTCGAGGATGGCCGGCATGTCGGCCTCGCCAGCGTCGCGCACCGTGGCCGTCGAGACCGGCGTGCCGCGCGGCGGCGAAAGGTCCTTCATGTAATAGGTCGTGTCGCAGAGGCCGCCGTCCGGCAGCAGGGCGAAATCGGGAACGAAGCCGAAGCGCGACCAGCCGCCACGCTCATAGACGCGTTTCGCCTCCTCGCTCGCCGTGTCGAGGATGAGGAGCGTGCGGCCCCGCTTCAGCGATTCCTCCTCGATCCGCCGCAGCATGGAGCCGGCGATGCCCTGGCGGCGCCCGTCGGAATGGACGAGCATCTTCTTCACCTCGGCCCGGTGGGGCTGGTTCGGCGGCATGTCGAGGCCGAGCTGGGCTGTGCCGATGACGCGGTCGCCGAGGAAGGCGGCGACGAGCACCGTGTCGCCCGCGGCGACGCTGTCGGCGACCCTGGCGAAGAAGGCTTCCCCGTCCGCCTGGCCGAAGGGCTTCATGAAGCTGACGGAGGCGCCGTGGGTGACGCAGTCGACGAGCACCTCGGCGAGGGCGGGGATGTGGCGCCGGGCCGCCGCGGCGTCGAGTGTCTCGATCATGATCATCGGCGCAGACCCGCAGGCAGGGCGTGAGGCACCAGCACCACGCAGTAGCGCGCGGGCGCATCGGTGCGGTTCTCGAAGACGAGAGGCGTGTCGAGCCGCATGACCCGGCAGTCGCCGGGCCCGAGATCCGTCGTCAGACCGCCATAGGTGAGCGTGAGCGTGCCCTCAAAGACCCAGACGAACTGCTCGACGGGAATGACGACGATGTTGTCGTAGGCGACGCGCTTGCCGGGCGGCAGCATGACCTCGACGATGTCGGTGGCGGAGGCGTTGGGCGGGGCAACGTTGCGGCGGGTGTAGCCCGTCTCGGGGTCGGTGCGCACGGCCGTCGCCGCGGCGCGACGCACCGGGTCGGGCTGGGGCTGCGGCTTCTCGAAGAGCGCGCCGAGGGTGACGCCGAGGGCGGCGCCGAGCTTGACCAGCAGCACGGCGGTTGCGCTCGCCTCGGCCCGCTCGATACGCGAGATCATGGCGCGGGAGACGCCGGAGAGCGCGGCGAGCTGATCGAGGGTGAGGCCCTTGGCCGCCCTGAGTTCGCGGACGCGCTGGGCGACGATCTGGTCGAGCTGGTCCGTAGAATCGGCGGCACTATCCATGATTGGAGAGTATCATTCTCAGATAATGGAATCAACCGCGTCAACCGGCGAAGGCCGCGACGGCCTCCTCGAGCCGCGCGATATCCTCCTCCCGCGACAGGCGGTGATCGCCGTCCTTGACCAGCGTCACGACGACGTCGTCGCGGGCGATCTTCTCGGCGAGCAGCATGGCGTGGCGCCAGGGCACGTCGGGGTCCTCCATGCCCTGGAGGATGTGCACGGGGCAGCCGGTCTCCACCAGCCCGGTGAGAACCAGGTTCTGGCGGCCGTCCTCGATCAGGGCGCGGGTGATGGGATAGCCGCCCTCGTCATAGGCGGAGGGACGGACCCAGCGGCCCTCCGTCATGATGGTCTGCCGGATATCCTCGGAGAAGGCCAGCCACATCAGCGCTTCGGTGAAGTCCGGCGCGGGCGCGATCAGCACCATGGCGGTCGGCGGCGCCGCCATGACGCGGGCGACGAGAAGGGCGATCCAGCCGCCCATGGAGGAGCCGACCAGGATCGGCCGGGGGCCGGCGAGGGCTACGACGGCGGCCGCCTCCTCGGCCCAGCGGGAGATGGTTCCGTCCTCGAAACCACCGTCCGATTCCCCGTGGCCGGAATAGTCGAACCGCCAGAAGGCCCGGCCGGTGCGCGCCGCGAAGGCGGAGAGAGCCTCGGCCTTGGTGCCCTTCATGTCGGACTTGAAGCCGCCGAGCCAGACGATGGCGGGTCCGCGGCCCTCGATGCGGCGAAAGGCGATCCGCCGCGCCGAGGGGCCCGTTCCGACGGTCAGGTAGGAGGGATCGGGAAGGGTGGTCATGGGAGGCTGGCTCCGGCAAAAGGCGGTCGCGGGCGACCCTGCCTAGCCGCGGCTGTGGCATAAGGGCAAGGCCGGCGGCGAAAATGCGGCGAACCATTGACTTCCTCTGCAATTCTACCGATCTTCGCCACCCTCCGGATCATCAGGGATCGGCCTGCGTTCTTCTCCATCAGGAAACGCGGCCGCCCCCGGTCCGGCCCCGTCAACGTCTGAAGGAGACGCCCCCATTCGCAGACCCATGAGAGCCGCCGCCCCCGTCGAGCGTGACGGGCCGCGCATCAACGAGATGATCCGTGTCCGCGAAGTCCAGCTGATCGATGCCGAGGGCGAGAACCGCGGCGTGATCCAGACGCGCGATGCCGTCCAGATGGCCGTGGAGGCCGGGCTCGACCTCGTCGAGGTCGCCCCGAACGCCGTGCCCCCCGTCTGCAAGATCATGGACTACGGCAAGTTCAAGTTCCAGGAGCAGAAGAAGGCTGCCGAGGCCCGCCGCAATCAGAAGACGGTGGAGGTCAAGGAGATCAAGCTGCGCCCCGGTATCGACGACCACGACTACGATACCAAGATGAAGGCGATGAAGCGCTTCTTCGAGGAAGGCGACAAGGTGAAGGTGACCCTGCGCTTCCGCGGCCGCGAGATGGCGCACATGGACCTCGGCGTCAGGGTTCTGGACCGCGTCAAGGCCGATACTGTCAACATCGCCAAGGTCGAGCAGGAATCGCGGCTGGAAGGCCGCCAGATGATCATGGTGCTCGCGCCGAAATGAGGCTTGCCGCCTCGGGCGGGCCCCGGCATCGTCACCGACGCCTGCGATCCGTTCGCAGGCGTTTTCGTTTCCGGAGAGGCCGGGGCAGAGCCGCCCCGGGGAGAGAGCCATGAGCGCCACAGCAGACATCACCACCCTGAGGCGCGAGCTCGCCGCGGCGCTGCGCCTGGCTGCGCGCTTCGACCTCAACGAGGGCATCTGCAACCATTTCTCGGTGGTCGTTCCCGGCGCGGACGAGCGCTACCTCATCAATCCCTACGGCATCCACTGGGGCGAGATGCGGCCCGACGACCTGCTGCTGATCGACGGTGACGGGACGATCCACCAGGGCTGGGGCGAGGTGGAGGCGACCGCCCGCAACATCCACATCGCCGGACACCGCGCCAATCCGCGCCATCAGGCGATCCTCCACGTCCACATGCCCCACGCCACGGCGCTGACCATGGTGGAAGGCGGGCGACTGGAAATGGCGCACCAGACCGCGTGCCGCTTCCTCGACCGCACCGCCTACCAGGGCTTCGGCGGCGTGGCGCTGAACGCCGAGGAGGGGGAGCGCATCGCCCAGGCGCAGAAGGACAACCCGCATGCCGACGTGATCTTCCTGGAGCATCACGGCGTCACGATCGGCGGGCCGACGGTGGCGGTGGCCTTCGACGACCTCTACTACCTCGAGCGCGCCTGCCGACAGCAGGTGCTGGCCATGTCGACCGGCCTGCCCTTGAAGATCATCCCCGCCGAGCAGGCGAAGCAGACGGCCCGCGAATGGATGCAGGTCCTCGACTACCAGGCGACGAAGCACTTCCAGGCGCTGATGCGCATCAACGGTTTGTGAAACGGCGCGACCATCGGCCCGTGGCGACGTAGATTGGAACGATGCTAGAGACCCGCCCAAGCCCTTGATCGACGTCAAGGCCGCCGCGGGTGTGTTCCGGCACATTCGAATTCCCCCCGACCTGTCGCCGGGGCTCGCACGGATCGACGAGCCATGACCTACGCCCAGTTCTTCGAGAACGCCGTCTCCCGCCTGAAGGACGAACGCCGCTACCGGGTGTTCGCCGACCTGGAACGCAAGGTCGGCAAATTCCCGCAGGCCACGTGGCATTCCCCCGAGGGGCCGCGCGACGTCGTCATCTGGTGCTCCAACGACTATCTGGGCATGGGCCATCATCCCCGCGTGGTCGAGGCCATGGCCGAAACCGCCCGCACCATGGGCGCTGGGGCCGGCGGCACCCGCAACATCTCCGGCACCTCCCATCCCATCGTCGAGCTGGAGCGCGAACTCGCCGACCTGCACGGCAAGGAAGCAGCCCTCGTCTTCACCTCGGGCTACATCTCCAACCAGGCCGGCATCTCGACCATCGCCAAGCTGCTGCCCGACTGCCTGATCCTCTCCGACGCGCTGAACCACAATTCGATGATCGAGGGCGTGCGCCAGTCGGGTTGCGAGCGCGTCGTGTTCCGCCACAACGACCTCGCCCATCTCGAGGAGCTGCTGGTCGCCGCCGGCCCCGCGCGCAACAAGCTGATCGTCTTCGAGAGCGTCTATTCGATGGACGGCGACGTGGCGCCGATCGCGGCGATCTGCGACCTCGCCCAGCGTTATCGCGCCATGACCTATATCGACGAGGTCCATGCCGTCGGCATGTACGGGCCGCGCGGCGCCGGCGTCGCCGAGCGTGACGGGCAGATGGGGCGTCTCGACGTGATCGAGGGCACCCTCGGGAAGGCCTTCGGCGTCATGGGCGGCTACATCGCCGGCTCGGCCGCGGTGATCGACGCGGTGCGCTGCCATGCGGCGGGCTTCATCTTCACCACCGCCCTGCCGCCGGCCATCGCCGCCGCGGCAGCCGCCGCCATCCGCCACCTCAAGACCTCCTCCATCGAGCGCGACATGCAGCAGCGCCAGGCGGCGCGCGCCAAGCGCGTGCTGTCGCTCGCCGGGCTGCCGGTCATGACCTCCAGCACCCACATCGTGCCGGTGCTGGTGGGCGATGCGGAACGCTGCAAGGCGGCGAGCGACCGGCTGCTCGCCGAGCACGGCATCTACATCCAGCCGATCAACTACCCGACCGTGCCGAAGGGCACCGAGCGGCTCAGGATCACGCCCGGCCCCGCCCATACCGATGCGATGATCGACGATCTCGCTGGCGCGCTCATGCAGGTCTGGATGGATCTGGGATTGCCGCTGCAGCGCTACCAGGCCGCGGCCGAATAGGGGATCAGGCGGGAACGGCCTCGCCGGCGCGCATGCGCGCGAGCGGCAGGCGCGAGATCACCCGGTCGATCTCGGCGGGACGCATCAGGCGGAATCGAACCGGCGCCTTGTGCACGTCGGTGAGCGGCTTGCCGGCGGTGACGCGCCAGGCGTGGATCAGCATCTCGTAGGTCTCGGCGTCGACGCCCGCGATGTGGCAGATGGCGCCCAGCGCCTTCTCGTCGTCGCGCTCGAGAATCTTGCGGCCGGCGTCGCGGTCGCGGCCGATGCAGCGCATCAGGAGATCCATGGCGGGAACGATCTGCCGCTCCTCCGCGAGCGCCTGCAACTGTTCGAGAAGCTCCTCGCCGCTCGGCACGTCGCGCGAGGTGGCGGCGCCGAACTTCGTCGCAAGGTCGGCCGGGCAGTCGGGGCGCTGCGTCAGCATGGAGCGGACGGCGGGATCGCCGCCGTGGCGGGCGACGATCTCGGCGAAGCCTTCCGTCGTCAGGTGAGCTCCGGCGTTGCGCACCAGGGTGACCACGGTCGCCGCCTCGCCCATCTCGACGATGGCGCGGGCGAGGAGAGCGGAGACCTTCTGCCGCTTGGCGATGATCTGCATGTGCTCCTGACGCTCGGGGGCGCAGACCCGCAGCATGATGTCGTCGGGCAGGTCGGGCGCGTTGAGGATGGCCTCGGCGACGGCGATGACGTCGCAGGCGAGCGTGGTCGTGGCCTCCGGCAGGGAGCTGGCGCAGCGGGCGAGGCGCGGCGAGGCGCGCACCCGGCTCGGCATGGGCGCATCGCGCAGGGCCTCGGCGACGATATTGTCGAGGACGAGAGCCTTGCGCGACTCAGCGTCGAGCCGCTCGCGGGAGATTTCGTCGACGAGCTCTTCCACCAGCGCCCCGCGCAGCTTCGGCGCGAGGGCGCCGATCATGGAATTGATCGGCTTCAGGGCTTCGTCGAAAGGCGTCGTCATCCACCATGACCTTTGGAACGCGAGGATGACGCAGATGTCTTAATCAGCTCTGAACCGGTCCCGCCGCCTCAGGCCGGCGTGAAACCGAGGGCGCGCAACGCCTCGCCCGCCGCGGCGACGGCCTCCTCGAAACGGGCGACCACGTCCGGGCGCCGCGGGTCGCGGGCCACCGCGAAGTCGTAGTGCTCCTCCGCCAGCGGGATGAAGCCGAGGCCGAGGGGGCGGGCGGCCGGCGCGATGGTGACGCCCCAGTCGGCGCGGCCCTGCGCCACGGCGGCGACGATGGCGTTGTGGGAGCGCGGCTGGTTCCAGTAGCCCTGCGGCTTGCGGCCGGCGAGGAGCCCGTCCAGCAGCACGCGGGTGCCGGCGCCCGTGTTGCGGTTGACCATCAGGCAGTCGGGGTCGGCGAGGGCAGCGGCGAGCGCCGCCTCGGGCGTCGTGGCGTCCGTGAAGCGGGGATCGCCGGGGCGAAAGACGATGCCCTGCATGCGCCGCCAGCCGGGCACGAGGCGCATCCCCTCGGTGAGGAAGGGCGCGTTGTAGCGACCCGTGGCGGGGTCGAGCAGATGGATGGGAGCGACGTCGCATTCGCCCCGCTTCAGGGCGGAGAGACCGCCGAGGCTGCCAAGCGCCAGCGACCGGGCGGTGATGCCCCGGTCGGCGAGGACTTCGATGACGGCGTCGAGGCCGGTGCAATGGCTGCCCATGACGGCGAGGTCGGGCGGCACGATGTGCGGCGTGAACAGGGTGACGGTGGTCTCGCTGTCCGCCGGCAGCGCCTCGCTCAGGGCGTCGATGGCGAGGAAGCCGTCGGCCTGGCTGAAGGCCGTGACCGCGCCCGAGCCCTTGCCGACGGGGTGGGCGACGAGCCCTCCCGCGCCGTCGGACAGCGCGACCATGACGAATTCGGTGCGGCCGAGATCGGAGGGGATTCGCGCCGGAACGCGGGCGGTGACGCTGGTCTCGGCGCGTTCGGGCAGGCCCGCGAGGATGCGCAGCACCGGCGCCACGATGTCGTGGAAGGTGAACATGGCGGAGGTCGGGAAGCCCGGCAGGACCACCACCGGCCGACCGTCGCAGACGGCGAGGCAGAGCGGCTTGCCGGGTTTCAGCGCGACGCCGTGGGCGACGATACCCGGCGCGCCGAGCGCCCCGACGATGCGGTAGGTGAGGTCTCCCGCCCCCTTGGAGGTGCCGCCGGAGAGGATGACGGCGTCGCAGGTGGCATGGGCCTCGCGGATCGCCGCCTCCAGTGCGTCGGCGACGTCGGGAACGGCGCCGAAGCGGACGGCGACGCAGCCGTTCTCCTCCAGGGCCGCGGCCACGATGGGGCCGTTGGAATCGTAGATCGCGGCGGGCCTCAGCGGCTCGCCCGGCGCCACCAGTTCGTCGCCGGTGGAGATCACCGCGACCCGCGGCTTGCGCCAGACGCTCGCGGATGCCGCGCCGACGGCGGCCAGCATGCCGATCTCGCGCGCGCCGATGACGGTGCCGCGGCGCAGCAGGGTCTCGCCGCGGGCGATGTCGGAGCCTGCGAATGCGATGTTCTGGCCGGGACCCACCGCGCGCCGGATCGCGAGGTGTCCGTCCGCCTCCAGCGAGGTGTGCTCGATCATCACGACCGCATCCGCGCCGCGCGGCATGGGGCCGCCGGTGGCGATGGGGGTCGCCGTGACGGCAGTGACGGTGAGGCTGGGCGCGGTGCCGCAGGCGATGGTCTCGGCGTTGACGGCGAGCAGCACCGGCGCGCCCTCGGACGCGGCCGCGACGTCGGCGGCGCGCAGGGCGAAACCGTCGACCACCGAACGGTCGAAGGGCGGCGTGTCGACGGGAGCGGCGATGGTCTTGGCCAGAACCCGGCCGGCGAGCGCGTCCAGCGGCACCGTCTCGGCCCCCAGAGGCCGCGGCTGCAGCGCCGCGCGGAAGCGCGCGATGGCCTCGTCGCGAGACAGGACTTGCAGGAACTGGTCCTGCACGAGGGCGGCGTTGGCGGTCATCGCGGGTCGAAAGGCTCCTGAAGGGGAATGGCTGCGATCGGGGCGCCGGCGGCGGCGCCCTCGCTCTCGGGGCCGAGGATGGCGACGGCGTCCGCGGCGAGGATTGCCATGAGGGTCACCCGGCCGACGCCCAGCGGCTCCCAGCCCTCCGGGGTGTGGCGCAGGAGCGCGAGATCGGCAAGCCCCACCTGCGAGGCCATGTTGCGGGTGAGCGCGCGGGCAACAGTGGCGAGGCGCCGCCCCTGGAGAACCGCGACCACGGGGAAGACGAGGGCGAAGAGCGCGGCGACGAGGGCATCGGCGCGCGGCGCGAGCACGAGGGTCCGGCTGGTCCCGTCGACCAGGAGTGCCGCGTCGCCGCCGGGCTGGAGGGCGAGGCCCGGCCCTGCGACGACCGCCGCCGGGTCGCGCGCGAGGTGAAGCACGAGGTCAGCCGGCGCGGCATCCGTGACTGCGCAGCCCGCCCGCGCCAGTCGCGCCTTAAGCCAGGCGGCCTCGGCGCCGGCGGCATCGCCCATCAACGCGATCCGCGGCCGGCGGACCGTGAGCTCGGCGATGCCGGCGAGCTGCAGGGCGAGGACTGCCTCGGCGGTGATCGGCGCGCCTGCCGCAACGATGACCGCGCCGTCCGTGAGGTCGGTTCCCGGCAGCACCGCACCCTCGCCGGGATAGGCGGACTGGCCGATTTCGTGGAACGGTCCGGAGGTGGCCGCAGCATCCGCGGGCAGGACCGCATCGGCCCCCTCCGGCAGCACGTCGCCGCCGAGCACCACGGGCGGCGCCGACGGCAGCAGGGCCGGCGCATGGGGCGTCGCGCCGACGAGGTCAGCGCTGGCGACGGCGATGCCGCGGCGCAGGGCGAGGGGGCGGACGGGCAAGGCCCGCGGGGCATGCAGCGTCTCCGCCGCGACGAGCCCTGCCGCATCAGGCAGTGCGGCCGTTTCGGCCGCGACCGGACCGAGCCCGTCGAGAAGGCGGGCGAGGGCGCGGTCGAGGGGAATGAGGGCGGAGCCGGACGACATGAGCCTCATATGGGGCGCGGACCCGCCAAGTCACCGGTTGAGGCGCACGAGACCGGCCGGACCGACGTCGTAGCCCCCGAGCGCCTCGGCACGGCGGCCAAAGCCGGGATCGCGGAGGAAGCCGAAGAGCTTCTGCGCCGGCGGCTCGAAATAGGTCCGGCGGCGCAGGACGAGGTCGAAGCGCTCCCAGACCAGCGGCACGAAATCGAGGCCGTGGAGAGCCGCGACGGCCCGGGTGGCGATGCCGCAGTCGATCTCGCCTCCGCGGATGGCCAGCGCGAGGTCGGGACCGGTCGGATAGGGCTGCGGCGCCCGCCGGAGGGTCTCGACCGCCATGCCGGCGCGGGCCGCCACTGCCTCCAGCAGCAGCTGGGCACCGGCCCCCGCAGGCCTCAGCCCGATGCGTGCCTCGCCCCTCGCCACGTCGGCGAGCCCGCCGAGGCCGAGCGGGTTGCCGGCGGCGACGAGGAAGCCCTGCTCGCGGCGTGCGAAGCCGATGACGACCGCATCGTGCAGGCCGGCGCGCGCGGCGACACCGGCGATGTTGGCCGCCTCGTCGTCGCCCTCGCCGTGAAGGTGGATGGCGGCCGCCGCCACCTCGTTGCGTTCCAGGCGCTCGAGCCCGGTCTCGGAGCCTTCGGCGAGGAGCGCGAGACCCGCATTCGCCTGCCTGAGGCACCATTCGAGCAGGGGATCGTGGCTACCGCCGACAATGGGCGGGGCCAACTCGGCGACGAAGCCCTCGGGGCGCGACAGGCCCGCCGCCACCCACCGGTCGAGCGCCGCGCGCGGGAAGAGCCACTTGCCGCTGACCTTGGAGCAGGGGATCTGGCCGTTCGCCACCAGCTCGTAGAGCTTGCGCTCCTTGAGCCGGAGATAGGCGGCGGCCTCGTCGGTGGTGAGATAGACGGCCTCCTGCACCAAGCTGCTCCTGAGTGCGCCAATTCCGTGTTTGCCTCTGGGTAAGGCGGATCGCTACATAGTGCAACCATTTGATCGCCCGGACCTGCTCCTCGTGGACATCACCCAGTCCTTCGCCGCCGCCTTCGGCCTCATCCTCGGCGGCGACCCGGCCTTCCTCTCCATCGTCGGCCTGTCGCTGACGGTGACGCTGTCGGCCGTCAGCGTCGCCGCGCTGATCGGCCTGCCACTCGGGGCGCTGCTGGCGCTGGCGCGGTTTCCCGGTCGCGGCGCGGTCATCGTCCTGGTCAACGCGCTGATGGGCCTGCCGCCGGTGGTGGCCGGGCTGCTCGTGTTCCTGCTGCTGTCCCGGTCGGGGCCGCTCGGGCCGCTCGGCCTTCTCTTCACTCCCACCGCCATGGTGGTGGCCCAGGCGCTGCTGGTGTTGCCCATCGTCATCGCCATCACCCGCCAGCTGACCGAAGACCTCCACGCCGAGTATCGCGAGCACCTCGCCTCCATCGGCCTGACCGGCTTCAGGGCGATCCCGACCCTGCTCTGGGATGGCCGCTTCGCGCTCGCCACCGCCATCCTCGCCGGCTTCGGCCGCGCCAGCGCCGAGGTCGGCGCCGTCCTGATCGTCGGCGGCAACATCGCCGGCTACACCCGCACCATGACCACCGCCATCGCGCTGGAGACCTCCAAGGGTGACCTGCCGCTGGCGCTCGGCCTCGGCATCGTCCTGATCCTGCTGACGCTCGCCATCAACGCCGTCACCTACGGCGCGAGCCGCGTCGGCGCGCGCTTCGCAGGATGAGCGGTATGCGCGACACCCTGTCCGTCCTGCCGCTGACGGTGACCGACCTCGTCTTCGAGGCCGGCGGTCGACGGCTGGTCGACGGGATCGGCTTCGCCCTGCCGCGGGGCGGACTGACCGTGCTCATCGGGCCCAACGGGTCCGGCAAGTCGCTGACGCTGCGCCTCTGCCACGGCCTGCTGGCGCCGACCGCCGGCGCGGTGTCGTGGGCGGCGGAGCGGGGGACGATCGCGGGCGTCAAGCGTCACGCCATGGTTTTTCAGAAGCCGGTGATGCTGCGCCGCTCGGCCCGCGCCAACATGCTGCATGCGCTGGCCGCGGCCGGCGTCGCACGCAGCGAGCGGGGAGTGCGCTGCGACGCGGCGCTGGAGCGCTTCGGCCTCGCGCCGCTCGCCGAACGGCCGGCGCGACTGATGTCCGGCGGCGAGCAGCAGCGCCTCGCCATCGCCCGGGCCTGGTCGCTGCGCCCTGAGGTTCTCTTCCTCGACGAACCCACGTCGCAACTCGATCCCGGCGCCACCCGGCAGATTGAGGAGATGCTGGCGGCACTCCGCGGCGAGGGCATGACGCTGGTCATGGCCACTCACGACATGGGTCAGGCGCGCCGGCTCGCCGACCGCGTGCTGTTCCTGCATCGCGGGCGCCTCGTCGAGGACGCCGAGGCCCGCACCTTCTTCGCCGGCCCGGCAAGCCCCGAGGCCCGCGCCTTCATTGCCGGAGACCTGGTCTGGTGATCCGGCCCGACACCCCTGAGGAGACGACCATGCTGACCAAGAGACACCTGCTGGCCGCCACCACGGCCTTCCTCGCCCTCGGCGCCGCCGCCCTGGCGCAGGACTCGCGCCCTGCCGCCACGACCACCGCGCCGGCCCCGGCGGGCACCCGCTTCATCACCGTGGCCTCGACCACCTCGACGGTCGATTCCGGGCTGTTCAATCACCTCCTGCCGCTGTTCAAGGCGAAGACCGGCATCGAGGTGCGCGTCATCAGCCAGGGCACCGGGCAGGCGCTCGACACAGGCCGGCGGGGCGATGCGGACGTGGTCTTCGTCCATGCCCGCGGCGCCGAGGAGCGCTTCGTCGCCGAGGGTTTCGGCGGGCCGCGGCGCCCCGTCATGTACAACGACTTCGTCCTCATCGGGCCGAAGTCCGACCCCGCCGGCATCAAGGGCTCGCGCGACATCGCCGCCGCCCTCACCGCCATCCAGACGAAGGCGGCGCCCTTCGTCTCGCGCGGTGACCGTTCCGGCACCCACCAGGCCGAACTCGCCCTCTGGCAGGCGGCCCGCATCGACCTCGCCGCCACCCGCGGCACGTGGTACCGGGAGATCGGCCAGGGCATGGGCGCCGCGCTCAACACCGCCGGCGGCATGAACGCCTATGTGCTTTCCGACCGCGCGACCTGGCTGTCGTTCCGTAACCGCGCCGACCTCGACATCCTGGTGGAGGGCGACCGCCGCCTGTTCAACCAGTACGGCATCATGCTGGTGAACCCGCAGCGCCATCCGCACGTCAAGCAGGCAGACGGACAGGCCTTCATCGACTGGATCGTCGGGCCGGAGGGGCAGAAGGCCATCGCCGACTACAAGATCAACGGCCAGCAGCTCTTCTTCGCCAACGCCTCCGACACGGGAGCGTGAGATGCGGCGGATTCTGGCGGCGGGCCTGATGATGCTGGCCACGGGCAGCGCGAACGCGCAGGAACCGGTGCTGCTGCATGCAGCCGGGAGCCTGCGCGGCGCCCTGACCGAGGTGTCGGCCGCCTTCGAGGCGGCCGGCGGCCCCAAGGTGACGCAGGTCTACCGGCCCTCCGGGCTGATCCGCGACGCCATAGCGGGCGGTGAGCGGGCGGAGGTCTTCGCTTCCGCCAACATGACCCACCCGCAGGCGCTGGCGACCGCCGGCAAGGCGGGACCGGTGGTTCTCTTCGCCCGCAACGCGCTCTGCGCCTTCGTGCGACCCGGGCTCGAAGTGACGCCGACGAACCTGCTCGACCGCATGCTCGACCCGGCGGTGAAGCTCGGCACCTCCACGCCGCGCGCCGACCCTGCTGGCGACTATGCCTACCAGGTCTTCGCGCGCGCCGAGGCGGTGCGGCCCGGTGCGCGGACGGCGCTGGAGGCCAAGGCGCTGCAGCTCACCGGCGGGCCGTCGAGCGCGCCGGTGCCGGAGGGGCGCAACGCCTATGGCCACGTCATCGCCGCGGGCAAGGCCGACCTCTTCCTCGCCTACTGCACCAATGCCGGGCCCATCGGCCGCGAACAGCCGGGTATCCGCATGGTGGCGCTGCCGGACGCGCTGGCCGTTGGGGCGGACTATGGCCTGACGGTGGTGAGCGGCGCCTCGCCGGCGGCCTACCGGCTGGCCCTGTTCGTCCTGTCGCCGGCCGGGCAGCGGATTCTCGCCCGTCACGGCTTCGTGGCGCCGGGGATGCCCGCAGAATGACGCGACCATGGCACGGCGCCGCGGCGCCGTGCTATGCACCGGCCGACCTCGCAAGCTCCGGTGCCATGCCCGCAACGCCGCCCTTCATCGTTCCGAACCCTGCCGACCCCCGCCTCACCCAGCGGGTGACGGGCGTCAACGAACGCGGAGAGCCCATCGAGACGGCGGTGACGGTGGAGCGGCCGCTGACGCTCTATCTGAACGCCCAGGAGATCGTCACGATGATGACGATCGGCGACTACCCGGACTATCTGGCGATCGGCTACCTTTTGAACCAGAACATGCTGAAGCCCGACGACGTGGTCACCGAGGTCGAGTACGACGAGGACCTCGAAGTGGTGGTGGTGCGCACCGAGGCACACACCAATTTCGAGGCGAAGCTGAAGAAGCGGACCCAGACCTCCGGCTGCGCCCAGGGCACCGCCTTCGGCGACCTGATGGAGGCGCTGTCGGAGATCACGCTGCCGAAGGCGGAGTTCCGCACCTCCTGGCTCTACCGGCTGACCCACGCCATCAACACCATGCCCTCGCTCTACCTGGAGGCCGGCGCCATCCACGGCTGCGTGCTGTGCCGCGAGGACCAGCCGCTGGTCTATATGGAGGACGTCGGCCGCCACAACGCGGTGGACAAGATCGCCGGCTGGATGTTCCGCCACGGCGAGAGCGGCGCCGACAAGATCTTCTACACGACCGGGCGGCTGACCTCGGAAATGGTCATCAAGACGGTGCGCATGGGCATCCCCATCCTCGTCTCGCGGTCCGGCTTCACCGCCTGGGGCGTGGAGCTCGCGCGCCAGTGCGGCCTCACCCTCATCGGCCGGGCCAAGGGGAAGCGCTTCGTGGCGCTGGCCGGAGAGGACCGGATCGTCTTCGACCAGGACCTCGCCTATGTCGAGGAGGAGAGCGCCCGCCACCGGCGCAAGGGCGCGGAGGACTGACGCTTGGCCCATCCCGAAACCCTCGGCGTGCTGCTGGCAGGCGGCCTCGCCCGGCGCATGGGTGGCGGCGACAAGCCGCTGAAGACCCTCGGCGGGGTCACCCTGCTCGACCGCGCCGTCGCGCGCCTCGCGCCGCAATGCGACGGCCTGATCGTCAACGCCAATGGCGATCCCGCCCGCTTCGCCGGCCTCGGCCTGCCGGTGGTGGCGGACACGGTGGAGGGCTTCGCCGGGCCGCTCGCGGGCATTCTCGCGGCGCTGGAATGGATGGCGGTGCACCGGCCGCAGACGGCCTGGCTGCTGTCGATCCCGACCGATTCGCCCTTCCTCCCCATGGACCTCGTCTCCCGGCTCCATGAGGCGCGCGAGGCGGCGGGGACGGCGCTCGCCTGCGCCCGCTCGGGCGACCAGACCCATCCGGTCGTCGGCCTCTGGCCGGTCTCACTCGCCGCCGACCTCCGCCACGCCCTGGTGGTGGAGGACCTGCGCAAGATCGACCGCTGGACGGCGCGCCACGGCATCGCCGAGGCCGTCTGGCCGACCGCCCCCTACGATCCCTTTTTCAACGCCAACAGCCCTGAGGACCTCGCCGAGGCGGAGACCATCCTCGCCGGCTTTCCCGCCGCCTGAGCCTCAGCGCAGCAGGGCGTAGGAGAGGAAGGCGACGGTGTCGCCGGGCGCGACGCGCTCGATCGCCTCGGGAAGCTCGACGAGGCCGTCGGTCTCGGTGAGCGAGGTGATGACGCCGGCGCCGTCGCGCGGGTGCTTCACCGCCTCGACGGCCCCGTCCGGCGTGCGCCTGAGGGCCACCCGCACATATTCGCGCCGCCCGGCCTTCTTCTTGTAGGGAAAGGCGCAGCGCACGGGCAGCGCCAGCGGCCTCTCGGGCTTTGCCCCCGCAAGAACGGTCAGGAACGGCCTGACGACGTGGGCGAAGGTGACGAAGACCGCGACGGGATTGCCGGGGAGGCCGATGAAGGCGGCGGCCTCGCCGTCGCGGGCCGACGGGATCACGCCCATGGCGACGGGGCGGCCCGGCTTGATGGCGAGCCGCCAGAAGGTGAGGCTGCCGACCTGTTCCACCGCCGCCTTCACGTGGTCCTCCTCGCCGGTGGAGACGCCGCCGGAGGTGAGGATGAGGTCGTGGTGGGCCGCCGCATCGCGGAGGGCGGCGGAGATCGCCGCGCGGTCGTCGGGGAGGATGCCGAGATCGGTGACCGCCGCGCCGAGCCGGCGCAGCAGCGCCTGCAGCATGAAGCGGTTGGAATCGTAGAGCTGGGCGGGTCCGAGCGGCGCGCCGGGCGAGACGATCTCGTTGCCGGTGGAGAAGACGGCGACGCGGACGCGGCGGCGGACGACCACGCCGGTCACGCCGAGCGCGGCGGCGAGGGCGATGGTCTCAGGCGACATCAGGCGGCCGGCGGACAGCGCGAGGCTGCCGGCCGGCAGGTCTTCGCCCGCCGGGCGGCAATTGGCGCCGGCGGAGAGGCCGGGCGGCAGGATCACCGCCGCGCCGTCGAGGCGCACGTCCTCCTGCATGAAAACGGTGTCGCAGCCCTCCGGCATGGGCGCGCCGGTGAAGATGCGCACGGCCTCCGCGGCGCGGGCGGCGGCGGCCTCGGCGCCGGCGGGCACGCGCGAACCGACGGTGAGGCGCGTCTCCTCGCCCGGCATCAGGTCGGCGAACCGCACCGCATAGCCGTCCACCGCCGAGTTGAAGAAGGGCGGCAGGCTGACGGGGGCGGCGAAATCGGCGGCGAGGATGCGGCCGTCCGCCTCGAGGAGAGAGACCGTCTCGGTCTCGGCGACAGGGCGCAGGCCCTCGCCGACGCGGGCGAGAGCGTCCTCGACCGAGAGGAGCTGGCCGCCGAAGGCGAACTGGTCGGAGGAGAGCTGGGCCATGGGTTCAGGACGCCCGGGCCGACTTGCGCGGCTGGCGCGCGAGTTCGATCGGCGGGGATGCGTGCAGCCGCGCGACGACGTCGCCCACGGGCTCGGCAGCGGCGGCCAGGAGGGCGGCGGCGGCCTCGGCGTCATCGAGCCCGACGCGCGGGCCTGTCCAGCCCGGCGGCTCGGCGTCGCAGATCAGGCCGCCGACATGCGAGACGTCGGGAAAGAGCCAGGGTTTGCCGTTGGCGGCGCGATGGATCTCGATCTTGGGATGGGCCTCGCGCTTGAAGCCTTCGACGATGACCAGATCGACCGGGGAGAGCCGCGCCAGCAGGTCGGCGAGCCGCGGCTCCTCCTCGTCGCGCAGCTCGTGCATCAGCGCCCAGCGGCGCCCGGAGGCGACCAGCACCTCGCTGGCGCCGGCCTCGCGATGGGCGTAGGAATCCTTGCCCGGCTGGTCGATGTCGAAGGCGTGGTGGGCGTGCTTGACGGTGGAGACGGAGAGCCCCCGCCGGGTGAGAACGGGGATGACGCGCGCGAGCAGGGTCGTCTTGCCCGCCCCGCTCCAGCCGGCCAGTCCCACCACCTTCATCGCGCCTGCGCCTCCAAGACCGTTCGCCGGGACACTAGGGCGGCAGCCGCAGCGCCGCCAGCCCCTGAAACGACGACGCCCGGCCTTGCGGCCGGGCGCGCCAGAGGATGATGGGTCGTGAGGCCTACTCGGCCGGCTGGCCGGCGGCGTGGGGATGCACGGCGCCGCGCGCCAGCTTCTCCTCGACCCAGAGCGAATGGTGCTCCTTGGCCCAGTTCAGATCGACCTCGCCGGAGGTCATGGCGTCCGCCGCGCCCTCCATGCCGATCGAGCCGATGTAGATGTGGGCGATCATGGCGGCGATGAGCAGCACCGCGACGACGCCGTGGACGATGTTCCAGAACTGCATCGCCAGGACGCCGCCGGCCGAGGCCGGGAAGAGCATGTAGACGCCCGACACGGAGAGCATGCCGCCGCCGACGATCACCGACCAGAAGATGAGCTTCTGTCCGGCGTTGAACTTCTTGGCCGGGGGATGCTCGCCGCCGACGAGGCCGCCGCCCTTCTTGAACCAGACGATGTCGGTGCTGTCCGGGATGTTGTGGATCACCCAGGTGACGAACATGAAAACCAGGCCGAGCATGAAGGGCCAGGCGAGGTAGTTGTGGGCGTATTTGGCCCACTGCGACATGGCGGCGAAGGCGCCCTCGCCGAAGACCGGGGCGAGGATGAACTTGCCGAAGGTGACGTTCAGTCCCGACAGGGCGAGGATGATGAAGCAGCCGGCGGTCATCCAGTGGATGAAGCGCTCGAAGGTGGAGAAGCGCAGGATGGAGGCGCCGGAGCGGCCGGCCTCGATCATGATGCGGCCGCGCACCAGGTAGAAGACCGTGAGGGCCGCCAGCATGCCGAGGATGGCGATGGCGCCGATCCAGTGCATGGTGCCCTGGTGGAAGGTCCGCCACGCCTGGCCCTGCGGCTGGATCAGGTTGCCCGCGCCGGCGTCTGGGATGGTGATGCGGCCCGACAGCGTGGTGCCCTGGCCCGGGGTGCCGGCCTGCAGGGCCTGCAACAGCTGGCGCTCCTGGACGGACGAGGCCGTGGGATTGACGGAGGTCGGCTGCTGGGCAAAGGCCGGCGCAGCGACGAAGACGGCCATTGCAACGGCGAGGGCTGCAACGAGAGACCGAAGCGAGAAGCGCATCGGATGGTCCTCCCTGCGGACGGTCCGCTCACGGCGGCCGTCCGGAATTGACGAGGCGGAGAGGGCGGCGAGGCGAGCCCGCCGCCGCGACGGATCAGATGGCGATGGTTTCCTTGTAGGCCGTCTGCCAGCCCCAGGCGCCGGAGCCGTAGCCGCGCTTCAGCACGCGCTCCTTGTAGATGGTGGCGATCATGTCGCTGTCGCCGGCGAGGAGCGCCTTGGTGGAGCACATCTCGGCGCAGAGCGGCAGCTTGCCCTCGGCGAGGCGGTTGGCCCCGTAGGCGGCGTATTCGGCCGTCGAGCTGTCGGCGAGCGGGCCGCCGGCGCAGTAGGTGCACTTGTCCATCTTGCCGCGCGTGCCGAAATTGCCGACGCGCGGATACTGGGGCGCGCCGAAGGGGCAGGCGTAGAAGCAGTAGCCGCAGCCGATGCACAGCTCCTTGGAGTGCAGCACCACCGCGTCGGCCGTGGTGTAGAAGCAGTTCACCGGGCAGACCGCCGCGCAGGGCGCGTCGGTGCAGTGCATGCAGGCCATGGAGATGGAGCGCTCGCCAGGCTTGCCGTCGTTGAGGGTGACGACGCGCCGGCGGTTGATGCCCCAGGGCACGTCGTGCTCGTTCTTGCAGGCGGTGACGCAGGCGTTGCACTCGATGCAGCGATCAGCGTCGCAGAGGAATTTCATGCGGGCCATTGTTCGGTCCTCCCTCTCACGCCGCCTGGATCTGGCAGAGCGTGGCCTTGCCTTCGTGCATGCCCGTCACCGGGTCATAGCCGTAGGTGGTCACGGTGTTGACGCTCTCGCCGAGGACGATCGGGTCCGTCCCCTGCGGGTAGTTCTTGCGCTGGTCCTCGCCCTGGTACCAGCCACCGAAGTGGAACGGCATCCAGGCGACGCCCGGGCCGACACGCTCGGTGACGAGCGCCTTGACGCGGGCACGGCCACCCTCGGGGCCGGCGACCCAGACCCAGCCACCATCGGTGATGTTGCGCTGGCTGGCGTCGCGCGGGTTGATCTCGACGAACATGTCCTGCTGCAGCTCGGCGAGCCACTTGTTGGACCGCGTCTCCTCGCCGCCGCCTTCGTATTCCACGAGGCGGCCGGAGGTGAGGATGATCGGGAACTGGCGGGCGATGCCCTTGTCCACGGCGCCCTTCTGGTAGGTCGTGTGAAGGTTGGGCATGCGCAGGTTCCGCTCGTCGGCGCGGGCCGGGTACTTGGCCACGAGGTCGGGGCGGGGCGTGTAGATCGGCTCGCGATGGATCGGCACCGGATCCGGCAGGTTCCAGGCGATGGCGCGTGCCTTGCCGTTGCCGAAGGGCACGACGTTCTTCTCGAGGCAGACGCGCTGGATGCCGCCCGACAGGTCGGTGGCCCAGGAGACGGCACCGACGTTGGCGCCGCCCTGCCGCTCGATCTGCGCCTTCTCCTCCGCCGTCAGGTCGGCGTCCCAGCCGAGGCGCTGGAAGATGGCGTAGGTGAACTCGGGGTAGCCGTCCTGGATCGGTGAATCCAGGTTCCACGAGTTCTGCGCCAGCAGGGTCTCGCCGTTGCGCTCCAGGCCGAAGCGCGGACGGAAGGCACCGCCGCCATCCATCATGCGGACGTTGGTGTTGTAGAGGATGTGGGTGCCGGGGTGGCGCACCTCGGGCTTGCCCCAGCACGGCCAGGGCAGGCCGTAGAAGTCGCCGCCGATGTCGGCGAGTTCCTTCGGCGCGCGCAGGGTGACGATGTCGAACTTGTCCTGGTTCGCCATGTGCGCCTTGATGCGCTCCGGCGACTGGCCGGTATAGCCGGTGGACCAGCCGCCGCGGTTGATCTCGCGCAGCAGCGATTCGGCCTCCGGCTCGTCGCCGTACTTGCCCTTCACCATCTTGATGTTCTTGAACATCGCGTCGGCGAAACCGAGCTTCTGGGCGAACTTGTAGATGATCCAGTAGTCCGACGCCGATTCGAAGATCGGCTCGACGACCTTCTCGCCCCACTGCACCGAGCGGTTGGAGGCGGTGCGCGACCCGTCACACTCGAAGTTGGTGCAGGCGGGCAGCACGTAGGTGCCGTCGCGCCGGTTGCCGAGCGAGACGAAGTTGGTCGGATGCGGGTCGACCACGACGAGGAGGTCGAGCTTGCCGAGGCCCTCGACCGCGCCGGGAACACGCGGGATCGTGTTGCCGCCGTGGCCCATGACGAACATCGCCTTGATGTTGTCCTTCTGGTCGACCTGCTCGCCCGGCAGCAGCGTGGCGTCGAACCAGCGGGTGGAGGGGATGCCCGAGACCTCCATGTTCTGCTTGCCCGTGCGGGCGCCGCGGCCGGCCTTGGCCGGCACCTCGTCGAAGCGGGAGACGAAGTAGTCGTAGGGCACGTCCCAGACGCGGGCCCAGTGGCGCCACGCGCCCTCGACCAGGCCGTAGTAGAGCGGCAGGTTGCCGACGTCGAGGCCGAGATCGGTCGCACCCTGCACGTTGGTGTGGCCGCGGAAGATGTTGGCGCCGGTGCCGGGGGCGCCGACGTTACCGGTGAGCAGGAGCAGCGTGCAGTAGGCGCGCACGTTGGCCGTGCCGACCGTGTGCTGGGTGGCGCCCATGCACCAGATCAGCGTGGAAGGCTTCTCGGTGGCGAAGAGCTTGGCGACCCGCTCGAGCTGCGCGCCGGGAACGCCGGTGACGTCCTCGACGGTCTTGGGGTCCCACTTCTCCACTTCCTTGAGCGCCTCGGACATGCCGTAGACGCGCTTGGCGAGGAAGTCCTTGTCCTCCCAGCCGTTCTTGATGATGTGCCACATGATGCCCCAGATGACCGGAATGTCGGTGCCGGAGCGGATGCGGACATATTCGGTCGCATGGGCGGCGGTGCGCGTCATGCGGGGATCGATGACGATCATGTTGGCGCGGTTCATCTCCTTGCCGCTCAGCACGTGCTGAAGCGACACGGGATGGGCCTCGGCGGGGTTGCCGCCCATGATGATCATGGTCTTGGAGTTGCGGATGTCGTTGTAGGAGTTCGTCTGGGCGCCGTAGCCCCAGGTGTTGGCGACGCCGGCCACGGTGGTGGAGTGGCAGATGCGGGCCTGGTGGTCGACGTTGTTAGTGCCCCAGAAGGCGGCGAACTTGCGGAAGAGATAGGCCGCCTCGTTGGTGAACTTGGCCGAGCCGAGCATGTAGACGGAATCGGCGCCGGACTTGCCGCGGATCTCCATCATCTTGTCGCCGATCTCGTTGAACGCCTGGTCCCACGAGATGCGCTGCCACTGGCCGCCCGACAGCTTCATTGGATATTTCACGCGGCGCTCGCCGAAGACGAGCTCGCGGGAGGCCGCGCCCTTGGCGCAATGGGTGCCGCGGTTGATCGGGCTTTCCCAGGCCGGCTCCTGGCCGGTCCAGACGCCGTTCTGCACCTCGGCCTTGACGGTGCAGCCCACCGAGCAGTGGGTGCACATGTTCTTCTTCACCGTGATGGCGACGCCCGGCTGGGGCGCGGCGACGGCCTCGGCGCGGCGCACCGCGCCCAGCGTCAGCGAACCGACGGCGATGGCGCCTGCGGCGGTGAGGCCGGAGCGGGCGAGGAAGGTACGGCGATCCATCACACCGGAGGTCAGACCGCCGGCGAGACCGGCGAGACGGGTGCGGGCGGCGTCCTCGGACTTGCGCTTGATGAGCATGGGGGGCGCCTCTCAGTAGCGGTTGGTGCGGTAGAAGGCCTGGACGTGCGCGGAATTGGCCTGGTAGCGGGCCTTGGTGCGCTCATCGCGGCTCTCACGGGTGACGGCCTGGGCATCGGCCTGGTCGGCGCCGACCACGGCGGCCGCGGCGACAGCCGAGGCACCGGTCATCGCCTTGAGGAAGTCGCGGCGGGCCGGAGCGGCGGCGGTTCCCTGGTTCTTGGCTTGATCCGACATGGTCGTGTCCTCCATTCGTCCTTCGCGCCTCAGGCGTCGAAGGAGAAAGCCTCGTCTTCAATGGCGACGAACAGCCTGCCCACCGCGCCCACCGCGGCGTAGAAGGGCCTGCCCGTCATCGATTCCAGATCTGCGAAGAAGCGGCCCGCCCAAGGCTTCAGATGCGCCTCGAAGAAGGCCTTCTCCGTCTCGTAGCCCTCGCCGATCTCCCGCGCGGCGAGGTTCGCCATCACGTCGAAGAGCAGGGCGATATGGTCTTCCGGCTCACGCGACCCGTCCTCGCGGATGATGCCGAGGTCGACGAAGGACTGCCGCACGGCGGCGAGCGGCCGCTCGTGCAGAAAGCCGGTCAGATAGTAGGAGGCATAGGGCAGCAGCTCGCCGCGCCCGACGCCCACGAAGAGATCGAAGAACTCGCGGCCGACCTTCTCGACGTCGGTCTCGGCGGCGGCGCGCGCCAGGGCGAGATGGGCCATGCCGAGAGGCGAGACGTCGCCCTTGAGCTCGGCCACCTGGGCCAGGACCTCGGCGGTCGGCACGCGGAAGAGCAGGAGGGCGAGCAGCCCGTATTCGGCCGAGCGCAGGCGGTCCATCTCATCGACGCCGGCCTTGTCGCGCGCCGCCTCCATGGCGAGGGCGATGGAGGAACGGCTCTCGGGATAGAGGTCGGGACGCAGCACGTGGCGGCCGACGCCGGAGACCTTCTCCACGGCGATGACGCGCTCGGGAGGCACGCGGTTCCAGCTCGAAACGGAAGGCTGCGAAATGCCGAGCGCTCTCGCCAGGGCACCCACCCCGCCGACCGCCTTGATCGCTTCCTCTAGTACCCGTTCACGCACTGCTGCGACCGTTCCTCGGAGCCCTGCCGGCGCTGTACCGCACCTTGGCCATAGGCTGTCCATATTTGCCTTAGAATAGCTACAAGCTATGGGGGCTGCTGGCAAGCGGTCATAGGACCTTCCTAACCCGGCAGCGCGCCGCCATGGCGGCGACCGACAGGCCGCAAGTCCTTCGTTTCGCTTGCACTCTTGTGCGCCGCAGCAGGAGCCTGCGCGTCTTCCCCGCCAATTTCCTGTGCTTTTCCAGTCGTCTTTTCCGAAGCGCCGGATACCTCCGTCCGCACGATTGACGTTACAGGGAAGGATTGCTGCACCGCAGCATCGCCAGCAGCGTCCACCGACCCCGCTTGCGACACATTGTCGTGTCCGCTCGCGGGCGCCGCGGAACCCTCTTTCTGGTCCTTGCCGAGGACCCGGTCGAACATCTCGGCGACCTCACGGATAGCATCCTGGCCGGTTTCCATGGGCCCGAATCCCGGCGCGCCACCGGGCGTGTTGTAGTCGTAGGCGTAGTCGAGCGCCGGGCTGACGTAGTCGCGGATGGCCGGATCGAGCAGCCACATGCGCTGGAGCGCGGCGTTGCGGACGCCGGCCGGCACCCAGGGCTGCATGAAGGCCGACAGGCTCTGGCCGGGGACGAGATCCTCGACGCGCGGAAGCTGCGCCAAAAGGTCGTCGAGCGCCTTGCCCTCTGGCGCCGGCGCGGCGGCAGGTTCGGCCGCCGGCGGTGCCGCTTCGGGAGGCGGCGCCGGCTGGCGCTTCAGCCGCGACCAGCGGGAGAGGAAGCCCTTGTCGGCGTCGCTCACGGTCGCCTCCCGGGCTGGCGCGCGGGATGGCCGAGGCCGAAGTCCGGCTCGGCGTGCGGATCCTTGCGGTCGCGCTTGCGCTTGAAGAAGGGCTGGTCGACATGGTGCGCATCGACGAAGGCCTGCAGCTCCACCGCGATCTCGTGCGGCATGGGTACGGCCTCGACCTTGTCGGTGACCACGTCGACATAGGCCTCGCCCTCGTAGGGGTCGACGGTGGCGCCGGCCACCGACCAGCCGCCGTCATAGGCCTCGCGCAGCGCCACCCAGACCGCAGGGCGGCCGGAGACGAGGTTGTCGCGGTAGTGGGCCGTCTCGCCGGAATGGAGGGTGAGTTCGGCGGGGCCGAGATACCAGCGCTCGACGGGGCCCTCGGCGCCGATGAGCGTGCCGGGCGTGACCGCCGGCAGGCCGGGGAGCACCGCCTCGGGCAGCCACTCGAAATCGACCCAGGGATTGGTCAGCTTGCGCTTCACGGCGACGATGCCGACGGTCAGGTGCTGGACGGGCATGGGCGTCTCCTCAGGCCGCCTGCCGGCCGGCGAGCGGCAGGCCGACGATCAGGTTCTGCGGCTTGACGCGGAGGATCATGTCCTCGGTCAGCGCCATGATGAGATAGACCGGCTTGCCGCCGAGCTTCGGATCGACCGTGCGCGGGTCGGCGAAATCGAGGCGGAACAGGCCGCAGACCCGACTCTGGTCGGCAGGGTCAATCGCCTCGCCGCGCCAGAGCCTGTTGCCGATGGCGGTGGCCTCGGCATCGAGGCCGACGAACCAGCGCCAGTCCGCGTCCTCGATCCGCTCGATCGGCACGATGGTGGTCTCGACCCCCAGCATGTGGGCAATCCAGGTCTCCAGCGCCCGGCACAGGGCCTCGCGGGAGCGCGGGTCGCCGCCGAGGTTGAACACCATGGAGAAGGCGTCCGAGCGCGACCAGTAGGTGGGCGCGGTCTCGTCGGTCATCACCTCGAGGTCGCCCATCGCGTCGGTGCCCATCATGGCGGCCAGCGGCGAGGTCTGCAGCAGTGCCTGCCGGTCGGCCTCGAAGCTCTCGATCAGCTCCTGGTCGGCGAGGAGCAGCGCGCCGTCCTTGAGGGAGCCCTTTTGCGGACGGAAGAGGAGTTCGGCGGCGCGCAGGACGAAGGGGTCCTCGCAGCCGTCCAGCGCGTTGCGCAGAACGAGGTGGACGAGCTGGTTGAGGAACAGCGGCGGTACGCCCTTCGCACCCTGGCGGACGATGGAGAGATAGGCCGCCTCGATGCTGGGATGGGCGATGAGCCGGTCGCGGAAGCCGATCATGAAGCGCCAGTTCTCGCGGGCGTCCTCGTCGGCCAGCGCATCGATCATGGCGGCCGTCACCGGACGGCGGGGCGATGCCATCAGCTCGGCGTGGAGCGCGCGCTCGGCGGCGCAGGCCTCCGGCGGCGGCACGAGTTCGGGGCGGGCGAGATAGGCGAGGATCATCTCGTCGGTGACGGCAAGCCCGCCGCCCTCGACCCGGCGGGTCATGTGATGGCCGGAGGAGACCCAGAACTCGGTGACGGTGCGGGTTTCGGTGGTCATTTGCGGGCCGCCATCATGTCGATCAGGTCGACGCGCTCCTCGGGACCGTCGTCCACCTCCTCGTGGAAGGTGAAGGCGCGGGCCGTCGCATGGAGGCTGTCGGCGCCGGCGGCCTTCTCGCGCGCCGAGAGGGTGCGGAACTGCTCGCGGATCTCGCCGGCCTCGAGGGCGCGGTGCATGGCCACCAGCGTGCCCTCCGGATGGTCGGCGAGGGAGGCGGCGAAGGCGATCTCCTCGTCCGCCGCGGCACGGGCGGCGTCCATGTCCGGCGCGCCGAGCCGGTCCATCAGATGGCGGGCGAGGCTGTCGACGGCGGCGGCACGCTCCTCGGGCCGGATGGGCTGTGCGACGACGAGGGTCGAGAAGCCGAGGGATGAGACGCCGACGAAGCCGGAACGGAAGGCGGCGCGCTCCTTGCCGGCGAGGGCCGCGACGTCGCGGCCCCAGAACAGGAAGGAGCCGGTGACCGCCCACTCGCCGGGTTCGGCGGCGACGGGAAAGACGAAGGTGTCGGAGGGGTCGAGGCGGATGGTCCGGAGCATCATCACAGCTTCGGCCCTCCCGTGTCGCGGTCGAGCCAGGAGGCGGCCTTCAACCCGTCGAGGAAGCCGGTCTGACGCTCCATGTCGCCCACCGCCGGTCGGATAACGAGATCGCCGTCGGGCGTGAGCGAGAGCGTGTCGCCCGGACGGTCCTTGGCGACGCGCGCGAGATACTCGGCAAGGATGGGCGCAAAGCCCTGGTGCTGGACGATGTCGACGGCGCGCAGGAGGAAGCGGGCGAAGCTCTCCACCAGCATGGCCGGGCCGACGCCCTCGAAGCCCTCTTCGTCAAGGGCGGCGGCGGTCGGCGCCTGCCCCGGCTCCAGCAGGCCGGAGAAGGAGACGCGAACGCTCGCCGCAAAGACCAGCCAGTCGGGCACCTCGGTCTCGGCGCAGCGCTTCGGCCAGCCGAGGCGGCCGCCGCCGACGAGGCCGCCATCGAAGCGTATCGCGTCGGGAAAGGAGAAGGCGACGCTGCGCTCGGGCGGGCAGAGGGCGGCGATGGCGTCGGCGGCGGCGTTCATGCCCATGAAGAAGGCCTTGCGCGCCTCGGCCAGAGGCTGCTCGGGCTCGAGCACCACGGCGAATTCGGCAAGGTCGAAACGCCGCACCCAGACGAGCGTGCCCGCGCCCTCCTCCGCCGCCGTGCGGCAGGCATGGGCGAAGGCATCGCCCGATTCGCGCAGCGGAACGGCGCGGAAGCCGGGCGGCAGGTCGAGCGTCGAGGGGGCGCGGAGCGTGACGAGGGCCATGAAGTCCTTAGCTGCCGGGGGCGCGGCGACAGGCCGGTCTGGTTCTTTTGACTGCTTCCAATATATGAAGACCCCACGCGGCGGGAAGAGCCGCGGGTCGGAGAGCGCAATGACGGCAGGCACTACATTCCTCTGCTCCTGCGAGGAAACCATGCCGCTGCATGGGGAAGCGGTGGGAAAGGCGTGCCGGACGAAGGTCCGCACCGCCGACCAGCTGTGCCGCAAAGAGCTCGACTTCTTCAAGGCCGTCGTCGGACAGGGCGGCGACATCACCGTCGGCTGCACCCAGGAGGCGCCGCTCTTTTCCGAGGTCGCCCAGGATCTCGGCCACGCCGGGCGCCTGACCTTCGGCAATGTGCGCGAGCAGGCGGGCTGGTCGGTGGATGCGGCGAAGGCCGGCCCGAAGACCGCGGCGCTGCTGGCGGCGGCGGCCGTGGAGATGCCGCCGATCCAGGCCGTGACGCTGGAATCAAAGGGTGTCGCCCTCGTCTATGGCCGCGACGAGGTGGCGGTGGAGGTGGCGCGCCGGCTCTCGGCGAGCCTCGACGTCACCGTCCTGCTCACCCGGCCGGGTGAGGTAGCGCCGCAGCGCGAGACCGCCTTCCCCGTCGTGAAAGGAACGATCTCCACGGCGCAGGGCCATCTCGGCGCCTTTTCCCTGGTGGTGGACGACTATGCGCTGCCGGCGCCCTCGTCGCGGCGGAGCTACCTCTGGCAGGCGCCCCGCAACGGTGCCTCCTCGACGTCGGACCTCGTCATCGACCTCTCGGGCGGCGTGCCGCTGTTTCCCGCGCACGAGCTCAGGCCCGGTTACCTGCGCGCCGACCCGCGCGACGCCGCGGCGGTGGAGAAGCTGATCGGCGAGGCGTCCGGCCTCGTCGGGACCTTCGACAAGCCGCGCTTCGTCACCTTCACCGCCGATCTCTGCGCCCATTCCCGCAACAAGATCACCGGCTGCACCCGCTGCCTCGACCTTTGCCCGACCGGCGCCATAAGCCCGGACGGCGACCACGTCGCCATCGACCCCGCCATCTGCGCCGGCTGCGGCCAGTGCGCCGCCGCCTGCCCGACGGGCGCCGCGGCCTATGCGCTGCCGCCGGTGGACGCGATCCTCGGCCGCCTCAGGGCGCTGATGACGACCTACGCCGCGGCGGGGGGCACGGGCGCCGTGCTGTTGCTCCATGACGGCGACCACGGCCTGCCGCTGATCGACGCGCTGGCGCGCTTCGGCGCCGGCCTGCCGGCCCATGTGCTGCCGCTGCAGGTGAACGAGATCACCCAGGCGGGGCCCGAGCTCTTCGCAGCCGCCCTCGCCTATGGCGCGGCGGGCATCGCCGTCCTCGGCCGCGCCAAGCCGAAGCACGACCTGCTCGGACTGATGCGGACGCTGGAGACGACGCGCTCGGTGGTCGCGGCGCTCGGCTACGGCGCCGACGTCGTCAGGCTGGTCGAGACCGACGATCCGGACATGCTGGCGCAGGCACTCGCGGTCCCCTTCGCCGCGACGGCGTCGCCGAAGCCCTCCACCTTCCTGCCGATGGGCACCAAGCGCGGCCTGCTCGAGCTCTCCTTCCTCGAGCTGCACGACGCCGCCCCGGCGCCGGTGGACCGGATCCCGCTCGCGGCGGGCGCGCCCTTCGGCAAGGCCCATGTGGACGTGGCGGCCTGCACGCTGTGCCTCGCCTGCGTCTCCGCCTGCCCGACCGCCGCGCTGTCGGACAATCCCGACAAGCCGATGCTGCGCTTCACCGAGAGCCTCTGCGTCCAGTGCGGCCTGTGCGAACAGACCTGCCCGGAGGATGCCATCGACCTCGTGCCGCAGCTCGACTTCGTCGCCTGGCGCGAGCCGCGGCGGGTGGTGAAGGAGGAGGAGCCGTTCCACTGCACCGCCTGCGGCAAGGCCTTCGGGACCAAGTCGACCATCGAGCGGATCGCCGCCAAGCTCGAGGGGCACTGGATGTTCTCCGGCGCCAATGCGGCGCGGCGCGAGGCCCTGTTCATGTGCGAGGACTGCCGCGTCGAGCGTGTGGTCAACGAGGGCTTCGACCCCTACGCGGCGCAGGAACGCCCGCGCGTGCGCACGGCCGAGGACTATCTCGCCGAGGCGAAGGCCGGCAAGGACGGGCTCAACTGAGCTATTCCGCGCCGGTCGCTTTGGCGATGAAGTCGACGAGGGCCTTGAGGTCGTCGGGGTCGGTCACCTGCTGCTCGGGCATCTTGGTGCCCGGCGTGTAGGCGTTCGGCCCGATCTCGAAGAGGCGGGCGATCGTCTCCTTCGTCCAGACGATGTCCATGCCGCGCAGGGCCGGCGAAAAGTCGTAACCTGGAGCGGTGCCGATACGACGGCCGATGACGCCATGCAGCGTCGGGCCGGCGCGGTTGCCGTCGTCGGGGCCGAGCGTGTGGCAGGCCGAACAGGCGCGGAAGACCTCGGCGCCCGGGTGGTCGGCGAGGCTGGCGAGGCGGTCGGACGGGCGCGACATGACCACGGCGCCGAGATGCTCCCCGGTCGAGGCGAGCCAGCGCCGCACCAGACGGTCGCCGCCCCCCGTCATCAGTTCGTCGGTGCCGGGACGGAAGGCCAGCGACCAGACCGGCAAGCCGGGCCCCACCAGCACACGCTCGACGGCGCGGGTGGCCCGGTCGATGATGGCCACGGAC
>NZ_JBQVQL010000036.1:0-42710 GCF_052440005.1 Phreatobacter sp.
GCATTGCGGAGCACCGCGCCGAGCTGGTCCATCAGCCCGCCGCCGCCCTGGCCCTGGGCACCGGAGCCGCCGAGGCTTCCGAGCAGGCCGCCAAGCCCTCCTCCGGAAGCGCCCTGCCCGCCCGCGCCGCCCTGTCCGCGCTGGGCCATCTCCGCCAGCTGTCCGAGAAGGCCGCCCGAGCCGCCCTGCTGCCGCCCGCCCGAAAGGACGGAGGTCAGAATCCTGGAAATGTCGGTCAAAGCTTCCTCCCTGAAGTGCCGCTCCGATCTATGCATCGGTCACCGTGCAACAAGTGCGACAAGGTGGCCGATTTCAAGGCCGCGGCAGCGTCAGGGGCGCAGCGCCCGTGCCGCGCGTGCAAGCGCCGTGATGCGGTCGAAGTCGCCCGCCGCCAGCGCGTCGTCCGGCACGATCCACGAGCCGCCGACCGCTCCGACATTGGCCAGCGCCAGATAGGCCGGGGCCTTCGCCGCGTCGATGCCGCCCGTGGGGCAGAAGACGAGGCCGGGCAGCGGGCCCGACAGGCTCTTCAGGAAGGCCGCCCCGCCCGAGGGCTCGGCGGGAAAGAACTTGAGCGCGGTGAAGCCGCGGGCGGCCAGCGCCATGGCCTCCGTCACCGTGGCGCAGCCCGGCAGGACCGGGATGGGCACGGCGGCGAGGGCGTCGGCGAGCGCCGCGGGCGTTCCGGGAGAGACGAGGAAGCGCGCCCCCGCCGCCGTCGCCACCTGGATGTCCTCCGTCCGCGTGATGGTGCCGGCCCCCACCAGCGCCTCCGGCACGTCGCGGGCGATGGCGCGGATGGCGTCCGGCGCCTGCGGGGTACGAAGCGTCACCTCGATGACCGGCAGTCCGCCGGCCGCCAGCGCCCGCGCCAGCGGCACGGCGTGACGGACGTCCTTGATGGTGAGGACGGGAATGACGGGGGCGAGGGCGAGCAGCGGGCGGGCGTCGGGAAGCATGGCGGTGTCTCTCGTCTGTCGAAGACACCTAGCATCTGCCCGGCGGCGCGGAAACGGCGTACGGCGTCAGCGTGTGGTGGAGGGGTCGTAGAAGAACCGCTCCGTGACGATCTCCTCGCCCCGCCAGGTCTGGAGCGCCATCTCGTCGAACCGGCGGGTCGACCCGTCCGGCAGCGTGAAGTCGAAGATCCAGTGGATCGCGACGTGGTCGCCGTCCACCAGCAGGGTCTTCACAGCGTGGGTATGGACCGCCGCGACGCGCGCCAGCGCCGCTTTCTCGTGGGCGATCAGCGCTGCCTTGCCGACGCGCGGCGGCGCCAGGTTCTCCTGCATCGAGGCGTCTTCGGCATAGAAGGTCTCGATCGCCCCGACATGGTCACCTGATTCCACCATGGCGACGAAGCGGTCGACGGTGCTGCGCTGAGGCATGTGATCTCTCCAGGAGGGGACCGGCCCCCTCGGGGGATAAACGCGCCCGCGCCGGAATCCGTCAGGAGGATGCGCTCAGTTGCGGTTCGTGAGGCCATTGGCGACGCGCTGGGCGCGGATGCTCTGCTGCTGCGCGACGATCTGGGCGCGGAAGCGCTCCATCCCCTCGCGGTTCGACCGGCTCGCCTGGGGGAAACGGTCCGGCGGCGTGAAGGCGTCGGGACGGGCAGCGTCATAGGCGAGCACCGCCTGGAGGGTGCGGTCGAGTGCGGGGATGTCGCCGAAGGCATATTCATTGACCGGCCGGCCCACCACCTCCGACAGCGAGGCGAAGGCGGCGGCGTCACGATCGCGCGGAAGGTCCGGGCGCGCCGCCAGATGGGTGCGGTAGCGCAATTGGCCGAGATAGAAGACGAAGACCGCCTCGTCCCGCCGTCCCGCACGGAACAGGTCCGCCGCGCGGCGATAGTAGCCGGCGGGATGATCCCCCTCGAGGCCGGCGACGAGCTGCGCCTCGTTGGCCGAGGCGGCGCCGGCGAGCGCGGCGGCGATGAATGCGAGCGCGGCGCGGCGGGTGGGGGAAGCGAGGGCGGAGGGCATGGCAGGCGGGTCCGGTGGATGATGCGGACGAGGTCGCATCGCCGCATTTCGCTTTCATCGCGCCGGCGCGGCACTCCCGTGTCCGCTTGTGCGCGGCGTCAGCGGCAGGAGGGCCTGATCCTTCAGCGTCTCCAGCACGATGGACGAGCGCACCCGCGCCACGCTCTCGTGCGGCAGCAGCACCTCGTTGACGAGGGTGGAGAGCCCTTTGAGGTCGCGCACGACGAGCTTCAGGAGATAGTCCGCATCGCCCGTCATGGCGTGGGCCTCCTGCACTTCCGGCATGGCGCGGACGAGGTCGCCGAAGCGCTTCGCGTTGAGCCCCGAATGGGTGGCGAGCGACACGAAGATGTAGACCGTGACGCCGAAGCCGAGCCGGGCCGCGTCGAGGTCGGCGCGATAGCGGCGGATGAGCCCCTCCTCCTCGAGCCGCTGGCGACGGCGGGAGACCTGGCTCGCCGACAGACGGACGATCTCGGCGAGTTGCTGGTTGGTTCGTGCGCCATCCTCCTGGAGCGCGTCCAGCAGGCGCAGGTCGAAGCCGTCGACGGAGACATTCTCGTGCATCTAGGTACCCAACCACGCACGTGATGTGCATGCAATAGCCGATATGCCGCGCCGTTCTCACGCCTCGTGCGTCGAATCCGCACGATAATGGAAGCCTCGAACGACACCATCAGAGGATGACGCCATGGGCCCGTTCCCCCACGAAGCTCCGCCCGCCGAGATCAGCGCCCACAACCCCATGGGCACCGACGGCTTCGAGTTCGTCGAATTCGCCCATCCGGACCCGGCAGCGCTGAAGCAGGTTCTCTCCCTGATGGGGTTCCAGGCCGTCGCTCGCCACCGCTCGAAGGACGTGACCCTCTTCCGCCAGGGTGACGTGAACTACATCGTCAACGCCGAGCCCGACAGTTTCGCCGCCGCCTTCGCCGCCGAGCACGGGCCCTGCGCCTGCGCCATGGCGTTCCGCGTCAGGGACGCGAAATATGCCTACGAGCGCGCCATCGCCCTCGGCGCCGAGCCCTATGTCGGCAAGGTCGGCCCGATGGAGCTTTCCATCCCCGCGGTGAAGGGCATCGGCGGCTCGCTGCTCTATTTCGTCGACCGTTACGGCGACAAGGGCTCGATCTACGACGTCGACTTCGTCTGGACCGGCGAGCGCGACCCGCACCCGGAACAGGCCGGCCTCTACTATCTCGACCACCTCACCCACAACGTGCACCGCGGCCGCATGGACCACTGGGCCGGCTGGTACGAGAAACTGTTCAACTTCCGCGAAATCCGCTTCTTCAACATCGAGGGCAAGCTCACCGGGCTCATCTCCCGCGCCCTCACCAGCCCCTGCGGCAAGATCCGCATCCCAATCAACGAGAGCCTCGACGACAAGAGCCAGATCGAGGAATACCTCAAGGAGTACAAGGGCGAGGGCATCCAGCACATTGCCTGCGGCTCGCGCGACATCTATGCGACCGTCGAGGCGCTGCGGACCAACGGCCTTCCGTTCATGCCCTCGCCCCCTGCGACCTATTACGAGAAGGTCGACGCCCGCGTGCCCGGCCATGGCGAGCCGGTGGACCGGATGAAGGACAACGGCATCCTCATCGACGGGGAAGGCGCGGTCGCCATCGGCGAGAAGGAGGGCCGCATGTCCCGCGTGCTCCTGCAAATCTTTTCCGGCACGGTGCTGGGTCCGATCTTCTTCGAGTTCATCCAGCGCAAGGGCGACGACGGGTTCGGCGAGGGCAACTTCCGCGCCCTGTTCGAATCCATCGAGGAAGACCAGATCCGGCGCGGGGTCATCGGCGGCAAGGCGGCGTGAAGGCACGCTCGGGCAGCTAGAACATGGCTTGGGCAGGAAGTCGTGGATGCCCGGCACAAGGCCGGGCATGACGACGGTTCCCGAGCAACCTGCTGAGAACAGCTGACACCCTGATCACGTCATGCCCGGGCTTGTCCCGGGCATCCACGACTTTTCTTTCAAGGCCGGAGACGGGCCTCGTCCGCGCCTCACGCCGCGAGCCGCCCCTCCGTCACCGCGTGGCAGGCGACCGTCCCGAACGCGTCCGTCACCGAGGCCGGAACCTCGCTGCGGCAGCGGCCGTTGGCGAGCGGGCAGCGCGGATTGAACGGGCAGCCGGACGGCGGCGTGATCGGGTTCGGGATCTCGCCCAGCACCGGCTTGCGCGCGCGGCCCGTCATGTCGAGGTCGGGGACGGCGTCGAGCAGCATGCGCGTATAGGGATGGCGCGGCGCGGCGAAGAGCTGCCGGCCCGGCGCGACCTCGACGAGGCGGCCGAGATACATCACGCCGATCCGCGTCGCCATGTGCCGGACCACCGCCAGATTGTGCGAGATGAAGAGGTAGGTCAGCCCGAACTCGTCCTGCAGGTCGCGCATCAGGTTGAGGATCTGCGCCTGCACCGACACGTCGAGCGCCGAGGTCGGCTCGTCGCAGACGATGAATTCCGGCCTCGAAGCGAGTGCCCGGGCGATGGCGACGCGCTGGCGCTGGCCGCCGGAGAACTCGTGCGGATATTTGGCGCCGTCCGCCGGGTCGAGGCCGACGGTCCTGAGGAGGCGCCCGACCTCCGCCTCGATCTCGCGGGCATCGCTCATCAGGCCGAAGGCGCGGATCGGCTCGGCGACGATGCGGTCCACCCGCCAGCGCGGGTTGAGCGAGGCATAGGGCGACTGGAAGATCATCTGGATCTTCCGGCGCACCTCCTTCAGCGGTGCTCCGCCGCCCGCCTTCGCCATGTCGACGCCGTCGATGACGACGGAGCCGGCGGAAGGCTCGAGCAGGCCGACCACCATGTTGGCGACGGTGGACTTGCCGGAGCCGGATTCGCCCACCAGGGCGAAGGTCTCGCGCCGGCCGATGGTGAAGGACACGTCCTGGACGGCGCGCAGGAGACGACGCTCCTCGCGCTCCAGCACGCGGTTGAGCCAGGGCTTCGACACGTCGAAGGTGCGCGACAGGTTGCGGACGGTGACCAGGGGCTCGCTCATGCCGCCTTCTCCTCGCCCGCCGCATAGAGCCAGCAGGCGACCTGCGAGCCGCCCACGGCCATGGGATCCGGCCTCTCGACGCGGCAGCGATCGAAGACCTTGGGGCAGCGCGGGTTGAAGGCGCAGCCCTGCGGGATAGCGGTCAGCCGCGGCATGGACCCGGGGATCTGCACCAGCCGGTCGGACGTCGCGTCCAGCGAGGGAATCGAGCCCATCAGCCCTTCCGTGTAGGGATGACGGGCGCGCTTGATGACGTCCTGCACCGGGCCGATCTCGGCGATGCGCCCGGCATACATGACGGCGACGCGGTCGGCCGTCTCGGCGATGACGCCCATGTCGTGGGTGATCAGCATCACTGCTGTTCCGTGCTCCTTGCAGAGGTTCTTGAGGAGCGTGATGATCTGCGCCTGCACCGACACGTCGAGGGCCGTCGTGGGCTCGTCGGCGATAACGAGCTCCGGCTCGGCGCAGAGCGCCAGCGCCAGCACGACACGCTGGCGCATGCCGCCGGAGAACTGGTGCGGATAGGCGTCGATGCGCTTGTCCGGAGCCGGGATGCCCACCTCCGTCAGCAGGTCGATGGCGCGGGCCCGCGCCTGGGCGTTCGTCAGCCGCGTATGGGTCTGGATGGTCTCCATCAGCTGCTCGCCGACCGTGTAGAGCGGGTTGAGCGAGGTCAGCGGGTCCTGGAACACCATGCCGATGCGCTTGCCGCGGATCTTGCGCATGGCCTCCGGGGCGAGGTTGTCGATGCGCTCGCCCTTGAGCAGGATTTCCCCGCCTGCGATGCGGCCGGGCGGTTCGAGCAGGCCGATGACGGCGGCACCGGTCATCGACTTGCCGGCACCGGATTCGCCGACGACGCCGACGACCTCGCCGGGCGCGATGTCGAAGGAGATGCGGTCGACGGCGGTCAGCACCCCGCGCCGGGTGGGAAACTGCACGACGAGGTCGCGGACGGAGAGGACGGGAGTGGTCATCGGCCCCTCACCTCAGCTTCGGATTGAGGGCATCGCGCAGCCAGTCGCCGAGCAGGTTGATGGAGAGCGCCAGCAGGACGAGCGCCAGCGCCGGGAAGAACAGGATCCACCACTCGCCGGAGAACAGGTACTGCTGGCCGAAGCGGATCAGCGTGCCGAGCGAGGGCTGGGTGGCGGGAACGCCGACGCCCAGGAAGGACAGGGTCGCCTCCTCGATGATGGCGAGCGCCAGGTTGATGGTAGCGATCACCAGCACCGGCCCGGTGACGTTCGGCAGGATGTGGCGCGCCATGATGAAGATCGGCGGGCGGCCCATGACGCGCGCCGCCTGCACATATTCCTTGCTGCGCTCGACCATGGTGGAGCCGCGCACCGTGCGCGCATATTGCGCCCAGTTCGACAGACCGATGGCGACGATCAGCACCCAGATCGCCATCTGTTCGTGCTGCGAGGGCGGGATGAGCCCGCGCGCCACGCCGAAGAACAGAAGCGCGATGAGGATGGCGGGGAAGGACAACTGGATGTCGGCGACGCGCATGATGAAGGCGTCCGTCCGCCCGCCGAGATAGCCGGCGAGCAGGCCGAGCCCGACCCCCATCACCACCGAGAAGGCGACGGAGGAGAAGCCGACGAACAGCGACACCCGCGAGCCGTAAAGGATGGCGGAGAACAGGTCCCGGCCCTGGTTGTCGGTGCCGAGCCAGTAGACCGTGTTGGAGCCCATCCCGGCCTCGCCCGGCTTGGTATAGGCGTCGAGGAGGTTCAGCGCGGCCGGGTCGAAGGCGTCCTGCGGGGCGATCCAGTTCGCGCCCAACGAGGCGGCGAGCAGGATCACGGTCATGGCGGCCGCCACCATCGCCACCGGCGAATGGCGGAAACTCCAGGCGAGGTCGGACTCCCAGGCGCGGGCGAGGCCGGCCTTCAGCGTGAGGCGCGGCTTCGGCGTGTCGTCGATGGCGGTCATGGCGCGCCTCAATGGGCCGAGGCCGGACCCGCGCCGCGCAGGCGTGGGTCGAGCGCGAAATAGAGGAGGTCGACCACGAGGTTGGTGACCACGAAGACGAAGGCGACGAACATCAGGTAGGCGGCCATGACGGGGATGTCGACGAACTGCACCGCCTGGACGAAGAGCGCCCCGAGGCCGGGCCACTGGAAGACGCTTTCGGTGACGATGGCGAAGGCGATGACGCCGCCGAGCTGCAGGCCGGCGATGGTCATCACCGGCACCATCGTGTTCTTCAGCGCATGGCGGAACCAGATGGTGCGCTCCGGCACGCCGCGGGCACGGGCGAACTTGACGTAGTCGGTGCGCATGGTCTCGAGCATCTCTGACCGCACGAGGCGCATGATGAGGGTGAGCTGGTAGAAGCCCAGCGTCAGAACCGGCATGACCAGCGACTTCAGGCCCGAAGCCGTCAGGAGGCCCGTCGACCACCAGCCGATCTTCACCACGTCGCCGCGCCCGAACGAGGGCAGCCAGCGCAGTTCCACGGCGAAGAGCCAGATGAGGCCGATGCCGATCAGGAAGGTCGGCAGCGACACGCCGATCAGCGACACCGACAGGATGGCGTGGGAGAGGAACCCGTTCCGGTTGATGGCGGTGTAGACGCCGAGCGCGATGCCCACGACGAGGGCGAAGAGCGCCGAGAGGAGCGCCAGTTCGACGGTCGCCGGAAGCCGTTCCGCCATCAGGTCGGCCACGGGGCGTCCCTGGCGGTAGCTGACGCCGAACTGAAGCTGCGCCGCGTTGCCGACGAAGCGGGCGAACTGGACAGGGAAGGGATCCATCAGGCCGAGGTCGCGGGCGAGCTGCTCGCGGTCCTGCAGCGTCGCCTCCTGCCCGACGAGGTTGGAGACGGGGTCGCCGATGAAGCGGAACATCGAGAACGCGACCAGGGCCACGGCCAGCATGACCAGGACCGCCTGGGCGAGACTCTTGACGACATAGGCGATCATGAAGGGCGACCGGTGAACGCGGGACGGGGAAAACGAATGCAGCGAGGCCCCTTCCCGCGTGCGGGAAAGGGCCTCGCCATCAGGTCGGAGGGATCAGGAGCCGGCGAAGCGGAACAGCTTGAACCAGGCGCCGGCATCCGGATGCACCGGCACCTCGATGCCGCCGCGCGAGGCGTGGCTGATCGACTGCATGTGCAGCGGGATGTAGATGGCCTGCTCGCGCAGCTGCTTCTGGATGTCGGCGAGCTCGGCATTGCGGCGCGGAACGTCCGACATGGTCTGCAGGGCGAGCATGCGCGCGTCCAGCGTCGGGTTGGAATAGCGCGTGCCGTTCCAGGTGCCGTTGTTCGCCGTCCGCGTGTGGTAGAGGAAGGTCAGGATGTATTCCGCGTCGTAGGTCGGGATGCCCCAGCCGACGAGGAAGAAGTCGAGCTCCTGGCGCTGCAGCTCGGGGAAGTGCTGCGCGGCGGGCTTGGCGACGAGGTTGGCGCGAATGCCGACCTGGCCGAGCATGGCCACCACGGCCTGGCAGATGTTCTCGTCGGACACGTAGCGGTTGTTGGTGCACTGGAGCGACACCGAGAAGCGCGTGTTGCCCTCGGCGGCGCGGCGCGGATAGCCCGCCTCGTCCAGCGCGCGGTTGGCGGCGGCGGGGTCGAAGCGCGGGATCGCCGCGAGCTCGGCCGAATAGCCGGAGATGAAGGGCGAGCCGATATAGCCGATCGGCTGGCCCTGGCCGCGCATGACGACGCGGGTGATCGCCTCGCGGTTCACCGCGATGTTGATGGCGTTGCGCACGCGCACGTCGGCGAAGGGGTTCTTGCCCTTGATGTCGGAGGACTTCAGCTCGGCATCGCCGACGTTGAAGCCGAGGAAGATGACGCGGTTCTCCGGACCGGTCGTCACCTTGATGCCCTGGCTCTGCTGCAGGCGCGCGATGTCCTGCACCGGCACGTCGTGGACGACGTCCACCTCGCCGGAGAGCAGCGCCGCGATGCGGGTAGCGTCCTGCTGGATCGGCACGACGATCAGCTCGGTCACCTGCATCGGGAACTGGCCCTTGCCCCAGTAGCCGGCGAACTGGCGCATCACGGTGCGCACGTCCGGCTCACGCGAGACGAGGGTGAAGGGGCCGGTGCCCATGGCGTTGCGGGTGGCGCCGTTCTCGGCCCGCTCGCGGATGTTCTGCGGCTCGAGGGCGTTGTTCTTCTCCGCCCAGGCCTTGGACATCATGAAGATGTTGGTGAGGTTCTCGACCAGCAGCGGGTTCGGCGCCTTGGTCTTCAGGCGGATCGTGTGGTCGTCGACCTTGGTGACGCTGTCGATGGAGGTGAGAAGCCCGCGGTAGTCGGAGGTCGGCTTGCGGGCGCGCTCGAAGGAGAAGATCGCGTCGTCGGCGGTGAAGTCGGAGCCGTCGTGGAACTTGACGCCCTGGCGGAGCTTGAACTCCCAAACCGTCGGGTCGTCCGGCATGATGCGCCACTCAGTGGCGAGGGTGGCGACGAGCTTGCCGTCATAGCCGCGGATCACCAGCGGCTCGTAGATCTGGTGGACGAGGTTGGACGTCGGCCCGATATTGGCCGACATCGGGTCGAGCGTCTGGGCATCCACCGAACGGGCCCAGCGGACCGTCCGTGCCTCAACGGCCGTCACGAACGTTGCGGCGGCGATCATCGCCCCCGCCAGGAATTTGAAACCAAGACGCATCGATCCACCTCCGCAACATCGGTTGCAGCCGGGGTTGGACCCCGGCTCATTGGAAAGATGATAGACAGCGTTCTTGGGCCTGTCACCGCGTCTGCGGTGACCAAATGCCGCGGTTCACCACCGTTTCAGGGCTGGCGGCCGCGCAGGTCCGGACCGTCAGGACGGCTTGATCTCGATCTCGATGAAGGCGAAGTCGCGGCCGGTGATGTTGACGATGTTGTGGTTAACCCCTTCCTTGCGGAAATAGGGCTCGTGCGTCTTCATCTCGTACTCGCCCGAGGTGCCGTCGCCGAGCTCGGCGATCAGCTTGCCGTCGGAGAGCGGCACCACGACATAGTCCCAGCCGTGGGTGTGCCAGCCGGTCTCGGCGCCGTCGGAGAAGTTCCAGCGTGTCACCTTGATCTTGTCGTTCTCGATCAGGAGCTGCGGGTCGGCGGGCGGGCGGCAGGTGAAGGTCATGGACGGGTCCTTTCAGGAGGCTGGAGGCCGGCGGAACGGCCGGCGATGAACCAGGAGACGAGGGCGCCCGCGAGGCCGGCGGCCAGCGTGACGGCGACGCGGGTGACCGTGAGGACCGGCTCCTCCCCGAGGATCGGGTCGGGCGCCTCGGCGGGTGCCTGCAGATAGGTCCAGGAGAGGGCGGCGAGGGCAGCGAGCAGGCCGAGGCCGAGATGGAAGGCGGGCGAGCGCCAGCGCCGGACCTCGGCGACGAGCAGCACCAGCAGCAGCGGCCAGAACAGCCGCGCCGCGAGGAAGGCGTAGAATCCGACGGTCGCGGCGCCGGCCAGCGGCTCGGGCAGCCGCCCCTTGTTGAGGTCGAGGATGACCACCATCGCCGCGGCAACCACGAGGCCGGCGATGAAGCCGAGCGCCACCCGCAGCAGCCTGACGAGATAGAAGGCGAAGCGATTCATGGGCGGGACCGTAATCGGCCACGGCCACGGGCGATAGCGCGGCCGCGGCATGCCCCCCGTGCTTCGGGCGACCGCCGCTCTCCTGCGGGAGGGCGGCGGCTCGCTCGGTCGAGCTCAGCGCACCACCGCCCCGTAGATCAGGTTCTTGAACAGCATGCGGGTGTGCACGCGGTTCGAGGGCCCCTGCGCCATCAGGATGCCGACGATCCCCTCGCGCGGATCGATGGTGAAGCTCGTGCCCCAGGCGCCCGCCCACATGGCATCGCCCGTGGAGCCCGGCGCGACCGCGAAGCCGTCCTGCAGCCGCACGGCGAAGCCGAGCCCGAAGCCGTAGCCCGGCCCCGTCGAGGCCGCGGTCGAACCGCCCATGCCGATCGTATGGTTCGACAGCATGAACTCCACCCACTTGGTGGAAAGCAGACGGCGCCCCTCGAACTGGCCACCGTTGAGGATCATCTGCGCGAACTTGAAATAGTCCTCCGCCGTCGAGACCATGCCGGCCCCGCCCTTGAAGTACTGGCCGTGGTCGGCCGGGTTCTCGAAGATGCGGTAGGAGGTCCACATGCCGGCCTTGGCCGGGTCGGAATCCAGCGCCTCGGCGAGACGCGAGCGCCGGCCCTCCGGTACGAACCAGGCGGAGTCGCGCATGTCGAGCGGGTCGAGGATCATTTCCTTGATCAGGATGTCGAGCCGCTTGCCGGAGACGCGCTCCAGCAGCAGGCCGAGCACGTCCACGGAGATGGAATATTCGAAGGCCGTCCCCGGCTGGTGCATCAACGGAATCTGGCCGAGCCGGCGCAGCATCTCGTCACCGGTGATGTTGGCGGTGCGGGCCTCGATGTTCTGGTCGTCGAGGAGCTGCTTGAGACGCGGCGAGCGCACCGAGCCGGCATAGGTGAAGCCGGCCGTGTGGCGCAGGAGGTCCTGCACCGTGATCGGCCGGGCCAGCGCCACGTCCTCGGTCGTCGTCGTGCCGTCGGCGTTGCGCCGCTCGACCTGCACCTTCATGTCCTTGAGCTCGGTCAGCCAGGTGGCGATCGGGTCGGAGAGCTTCATCCGCCCCTGTTCGATCAGCATCACCGCCGCGGTGGAGACGATGGGCTTGGTCATCGAGGCAAGCATGAAGATCGTGTCGCGCGTCATGGGCTGCGTCTTCGCCGCGTCGCGGAAGCCGTGCGCCTCGAAATGGATGATCCGGCCGCGCCTGGCGATCAGCGTCACCGCTCCGGGGAACATGCCGCGGTCCACCTGCTCGCGCATGACCGGCCCGATGCGGCCGAGCCTCTCGCGCGAGAAGCCCATGACGGTGTCCTCGCCGCGTCCGCGACGACCGTCGCGATCCGGGCGCTGGCCACGGTCGAAGCCGCCGCGCTCGTCACGCTCGAAGCGGCCGCCGGGTCCCTGCCCGGCTCCCGGACCCGGGCCGAACTGGGCGGAGGCGATGGATGGGGTGAGCACGAGTGCGGCCATCGCGAGGGCGACGGCCCCGGCGCGCACGGGCGACAGTGCTTGGACGGTCATGGGGATCCTCCCGGGATCGTGATGGTCTCGGCCGGTCTTGTTGTGCCGGTCGCCGAAAGCTCACCACCCGCCCGGGAGAGGGTCAAGCGCGCGCCGGCGGCGGCTGCCGCGCGGCGGGCGCAGGGTCGCCGGTCAGTCGACCATGCTCATGGCGCGGAAGGCGTCCTGCTCGGCCTTGCTCATCAGCGCCGCCTTGTCCTTGGCGCGCAGCCGCTCGGTCTCGCTCTTGAGCTGGCCGCAGGCGGCGAGGATGTCGCGGCCGCGCGGGGTGCGCACCGGAGAGGAATAGCCCGCCTCGAAGACCACCTCGGAGAAGCGCTCGATCTGCTCCCAGTCCGAACACTCGTAGCGCGAACCCGGCCAGGGATTGAACGGGATGAGGTTGATCTTGGCCGGGATGCCCTTCAGGAGTCGCACCAGCCGCCTGGCGTCGTCGATGGAATCGTTGACGCCCTTGAGCATCACGTACTCGAAGGTGATGCGCCGCGCGTTCGACGCCGCGGGATAGGCGCGGCAGGCCTCCAGCAGCTCGGCGATCGGATATTTGCGGTTGAGCGGCACCAGCTCGTCGCGCAGGTCGTCGCGCACCGCGTGCAAAGAGATGGCGAGTGCCACCCCCGTTTCAGCGCCCACCCGGCCGATCTCCGGCACCACGCCGGACGTCGACAGCGTCACGCGGCGCTTGGAGAACTGCAGCCCGTCGGGGTCGAGCAGGGTCATCAGCGCACCGGTGACGTTCTCCACGTTGTAGAGCGGCTCGCCCATGCCCATGAAGACGATGTTGGTGACGAAGCGCCCGCCATCCGTCGGCACGAAGGCGCCCTCCGGCGGCACCTGCCCCGGCCAGTCGCCGAGATGGTCGCGGGCGACGATCACCTGCGCCACGATCTCGGCCGCGGTGAGGTTGCGCACCAGCTTCTGGGTGCCCGTGTGGCAGAAGGAGCAGGTGAGCGTGCAGCCGACCTGGCTGGAAATGCAGAGCGTGCCGCGGTCGCGCGTGGGGATATAGACCGTCTCGATCTCATGCCACTTCTCGCCGGCCATGGACGGGGGGATGCGCATCAGCCACTTGCGGGTGCCGTCCTGCGACACCTGCTCGGCCACCACCTCCGGCCGGTCGAGCGTGTAGGCCTCCGCCAGCGCCTGCCGCAGGTGCTTGGAGACGTTGGACATCTCCTCGAAGGTCCTGGCGCCGCGCTGGTAGATCCAGCCCCAGAGCTGGGAGACGCGCATGCGCGCCTCGCGCCCCTCGATGCCGATGGAGGCGAGGGCCGCCTTCAGCTCGTCGCGGCCCTGGCCGACCAGCGAGGGCTTGGCCGGCAGGGCGCGGGGTTCGGTGGTGGCGGGCGGCACCACCACGGGCTTGGCATTCGCGAGATCGAGCGTCGGCATCGGGACGTGGTTCCTGGCAAGCGCGGGCCTATAGCACGAAAGCCGCGTCCTGACGCAGGATTTTGGCGCGCCTGAGGCTTCAGCTCGTCGTGTTGGGATCGGCGCATTCCCGCCGCGCCCGGGCGAGGGCCTCGGCGAACCCCGCGAGGGCATAGGTGTCCACCGTCCGCTCACCGAGCAAGGAGGTCGATTGCAGGCTCATCTGGGGATGGGTCCGCATCGCCGCGACCAGCCGTGTCTCGTCGGCGATCTCCCGGATCCAGGCGCCGACCGTGTCGCCGGCCAGCGGATACGTCTCGTCCCCGACGGTCAGTTCCGCCCCGGCGGCCACCTCGAAGCCGAATTCGACGGAAAACTCGTCGCGAACCTGGTCGGTCGGCCGGGTGGTGACGAAGACGAAGGCCGGTCCCCTCACCGCCCCTTCGGGCCGCCGTGTACGGGGCTGGGCGGCGGCGTAGCAGTGCTTGCCGCGGTCGGTCTCGGCGACGACCACCGACCAGTCGGCGTGACGCTCGACGATGCGGGCCGTGCCACGCGGCCGCGTGTCGGCGGCGGCGGCGCCGACCGCGATGGCGAGAGCGAAAACCGCTCCCGCCGGCCTCAGCGGCATTCCTGCGCCACGCGGTCGAGCGCCTGGGCGAGGCCGGTCAGCGAATAGGTGTCGGTCGTCACGTTGCCGCGGCCCGAGGTCGAGCGGACGGTGAGCTGCGAGCCGCCGCGCATCGCCTGGACGAGGCGGCCTTCCTCGGCGGCGTTCTTGATCCACGCGCCCGTCGCCTGGGTGTAGAGGGCGAAGCTCGTGGAGCCGATGGTCGCGGTGGCGTCGCCCTTCAGCGGGAAGCCGAGGGTGAGGGAGACCTCGTTGCGGACGTTCTCGCCGGGCCGGGAGGTGAGGAAGAAGAAGGCCGGGTCGCGCTGCAGGTTGCCGGGGGCGCGGGTCTTCGGCTGCGAGGCGGCGTAGCAGACCTTGCCGCGCGGGGTGGTGGAGGTGAACACGCCCCAGTCGCCGAACTGGGCCACGGCCGATCCCTGCTGGGCGCCTCCGCCGGCGGCCGGGCGGCTCGCCTGGGCCTGCTGTCGCTGCTGCGCGCCGGCGCTGGTCACGGCCAGGGCGACGGCCGAGAAGGCCAGGACGGAGAGGATTCGGGTGCAGCGCATCGCAATACTCGGCTCTGGAAACGGGCGAACGGGAACGGCGGCCCCGCCGGACTTGCCCCGTAGGTGTCGAAGATCAGGGTAAACAGGAGGTTAATTCGTGGGCGAATCCTGTGCGAATGGCCCCTCGAACGGCAAATCCCGGCCCTGACGTCGCTCCCCGGACGGTAATCTACGGCCAAACGGGGCAAGACTAGGGCGGACAGCCGCCGGTGAGGCGCGCGGGGCGCTGCCAACCGTTACGCAACGGAAGAAAACCCGTGACCCCGGAGCGCACAACGCCCCGGGATGGGCCATGCGGTCGATCAGCCCCAGGTGCGGATGTCGACGAAGTGCCCTTCGATCGCCGCCGCCGCCGCCATGATCGGCGAGACCAGATGGGTGCGGCCCTTGTAGCCCTGACGGCCCTCGAAATTGCGGTTCGAGGTCGAGGCACAGCGCTCGCCCGGCTGCAGGCGGTCGGGGTTCATGGCGAGGCACATGGAGCAGCCCGCCTCGCGCCACTCGAAGCCCGCGGCGATGAAGATCTTGTCGAGGCCTTCCTGCTCGGCCTGTTCCTTCACGAGCCCCGAGCCCGGCACGATCATGGCCGACACGGTGGAGGCCACCTTCTTGTCGCGGACGACGCGGGCGACCTCGCGCAGGTCCTCGATGCGCGAATTGGTGCAGGAGCCGATGAACACCTTGTCGAGGCGGATGTCGGTGATCTTCGTGCCCGGCTTCAGGTCCATGTAGTCGAGCGCGCGCCACTTGGAGGTGCGCTTGTTCTCGTCCTCGATCGCATCCGGGTCCGGCACGACGCCGGCGATGGAGATGACGTCCTCCGGGCTCGTGCCCCAGGTGACGATGGGCGGCAGCGCGTTGGCGTCGAGCACGACCGTGCGGTCGAAATGGGCGCCCTCCTCGGTGAAGAGCGTCTCCCAGTACGACTGCGCCATGTCCCAGGCCATGCCCTTGGGCGCCTTCGGCTTGCCCTTCAGATAGGCGTAGGTCTTCTCGTCCGGCGCGATCAGGCCGGCGCGGGCGCCGCCCTCGATCGACATGTTGCAGACGGTCATGCGCCCTTCCATCGACAGCGAACGAATGGCCTCGCCCGCATATTCGATGACCGAGCCGGTGCCGCCGGCCGTGCCGATCTCGCCGATGATGGCGAGGATGATGTCCTTGGCGGTGACGCCGTCCTTCAGCTGCCCGTCGACGCGGACGAGCATGTTCTTCGCCTTCTTCTGGATCAGCGTCTGGGTGGCGAGGACGTGCTCCACCTCCGAGGTGCCGATGCCGTGGGCGAGCGCGCCGAAGGCGCCGTGGGTCGAGGTGTGGCTGTCGCCGCAGACGATGGTCGTGCCCGGCAGGGTGAAGCCCTGCTCCGGCCCGATGACGTGGACGATGCCCTGACGGATGTCGGCGGCGTCGTAATACTCGATGCCGAATTCCTTGGCGTTCTGGGCGAGGGCCTCCACCTGGGTGCGGCTCTCCTCGTCCTTGATGCCGAACTTGCGGTCCGGCGTCGTCGCGATGTTGTGGTCGACGACGGCCAGCGTCTTCTGCGGCGCGCGCACCTTGCGCCCCGTCGTCCGCAGGCCCTCGAAGGCCTGCGGGCTCGTCACCTCGTGGACGAGGTGGCGGTCGATGTAGAGCAGGCAGGTGCCATCGTCCTGCGTCTCGACCACGTGGTCGTCCCAGATCTTGTCGTACAGCGTGCGCGGCGCGGCCATGGCGGACCTCCCGTTCGAAAAGGTGGCGGGTCTCTTAGCCTTGAATGGTTCCGGAGAGAAGAGCCGTCAAGCGGCGGGGGCGTCAGGGCGGCCCGGCGGTGCGTGGGAACCGGGACCGCCCGCGGTGCATTCCTCATCCAAGCACCACCCGAGAAAGCAGGCGAGAGCGGACCCGATGACCACGACGCCCCAGATTAGCCCCGGCCCCCGCGCGGCGGTCACCGCCCTCGCCCAGCCCGCCCCGCCGCCGCTGCGCCTGCTCGCTCTGGAGATACGCGCCCTCGGCGAGCTTGCGCGGCTCGCCCTCATGCGCCGCGCGCTGCGGCAGGCCCCGCGCGGCGACGGCCACCCGGTCCTCGTCCTTCCCGGCCTCATGTCCTCAGACTGGGCTTCGCTGCCGATGCGCCGCTTCCTTTCCGGCCTCGGCTATGCCGCCTATGGCTGGGGCTTCGGCATCAACCGCGGGCCCCGCGGCACGCTGGAGGCCGACCTCGCTGCCCGCCTCGCCGCCATCGCCGACCGGCACGGCCGCAAGGTCAGCCTGGTCGGCACCAGCCTCGGTGGCATCTATGCCCGCCAGCTCGCCAAGGCCTTTCCCCACCTGACGCGGTCGGTGGTTACGCTGGGCAGCCCCTTTGCCGGCTCGCCGCGGGCGACACGCGCCTGGCGGATCTATGAATGGGCATCGGGCCTCGCCGTCGACACCTGCGACCAGCACATGGGCGGCCGCCTCGCCCTGCCGCCGCCGGTGCCCACCACCGCCATCTACAGCCGCACCGACGGGATCTGCGCCTGGCAGTGCTGCGTCGAGGCGAAGGGGCCGCTGTCGGAAAGCGTCGAGGTGGCGAGCAGCCATATCGGCCTGCCGCACAATCCGCTGGTCTTCCAGGTTCTGGCGGACCGGCTCGCCCAGCCCGAGGGGCGGTTCAGGCCCTACCGGCCCGCGGCCACGGACGGGCTCATCCGCCGCGCTCTGGCGAAGGGCAGGCAGGCGACGGCCGAGGCCGCCGCAAGACCCGCTGGCGCCGTACTGCTCCCCGCCCGTTCGGAGGCGAGGAGCGGCACGCGCTAGACGCCGAAGCACCAGGCCAGCACGCCCTTCTGCGCGTGCAGCCGGTTCTCCGCCTCGTCGAAGACCACGGACTGCGGGCCGTCCATGACCTCGTCCGTGACCTCCTCGCCGCGATGGGCGGGCAGGCAGTGCATGAAGATGGCGTCGGAGCTGGCCGCGCTCATCAGCTGCTTGTTGACCTGGTAGGCCTTGAGCAGGTTGTGGCGGCGGCCGGCATCCTCGTCCCCCATCGACACCCAGCAGTCGGTGACGATGCAGTCGGCGCGCTCCGCCGCCTGGTAGGGGTCGGAGGTCCAGGACACGTCGCCGCCCTCGCGCTGGGCCGCCGCGATCACCTCGCGGCGCGGCGCCAGTTCCTCGGGCGTCGCGATGTTCAGCTTGAAGCCGAAGCGGGGAGCCGCCTGGATCCACGAGGCGAGGACGTTGTTGGTGTCGCCGGCCCAGGCCACCGTCTTGCCGCGGATCGAGCCCTTCTTCTCCTCGAAGGTCATGATGTCGGCCATGATCTGGCAGGGGTGCGACAGCTTGGTGAGGCCGTTGATGACCGGCACCGTCGCCGCCTCCGCCAGTTCGCGCACAGCGTTGTGGTCGAGCATGCGGATCATGATGGCGTCGACATAGCGCGACAGCACCTTGGCGGTGTCGGAGATCGTCTCGCCGCGGCCGAGCTGCATCTCGGCGCCGGTGAGCATGATCGTCTCGCCGCCGAGTTCCCTCATGCCGACGTCGAACGAGACGCGGGTGCGGGTCGAGGGCCGCTCGAAGATCATCGCCAGCACCTTGCCGGCGAGCGGCTTGCCGGCCTCGGGAGTGCGGCGGACGCGCTTCAGCGCGCCTGCCTTGTCCAGAATGGCTTTCAGCTCGGCCCCGCCGAAATCGGCGAGGTCGACGAAATGACGGGGAGCATGGGTCACTCGGCCGCTCCCTTGACCATCTGCGCCTCGAGACTAGTCGCCGCCTTGTCGAGCATGCCGACGGCGAGGTCGATCTCGGCGTCGGAGACGACGAGCGGCGGGATGAGGCGGATGACGTTGTCGCCGGCCGGCACCACCAAGAGGCCCGCACGGCGCGCCTCGGCGGTCACGTCGCCGTTGGGGACGACGCACTTGAGGCCGGTGAGCAGACCCGCGCCGCGCACGCCCTCGAACACCTTCGGGTGCTGGTCGACGAGGCCGGCGAGCTTCTGCTTGAACAGCAGGGCCTTGCGCTGCACCTCTTCCAGGAAGCCCGGCTCCAGGATGACGTCGAGCACGGCATTGCCGACCGCCGCCGCCAGCGGATTGCCGCCGAAGGTGGTGCCGTGGGTGCCGGGCGTGAAGACGGCGGCACATTTCTCCACCGCCAGGACCGCACCCATGGGGAAGCCGCCGCCGATGCCCTTGGCGATCGCCATGATATCTGGCGTGACGCCCGCCCATTCGTGGGCGAAGAGCTTGCCGGTGCGGCCGACGCCGGTCTGCACCTCGTCGAAGATCAGCAGCAGGCCGTTGGCGTCGCAGAGCTCGCGCAGATAGCGCAGTTCCTCGGTCGGAACCTCGCGCAGGCCGCCCTCGCCCTGGATCGGCTCGATCATCAGCGCCGCCGTGTCCGGCCCGATCATCGCCTCCAGCGCCTTGCGGTCGCCGAACGGCACCTGGTCGAAGCCCTCGACCTTCGGGCCGAAGCCCTCGAGGTACTTCTTCTGGCCGCCGGCGGCGATGGTGGCGAGCGTGCGGCCGTGGAAGGCGCCCTCGAAGGTGATGATGCGGTAGCGGTTCTCCTCGCCGCGCACGGCGTGGTACTTGCGCGCCATCTTGATGGCGCCCTCGTTGGCTTCCGCGCCCGAATTGCAGAACAGCACCGAGTCCGCGAAGGTCGCCTCGATCAGCCGCTTCGCCAGCCGCTCCGCCTCCGGCACGTTGTGCAGGTTGGAGACGTGCCAGACCTTCTGCGCCTGCTGCACCAGCGCCTCGACGAGATGCGGGTGCGAATGGCCGAGGGAATTCACCGCGATGCCGGCGCCGAAGTCGAGGACTCGTCGCCCGTCCGCCGTCACCAGCCAGCAGCCCTCGCCCCGCTCGAAGGCGAGTTCGGTCCGTGCATAGTTCGGCATCAGCGGCGTGATCACTTCGACCTCCCGTCGAAACTCCCGGAAACCCAGAAAAAAACGGCCGCCCCGAAGGGCGGCGCGGTCAATTCTATGCGATCCGGGGGGCGGAAAGTCAAGGTTCGCGCCATCCCCGGCGTGTTGCGCCGCAGCAGTCCCGGCTAAGCTTCCGGCCCCGGCCGGACCCCCTGGCCGTCCTCCTTGCGCAGGCGACGTGCGCGCCCTTCAGAGCCAGCCGTTCTCCCCGAGCCAGGCCTCGAGCGCCGGGCGCACGCCGGGATGAAGGGGACCGCCATGACCGGGATCGTCCGGTCCGGCGACCGCCTTGAGATTGTGGCTGGCATCCGCGAGGACTTCCACCGCATGCCGCGCCCCTCCCGCTGCGCTGCGCCCGGACAGTGCCGCAGCCAGCGCCGGCACATCGCGGTCGGCCAGCACCTGAACGTCGGCGCTCCCGGCCAGGACGAAGACAGGACACGCGCAGCCTGAGGCGAGAACCGCCGGGTCGCGGGCGGCGAACCCCTCCCAGTAGTGCCGGAGATAGGGCGGATAGAGCCCCGCCAGGCCGGGCGAGACGGTTTCGGGATAGCCGGCGCCGGCAGCCAGCCCTGCGAGGATCCGGTCGTTCTCGTCGAGCAGGGCGTCCAGAACCGCCTCCGGCGCGCCTTGCATGCGCCCGAGCCCTGCGAGCTGGTCGCGCAACACCGCGGCGATCGGGCGGCCGGTGGTGGCCGCCAGGATCAGCATGGCCGGCTGCGCGCGGCCGCTCGCGGCAAGGTCGAGCGCGATCAGCCCACCCTCGCTGTGGCCGAGAATGCCGACCCGCCGGGCGTCCACGCCCTCCTGCGCCGCCAGCTGGGCGAGCGCGAGCCGCGCATCCTCCACGAAATGCTCCCAGCGCACGAAGTCGGCGAGCGCCGCCGGATCCTTCGGCAGGCTTGTGGCAACGGCGCCCATGCCGCGCTTGTCGCAGCGCAGGCTGGCGATGCCGAGTTCGGCCAGCAACAGCGCCAGGTCCTTCAGGAGATCCGTGAGGAGATGGGGCGGCTGGTTGCCGTCGCGGTCCGTCGGCCCGCTCCCCTGGATCAGCAACAGGGCTGGCACCTTGTCGCCGGATGCCGGCAAGGTCAGCGTGCCGGCGAGCGGGGCCCCTCGGGCTCCCTCGAAACGCAGCTCTGTTTCTGCCTGCAGCAACGACATATGGACGCCTTGGAGAGGGAACGGACGGCCCCCGAGACCGTTTCGATCGGCAAGCGGCGGATGGAGCCGGTCGACGACGAAAGATCCGGCGGGGAGTGACTCAAAAACAACACCAACCTTAAGGTCTTGGTAAGACTCAACCATCGGCGGGTGCAACTGTCGCCGGGGGCTGTGGACGGATTCCCGGAAGGCCTGACCAGCTTGGGGAAAACGAAAGCGAGATTCGCCGGACTCTTGCCGCCGATTCAATCAATAGCGTAGTGTCCGGCCGTCGGCATACGACATCTCGTGCGGCGGACCTTAGTGACAAGGGTATCGGCAGGCAGCGACGCTTCACCCGGGGCGGCGATGACTTGCGGATTCCGAAGGCCCGCGGCCTTCCAGGAGGAGACGGAAACATGCAGCAGTTGCAGTGGACCGACGAGCGGGTGGAGCTCCTCAAGAAGCTCTGGAACGACGGACTGAGCGCCAGCCAGATCGCCGGCGAGCTCGGTCAGGTGACCCGCAACGCCGTCATCGGCAAGGTCCATCGCCTCGGGCTGTCCGGCCGCGCCAAGGCGCCCTCCTCCACCGCCCCCCGCGCCCGCAAGGCGCCGCGCAGCGCACCCTCGGCGCCGCCGCGGCCCTCCATGCCGGCCTCGCGTTCCAATCTCGCCTTCAAGCCGCGCCCGGCCCCGGACCTCGTGCCGGAATCCGAAGTCGCCCGCATGCCGGAAGTCGACAATGTCGTGCCCATGGGCGAGCGCTGCACCATCATGGAGCTGAAGGAATATTCCTGCCGCTGGCCGATCGGCGAGCCGGGCAAGGACGACTTCCGCTACTGCGGCGCCCGGTCTGGCACCGGCATTCCCTATTGCGCCTACCACGCACGCATCGCCTACCAGCCCGTGGCGGACCGCCGCCGCGACCGCAAGCAGGCCGGCGGACGCTGACGCGCGAAACCTTGAGGCGGCGGACCTCTACAACCCAAGAAAAGCGATGAAATCCAACGAACCCTCTCCGGCGACGGAGAGGGTTTTTTCTTGAGCGGCAGGGACGCCCCTAGAACGGCATCATCCGCTCGACGACGAGATAGCCGGTGAGCAGCCCGGCGCCGAAGAGCACCACCACGGCCGCGGCCGCGAGTTCGGCCGCGCTCAGCACCAGCGTCGCCGCGCCCGTGCGCGCCGAAGCGAGACGCACGGCGATCTCCTTGGCCCCCGAGGCAAGGGTCGCGATGGCCGCCACCGTGATGGCCGTCCCCACCGCCATGGCGAAGGTCGCGGCGACCCCGGCCTGCACGATGCCCTGCGAGAGCGCGAAGACGAGGATGAGCACGGCCCCGGTACAGGGCCTCAGGCCCACGCTGACGATCACCGCCAGCGCCTCGCGCCAGGATTGAATGCGCGCCACCTGCTCGGCTGCCGGCAGGTGAACGCAATTGTCGTCGCAGGCCATGCCCGCCACGGGCCGGTTCTGGCGCCAGGCAGCGAGGCGGGCGAGGAAGGCGCGGCCCTTCTGCCAGGTCAGCCTCAGGCCGATGGCGATGATCAGCCCGTAGGCGGCGATCTCCACCCAGTTGACGACACGGCTCATGGTGCGGGCGGTGACGCCGAGAAGCGCAGCGAGGAAGCCGACGAGGGCGATCGCCGTCAGCGCCTGAACGAGCGAGGACAGCGCCGCCAGCGCCACGCCGCGCCGGATCGTGGCGCCGTTGGCGACGATGTAGGACGAGATCACCGCCTTGCCGTGGCCAGGGCCTGCCGCATGGAAGACGCCGTAGAGGAACGACAATCCGATCAGCGTCCACAGCGCGCCGCTCTGGCCGGCGCGGATGCCGCGCACGGCCGCCGAGAGCTGTCGGTAGAACTGCGCCTGCTGTTCGATGATCCAGCCGAAGAGGCCGCCGGGCGCCGGAGGGCGGGCGCCGCCGAAGGCCGAGGGCGGCGCCTGGGCGAGGGCCGGCGCCAGCGCCAGCACGCAGATGACAAGGACCAGCCCGGCGATGACCGCGCCGGCGCGTCGCGATGGCGTCACGGGCAGGTCACCGTGAAGCGGCCGGCGAATTGCTGCCCGAAATTGGCGTTGGCACCGAGGGCCTGGAAGAAGCTCTCCGACAGGGTCCCGACCGGGGCGCTGCTGCCCTTGGGCGGGGTGTAGTCGAGCCGGCAGCCGGTGGGCGCGGCGACGAGCCGCATGGGCTCGCCGTCGGCGGGCGTGAAGGCGACGAAGTAGTCGGGATCGTAGACCTCGAGGGTCAGGGGCCGTCCGGCGGCCTTGAAGGGCGTCGCGATCGGCACCGTGAAGTGCAGCCGGAGCTTGCCGCCGACCACCTCCGACCAGGCGTCGCGCACCTCGCCGAACGAGACGTAGCGCCGCTCGTGGCGCAGCACGGTGAAGAACTTCTGCTGCCCGAGATGCTCGACGTTGACCTTGGTGAGTTCGGCCAGCTCCTCGCGGGAGAACTGGCCGTCGCCGTTCTTGTCGAGCCCCTGCGTGGCGAAGCTCGAATACATCTCGTCGAAGGTCCACACGTGCAGGAAGCCGGTGACCTGCCCTGCCGCGTCGTGCAGCAATTGCGTCTCGGTCTCGACCTGGACGTGGGGATGGGCTTCGGCCGGCCGCGCGGTGGCGAGCACCAGGGCCAGGGCGCAGAGGGCGAGGAGGCGAGCTTTCGGCACGGCGAACCCTGTTGGTCGGTCACGCCAGTGATAAGGCGGGGAAGACGGCCAAGATATGGCGGCCGTCATGGTTAACAGGAGGTTGAACCCCGGGGAAGCGGGCGACCCGTGCGCCGGCGCGGCTTGCCTGCGGCGCTGGCGGGTGGAATGGTCCCGCCCTCTCGATACCGGATACCGCCTGGGGGACTTCCATGCTCGCCAACCTCACCATCGACAGCCGCCGGCTCTGGGACATGCTCATGGAGACGGCCGCCATCGGCGGCACGCCCAAGGGCGGCATCAGGCGCCTGTCGCTGTCAGACGAGGACCGGCGCGTCCGCGACTGGTTCCGCCGGGAATGCGAGGCCCTCGGCTGCACCGTCCACGTCGACACTGCCGGCAACATGTATGCGGTGCGCCCGGGCAAGGACATGAGCCGCAAGCCCATCGCCATGGGCAGCCACCTCGACACCCAGCCGACGGGGGGCAAGTTCGACGGCGTCCTCGGCGTCCTCGGCGGTCTCGAGGTGCTGAAGACCCTGCATCAGGCGGGCTACGAGACCCAGTCGCCGCTCTGCCTCGTGAACTGGACCAACGAGGAAGGCGCGCGCTTCTCCCCCTCCATGGTGGGCTCGGCCGTCTATGCCGGCGCCTATACCCAGGCGCAGATGGACGCCGTGACCGACAAGGACGGCATCACCCAGGGTGCTGCGCTGGAGACCATCGGCTATCGCGGAAATGAGACGCCGGGCGCCCTCGCCTTCCAGGCCTATTTCGAGATCCACATCGAGCAGGGCCCCATCCTCGACGAGGAGAACCTGTCGGTCGGCATCGTCACCGGCATCCAGGCCATCAAGTGGTTCAACTGCACCATCACCGGCCGTGAGAGCCATGCCGGCACCACGCCCATGGCCTATCGCCGCGACGCGCTCGCTGCCTTCGCCGAGGCGGCCCAGCAGATCCGCCAGATCGCCATCGATAACGGCGGTCTCGCCACCATCGGCATCGTCTCCGCCTATCCCGGCTCGCCCAACATCATCCCCGGCGAGATGCGCTTCACCCTCGACATGCGCCACCACGCCGACGACGTGCTGAAGACCATGGTCACGGCGGCGAAGATCGCCATCGCCGAGGCAGCGACCCGCCACGATGCCGCATACGACGTCCAGCCGCTGCAGGATTCGCCCGCCCAGCCCTTCGACGCCACCCTGATCGCTTCCGTGAAGGCGGCGGTCGAGAAGCTCGGCCTGCCGTCGCGCGAGATCACCTCCGGCGCCGGCCACGACGCCATGTACACGGCCCGTGTCTGCCCCACGACCATGATCTTCGTGCGCTGCGCCGAGGGCCTCAGCCACAACGAGGCCGAGAGCGCCGCGCTGGAGGATTGCGGCAACGGCGCCCAGGTGCTGCTCGAGGCAGTCCTCGCCTACGACTCGCGCGGCTGACGCGCTTTCCATCCCGGGGCGCTGCTGGTACAGCGCACCGGCAGCGACCAAGGGGCCATCCATGTCCGACATGCGCGTCGTCATCGCCGGAGCGGCCGGCCACATGGGCCGGGTTCTCGTCCGTCTTGTCCAGGAGACGGCGGGCCTCAAGCTCGTCGGCGCCATCGAGCCGGAGGGCCACGTCGCCATCGGCGAGGATGCGGGACTGCTCGCCGGCGTCGGGCGCACCCTCGTCGCCGTGAGCTCCGACATGGACGCCGCGCTGGCCCAGGCCGACGGCATCATCGACTTCACCATCCCCCGCGTCTCCGTGGAGATCGCCGGGATGGCGGCCAAGCACCGAAAGGTCCATGTCTGCGGCACGACGGGGTTCTCGGACGCCGAGAACGACGCCATCGCCTCCTCGGCGCGCATCGGCACCATCGTCAAGTCGGGCAATTTCTCGCTCGGCGTGAACCTGCTGGCGGCGCTGGTGAAGCGTGCGGCGGAAGCCCTCGATGAGGACTTCGACGTCGAGATCCTGGAGATGCACCACAACCGCAAGATCGACGCGCCTTCGGGGACCGCCCTGATGTTTGGCGAGGCGGCGGCGGCCGGCCGTGGCATCGACCTCGCCGGCCGGTCCGACCGCGGTCGCGACGGGCAGACCGGCGCCCGCCGGCGCGGCGACATCGGCTTCGCCGCCCTGCGCGGCGGGACTGTGGTCGGGGACCATTCTGTGATCTTCGCCGGCCCCGCCGAGCGCATCGTCATGAGCCATCATGCCGAGGACCGCGCCCTCTTCGCCCGCGGCGCGCTGAAGGCGGCGCTCTGGGCCCACGGCAAGCCCGCGGGCCTCTATTCCATGGCCGATGTCCTCGGCCTCTGACCCCTCACAGGATCTGATCCCCATGACCGAACGGCTTCTCGTGCTCACCCGCCACGGCGAGAGCGAGTGGAACCTGAAGAACCTCTTCACCGGCTGGAAGGACCCCGGCCTGACGCCGAAGGGCATCGAGGAGGCGAAGACGGCCGGCCGCGGCCTCAAGGCGCTGGGCCTCGGCTTCGACGTCGCCTTCACCTCGGCGCTCACCCGCGCCCAGCACACGCTGAAGCTCATCCTCGACGAGATCGGCCAGCCCGACCTGTCCACCATCGAGGACTTCCGCCTCAACGAGCGCGACTACGGCGACCTCTCCGGCCTCAACAAGGCTGAGACCGCCGCCAAGTACGGCGACGAGCAGGTCCACATCTGGCGCCGCTCCTACGACGTGCCGCCGCCCGGCGGCGAGAGCCTGAAGGACACGGTGGCCCGCGTGCTGCCCTACTACGTCGAGACGATCCTGCCGCGGGTCATGCGCGGCGAGCGCGTGCTGGTCGCCGCCCACGGCAATTCGCTGCGCGCGCTGATCATGGTCCTCGACCATCTCGACGACAAGACGATCCCCTCGCTCGAGCTGAAGACCGGCGTGCCGCTGGTCTACCGGCTGAACGCCGACACGACGGTGGCGTCGAAGCAGGTTATGGAGGGCTGAGACGGCAGCGGCGCGGGGTCTTGCTCACGGGTCCGTCGCCGCGCCATCGGGCATATCCGTTTGCGACGTGTCTCCATTTGTTGCCCGTGACGGTATCCTGTGACAGCATCGACCGCGTTGTGCTGGACCGTCCGCTTGAGAGCGGCCCCAGGTTCGATGGGATCGATGAGATGACGCGTGGATTTGTGACGGCAGCGCTCTTCGCGGCCGGTTTTGCCGTGGTCGCCGCGGGCGTTCCGGCGCAGGCCCAATCGATGGATGATGCCTGGCAGTCGGTCCTTCGCCGATGGGTCGGCAACGGCTGGAAACCGTTTCACGAGGGCGGGTACAACTTCACCGCCGATGGGAACCAGGGCCGGCGCTGGGGAGCGGGCCTGCGGGCTGGCGAGGCGGTGACGTTTGGCGCCGTCTGCTCCAATTGCGACGGCGTCCAGCTCATCCTGCGCGACGGCCGCGGCAACATCCTAGCCACCGCCAACGCGCAGCGGCCATCGAGCAGCCTCAGCCATACGCCCCGCGAAAGTTCGAACGGGACGATCCAGCTCATCCCGGTCGGCTGCCGGCAGCCGGCCTGCCCGGTGCGCTACACGTCTTTCCTCCGGCGCTGAGACGAGGGCCTTACGACACCTTGAGCCCGGCCGGCGGCAGGCTGATGCGCGCATCCGCGCTCGCCACCTGCGCTCGCCCGGTGGTGATCGCCATGGAGGCGGAGTCGTAGAAGCACTTGATGCTCTGGATGAGCCCGCCGCGGAAGCGGATGAGGTCGCAGCGCTCGCTGTCGATCACACGCCCGTTCGGCCGGAACTTCAGCGAGGAGTGCCAGTGCACGAAGGCGTCCTCGCCCTTCACGACGATCTTCTCGATGAGGAACTCGCGCACCTCGAACATCCGGTGGAAATGGGCGAGCACCTCCGTCAGCCCGGCGATGCCGACGCGCAGGCCGGCATGAGGGTTGAGCACGGCGTTGCCCACCAGCGTAAATTCGCAATCCTCGCCGCATTGGGAGACGAGCGCCACGGTGTCGCCGCGCGCCCAGGCGGAATAGGCCACCTTCAGCTTCTGTTCGAGACCGAGCTCGTCGGTGACGAGTTGCAGCACCATTGTCGCGCAGCTCCATGCACTCAGATTGCGTGCGCAATTATGAGACAGAGATAGCACAAATCAACAGAGGCATTCGGCGAATATGGCAGGAGCCGACCTCGCGGGCTTGCCCCTCGCCAGCGCCGAAGCTCCGGCTGACGCAGCCTGCCGGCGGCCCTCAGGCAAGGCTTGCGGGGCGGCGGGCTTGTGACCTACCATCAGCCATAAATCGATTAAAAAGACCACCGGGAGAAATGCCATGCCGTCGCGCGCCGTGCGCAACGTCGACCGCTCGCTCATCCGAGACAAGGCGAAACTGATCCGCCGCGAGACGGTGAGGCTCACCGACATCTGCGGCTCGGGCCATTACGGCTCGTCCTTCTCCATGGCCGAGATCGTGGCGCTGCTCTATTACCAGCTCCTCCACGTGAAGGCGGACGAGCCGCGCTGGGCCGATCGCGACCGCTTCACCATGGGCAAGGGCCACGCCGCCATCGGGCTCTTCCCGGTGCTCGCCGATCTCGGCTTCTTCCCCGCCGAATGGCTCGACACCTACAGCCGCATGGGGTCCTTCCTCGGCGACCATCCCGAGATGAAGAAGGTGCCGGGCATCGACTTCTCCTCCGGCTCCATCGGCCACAACCTCTCCGTCTCCGTCGGCATGGCCCTCGGCGCCCGGCTGAAGGGCTCGCCCGCCCGCGCCGTCTGCCTGATGGGAGACGGCGAGATGAACGAGGGCCAGATCTGGGAGGCGGCGCAGGCCGGCGCCCACTACGGCCTCGATAATCTCGTCGGCATCGTCGACATCAACGGCGCCGGCTCCGACGGCGACCCGCAGCAGACGCTGCGCTCCGAGCCTCTCAAGGAGAAGTGGGAGGCCTTCGGCTGGAACACCATCGTGCTGAAGGACGGCCACGACATCGACGCGACGTTCGACGCGTTGAACCGGGCCCTCAACGCCCCCGACGGCCGCCCGGCCTGCGTCCTCGCCTACACGGTCGCCGGCAAGGGCGTCTCCTTCATGGAGGGCACCTGGCAGTGGCACCTCGGCTTCCTCGGCCCGAAGGACATCGAGCGGGCCTATGCCGAGATCGAAGCCGGCGAGATCGGGTAAGGAACTGAGCACATGAGCCAGAGCGAGAAGTACCGCGCCAATCCGCCTGCCCCCGGCATGGCCTATATGTCGGCCGAGCTGAAGAAGACCATCGACCTCGCCGAATCCACCGTCACCGACGATTTCGACGAGCGGTCCTGGGACATGGTCGTCTCCCTCGGCCTGTCGCGCCAGCTCACCACTGGCAGGACGCTGATCGAGCTCGCGGAGGCCGGCCATGACGACATCGTCGTCTGCACCGCCGACCTCGGGCGCCCCACCCAGGTCATCGGCTTCGGCCAGAAATACCCGGACCGCTACTTCAACTTCGGCATCGCCGAGCGGAACATGATCGGCGCCGCTGCGGGTCTCGCCACCATGGGCCTCACGCCGGTCATCTCGAACTATTCGTTCTTCCTCGCCCTCATGGGCGTCGAGAACATTCGAAACGACATCTGCTACACCAATCTGCCGGTGAAGATGGTCGGCACCCATTCCGGCATCGCCATGGGCTTCTACGGCACCTCGCACCATTGCTGCGAGGACATCGGCGCGCTGCGCGCCATCCCCAACCTCACCCTCATGGCGCCCTGCGACGGCAACGCCCTGTCGTCGGCCCTGCGCACCAACATCCACCACCCCGCGCCGATCTATTTCCGCGCCGGGCGCGGCCGCGAGGCCGTCGTCTACGACAAGGAATTCGACTTCCGTATCGGCGGCTCCAACACGTTGCGCGAGGGTCGCCACGCGACCGTGCTCGCCATCGGCAACCTGGTGAAGGCCGGCCTCGACGCCCATGACATCCTGAAGGCGGAGGGCATCGAGATCACGGTGGTCGACATGTACTCGGTCCGCCCGCTCGACCTGGGGGCAGTGCGCGCGGCGGCGAAGCGCGGGCCCATCGTCTCGGCGGAAGAGGCCAACGTCACCGGCGGCTTCGGGGCGGCCATCGCCGAGGTCATCGCCGAAGAGGGCCTCAGCACCCGCCTGACCAAGGTCGGCATGCCCGACGCCTACGCGGTGCTGGGTCCGCCGACCCACCTCTATCGCCATTACGGCCTCGACGGCGAGGGCGTCGCCGCGGCCGTGCGCAAGGCGCTGAAGGCTTGACGGTCTGACGCACGGTCGAGGCAGTGGCCCCACCCGCACCCTCCCCGCGCTGCGCGCGGAGAGGGGATTATGGCGTCGCGCCCTAACCCACGCCCAAAGAGCCTGACCCAACCGGTATGACATGGGACGGTCGAGCCCGGTGCGACGTCGCAGGATGAGCGGGACGCCGAAGCCCCCATCCCATCGCGGAGCGAGGGGAGGGGGCGGGTGGGGCATTCTTGTCCTGCCCCGCCGCCCCCTTCAGAAATAGCCGGCCAGGTTCGCCCGGATGCGATCGATCACCGGGCCCTCGTCCGCCCCGATCTCGAAGCGCTTGCCGGTGATCGTCTCGAAGGCCTCGATATAGACGGCCGCGGTCGCGACGATCACGTCCTGCGGGATCTCCGGGATGTCGTCCTTGTAGGGGTCGCAGCGCGCCACCACCCAGTTCCGGACGAAGTCCTTGTCGAAGCTCTCCGGCTTCTCGCCCGCTTCAAAGCGCGCGGGATAGCTTTCAGCCTTCCAGTAGCGGCTCGAATCCGGCGTGTGGATCTCGTCCGCCAGCACGATGCGGCCGTCGCGATCGGTGCCGAACTCATATTTTGTGTCGACCAGGATCAGCCCTCGCTCCGCCGCGCGCTGCTGCCCGCGGGCGAAGAGCGCGAAGGCATAGCGCGTCAGCGTCTCCCACTGCTCCGCCGTCACCAGATTCTGCTCGAGAATCTGCTCCGGCGAGAGCGGCTCGTCGTGGCCGCCGTCGAAGGCCTTGGAGGTCGGCGTGATGATCGGCTGCGGCAGGCGCTGGTTGTCCCTCAAGCCGTCGGGGAGCGTGATGCCGTACATCTGCCGCTCGCCCTTCTTGTAGAGCGTCAGCACGGAGGTGCCGGTGGTGCCGGCGAGATAGTCGCGCACGACGATCTCGACGGGGAGGATGTCGAGGCGCTTTCCCACCACCACGTTGGGGTCGGGGTAGGCGATGACGTGGTTCGGGCAGATGTCCGCCGTCTCCTCGAACCAGTAGCGCGCCGTCTGCGTCAGCACCTCGCCCTTGAAGGGGATCGCCGCGAGGATGCGGTCGAAGGCGCTGATCCGGTCGGTGGCGATGATGATGCGGCTGCCGTCGGGGAGATCGTAATTGTCGCGGACCTTGCCGTGATAGGGGTTCGGCAGTTCGGGGATGGTCGCGTCGCCCAGCACGCGGTGGGCGTTCGCCTTGAGCTTCGCCAGATCCATGGCCGTCTGTCTCCCCCGGAACGCTTCTTCCTTAGCGCTCCGGCGGGCCCGGCGTCGACCGGCGGGACCATTTGTCCACCGCCGATGGCTTGACCCGGGGGGCGGGATCGTCTTCGCTCGCGCGGCCTTCTTTCCCTAGCGTGAGATGCATGGAAGCCTACGTCACCCCGGTCATCGAGTTCGTCAAAGCCAACCAGGCCTGGGCTCCCGCCATCATCTTCGCGCTGTGTTTCGCCGAGTCGCTCGCCGTGCTCTCGCTGGTCGTGCCGGCCTGGGCGATGATCGTCGCCTTCGGCCCGCTGATCGGCACGGCCGGCATCCCCTTCTGGCCGATCCTCGTCGCCGCGGCGCTGGGGGCGACCCTCGGCGACGCCGTCTCCTACTGGTTCGGCTACGTGTTCAAGGACAGGATCGGCAAGATCTGGCCGCTGTCGCGTCATCCGGACATGCTGCCGAAGGGTCATGCCTTCTTCGAAAAGTGGGGAATCTGGGCGATCTTCATCGGCCGCTTCTCCGGGCCGCTCAGGGCCTCGGTGCCGCTGGTGGCGGGGATGCTGGCCATGTCGCAGTGGAAGTTCCAGATCGCCAACATCCTGTCGGCCTTCATCTGGGCTGGCGCGCTGCTCGCGCCCGGCAGCATGCTCGGCAAATATCTGCCGGGAATGCACTGACAGGACCTGGGCGACCACCACGACGATCCCGGCCTCAGGCCAGCGTCGCCGTCCCCAGGTGCTCGACCGGGAAGGCGTGAACGTCCTGCAGCAGCTCGACGAAGGCGCGCGCCGTGAACTCGGTCTGCTCGCGCCCGCTCGCCGGCGTCGCCGCCGCCGCATTGCCCATGGCCCCGGCGGTGGAGAGGTCCTCGCTCATCCAGCCGAAGGAGATGCGCTGCGTCGCGCGCAGGTGCCGATAGCGCTGCTCCATCAGCACGGCCGCGGAGACGAAGTCGCGCGCCTTGGCCATGTGCACGAGGTCACGGCGGAAGTGCAGCATCTGCGAGGTCTCGATGGCGCCGCCATGGATGCCGTGGACGTGCTCGGCCTCGGGGAAGAGACCCTCGGGCGAGCCGAGCCGATGCCAGGAGCACTGCACGACCAACATGCCGTGCCGCCGCCTGAGCTCGCGCGCGACGATCTCCATCGTCGCGACATTGCCGCCGTGGGAATTGGCGAGGACGAGCTTGCGCACGCCCGCCCGCGCGATGCTGTCGCCGATCTCGGTCAGGAGCCGGATCTGCGTCTCCGCCGTGATGGTGATCGTGCCGGGAAAGGCGACGTGCTCGTCCGACTTGCCCATCCAAACCGTCGGCAGGAAGGTGGCGGGCAACCCCTTCGGCAGGATGTCGCGGACCGCCTGGACATTGCCCTCGGCGATCACCGTGTCGACGGAGACGGCGAGGTGCGGCCCGTGCTGTTCGACGGCGGCGATGGGCAGCACGGCGATCCACGAGCTGGTCTCCGCCGCGCGGAACTCCTCGGTGGTCATGTCGCCCCAGAGCTGTCGCGGCAGCATGGCGCCCTCCGTCTTCTCCGGCCTCAACCGGCCCTCGCCGCCACCACCTCCACCTCGACCTTGAATTCGGGCCGGGTGAAGCCGGTCACGATCATCAGCGTCGAGGCCGGCGGCGGGCTGGCCACGTGCCGGTCGCGCGAGGCCATGTAGCCCGCCATGTGCGCCCGGTCGGTGACGAAGGCATTGATGCGGACGATGTCGGCGAAGTCCATGCCGGCGGCGGCCAGCATGTGGCCGATCGCGGCGAAGCACAGGTCGGCCTGCGCCTCGGCGCTGTCGGGAATGACGCCGTCCGGCGCGAGGCCGAGCTGGCCGGAGCAGAACAGCATCCGCGTGCCCGCCGGAACGACCACGGCGTGGGAATATTTGGCGAAGGGGGCCGGCATGGCGGCCGGTGTCAGCTTCTCGAGCATGGTCAGGGCTTGCCTGTCTGGATCGGCAGGGCGGTCGTCTGCTTGATCCGCTCCATGGCGAAGCGGGAGGTGACGTTCTTCAGCGGCATCTGCGCGATGAGGCGCTTGTAGAAGGCATCATAGGCGTCCATGTCGGCCACCACGACGCGCAGCATGTAGTCGACGTCACCGGCCATCCGGTAGAATTCCATCACCTCGGGCATGGCGGCGACGATCTCGGCGAAGCGGCCGAGCCAGCCCTCCGAATGATCGGCCGTTTCCACCGAGACGAAGACGGTGAGGCCGAGGCCGAGCTTCTTCGGGTCGAGGAGCGCCACGCGCCCCTTGATGATGCCCTCGGCCTCGAGCTTCTGGATGCGCTTCCAGGCCGGTGTCGTCGACAGGCCGGAACGCGCCGCGACCTCGGCGATGGAGAGCGAGGCATCGGTCTGCAGGACGGAGAGAATGCGTCGGTCTGTGTCGTCCATCCCCTGGGCATCCCTTCACTGGGAATTGATCTTGCCGAGAGGTTTAGACGGTCCCGCACGCCGTGGCGAGCGAGACGAGTGTCTTATGCACGCCTGCCGCGAAACCGCCCGGGACGAGGGGCCGGCGCTCAGTTGCCGGCGTAGAAGGCGGCCGGCCAGGGCCAGTTCACCGTATAGGCCGGGGCGCCCCAGAACCGGTCGCGACCGACGCGGCTGCCGCGCATGCTGGTGGACATGGCGACCGGCTCGCCGGTGACGGTATAGGGGGCGTAGAGAATGTCGGGGCGGGCCGTCAGGCGCTCGCCCGGGAACGAGACCTTCGGTGTCACCAGCCAGCTCGGACGCGACACGCGAACCTCGGGAACCGCACGGCGGCGCTGCTGCGCCTCCGCCTGGTGCACGGCCGCCTCGACGGCGAAGACAGCCGTCAGTGCGACGAGGCCGGTGGCGAACTTGGCGATCATGAGATGCTCCCGATGCGTTGGCGAAACTCTAGCCTTCCGCCACGTCCCGGTCGAGAGCATGCCGGCCACAGATTGAGGAACTGTGACCGGCATGCGTCACCGCCTCTCAGGCAGCAATGCGCCACGCCTGGCCAAGTTCCAGGCCTTGCCAGCGCGGCACTTCCCTGCCCGTCGGGCTCACCAGACCACGGGCGCCGTCCAGAGCGCCCGGAACCAGTTCCAGCCCGAGAAACCGAGACCGCTCCACCGGTCCCGGCATCCACAGGCGCTCCATCTTCGCGGCCGCAAAGCCGAAGCGCCGATAGTAGGGTTCATCGCCGACGAGGATGACGGCGCGGTGGCCCTCCTCCCGCGCCCGCTCGATCGCCTCCCGCATCAGGAGGCCGCCGATTCCCGCCGCGCGGACCGTGCCGTCCACCGCCAGGGGCCCGAGCAGCAGCGCCGGCCGGTCGGGACCGAGCGTCACGTTCCACAGCCGCACGGTGCCGACGAGGCGCGCGCCGGACGTCGCGACCAGCGCCAGCCTGTCGGCCGGCATCCGCCCCTCGCGCAGGCGCTCGGAGGTCTTCTCGAAGCGGTCCGCGCCGAAGGCAGCATCGAGCAGCGCCTCGCGCGGCTCGACATGGCTCGATCGCTCGTCGGCGACGACGATGGCGGAGGTGAAGGCGGGCTCCAGGCCCATGGGGGAGACGTGCACGGTCATGGCCGCGGTCCTTCTCTGGCGAGAGAGTGACGACAGCCCTCGTGCCGGGCGGAGAGCCACGGCCGGTCGGGACGCTTCGGGGCTTTGGCGGAGGCCCGCCCGGTCACCCGGGCGGGATGAGGAGCGTCAGATGCAGACGCTCGCCAGCGGCGCGAAGCCGTTGAAGCCGACCGTGGAATAGGTCGTGGTATAGGCACCCGTCGCCTCGATCAGCACCTTGTCGCCGATGGAGAGCGACACGGGCAGGTCGTAGGGCTTCTTCTCGTACATGACGTCGACCGAATCGCAGGTCGGTCCCGCCAGCACGCAGGGGGCCGTCTCGTCGCCGTCACGCTCCGTGCGGATCGGATAGCGGATCGCCTCGTCCATGGTCTCGGCGAGACCGTGGAACTTGCCGATGTCGAGATAGACCCAGCGCACCTCGTCCTCGTCCGACTTCTTCGAGATGAGCACGACCTCGGACTCGATGATGCCGGCGTTGCCGACCATGCCGCGACCCGGCTCGATGATCGTTTCCGGGAGACGGTTGCCGAAATGCTTGGTCAGCGCCTCGAAGATGGCCGCGCCATAGGCTTCCGCCGCCGGAACGTCCTTGAGGTACTTCGTCGGGAAGCCGCCGCCCATGTTGACCATCTTCAGCTCGATGCCGCGCTCGGCGAGCGTGGCGAAGATCGAGGAGGCGGTGGTCAGCGCCTGGTCCCAGGCACCCATGTTCGTCTGCTGCGAGCCGACGTGGAACGACAGGCCGTAGGCCTGCAGCCCGAGGCGGTGCGCATGCTCGAGGACGCGCGGAGCCATCTCCGCCGCGCAGCCGAACTTGCGGGAGAGCGGCCACTCGGCGCCCTCGCAGTCCTGCAGGAAGCGGCAGAAGACCTTGACGTCCTTCGCGCCGATGATCTCGGCCTGGCGGGCGATCTTCTCGACCTCCGGCTCGCAGTCGACCGCGAACAGGCGCACGCCGTACTGGAGGGCGCGCGCGATGTCCTTCTCCTTCTTGATCGTGTTGCCGAAGGAGATGCGGTCGGCGGAGACGCCGGTCGCGAGAGCCTGCTCGATCTCGACCACGGAAGCGCAGTCGAAGCACGAGCCCATCTCGGCGAGCAGGTTGAGGATTTCGGGGGCCGGGTTCGCCTTCACGGCGTAGAACACGCGCGTGTCGGGCAGCGCCCGGGCGAACTTGGCGAAGTTGGCGGCAACGACCTCGAGATCGACGACCATGATCGGGCCATCGTCGCGGCGGTTGCGGAGGAATTCGCGGATACGGTCGGTCATTTTGATGTCCCCCCAGCCCTCTCTCGCGAGGACCAGCAAAGGGTTGAACCCATGGGCCGCTTTCGTTTCCCAGGTCCGCTGTGGAGACGGAACACCGGTGACGTCGGCAACCCGATGACGTTCGCCGAGACATCTCTTCCGCGGCCGGGCTGGACACCCGTCAGCAAGATGAAGACGCCTTCGATTGGAAAGGGGACATCCCCGATCCGCACGGCCGGCAAGAAGAACAAGCCTCTTCGGTAGCTGGCTCTGGACACCAGCTGAGACCAAAAAAGCCCGATCGTCGTTGCTTCAAGTCGCGTCCCCTGCGGAGGGCAGGGTTCGCCGGTTTGCCTCCGGCTGCCGGTTAGGTATCGAAGACCCCGCGTCTTGCGACGCCCCTGGAACACGGCCCGGTAGGTCCCGGCGCATTCCCAAGTCTTCGGGCGGCTGTCCGGCCTCTTGTCCGGATGCCCACCAACCGGCACGCAACCACAGGCACGTGCGAAATTGGGCAGCGCCGTAGATAGCAGATTCCGCACCGGGTGCAAGGCCTTTCGGTTCTCCCTGTTCAAGAAAATTTGCTTGGCCGGCCATCGGGTTAACCCCGCCTCATTTCAGCCGCCCGGGCGCCGTCTTCGTGGACAAAACGCCGCAGGCCCCGCTATGAATCGGCAAGGCGCGGACAGCCCGCCGGCGCCGGAACCCGAGGACGTCAAGACGCATGGCCGCCGCGGTCGAACTCGCCGCCTACAAGGACGTCCTGATCATCCTGGCCTCGACGGCGGTCACGGTGCCGCTTCTCAAGCGCCTCGGCATCAGCCCGGCCCTCGCCTTCCTCGGTATCGGCGCCCTGGTCGGCCCCGGCGCCCTCGGCGGCATGGCAGGCACCTGGCCGTGGCTCAGCTGGATCACCGTCACCGACAGCCGGCAGATCGGCACCTTCGCCGAACTCGGCGTGGTCTTCCTCCTCTTCCTGATCGGGCTCGAGCTCTCCTACGAGCGCCTCACCCGCATGAAGCGCCTCGTCCTCGGCCTCGGCTCGCTGCAGGTCGTCCTCACCGCGACGGTCATCGCCTGCGTCGCCTGGTGGGTCGGCCGTCCCGTCGCCGCGGCCCTCCTCGTCGGCGGCGCACTGGCGCTCTCCTCCACGGCGGTGGTCGTCGAGCACCTCGCGGAGCAGAAGCGGCTGACCACCACCAGCGGCCGCACCACCTTCGCCGTCCTGCTGATGCAGGATCTCGCGGTCATCCCGCTCCTCTTTCTCATCGGCGCGCTGTCCCAGCGCCAGGAGGGATCGGTCGCCCTCGGCCTCGTCATGGCCATCGGCCAGGGCATCCTCGCCGTCCTCGTCGTCGTCGCGGTGGGACGACGGGTGCTGCGGCCCTTCCTGCGCCAGGTCTCGGCGCTGCACGAGCCGCAGGTCTTCATGGCCGCGGCCATCCTCATCGTGGTGGGCACGGGCGTCGTCACCGCCGCCTTCGGCGTCTCCATGGCGCTCGGCGCCTTCGTCGCCGGCCTTCTCCTCGCCGAGACCGAGTATCGCCGCGCCATCGAGGCCACCCTCCAGCCCTTCAAGGGCATCCTCCTCGGCGCCTTCTTCTTCTCCGTCGGCCTGTCGATCGATGTGAAGGCGCTCTTCGCCGCGCCTCTCGCCTACGCCCTCGCGGTCGCGGCCCTGATCGCGCTGAAGATCGCCATCCTCGTGCCGCTCGTGCGCGCCTTCGGCCAGAGCTGGCCGGTGGCGATCCGTTCGGCCCTGCTGCTCGGCCCCGCCGGCGAGTTCGCCTTCGTCACCATGGGCCAGGCGACCGCGGCGGGCGTCGTCAGCCCGGAGACCGGCGCCTTCATCACCACCATGACGGCCATCAGCATGGCGACCGTGCCGCTTCTCGACCGCTTCGGCGCCTGGATCACCGGCCGCCTGGCGGTGAAGGCGGCGCCGGATCCCGAACTCGCCGTCGGCCCGCCCACCGCCGCCGGCAAGCGCGTCATCGTCGTCGGCTACGGCCGTGTCGGCCAGCTCGTCTGCGAGATGCTGGCACGCCACCAGGTGCCCTATGTCGCGGTCGACAGCGACCCGCGCGAGATCGCCCACCTGCGACGCAGGGGTCACGCCGTCTTCTTCGGCGACGCCAACAACGGCCCCTTCCTCGAGCAGTGCGGCATCCGCGACGCCGCCTCGCTCGTCCTCACCCTGCACACCGGCGGCGCCCTGGACGAGATTGCGCAGGTCGCCCGCAGCCTCAACCCCGGCCTCACCATCATCGCCCGCGCCCGCGACGCCGACCATGCCAAGCAACTCTACAGCCTCGGCGTCACCGATGCCGTGCCGGAGACGATCGAGGCAAGCCTCCAGCTCTCCGAGGCCGTCCTCTTCGATCTCGGCGTGCCCGCCGGCAAGGTCATCGCCTCGGTGCACGAGCGGCGCGACGCCTTCCGCCGCGAACTCCAGGATGCCGGCGTGGATGAAGCCCGGGTGCGCAACGCGGTGCGCTCGACCCATCCCGAAAACGCGGCTCCGGCGCGGGTCTTGCCGACGTCACGAAGCTGAGCCATGATCCATCGCTCACTGACGGCCCTCCGCCATTCCGGACGGGGGGCCGTATCCGTTCCGCAGGGCCTTCCGGCATCGAGGACAGGATGAGCGTCAACAAGTCGGGTCACATCAGGCTGACCTCGCATCCCGGCGCCGGCACGGCGTCACGCTTCAAGATCGCCTGGGGCGCCGCGACGCCGGAAGAACGCGGGCCGGTCGTCGCAACCGTCAACGCCGCCTCCGACCGCAACGCCATCGGCACCCACGGCGGCTCCTACGCGCTCTACCGCGCCCTCGCCGTCTCTGCCGGCGCCCTCAACCCGATCCAGCGACCGGACCTCACCAATACCCACCCCGTCGTGGACATCGGCCCCTTCCCGCAATGGTCCGAGCCCGGACGCATCGTCTCCATCGATCCCTTCGGCCACCTCGTCGGCGAGGCCTTCCGCCGCGATATCGCGGAAGGTGTCGACATCCGCCCCTCCATCGCCATCACCAAGGCACGGCTGACCCTTCCCGAGCTGCAGCACGACATCGGCAAGCGTCTGCCGGCCGACGGCCGCATCGTCCGCGAGAGCGGCGACATCGCCTGCACCAAGATCGCCATCGACCCCGTCTGGTACCTGCCGGGCATCGCCGAGCGCTTCGGCACGTCGGAGACGAACCTCCGCCGCACGCTCTTCGAGCAGACCGGCGGCATGTATCCCGAACTCGTGACGCGGCCGGACTTCTCGGTGTTCCTGCCGCCCATCGGCAACACCACCGTCTATCTCTTCGGCGATGTTGCGAAGCTCGGCGACCCCCAGACCTTCGTCTCCGGGCGCCTGCACGACGAGTGCAACGGCTCCGACGTCTTCGGCTCCGACATCTGCACGTGCCGGCCCTATCTCGTCCACGGCATCGAGGAGGCCGCCCGCGACGCCCAGAACGGCGGCGTCGGCTTCATCGTCTACAACCGCAAGGAAGGCCGGGCTCTGGGCGAGGTGACGAAGTTCCTCGTCTACAATGCCCGCAAGCGCCAGGAGGGCGGCGATCAGGCCGCCACCTATTTCGAGCGCACCGAATGCGTCGCCGGCGTGCAGGACGCCCGCTTCCAGCAGCTCATGCCCGACGTCATGCATTGGCTCGGCATCCGCCGCATCGACCGCTTCATGTCCATGTCCAACATGAAGTACGACGCCCTCGTCGCCGCCGGCATCGACGTGGTGGAGCGCGTGCCGATCCCCGCCGGCCTCGTGCCCACCGACGCCTCCGTGGAAATGGAGGCGAAGAAGGCCGCCGGCTATTTCACGCCGGAGCCCGCGCCCTCGGCAGAGGATCTCGCGCGCGTCGTCGGCCGCAAGATCGAAGATTTCTGATGGTGCGTCGCCACTGCACAGCCCAAGTGCGTCCTTCGAGGCTCGGGCTTGCGCCCTCGCACCTCAGGATGAGGAGGGAAGCGTCCTGCAGCGTGATCCGGCCTACAGGTCGCAGCCCTGCCCGATCCGGAGCCGGTGCAGGGCACAAGCCCCCTCATCCTGAGGTGCGAGGCCCCCGGCGATGCGTCAGCATCGTCCGGTGCCGAGCCTCGAAGGACGCACTTGGTCGGTGCAGGGCCGACGGTGCCATGACATTCCAGCCGGAGACGCCTTGATGGCCTTCGCCATGCTCGACGCCCCGCGGGCCGCCCGCGCGCTCCTCACCGCCTCGGCCGTGCGGGAGCGCTCGGCCAAGATGCTGGAGCTCGGGATCGACGGGAGGCTGACCGCCTTCACCGTCGTCATGGACCGGTTGCCGGCCGCTGCCGACCTCGTCGTCGAGGTGATCCGCGCCAACTATCCCGACCTCGTCATTCCCTTCCATGCCCGCTGGCGCCATTTCGTGGCCGGGGGCCGCGACCTCGGCGCCGAACTCCTCGCCCGGATCGCCGATCCCACGGAACGGGGCCGCACCGCCTTCGACCTCGCCATCGTCTCGGTCCTGCTCGACGCCGGCGCCGGCATGGCCTGGCGCTACCGCGACGCCGCGACGGGGGCGGAGCTCTCGAAGTCCGAGGGCCTCGCCGTCGCCTCCCTGCGCATGTTCGAGGCCGGCGCCTTCGCCGCCGACGGGGTGAGCCCGCGCGCCGATGCGGCGCGGCTCGCCGCGATCACCGCCGCCGACATCGCGGCAGGCTTCCAGGTCGGGCCTGAGAACCCGCTGGTCGGCCTCGAAGGGCGTGCCGCCCTGCTCGCCAGGCTCGGCGCCGTCGCCGCGAACGCCCCCGCCGTCTTCGGCAACCGCGACACGCCGCGCCCCGGCGGCCTCTTCGACCACCTCGCCGCCGCTGCGGAAGACGGACGCCTGCCGGCCACCGCCATCCTCGCCGCGGTCCTCGCCTATCTCGGGCCCATCTGGCCGAGCCGGGTCACCCTCGGCGGCATCGCGCTCGGAGACTGCTGGCACCACCCGCTGATCCGCGCGGGCGACGCCAGCGACGGCCTCATCCCGTTCCACAAGCTCTCGCAATGGCTCTCCTACTCGCTGATCGAGCCTTTGGAGAGCGCCGGCCTCACGGTGACCCACGTCGGCGGGCTGACGGGCCTGCCGGAATATCGCAACGGCGGCCTCTTCGTGGACATGGGTGTCCTCGCCCTGCGCGATCCGGCCATGGCCGGCGCCGACAACACGGTCGACAGCGCCCTCGTGGTCGAGTGGCGCGGCCTCACCGTGGCGCTCCTCGACGCGATCGCGCCGCTGGTCCGCGAACGCCTGAACCTGTCGGCGGAGGATTTCCCCCTGGCGCGCGTCCTCGAGGGCGGCACCTGGGCGGCCGGGCGCAGGCTCGCGCGCGAGAAGCGCTCCGACGGCGGTCCGCCGATCAGGGTCGTCAGCGACGGCACCGTCTTCTAGGATCGCATCCGCATCGAGACCGCCTGGAGGGGCGCATGAACAGGGTCACCGTCGTCGATCATCCGCTGGTGCAGCACAAGCTCACCCTGATGCGCGACAAGAACCGCTCCACCAAGGGCTTCCGGCAGCTGCTGCACGAGATCGGCATGCTGCTCTGCTACGAGGTGACGCGCGACCTGCCGCTCGAGATGACCGAGATCGAGACGCCGCTGCAGACGATGATGGCGCCGCAGATCGGCGGCAAGAAGCTGGTCTTCGCCCCCATCCTGCGCGCCGGCCTCGGCTTCGTCGACGGGATGCTGGAGCTCGTCCCCTCCGCCCGCGTCGCCCATATCGGCCTCTACCGCGACCCAGCGACGCTCACCGCGGTGGAGTACTATTTCAAGGCGCCCGAGGACGTCGCCGACCGCCTCGTCGTCATCATCGACCCCATGCTCGCGACAGCCAATTCCGCCATCGCCGCCGTCGACCGGCTGAAGGAGCGCGGCGTCGCAAACATGCGCTTCGTCTGCCTGCTCGCGGCGCCGGAGGGGGTCGCCAATTTCCACGCACATCACCCCGAGGTCGGCATCTGGACCGCGTCCATCGACAGCCACCTCAACGACCACGGCTATATCGTGCCGGGCCTCGGCGATGCCGGCGACCGCATGTTCGGCACCAAGTAGCGGGCCTCAGGCCCCTCGCCCGAGGCGCTCGATCAGGCTCATGGCCGCGAACGGCGCCTTCGGCTTGAAGCCGTTGATCATGAAGACGAAGACCTCCCGCGGGGTCTTCTTCACGCGCCGCTTCGGGTCGAGCAGCGGCAGGTCCTCCGGCAGCCCGCCGCTGGCCCAGACCGCCGCACGGCCAGCCCAGTGGTCGAGGACCGCCGGCGGATAGCCGACTGGCTCCTCCTCGCGGGCGCACTGCAGCCGCACATAGACGAAATCGGCGGTCGGATCGAAAAAGAAGGGATAGTCCGGCTCGTCGGCGAACACGGCACCGACGCGATAGCGGGCGAGCAGGGCCGGAAACTCAGGCGTCATGAAGCTCTGATGGCGGACCTCGACCACGTGGCGCAGCGCGATGCCTTCGGCCTCCGCCGGCAGCAGCGCCAGGAAGGCCTCGAAATCCTCCGGCTGGAAGGCCTTGGTCGCCGCCATCTGCCAGTTGATCGGGCCGAGCTTGTCCTTGAGCCGGGCGATACCGCTGCCGACGAACCTTTCGATGGACGGCCCGGCCTCCGCGAGCACGCGCCTGTTGGTCGAGAAGCGCGGCCCTTTCATCGCGAAGACGAAATCGTCCGGCGTCTCGTCGTGCCATTTGGCGAAGCTCTCCGGCTTCTGCGTCCCATAGAACGTGCCGTTGATCTCGATCGCGGTCACATGCCGGCTGGCGTGGGCGAGTTCAAACTTCTGCGTCAGTCCTTCGGGGTAGAAGGAGCCGCGCCAGGGCTCGAACGTCCAGCCGCCGATGCCCACCCGTATCGCGCCGCTCTTCGCCATCGAAACCTCCCGGATGACCCGACCTTGCCTCCCGACCGAACCCGGTCGTGGCAGGAGCCTCGCTGCCGGAACCGCGTCACCGGCCGCCGGCCTTTCCGGCAACGCATGGCGGGGCGGCGGGGTCCGCGCGACCCGATTCCTGCTGCGTGAACAGCAAAAAGCCCCGCGGGCTTTCGCCGTGCGGGGCTTTTGTGTTTGGTTGCGGGGGCCAGATT
>NZ_JBQVQL010000037.1:0-42435 GCF_052440005.1 Phreatobacter sp.
CGGCAGAGGCAGCGCCCCGCACCGCCGGCACCCGCGTTGCCACGCGCAGCGCTGCGCCGCGGGCGGTCGCACCGGCCGCACCCCGCGACGACAACCGCTATTTCACGGAGTGGTATCTGCGCCGCTGAGCCCCGCCCGGCGGGCGGGGGGAGATAAACCGGCTCACTGCCTTGCAATTCCCCGGCGGGGCCTTTATGCAGCGCCTTCCGTGGACAGGTGGCCGAGTGGTTGAAGGCGCACGCCTGGAAAGTGTGTATACGGGGAACCGTATCGCGGGTTCGAATCCCGCCCTGTCCGCCATCCAACCTGCGCAAGCCTTTGACGTCCGTGCTGAAAACAGCACCGGCCCAGGACAGGACCCGTCACTGGTCCCAACGCGGAGGTTCGCAGGACCGCCAGCAGACGTCCGTCACCATCGGGGCGTGGTCGCCCGCACTGCGCAGCGGCTGCGGCGGTGACCTCTGCCGGCCCCGAAGCGATCGCCAGAGCACGCTGGAAGTCCGCTCGGCGTTTGACGCCGCCACAGTGACCGGCCCGCTGCATTACCGCCGTCCAAAGGGGCAGCGACGAGTCCTGCGCGCGGCACGAGGACCGGCCGGTTTCGGGCCGCCAGATTGCCGAGGGCCGTTCTACTGGATCGCTCCGGATGGTCCCGAGTGCGCTGCCGCATCCAGGCCAGTCGTCAATCCAGGCCTGTCTCGGCGAGAAACTGCGAGACCAGATCGGCGATCCGGATGTTGTTCAGGTCCGAGAAAGGGAAATGCGTGTTGCCCCGGATACCGGCCTCGGGCAGGTGAACGAGGGTGGCCTTGCCCCCATGCCGGTTGATCGCGTCGCGCCACAGGCGCGCCATCTCCAGACGCCCTCGCCAAGCATCCTGCGTCGGAACGTCAGTGGGCGCGACCGGAATGTTGTCACCGAAGACGATGTAGATCGGCACCCGCGTGAGCGCCATGAAGTCCGAGAGGGGCGCTGGCACACCCGTGACGGTATCCAGGCTCGTCGCGACAGGTGGCGGGACGGCACCCTCGGGGAAGATGAAGCCGCCGCTCGGTTCGAAGGCGACCACGGCCCGCACCTGATCGGACTTGATGACGGTCAGCCATCCCAGTTCCCCGCTTTGAGAGTGGGTCATCAGAATGGATGGCCCGATCCTTCGTAGAAGCGCAGCTGCGGCATCAGAGAACAGAGTGCCGTCAAACGGCCCGGTATTGGGCGTCATGGCGCGAAAATACTGGTTGAGGGTGTCCGGGCCGCGATCGAATTGCACGCCGGCGAAATAGTCTGGCCAAATCCCGACCCTGAAAGCGCCAAACAGAAATTGCTCGTCAGCTGTGGGCGTGATCATGGTCTGTACGGCAGAGCGGCCAGCATTGCCGCGCCGCGGCTGATCGATCAGATACGTGGCGTACCGGCGGCGGAGGAAGATGGTCTGGAAGCCCTCGCGGCCATCGGGTGTCGTTTCCCACGTCTTCGAGAACTGGCCCGCGCCATGCCACATGACGATCGGGTATCGCCGCCGGTTCGTGGGTATCTGGTAGAAGGCGTAAAGGTGGTCACCGTGGAACGTCTGGCCGGCGGCGCTGAGTGGCCTGCGGGGATCGAAGGTTCCCGGCACTGTCGTGACGGTGCCACCGGCGGCAAAGCTCCCCTGTTCCTGGATCGACATGGGGGGCGCGGATTGGGCCCAGCCCGCACCCGGGACCAGCAAGATCATCGTGGTCGCGGCCGTTCTGAACAGGCTCGTCAACACGTGCATCCCCTTTCGAGATCCGAGGTCGGAGTCTTGCGTCGGTCAACCGCGGACCCGCGTGGCTGGACCCTGGGGCGCGAACATCGTCCAGACTGCTCGCGTCCCGACCCGGCGGCGCAGCACCGGCGGAAATCTGCGGCGTGCGCGGAGCGTCGCGGCGACTGATCGCCCCAGCGCTATGTCGCCGGCCCGGTCGGCTTGCCGTCCGCATCGACATGGGTCACGTCGTAGGCCCAGACGCGGAACGACTTCAGCACGTGCGGCCCGAAGGAATTGATGAGCGGGACGTCGGCCGCGTCGCGGCCGCGCGCCACCACGATCCGGCCGATGCGCGGCTTGTTGTTGCGCGGGTCGAAGGTCATCCAGCCGCCGTCGAGATAGCCCTCGATCCAGGCGCTGAAATCCATCGGGTCGACGATGGGCACGCCGATGTCGCCGAGATAGCCGTTCACGTAGCGGGCCGGGATGTTCAGGCAGCGGCAGAGCGCCACCGCGAGGTGCGCATAGTCGCGGCACACGCCGATCCGCTCGTCATAGGCTTCCGCCGCGGTGCGGGTGGAGCGGGCGTCGAGATAGCCGAACCGGATGTGGCCGTGCACGAAGTCGCAGATCGCCTGCACCCGGCCCCAGCCCGGCGGGATCTGGCCGAAGCGGTCCCAGGCCATCTGGCTGAGCCGGTCGGTCTCGCAGTAGCGGCTGCCGAGGAGGTAGATGAGGCAGTCGTCCGGAAGGTCCGCCACCGGTACCTCGCGGGCGTCCGGAAAGGCCTCGTCGTGACGGCCGCTGTCCTCGATAGTGCCGTCGGCCCACAGGGCGAGATCCCCCACCGGCGCCGTGAAGCGCCGGCAGAGATTGCCGTAGAGATCGACATAGGTGCGGCTGGGGACGAAGGGCGTGGTCACCAGCTCCTCCGCCTTGCGGATGTCCTGCATCCGGTCGGCATGGGCGTTGAGCAGGCACACCATCGGCGTCGGCGCCGTGCAGGTGACGGTGATGTCGTAGCCGTAGCGGATCAGCATGGTGCGCCCGCCCGGCCCGGCGCCCGGCTCTCGGCCGCGATCACGAGGCCACGGCCTTTTCGGAAGCGGCGACCGGCACGGCCTTGGTAACGGCCCGGACCGGCTTCTTGCGCACCTTCTTCACGGGCGGGGGCGATTCCAGCGCGATGCGGGCGGCCTCGGCGGCTTCGGCGGCCTCCTTCTCGAGGCGAAGCGTGCGCAGTCGGGCCATGTTGGCCATGCGTGCGGTCCGCAGCTTCTCCTCGGCCGCGAAGGCCTCGCGCTGGCGCCGCTCGGCGCCGTCGAGGCCCGGATGCGCTTTGGCGCGTCCCTCGAGGTTCGGTTTGCGATAGGCCATCGGAACGTGCTCCCGTCGTGTCGGAGGGGCGCGCGCCCCGCAAATGACCGCCCCGCATCCGGCGCCCGCTCCCCGTCGGTGCAGGGAGTGTGGCGCGGGCACGGGCCGGCGCGATCGTCAAAGCCGGCCGGCCCTGCGGCCGGGCCGGCGCTATTTCTTCCGGGCCGCGGCGGCGTCCAGGATCTTCTTCTGGACGGCAGCGAAGCTGGTGGTGGCGGCGGGCGCCTCCGCCGCCTTCGGCTTCTTCGGTTTCTTGGCTTCGCGGTTGCCGCGCGAGTCGCTTCTGGCCATTGCGGCCTCCTTTACGAACGGTCGAATGACGTGACGGAGAGGCGGTAGATGCTCTGCCGGCCGCGCGCGTGGGCGAGGCCCGCCGCCGTCTGGATGCGGCTGCGGTTGGCGTCGAAGGCCCTGAGGAGCGAGCTCTCGTCGTCGGCGCTGTGGGGGCTCAGCCGCTGCAGGGCGTCGGCATCCACCTCGAAGGTGAACTCGAACTGCGACTCGTGGCCCCAGAACCGGACGGACCGGCGCGAGGCGTCGTAGCTGCGGGCGGCATTGGGGAAGGCGAGGGGCACGGCGATCTCCGGTCTCGGGGGCGATGCGTCCTGGAGGCTCTCCTCCATCGGTGCATCGACACCGAGCCGGCCGGCGCGGAAGCGTGCGGGGATGCCCCGCGAACCGCTGCCTGCCGCGCGCGCCGCCCGCATCCGTCCCGCTGGGGACAAGGCTGCCGGTGCGCACATGACAACAGATGGTGTCTCGCGCCGGAAACGCGAGGGTGCGGCCCATGCTTATTTCCGCGCGACGTCCCGGCGGCAGGGGCATCCACGCGCCGCCCTGCGATCCGATCGGCGGTTTCGGCTGTATGGAAAGAGGGACCGTGGCGCCCGGCGCCGGAAGGATGACGATGATCGCTCGAGCGAAACGGACAGCCGCCGCCCTCTGGGCCTATTTCGACGGCGCGACGCCGCGCAGCGCCCTCGCCGCCTCCGTCGCCTTCATCGTCGTCTCGAACCAGCCGTTCTATCCCCTCTACCTCTATTTTCTGCTCGGCGGCCGCGCCTGGCCGGCGCTGCTGACCTGGGGTTCGGCGCCGCTCTTCGCCGCCGTGCCGCGGGTTGCGCGGTCGGGCGAGGCGCGGGGGGGCGCCCTGTTGCTCGTCGCCGGCATGGCCAATACCGCGCTGTGCACCGTGGCGATGGGGCCGGTCTCGGGCGTGGAGCTCTTCTACCTGCCGTGCCTCGTCCTCGCCCTGCTGCTCTTCACCGGCCGCGACCGTTCCGTCGCCATCGTCGCCACCCTCGTCGCCACCGGCGCCCTCATGGTGGCCGTGCGGCTCGCCGGCGCCGAGGGGCTGGTCACGGTGACGGCGGAGGAGGCAACCTCGCTCCGCCGCATCAATGCCTTCAGTGTCGCCGGGCTCCTCACCGTCATGGCCTGGATGTCGCGGCGCCTCTGGTGGCCGGCCGCCGCCCTCACGCCCCCGGGCGGACGCTGATGCGGCGGGCGACCGCGACGCCGATGACGGCCGACGCGGCGGTCAGGAAAGTCCCCCACAGCGTGTCGACGACCACGAGGTTCCAGCTCCACAGCCGCATGGTGGCGTGATTGGTCAGTTCGTAGGTCATGTAGGCGAAGAAGCCGAAGGCCGCGCCGTTGATCGCCGCCGTCGCCAGCGAGCCGTCGGCAAGGGCGGGCCGACTGGCGAAGAAGACGATCCCTGCGGGAAACAGCAGGTAGAAGAGGACCGCCGGGGCGATCCGCGCCTCCTGCAGCAGAACGTCGCCGAGAACGGCCCGGAACATCGGCACGCCCAGGGTCATCAGATAGGGCACGTCGATGAGGACGAAGGCGAGGAAGGTGACTCCATAGGCGGTGGCGAGGCGGGCGGTCATCGGGCGGTGTCTCCTCGGGTGCGGGCGCGACGGGCTGGTCCGAAGGGGCCCGGCAAGGGCAACGGCCGGATGCGCCCCTCGTTCCGTCGCAGGTCCTGCCGGTTACGTCGCACGCCGGGCGGCGGACCACCGGCGGGCATGGGCCGCAGCCCGGTGCAGCGTCGTGACGCGGCGGCCGTTGACGAAACCGCCGGCGCCCCGACGGCGTATCACTGACGACGGCTCTCGAAGCCGCCGCTTGCGGAGGACCGCCCGATGACCCCTCCCGCCGACAAGCCGACCGTCTTCTTCGACGGGTCCTGCCCGCTCTGCCGGGCCGAGATCGACCTCTACCGCCGCCAGGACGGCGAGCAACGCCTCTGCTTCGTCGACGTCTCGCAGACTGACGCCCCGCCCGCTTCCGGCCTCACGGCGGGCGAGGCCATGGCGCGGTTCCATGTGCGCGAGGCCGACGGCACGCTGCGCTCCGGCGCCGCCGCCTTCGTGGCGCTCTGGGCCCATGTTCCCGGCTGGCGCTGGCTCGCAAGGGTCGCACGCCTGCCGGGCGTCACGGCGGTTCTCGAAGGCGCCTACCGCCTGTTCCTGCCGGTGCGCCCGTTCCTCTCGCGCACCTTCGGCCGCTGGCAGGCGCGCCGCGCCCGCCGGCTCAGGGCCTGATCCGGCCGGCGACGCGCCAGCCGCTGCCGTCCCGCTCCAGCACGATGCCCTCGCCCGAGGCGGGGAAAATGCCGGTCAGCGCGGTGATGTTGACCTGATGGGTGACGACGACGAGCGCGCCAGGTCCGCTCCAGCGGCCGAGAACGGCACGCGCCGCCTCGGTCTGGGCCGGCCCCGTGGCGCGGTCGCCGAAGAACGAATTGAAGGCCGGCGCATCCTCCCCCCGTCCGGGAAAGGCCAGCGCGGCGGTCTCGCGGGTGCGGCACCACTGGGAGGTCAGCACCGCCCCGACCGCGATGCCGCGGCCGGCGAAGGCTGCGCCGATCCGCCGCGCCTGGTCGCGTCCCGCGGCGTCGAGGTTGCGCTGGCTGCCGCAGTCGCCGATCCGCATCCCCGGCGGGTCACCGCCGCCCGGCGCATTGGCATGGCGGAACAGCACGACGCCGCCCGCGGCGAGAACCTCCCACGCGCGGCCCGCGTCCTGCGCCAGCGCCGGAGAGGAGGGCGTGAGCAGCCCCGCCGCCGCCAGCAGCAAAGCCGCACGGGCGAGGGTCCGGAACCGCAGGCCGATGGCCAAGGAGAGCGCCTGTGTCATGGCATCCGCTACGCCGGCGGGCGGCGCGGGGATCCCTCGCACACGCGGAGGTGATCGGCCTCAGAACCGCTCGGGACGGATGACCTCGACGTCGCTCACCCAGACCAGCAGGCCGTGGCTGTCGAGCAAGGGCGTCAGCGCCTCCACCAGCTCCCGCGCATGGGTTTCGGTGGTGATGGTGAAGACCAGCGCCTTGGCGGAGGCGCCGGCGATCTGGTCGTCCGACCAGGCGTTGAGCCGCCCGCCGCCCGCCGCCACCGGCAGCACCGTGTAGCCGGTGACGCCGCAGCGCTTCACCACCTCGACGATGCGCCGCACCAGCGGCTGGTCGGCGAGGATCTCCACCTTCTTGCGTCGGGCCGTGCTGTTCATGACGCCAACCACCGTGCGAGCAGCGACACGGCGGGAATGCCGAGCGCGATGTTGAAGGGGAAGGTCACCGCCAGCGACATGGCGAGCGACAGGCCGGCATCGGCCTGCGGCAGGGCGAGGCGCATCGCCGCCGGCACGGCGATGTAGGAGGCGCTGGCCGCGAGGATGCCGAGGGCCGCGGCCGAGCCTGCGTCGAGCCCGATCAGGTGGCCGACCACCGTGCCGACCGTGCCGTTCATCACCGGCATCAGGACGCCGAGGCCGGCGAGGCGGAGGGTCAGCGACCGTGTCTCCCGGAGCCGGCGGATGGCGATCAGGCCCATGTCGAGAAGGAAGAGGCAGAGGATGCCGCGGAAGCCGCCGTCGAAGACGGGCGCGATGGGCGCAAAGCCCTCCTTGCCGACGATGAGGCCGATGGCGAAGCTGCCGAGCAGCAGGACGACCGTCCCGTTGAGCAGCGTCTCGCGCAGCAGTTCGCCGCGCTCGTGGGCGTCGGAGGAGCCGCTGCCCTTGGCGAGGAGGAGGCCGGCGATGATGGCGGGCGTCTCCATCAGCGCCAGCACCGCCACCATGAAGCCCGCCGGCGCCATGCCGGCCGCCTTCAGCATCTCGCTGCCCGCCACGAAGGTGACGACGCTCACCGAGCCGTAGTGGGCCGCGACCGCCGCGGCGTCGATGCGCCCGAGCCGCCCGATGCCGCGCAGCAGCGCGAAGGCCGCGAGCGGGATGAGGCAGCTCAGCGCCAGGCCCGCCACGGCCGCCGCCGCCATGGTCGGCGAGAAGCCGCCCTCCGCCACCTGCACGCCGCCCTTCAGGCCGATGGCGGCCATCAGGTAGAGCGCCATCCCCTTGGCGATGGGCTCGGGGATGGCGAGGTCGGAGCGGGCGGCTGCCGCCAGCGCGCCGAGCACGAAGAACAGGATGACGGGGGAGAGAAGAACGTCCATGCGCTACCTTATGCAGTCCCCTGTCCCGCGTGGGACGTCCGGCCGCGGGTCTTCCACAGGCTGTAGAGCACGCCGCCGGCCAGGAGGCCGAAGGTGACGCCCAGCGAGACTGCCGGCGGCACCTTGTCGATGCCGAGGAGATCGGCGGCGAAGACCTTGGCACCGATGAAGATCAGCACCAGCGCCAGCGCCGTCTTCAGGTAGTGGAAGCGGTGGACCATCGCGGCCAGGGCGAAATAGAGGGCGCGCAGGCCGAGAATGGCGAAGATGTTCGACGTGTAGACGATGAAGGGATCGGTGGTGATGGCGAAGATGGCCGGCACCGAGTCGACCGCGAAGATCACGTCGGCGATCTCGATCAGCACCAGCGCCATGAACAGCGGCGTCATGAACCAGACGGTCCGGCCGCTCTCGGGCGCCTTCGGGTCGGGCAGCCGGACGAAGAATTTCTCGCCATGGTGGCCGTCGGTGACGTTGAACCGCCGGCGCATGAAGGCGAGCACCGGGTTGGTCGAGATGTCGGTCTCGCCTTCCTTGAAGACGAGCATCTTCACGCCGGTGGCGACGAGGAAGACGGCGAAGACCGACAGCACCCAGGAGAACTGGCTGACCACGGCGGCGCCGACGCCGATCATGATCGCGCGCAGCACGATGACGCCGATGATGCCCCAGAACAGCACGCGGTGCTGGTATTTCCGCGGCACGGCGAAGAAGGCGAAAATCATGGCGATGACGAAGACGTTGTCCATCGCCAGCGCCTTCTCCACCGCGAAGCCGGTGAGATAGTTCATGCCCGCTTCCGCGCCGAGGGCCCACCAGACCCAGGCGCCGAAGGCGACGCCGAGCGAGATGTAGAAGGCGGAGAGGAGAAGGCTCTCGCGCGTCTCGATCTCCCGGTGCCCGCGATGGAGCACGCCGAGGTCGAGGACCAGCAGCACGACGACGATGCCGAGGAAGGCGAGCCACATCCAGACGGGCTTGGTCAGCCAGACGGAGAACAGAAAGGTGGTGATGAGTTCCATGATCGGACCCGAATCTCGAGGTTGCGAGACGATCCGACATCATGGCGTACGCCATCAGAGGGGCCCGGATCGGCGGCGAAAAGCCTTCCGATCGTGGCTGAAATGCGGCGCCTAGCGCCGGTACCGGAGGACAGGCGCCGCCTGCGACCACGCGCCTCAGGCGGCAAGTGTCAGGCGTCGCGATGCTCGAACCGGCGGCGCAGGGGCTCGGAAATGCCGGTGCAGGTCTTCGCGGCAGGCCGCCGGAAGGTGCCGACCGTCGCCTTGGCCGGCCGGAGCGCCGCCAGCGCCTCGGCCTGCTTCACGGCCGCCTGGATGCCGTCGACGAGGGGCACCGGCACACGGTCGCGGACCGTCTGGGCGAGGCCCGAGAGCGGCGCGCCGGCGAGGATCACGACGTCCGCCTCGTGCTCCGCCACCACCCGGTTGGCGAGGTCGACGAGGGCGGCCTCCTTCTCCTCCTGCACGTCGGCGAGCGAGGTGAAGGCGCCCTGCAGCGCGAAGATGCCGGCGCAGCGGCCGCGCAGCCCGTTCCAGTCGAGGCACTCGTGATACCAGGGCACGAGCCCGCCGGAGAAGGTGACGATGGCGAAGGAGCGGCCGAGCATGCAGGCGGTCAGCATGGCCGCCTCCGCCATGCCCACCACCGGAAAGTCGAAGAGCTCGCGCGCGCCACCGAGGCCCGGATCGCCGAAGGCGGCGACGACAGCGGCATCGATCCCCTCGTCGGCTTCCGCCAGCATCTCCAGCGCCACGGCCGAGCCGATCACCGCGTCGGCGCGGGTGGCGATATAGGGCACGCCGCGTGGCGCGGTCCGGCCGATCAGTTGGGTCTGCGGCGCCTTCACCGCGGCGGCTGCAGCCATCAGGCGGTCCGTGACGGCGGCGCTGGTGTTCGGGTTGGCGATGAGGAGGCGCATGGCGGGCTCGGAAGATCGAAGGTCGGCGACGCGACCAGTGGTAACGTCTCGCCCTCGCGCGGTCACGCCCCGTCTGCCTGACCCGAAAGGCGTCGGCGAGCGTAAGGATCCCCGTGCGCCAAGACGGGCGCGACGGGCAAGCGCAGGCGGGATCGATGGCGGCGAATGAAACGGAAGACGGGAATGCGCCGATGCCGGCGGTCACCCTCTGGCTCGGGGTGGGCGGTCTCGTGCCCTTCGTCGTCCTGGCCGTGGCGCTCCTCGCCGGCGCGTCGCTGCCGCTGGTCGGCGGCGAGGCCGCGATCCGCGCGGCCCTGATGGCCTACGCGGTTGCCATCCTGTCGTTCCTCGGCGGCGTCCGCTGGGGCATCGCCATGGGCTATGGCGACGCGCGCCTGGCGACCCGCGACTACGTCATCGCCGTCGTGCCGGCGATCATCGGCTGGGGGGCCACGCTGCTGCCGGCGACGCCCGGCCTGTGGGCGATGGCTCTCGCCTTCGTCCTGCTTGGCCTGATGGATTACGGCCTCGCCTGCCGGACCGTCGCGCCGGAATGGTACGGACGGCTCCGCCTCGCGCTCAGCGCCGCCGTCTCGCTGGCGCTGGGGACCGCGGCGCTGGCCTGACCCGGCCTCGCCGACGGGGTGTCAGGCGGCTTTGGTCCGGCGGACGCGGACCTTCGGCAGCGCGGCGGCTGCGGCGCGGTCGATCGCATCCTTGCGCTCGCGGGCGAGGCGCAGCTCGCGCAGCTTGTTCATGTTCTCGGTGCGGGCGCTGTTCGAATCCGCAATGTCCGAGAACACGCGGTCACGGGTGATCGACTGCTTCTGCACCTTGAGGAAAGCGGCGTTGGCCTTCTGGTGCGACGGGGACGGATCATTCATGGGGCGATACTCCGGTCGGGTCTGGACGGCCGCTGCGGCCGCGGGAAACAAAAAAGGCCAGGCGTGAGCCCGGCCTTCCCTATCAATTCGCCTTGTCGCTGGTCCCAGTACATCCGTGGTGACCGGACATAAGGCGAAGTGCAATCAAGCAGCCTGGAGCTGTTCGGCCGCCATCTTGCCCGACTTGTTGTCGCGCATGACTTCGTAACCGAGCTTCTGGCCCTCGACGATGTCGCGCATTCCGGCGCGCTCGACGGCAGAGATGTGGACGAAAACGTCGGCGCCGCCGTCATCCGGCTGAATGAAGCCGAAACCCTTGGTGGCGTTGAACCATTTCACTGTGCCGGTGGTCATGAAGAACCCTCCCTTTTGGCAATAGTAGACCTCCGCGCGGCTGCGCGTCGGGGTAGAACGATTTTCGAAAGGGGGAAGTTCGTCAGGAGCGCGCCGAAGCGGCAATAAACAAAGTTCAGCCGAGCAAACATCGATGTCGTCTTATAGGGGCATTTCACGACGGAGGCAAGAAAAATATTCCAGGCATCCTTTTCACCACTTGGCAAGAGGCCAGGCGGCGACCGAAAACATGGAAAATATTTGATCCGCGGAGGCGGAGATTGCCGGCCTCGGCTGCCGTGCCCAGAGCACCGACGGATGCGGTCGGCAGGGGGTTGCTCCCGGCCGGGTCAGGTGTCCCGGTCGGCTCCACGCCCGGCCTCGTCCGCCCGCCGCGTGCGCAGCCTGACATAGAGGGCGCCGGCGCCCATGCCGGTGAACAGGGCCGCGACGTGGCCGATCTGGTAGGCAATCGGCCAGCCGCCACAGACGATGCGCTCGCCCTGCCGTTCGGCGCGCCAGCGGCTGTCGCGCGAACAGTGCTCGGGACCCGCTGCCGCCGGTACGGCCAGCAGCAGAAACAGGCCCCAGCCGAGCATCGGCAGCACGGCGATGCCACCGGCGACAAGCTTCTGGCGCAATGGCAGTCGCTCGAAGGCAGACATGCGGCTCAGCCCGGGTCCGCCGCGAGCGTGTCGCCCGCGCCGAGGGGCCGCTGCATCAGCACGCTGTCGATCCAGCGGCCATGCTTCCAGCCGATGGACGGCAGTACGCCCACCACGGTGAAGCCGCAGGCGCGGTGCAGCGCGATCGAACCGTGGTTGCCGAGGTTGCCGATGACCGCGATCATCTGCCGGTAGCCGCCGCCCGCGCAGTCGTCGATCAGCCGGGTCAGCAGTGCCTTGCCGACGCCGCGGCCCTTGGCCGTCGGCGCCACATAGACCGAGTTCTCGCAGGTGAAGCGATAGCCCGGGCGGCTCCGATAGGCGCTGGCATAGGCATAGCCCACCACCGCTCCGTCGATCTCGGCGACGAGATAGGGATAGCCGGCCGAGAGGATGGCCTCCTGCCGCCTCGCCATCTCCGCCGCGTCCGGCGGCTCGTATTCGAAGGAGGCGACCCCCTCCGCGACGTTCGGGCCGTAGATGGCGGTGATGGCGGGAACGTCGGCGGCGGTGGCGGGGCGGAGGGACAATGGCGGCACGGCGGACCTTCGGTAGCGATGCGGAGCCCTCATTGTCCTGAGGTCGGGCCCCTGCGCAAGGCGCCTCGCGGCGTCCCTGCCATCGCCGACCGGAGGGCCGGGGTGTCGAGGCTTCCGAAGGGTTGGCAGGGGGCCGGACAGCAGACCGGGCGCGCGGCGTCCTTCTGCGCTGGATGAGACGACAGATGGTAAAAGTCGTGCAAATGTCAGCTGCGGAAGTCTGCCCCCGACAGGTCTTGTTACATGCCCAGTTCGTCAAACTACGATGCCCTCGCCGGTTTTCCGACGTCCGGTCTCGACCTGACGGAAGACGCTTTGCAGGACGGTTCGGCGGGCGTTGCCATCGCCGAGGCCGTCTACGCGCAGGCCGGGGCGGGCGTCACCACGGCGAACGGCATCGCCCTCATCCGCCAGGTGGCGATCGATCTCGCCCTCGCGCCGGGACAGGCGCTCACCGCCTTCGCCGCGCGCCTGTCGGCGCTGCAGGGCAATACCGAGCCGCTCGACAGCGTCGGCGCGGCGCTGGTGCAGTTCATCGCGCCAGGCGATCCGCTGACCTCCGCCACGACCAACGGGATCGTCTGGGCCGTCGACGGGGGGCAGGCGACCTATGCCGAGGCCGCCGCCATCCTGATGGCCATGGCGAAGACCGGCGGCGACGGCGCCGCGGTCGAGGCCGGCTTCGGCCTTGCCCGCCTGGCGGGACTGGCGGGCAACTACAGTGGCGGCAGCGAGGGCGGCAGCGAAGGAGGCAGTGAGGGCGGCGGTGGCGGCCAGACCTCGCCCTTCCCGGCCTCCGCGGCGATCGCGCTGGTCGATACGGCGCTGGTCAACGGCGATATCGGCCTCCGGCAGGCCCTGACCATGTTTTCCGCCATGGCGATCGGCAACGATTCCGCCACGTGGACTCCGGCCAGCACCGCGATTGAGGCCCTCATCGCGGCCGCCCCCGCCAACGTGAACCTGGCCATCACGGCTCTCGCAGTGGCGGCGAAGTTCCGCCCCGATTTCACCTGGGCCGCCGCCAACAAGATCAGCGTTCTGGCGGGTGACGCCGGCGCCGACATGGCCTACGCCGACGTTGCCGCGGTGCTGCATGCGGAGGCGGTCGACGGCGGGATTCCCGCCGCCACGGTCATCGGCCTCTTGGTCTACCTGCGTCCGTCCTATCAGGGGCAGCCGGATGAAGCGACGACCCGGGCGACCCTGGCGGGCGAGTTCGCGGCGCTGATCGACCAGGGCCTGATCGGCGTCGATGCCGGCTTCACCGCGCTGATGGCGGTGACCGGCTCGGGCCTTGACGGGACGCAGCTTCTCGTCGCGATCGCCGATGCCGACGCGGATCTGCTCGTCCCGGCCGCCCGCTCCTTCGCCACACTGGTGGACGTCCTCTACAGCGACTTCTTCCGCCCGAACCAGTTCGTCTCGCCCTCGATGGCGGTGACCGTGCTGAACAACGCGGTCAGCGGCGGCGACCTGACGGCCGTGGAGGCCATGACCTTCTTCGCCGCCATGGGGGCGCGCGGCGGCAGTCCGGTCATCCTCGCCCAGAACGCCCTGCACAATGCCGGCGACGGCGTGCGCGGCATGGTGCAGAACGGCGTCATTTCGGGCGCCGATGCCGCCGCCGCCCTCGCTGCCGCCCTCGATCCGCTCGGCGTTGCGGCGCAGGACGGCATCCGCATTCTCGTCGCCATCGGTTCCAACGGCGCCTTTTCGCTGGGCGGCTTCACGCCGAACCAGAGCCTCATGGCCGGCATGGCCTCGGCGCTCGCCGGCTACATCCATGACAAGGGCCTGACGGCGGCGGACGTCGCCGCCGGCGCGGGCACCGCCTTCGTCTCGGGTGCGGGCGGCAACGGGGCGACCCTCCTCGTCCTGACGGCGATCCAGCTCGCCACGCTCGAGTCGGGCGGCGCCGCCCTGATGGGCGCCGCACTGGCCGATCTGGAGGGTGCCATCCCCCTCGGCACGTCCATGGGAGCGCTCCGCAGCCATCTCAGCGCGGGGACCATCGACGGCGATGTCGCCCTCGACCTGCTGATCGGCTTTGCCGGCGCAGGAACGGACGTCGCACAGGTGCTGGCCGGTGGAGAGATCGGCTTCGCCATGGTCAGCGGCCGCCTCGGTGTGGCGGACGCCGTCGCCGGCATCGCCGGGGCCGTCACCGCAGGCCTTCTCACCTCGCCCGTCGCCGCGCTGGTTCTGGCCGCGACGGCCACGGCCCAGTTCGTCACCGCTCTCGCGGACGTGTACCAGGCGCTGGCGACCCAGCTCGACGGCGGTGCCGGACCGGTCGCCGGCTTTGCCGCGATCACGGCCGCCGTGGCGTCGGGCGCGCTGGACGAGGTGCGGGCCGTGAAGGCCGGAGGGACCGTCGCGGCCATCGGTTCGACGGCCGTCCGCAGCGCCGCGACCGAGGCGGTGGTCGATCTCGTGACGGCGGGCGACGTCACCGCCGCTGTGGTGGTCGCCACGCTCGTCGACGTCGCGGCGGCCGGATCCGCGGCGCTTCAGTCGGTCGCCGGCGAGCAGGTGGCGGCCCTCGTGTCCGCCGGGTTGATGACCGCCGCCGCGGCAGCGACGGCGATCAGCGACGCGGTCGGTGGCGCCGCCACGGCCACCCAGGCTCTGCAACTGCTCGCGCACCTCGCCGCCGCCGGCGGGACGGCCGTCGACACCGCGGTGCAGAGCGAGATCGCCGACCTGATCCTCGGGGGCGCGCTGACGCGGCAGACCGCCGTCGACACGCTCCAGGCCATGTTGCCCGGCGCCGGTCAGGCGCTGTCCGACGCGGTCAACGAGCAGCTCACCATCCTGCTCACCGACCCGCAGACCCTCGCGCAGACGGCCGGTCTCGGCACGGCGGCGCAGGTGCAGGCGGCCGCCAACGCTATCGCCCTCCTGCTGATCAGCGACCCGACCGGCGCTCAGCACGTGCTGGACGAACTCGCGCCCCGCATCGGCGCGGGCGACCTGACGGGCGGCCAGGCGGCCGACTTGCTCACCAGGCTCTACGCCCTCGGCGGCGGGGCCGAGACGGCGGCTCTCGCCACGATCGCCGCGCTGAAGGACGGCCAGACCGGCCCGGCCATCACCCCCGGCACCTTCATCGTACCGGTCCAGGTTCAGGTGGAAGCCGACATGCTGTCGCCTGCCGGGGCGCTGGTGCTTCTCGGCATCGATGCGCCCGGGGCGGTCACCCCGGTGGCGACCTCCGTGGCGTTCCTCGTCGCCAACGGTCACATGACCATCGCCGACGTGCAGGCGGCCGTCACCGCCGGCGACTTCCCGGCCGGCACCGCCATCGCTGCCTATGGGCGCATCGCCGCCGGTGGCGATCCCGCGGCGGGAGCCGCGGCGGTCGCGGCCATCGCCGCGCTCTCGACCGGTGGACCGGCCCTCGCCTCGGCCGCGCTCGACGCGCTGCTGACGCTGACGTCCGACGCTTCGGCCGCCATCCGCGCGCTCGGCTACGCGGGGCTGGACGACCTTGCCGCCGCTGTGCCGGGCATGGGCGCCGAGGCGTTCGGGCGTCTCTTCATCAACGTCATCGCCGTCGACGGCGGCATCCGTGGCGACGCCTATGCCGGGCTCGTTTCGCTGCTCTCGGCCGGCCGACTGACCGCCACCGACGCCAGGCTGCTCGTCGCGGCGGAGATCGCGGCGTCCAATCCGTCCCCGACGCTCTCGCCCGCCCAGGCGCTGGCGGTTCTCGTCGCGCTGACGGAGGTCGAGAGCGCCCGGGCGGAGATCTACGGCTACATCTTCCAGGCCACCCACGGAGCCGGCGCCTTCGATCCCGCGCTCGCCGTGACGGCGATCGCCAACGGCGTGACCGATGCGGACGGGCACCTGCGCGCCGCCGCGGAGGCGATCGCCCAGTTCGGCCCGACCCTCGGTCACCAGACGCTGATCACCCAGATCAACGCGGCGGGCAACCTGTCGGCCGCCGACCGTGCGATCCTGACGGCAGCGGTGGGCCTGACCCTCACCGATCCCCTGGCCCCGCGCGATTTCGGCGCGGCCGCCGCCGCGCAGATGACCGGCCTCGGCGCGCAGGACAAGGCCGCGGTGCTGGCCGCGATCGGTGACCTCGCGGTGCCCGATCCGAACGGCATCCTCGTGCCGAAGGTGATCAAGATCATGGTCGCCGTGTTCGGGGCGGGGCAGACGGAGGCGGCGCTCGCCGGCCTCGCGGCCCTGGTGCCGGACGTCGCCGTCGCGCCCGCCAGCGTCACGTCGCAGATCCTCCAGACCGTTGCCGCGGGCGAGGCCACCGCCGCGCTCGGGGTCGACATCCTGATCGGCCTCGCGGCGCATGGAGCTACCGGGTTCCCGTCCGCCGCCGCGGTGACGCTGAAGAACGGCCTCGCCGCCGGGACCATCGCCGTCGCCACGCTGACGAGCGGCGTCGATGCGGCCCTCGCGGCGGGTGCCGCGACGCCCGCCGCGATTCTCGACCTGCTCGAGGCGATCGTGCTGGCGCGCTTCGTCGACGTCGCGACGCAGGGCCTGACGGCACCCGGCGAGATCGCGCTGACGCAGTCGCTGGTCTCCGCGGCCAACGCCAAGTTCGCCGGCATGGTGGCCGCTGGACAGCTCACGGCCGCCGAGGTCGTCGGCGTCATCGTCCAGGGGGCGGCCGCCCTGGTGCCTGCCGCCCGGCTGGCGGCGGCGGAGCAGATCGCGTCCCTGGCCACGACGCTCTCGATGGGCGACGCCCATCTCGTCGAGACGGTGCTGGCCGACGTCGGCCAGGGGCTCACGGTCCTGGTGGCGGCGGAGCTCCTGGTCGGCATCGCCGGTGCGGGCGACGGCGACCTGCGCAAGAGCGTCGGCCACGCCCTGGCCGACCTCGTCGCCGACGGAACGCTGGCGGCGGGCGAGGCCCGGCAGGTGATCTACGCGCCCCTGCTCGCGGGGACCCTGGCCGCCGACGAGGCCGTCGACCTGCTCATCGGCTTCGTCGCCGGCGGCGGCGCAACCGCCAGCGGCCCGCTGCTCCACGCCATCGCCAGCAACAATCTCATCGCCCTGGCGACCCTCGCCGAACGCTTCGCCGCCGCGGCCGACGCCGGCGCGGTGACGGCCCTGCAGGTCGTCACGGCAGCGGTGGAAACGGCGCGGTTCTCCGGAAACATGGGCCAGCTCGCCACGTTCCTGAGCGCGCTGGTGGACGAGGGCGTCGTCACGTCCGGCGGGGCGATCGCCCTGCTCGCCGGCTTTATCGGCCCGACCGGATTGACGGCATCCTCGGTGATGGCCGTCGTCGCGGCGATGGCGCAGCAGTTGCCCGGTTCTGGCGAGATCTCGCTCGGCTCGGGCCTCGCCGACATCATCGCCGGTGGCGCGATGACCCTGGCCGATGCGACGGGCAGCCTCGATCTGGCGGTCGACGGCGATACCCAGTTCGGCATCCCGCCGTCGCTGTCCGTCGGCGAAGCCGTGTCGATCCTCGTCGGCATGACGCTGAACCATAGCCCCGCCTCCGTCGCGGCGGGCATACCCGGCGGTGCGCAGGCCCATATCGTGGCCCTGATCGGCTCCGACGGCCCGCGCATCGACGCGGCGATGGACGCCATCGCGGACTTCCTGGCGGCCGGCGACATCTCCGCCAGCCAGACGCTGCAACTGTTCCTCGGCCTTATCGCGACCGGCTCGCCGCAGGTCGGGACGGCGGCGCGGGCGACCATCGCCGATCTGGTCTCGCAGGGCTTCGTCAGCGAGCAGGATCTGGTGCCGGCCGTGCTGGCCGCCGCCGTGTCCACCGCCATTCCCGGGGCGACGGCGGTCGCGATGCTGGTGGAGTTCACCGGCGGCGATATCGAACCCGCCGCCTTCGCCAACCACCTGTCCTACCTGATCCGCCAGGGCGCGGTGACAGCGGGCGACGCGGTCCAGTCCTTCCTCGCCGCAGCGGCCGGTGTTCCCTCCCTCACCGACGCGATCATCACCGAGACGCTGTTCGCGCTGGCGATGAACGGTGCGGCGTTCAACGCCGGCAATCCCCATGGGCCGGCGACGGTCGCCGCCGCGGGTTTTGCGCTGGCCGAGATGCTGTCGGACGGCAGCCTCGCCGAGGCCGACTTCTTCGGGCTGTTCCAGGGGGTCCCCGGATCCGGCGGCGTGCCGGTCATGGCCGCGGTCCTGGCGCACGGCGTCGGTTCGCAGAGCCTCGCCGACGCCATCCGTGCGGCGATGCTCGACTACACGACGTGGAGCCTGTCGCCGGTCCAGTTCGCGCAGATCCTCGGCACCATGATCTCGCCCGAGGCCATCGCGCCGTCGGTCGGGCTGCCGCTGCTGACGAGCTTCCTCACCGAAGGCGTCGCGATGCAGGTCGGCATCGGCGCGGCGCTCGGCGCCATGCTCGCAGCCGGCGCCACCACCCGCTCCGCCATCGGCGACGCCCTCACCGCGACCGGGATCGTCAAGGCCCGGGCGATCGTCGCCGCCGCCGCGATGATCGATCCGGCCTCGCCACAGCATCCGGCGGATGCGCTGGCCATCGCCGAGCGCATCCTCCTGAGCTACCCGGTCCAGAACGACTGGCTGGAAGCCGCCGGGCTGGTCCGGGCGCTGGGCGATGCCATTCGCGTCGGCTACGCGGGCGGTGGGCTGAGGCCTGAACTCGGCGTGCAGGCGCTGTCGGTCTTTTCCCATGTCGGGAACAACGCCTTGCAGGCTGCCGCCGCCACCGAGATCGTGGCCCTCGTCACCTCTTTCGCATTGACCTCGGCGGCGATGTTCGGGGTGCTCGTGGAGACCGCGGCCGAAGCCGGCAGCTACCGCAACCTCGAAGCCCGCCAGATCGGCCATGTCGGCGCCGCGCTCGGCCTGACGGCCGACGAACTCGTCGCGTCCATCATAGCTTCGCGCAGCCAGGGGCCGACCATCGAGCAGGCGGTCGCCGTGCTGGCCGGGCTGACGTCCCTCAATCCGGCGACGCCCGGCGGCCTGTCCGATTCGAACCTCTACCCGCGCATCGGCATCGCCGTCGGCGAGGGCCTGCTTGATCTCGCACGCCAGCAGCAGGCGACCATCGCTCACCTGCTCGGCCTCATCGAGGCCAATGCCTCGGTGTCGCCGGACAACAAGGCGCTCATCGCCCTTGGCATGGCCGCGAACGGCACGGTGCAGGAGCGGCTGGACGTGGGCGCGGCGCTCGCCGGCTGGCCGTCGTTCGACATTCTCTCGCTGGCCCTCGACCCGCCCATTCCGGTGTCGGCCTTCGCGATGGTGTTGATGGGCATGGCCGCCGGCAGCGGCGGCAACAGTGTCCCGGCGGTCGTCGCCATCGGCTTTCTCATGCAGGCCGGCCGGATCTCGGCCGCCGACCTGACCTCCGACATCGCCGGGTCGGTCGCGACGGGCGCCATGGCACCTGACGAAGGTGTCACCGCGCTCGTCCGGCTGCTGGGCGTCAACTCGGCCTTCGCGGGCGATCCCGCCACTTTCCTGCGGACGTCGGTGGCCGATACGCTGGTCGCCATCGTTCAGGACGGCCACATCTCGGCGGCCGATGCCGTGACGGCGGCGATCGAGGCGGCCCACGGTCGCGGCGCTACCGTGACGGCGGAGGCGGGCTGGCTGATCGGCGCCGTCGTGCTGCAGGGCCTCCTGGCCGGCGAGACCGGCCTCGTCCTCCTTCAGGACGCCGTGGCGGGCGGAACGGTGACGGCCATCGAGGCCGCACGGATCATGGCCGGCCTCGCCGTCTTCCGCGACCAGCGAATTCCCACGCCGCCATCGCTCGATCTGCCGAGGCTCGCGGGCCATGCCCTCGGTGCGCTGGTGGAGGCCGGCGCGATCACCGCCGCCGATGCCGTCGACGCGGTTCATGCGTCGGCAACCCAGACCTTCAGCTTCCCCCACGTGCCGGGTGAAGTCGCCCTGCTGACCGCCCTGGCAGCTTATGGCGTTCCCGGCCTGCAGCAGGAAGTCGGCCACGCGCTCGGCCAGCTGATGGGCGGCACCCTGTCCGCTGCGGATGTTCTGGCCATCGTTCGGCAGGTCGCCGCGATCGCCGGAGGACCCACGGCCGCCGAGATCCTCGACGTCCTCGTCGCGGCGGCGGAGGTGGCGCCCATGGGGGCCGCGACCCCCATCGCGGGGGCCTTGCTGGCGATGGTCGGCGACGGGCTGGCGACCCTGGGCACGGCCCTGGCCGACATCCGCGCCGCGGTGGATGCCGGCACCCTGACGGCGGAGCGGGCCGTCTGGCTCCACGCCGGCTTCGCCAAGCTCGATGCCGGTCTCCGCGGTGCGATGGTTGCCGAGATCGAGGCGATGATCGGCGGGGGCGCGCTGACGGGTGAAGCAGCGCTGAAGGCGCTGTTCCGGTTCGCCACCGGGTTCAGCCCGACCCTCGACGACGCCGACCAGACCGTCGCGGCGCTCGTGGCAGGCTTGGTGCGAGACGGTTTCGCGACCGGGGGCGAGGCGCTCCAGTGGCTCATGCAGGCCGCCGTCGATCCCCTGGCCACGCTCAGCCAGGCGGCGCTGATGGCGCGCGACGGCCTCGTCTCCGCCGCCGACGCGGGATCGGCCATCTCGACGCTCTTCGTCGGCGGGCTTTCGCCGGAGCAACTCCGGCATCTGTTCCAGGTCGTGGGCGGCGAGGGCGTGCCCGTTCAGATCGCCCTCGCGATGGCGATCCACGCCACGGGCGCCGTGCCGGGCGGCGTGCTCGCGACCGCCATGGGCAACGCCCTCGGCGGCCTGGTCGCGAGTTTCGTCTCCAGCGGCGCGACCAGCCTCGCTACCGCCGTCGCGACACTCCATGGGCTGCATGAGGACGGCGACATCGCCGCGACCCGCGTGGTGCAGGCGATCATCGCCGCCGAGCGCCTTCTCTACGGCGACTTCCTTGACGGGTCAGGATCCGACGAGATCCGGACGCTCCTGCTCTCGGGCGACCTCACCTATCAGGCGCTCGATGCGCTCGTGCGCGCCGACATCGCCGACAACGGCGTCACGCCACGGCTCGGCCACCTTCTCTCCCGAGCGGGTCTCGATGACGACGCAGCCCACCAGACGGCCATGGGCCGCCTGCTCGGCGGCTGGTACGCGAACCAGGGGCTCGACATATCGGCCGCCTTCGACAACCACCCGGTCCTGGAATTGGCCGCCGCGAGCACCGGCGGCGTTGCCGTCCAGGCGCAGGCGGGCCTCGCCGCAGGCCGGCGGCTCTCCGCCTTCACGGCCGATGCGCCGGGCCTTGCCGCCGCCGCCGTCGAGATCGCGCGGTTGCAGCAGGCCGTCGCCGACGGGCTGATCGATCACGCCGCGATGGTGGTCATCCTCACCGCCATGGGCTCCCTCGCCGGCGGCGGCCCCGTGCCGCTGACGGCGTCGCGGGACGCCTTCGTGCAGATCATCGCCGAGGGCGACCTCACCGTTGCCGCGGCCTTCGACGCGGTGGATGCGACGACGCAGCACGTTGCGATCGTCCGTGTGGTCCAGTGGCTCGCCCACGTTGCCGCGGACACGGAGTCGCTGTCGGACACCGTCGCGGCCCGGCTCTACGCCTTCGCGACGCAGGGGCGACTGTCCGAAGCCCAGCTGCTCGGTGCCATCGGCGACGTCGCCGGCACCGCCCCGGCCATTACGGTGGTCGACGCGACGGCCCTCATCGTCGACCTCGCCGGCCTCGGCGGCACCGCCATGCAGCAGGAGGCGGGCACGCAGATCGCGACGCTGCTGCCGCGCGACCGCGCCGGCGTCCTCGACACCATCACCGCGGCGGTGAACGAGGGCAGCCTCTCCGGGGTGGGCGCGACCCGTGTTCTCGCGTCCGCCTTCGATGCGCTCGCGACCGATCCGGGCCAGACGACGGCGCTCGCCATCGGCGAGGCGCTGAAAGCCCTGGCAGCCGGTGGGCATCTCGACCTCGCCGCCGCGCTGCCGATCCTCATCGATGAGGCCACGGGGAGCACCGGCGCCCGTCCCACCGGCTTCGGCGTGCTGCTCCAGGCGGCGGGAATAGGCCCTCAGGCCGCCGCCGCCGTCACCGCGGCCGTCGACGCCGGCACGCTCGCCCCCGTGAAGGCGCTCGACATTCTGCTCGGTCTCTCCTTCGGCGACGGCTTCACCGGAGCGGATTTCGCAGCGGCGCGGCAGGCCATCGTCGGCCTCATCCAGGCCGGCACGGATCCGGCGGAGGTCTTCGGCCGCGCCCTCGCCGCGGGCACGCTCGACGCCGAGCAGATCGACCGCCTCGCCATGGATATCGGCCTCGTGGGCACCGAGGCCGCGGCGGCTGTGGCCGGCGCCTATTTCGCCGCCAAGGCGGAACGCTTCGGCCCAGCCGACGACCCGTTCTTCGCGGAGGCCCTGCCGCGGGCGGCCGTCGATTTCGTGAAGGTCCTCGCCGGGCAGATGACGCTCGCCCAGGCCATCGCCGACATCGACCAGTACACGGACGACAACGGTGGCTCGGCCCATGCCGCCCTGATCGCCCTCAAGTCGCTCCTGACCCAGTACAACCAGCCCGGCCTCGCCGGTCAGCTGAATGCGATTCTGATCGACCGCATCGTGCTCGGTGACCTGTCGGCGGAACTTGCCGGCCGCGTCGCGGAAGGTCTGACCGACGGCCGTGTCAACGGCGTCTTTGACGCGCGCGATCCCGACGCGATCACCTTCGCGGAAGCCCGCGATCTCCTCGCCTGGGAATCGACGCGCGCCTTGCTGCCCGAGCAGACGAATTTCACCTTCTACCAGTTCGCCAACGACGTGCTCGTCAACTACGACGTGCGCCGTTCGGCGATCGAGCCCGTCAACATCCAGGAGACCCTGAACACGCTGCTGCTCGGCGACAACTATTCGCCGAGCTTCCCCGGCGTCGGCCGCATTTCCTACGCCTACGACCAGTCGCTGGCCGTGCTGGTCGAACTGCTCGCCGAACGCCAGGGTGGGTTCACGTCCGACTACAACGACGCGCTGGCCGTGCTCAGCCGCCGCCTCGTCCATGGCAGTGCCGAAGACCTCCTCATCCGGGAATACGCCGCCGGCAATCTCTCGCTCGACCAGGTATTCGGGGCGCTGGACCGCCTGGTGACCGCCTCCAGCATCGGCTCGGCCGGCGCCGATCCGGAGATCATGCACGACATCGCCCTGTCGTGGCTGCACCTGCGGGCGAAGCTCTACCTGAAGGCCAATCCCTCCGATCCCGGCCTGGTCCGCGACCTCCTCTTCCAGCTCTCGGACGTCGACTACCAGGACGACCTGCTGGCCGGCTACGGCGTCCTGATGCACCTGACCTCGGGGGCGGGCGCGATCACCGAGCTCGAGAAGGTGGAGGTCTATGACGCCGTTCGCGGCATCATCCGCTCGACCGTCAGCCCGACCATGACGATGAGCGAGGCGGACCAGAAGTTCTTCGCCGCTGTGGAGAAGGTCGCGGTCGGCCTCGAGGCGATGTTCAACCTGACCCCGCTCGGGGCCGCCTATCTCCACGTCGGCACCAACCCGACCGACTTCGACGCCTATGCCCGGTTCGGCGGTCAGATCGCCGCGCAGGCGGGGACGAGCGCGATCATCAACGCGGCCTTCGCCGGCACGCCCGTCGGGCTCATGCTCACCGGGACCCAGATGGGCGCCAAGATCGGCCTCTATTTTCTGGCGATGGGCGCGGTGCAGGACGCCCTCGGCGAAGGGCCGACGCTCTACCTGCGCGGCCAGCTCACCATGGCCTCCGCCACCGCGAGCCTCCTCGGCAACACCATGTCGAAGCTCGGCTCGCTGGCGGCCGAGACCGTCATCGAAAGCACGGTGCATTTTGTCGCCTTCGGCGAGGCCGTGCGCAGCGGCGACCCCGAGGCGATCGCCAGCGCGACGCTCGACATCGCCATGGACTATTACAAGCTCCAGACCGGCGTGGATCTCCGCCTCTATGGCGTCGTCGGCGAGCGGTTCGCCGATTTCATGGTCCACCTGTTCACCGGCGACACCGGCAAGCTCGGCGACGACGTTAGGGCGCTGGGCAGCGCCTTCCTCGATACGATCATCAAGAACGTCTACCTCGCCGCGATCGGCGAGAAGATCTTTGAGTATGCCCAGACGATCAACGGCGCCCTCTCCGACATCAACGACTCCTACCGCATTCTCGGCTACCGGATCGCCGACGGTGCGCTGCTGGTCGGCACTGGTCTCGACCAGTTCGGCAACGTGCTGCGCGACATGGCGCACAAGGTGGGCGACTGGGTCACCGACATCGGCGACGACATCCTGTCGGGCCTCGGCCTCGACGGCTATATCGCCGGCGCCACGGTCTTCTCGGACGCCAACTTCAACGGCCAGCTCGACCCCGGCGAGACCAGCACCACCACGGACGCCCGCGGCGTCTACACGATCGCGGCGGGTGCCGCTCCGCTGGTGCTGGTCGGCGGCACCGACATCTCCACCAACCTGCCCTTCGTCGGCAAGCTCACCGCGCCCGCCGGATCGACGGTGATCACGCCGCTGACGACGCTGGTCCAGAAGGTCGCGTCCACCGGCAGCGGCGACCCGGCCGAGGCGCAGCAGAAGCTGACCTTCGCGCTCGGCCTGTCGCCCGATCTCGACATCAACGATCTCGACACCATCGCTGCGACCAAGGCGGGAACGGCGGGAGCGGCCGAGGCCTTCGCCATCGCGGCGGGCATCCTCAACACGGTCGCCATGATCGAGGCGGCCTCCGGGGCGACCGACGCCTTCGCCGCCATCGCGGCGCGGGTGGCGGCGGCCGGCAGCGGGCAGGTGATCGACCTCGCCGATCCCGCCACGGTCGCGGCCATCGTCTCCGCCGCCGGCCTGACCGGACAGGTCGCCGCCAGCGTCTCGGCGATGGTGGTGGCGAGCAATGCGCTGCTCGACCAGATCATGTCCGCGGCGGCGACTCCTGACGAGCTTCTGTCGGCGGTGACCGCGGCCAGCATCGTGGCGCAGAAGACGGCGGCCGACGCGATCGAGGCCGCCGGCACCGATCCGCTGGCGCTGGACGCCGCCGCGGCCGCCTTCACCGGAGCCGCTCTCCTCAACCAGGCCGTGGCGGCGCGCTCGCAGGTGGGGTCCTTCGACGGCGGCTTCCTGCCGTCCAATGTCGCGCCGATCGCCGGCGACGATACCGTCTCTGCCGATCTCCATGGGACGGTCAGGCTCAACGTGCTCGCCAACGACAGCGATGCCGATGCCGGCGACGTGCTCACCGTGGTGACGATCCAGCTCACCGGCGGCCAGTCGATCGCTGTTCCGACCTCCGGCACGGCGGTGGTGGAGACGGCCCATGGGCGCCTCCTCATCGCCGCCGACGGCTCGCTGACCTTCGAGGCCACCCGGGCCGGCAACCTCACCCCCGGCCAGAGCACCGTCGACAGCATCACCTACACCGTGGCCGACAAGGCCGGCGCGACCGACACGGCCAGCGTCGCCATCGACATCACCTGGCGTGATCCCTCGGTCAGCGACACCTTCGACTTCGCCTTCACCGCGGCTCAGGTCGAGTTCCGCGGCAACATGGCGCTGCTCACTGCCCCGGACGGCACGGTTCACGACGTGAGCGGCCTCGGTCGGCTGACCTTCTCCGATGGCGCCATCGTCCGCGACGACGGCTCGCCGCTGGTCGACGATCTGTTCTACTACGCCCGCAATCCCGACGTCTGGGCCGCGAAGATCGATCCGGAAGCTCACTACGGCAGCGTCGGCTGGCGCGAGGGCCGCGACCCCAACGCCTTCTTCTCCACCGCGAGCTACCCGCTCATCGATCCCAGCGGCTCATGGGGCAAGATCAACCCGCTGATCCATTACGAGCTCTACGGCTGGCGGGACGGCCGCGATCCCGGCCCGAACTTCGACACCAGCGCTTATCTCGCCGCCCATCCGGAACTCGCCGCCGCCGGCATCAATCCGCTCGCCCACTACCTGACCAGCGCCGGGCAGATCGCATGAGCCGGGACCCTCGAAGGCTTGCGCGCCCCGGCGCGGGGCAGCGCTCCTCCACGCTTCGCGGGCCGGCTGTTGCAGCGCGGATACAGGCTGCGGGGTCGCCCGGTATTATTGTCTTTTTCCAATGACAGCGGCGCGCGGCGCCGAAGGAGTTGCTGATGCGCAGGATCGTTTTCGCCGCCGTTGCGGCCATCGCTGTTTCCACAGGCGCGGCTCAGGCCGCCGATCTCGGCGCGGCCCGTGTCGCGGTGCCGGCCGCCATTGCGGCGCCGGTGTTCAACTGGACCGGATTCTATCTCGGCGCCCATGTCGGCTACGGCACGGGAACGGCGAACTGGACCTATCTGCCCGGCGGCGCCACCGTCTCCCCGCGTCCGGCCGGCATCTTCGGTGGCGGACAGATCGGCTACAACTGGCAGATCAACCAGGCGGTCCTCGGTCTCGAGGCTGACGTGTCGGCCGCCGGCTTCCGGTCGAGCCGTGCCTGCCCCGGCGCGGGCTTCACCTGCGAATCGCGCACCGACTTCCTCGCGACCTTCCGCGCGCGTGCCGGCTTCGCGGTCGATCGCGCCCTCATTTATGCGACCGGCGGCCTCGCCGTCGGCAGCCTGAAGAACCGCACGTTCGACACCGCGACGGGCGCCCTGTTCGGCACCTTCAACCAGACCCGCGTCGGCTTTGCGATCGGCGCCGGCCTCGAATATGCGGTGGCCCAGAACTGGACGGTGAAGGCCGAGTATCTCTACGTGAATTTCGGTGCCGGCACGCAGGCCCCGGGCGCGACCGCCCTGTCGCGGACGTCCGACGTGCGCATCCGCACGGACGTCCACACCGTGAAGATCGGCCTCAACTATCTCTTCGCCACCGGCCCTTCGGCTGTGGTCGCGCGCTACTGATCGCGCGCCGCGGCGGGCAGGGCGCCCGCCGCGGCCGTTCCCGAATCGACGGACCAGAAGCGACGAGAAGGGCGCAATCTCGCGAGGCGTCGTGCCTCGCATCGCGGCGTGCGGGAGCCGCCTGTCAGTTGCGTCGGCCGAAGACGATGGTGGCATCCGGCGAACGGGCTGGCGGCTGGAAATTGACCCAGAACCGGGCGGGGAGGCGCACGGGATCGCCGCCCGGATTGAATTCGAAATAGTTCTTTCGGTCCGTGGAGAAGCTGAGGCCCGCGCCCGAGTCCCTGCGAACGTTCACGTTCCAGCAGCTCTGTTGATAGCAGTAGGTGGCCCGCGTCGGCGTGTTGAACTGGATCCGGCTGACGTTGTTGGGATTATTCGTGGCCCGGTAGACGCCGTGCCACGTCCAGCGCCCCTCGTAATACTCCCGCCTCATGTCGATGGATTGGGCCGACGCGGTGGCCGATGCAAGAAGCAGCAGGGCGAACCCCGCGGAACCGCTCTGCCGCAACGCGCGGGCGCTCATGGTCGGGATACAGAACGGCATGCAGGTCCCCCGGCGTGCGGAATGGTCCGGACGGATGGGAGCGGCGAAATCCGGCCATCGCACTGCAAAATGACAAGCCGGGGGGACGGCCGTCAAGAGGCCCGCGAGGCGAGACGTCACATGCAGCGGAGGTAGCGGGGGGAGTGGCTTGGGCCGACAGACGCGAGAGCGCGAAGCAGCGCTGCGACGGGCGCCTCAGCTCACGCGCACGAAGCGGCGGATGCGCGAGCGGGGCTTGGCCACGCGGCGGGTGACGGTGACGCCGCGGGTGGAGACCTCGATGCGGCGGTCCTGCGTCGGCACGAAGAACCGGGCGGTTTCGGATGCGCCGTCCACTTTCAGAAAGTCGGCATCGTTGGCACGCATGATCGATTTCACCGAACCGAAGGTCATGCGAAACTCCCCGCCACGAACGGACGACCGCCTTGAAGAAAAATGGAGCGGGAGAAGGGATTCGAACCCTCGACCCCAACCTTGGCAAGGTTGTGCTCTACCCCTGAGCTACTCCCGCATCCGGGTACCCGCCAGCGCCTGGGCGCCGGGGGAGGGCGGTTCTATGCCAAAGGACGCCGGGGATTGCAATGGCCTGTTCCGACTTTTTTCGCGAGGCCTCTGCTGACCGTCGCGCATCCGGACTTTGACGGCCGGAAGGCGGCCCGCTATCCCCGTCGGGTGGCGCAGGCACGGCTGGGGCGGAGCTCAAGGGATGGGATCGGGTTTTCTCGCGCTGACCGCGGCGACGCGCTACCGGCTGATGGACGCGACGGTTCCTGCAAGCCTCGTCGATGGCCCCGGCGCCTGGTCGACTCGCGATGATCTCGTGCGCGCCGATATTCTCGTCCTCGACGGCGTCGTCGCCGGTGTGGACGCCGCCGGAACCGTGCCCACGGCACCGGGCGTCGTGCCGGTCCTCCTCGACGGGGCGATGGTCTTTCCCTGTTTCGTCGATGCCCATACCCATCTCGACAAGGGCCATATCTGGCCGCGCACGCCCAATCCCGACGGCACCTTTCCGGGAGCCCTCGCGGCGGTGGCTGCAGACCGGGCGGCGCACTGGTCCGCCGCCGACGTCGAGGCGCGGATGAGCTTCGCCCTGAAGTCCGCCTTCGCCTACGGCACCGCGGCCATCCGCACCCACATCGATTCGCTTCCCGCCCAGATCGAGATATCCTGGCCGGTCTTCGCGGCGCTGCGCGAGGCGTGGCGCGGCCGCATCGACCTGCAGGCCTCCTCGCTGTGCGGCATCGACGTCGCCGTGGAGGAGGGCTACCTGCCGCGCATCGCCGATGTCGCCAAGCGCTTCGGCGGCGGCCTCGGCTGCGTCACCTACATGTCGCCGAACCTCCCCGGCGGGCTGGAGGCAATCTTCCGCACCGCCCGCGAGGCCGGCCTGCCGCTCGACTTCCACGTCGACGAGACCCTCGACCCCGGCGCCCACTCGCTGCGCCTCATCGCCGAGGCTGCCATCCGCCACGGCTGGTCTTCGGCCGGGCTCGGCCGCATCGTCGTCGGCCATTGCTGCTCGCTCTCGGCGCAGCCGGAGGCCGAGGTCCAGATGACCCTCGACCGCGTCGCCGAGGCCGGTCTCGCAGTGGTGTCGCTGCCCATGTGCAACATGTACCTGCAGGACCGCCGCGCGGGCCTGACGCCGCGCCGCCGCGGCGTCACCCTGCTGCACGAGATGAAGGCGCGCGGCATCCCGGTGATGGTGGCGAGCGACAATACCCGCGACCCCTTCTACGCCTATGGCGACCTCGACATGCTGGAGACCTATCGCGAGGCGACGCGCATCCTGCATTTCGACCATCCGGTCGGCGACTGGCCGCGCGCCGCCACCGCGACGCCCGCGGAGGCCTGCGGCTTCGCCGGCCGCGGCCGCATCGCGCCGGGCACGGCGGCGGACCTCGTGGTCTTCCGCGGCCGCTGCTGGACCGAACTCCTGTCGCGCCCCCAGTCCGACCGCACGGTCATCCGCGCCGGGCGCGCCATCGACACCACACTGCCCGACTACCGCGACCTCGACACGCTTTGGAGCTGACCCCATGACGACAGGCGAGATGCAAACCGGCACGTCCACGGGCGAGACCCGGCCGCGCTACGACATCGACGGCCTGAAGGCGAAGCTCGCCGGCATCAAGACCGAGGACAATGCCAATCTCGTCCGCCAGAAGAGCCGCGACTTCTACTGGTACTCGCCGACGCTGAAGCGGCAGCTCGACCACGTCGTCGGCGACATCATCGTCGCGCCGGTCAGCGAGCAGGAGGTGGTGCGGGTGCTGGCCTCCGCCCACGAGCTCGGCATTCCCGTCACGCCGCGCGGCACCGGTACCGGCAATTACGGCCAGGCCATGCCGCTCTCCGGGGGAATCGTCCTCGACCTCTCCGGTATGAACAAGGTGCTCACCGTCCAGCCCGGCCGCTTCGTCGCCGAGGCCGGCGCCGTCATCGCCGACATCGACAAGGTGGCGCGGCCGCAGGCGCAGGAAATCCGCATGCACCCCTCCACCTATGCCACGGCCTCGGTGGGCGGCTTCATCGCCGGCGGCTCGGGCGGCGTCGGCTCCATCACCTGGGGCGGTCTTCGCGACGCCGGCAACGTGATCCGGCTGAAGGTCGTCACCATGGAGGCGAAGCCGCGCGTCCTCGAGCTCACCGGCGACGATCTCGCCAAGGTTGCCCACGCCTATGGCACCAACGGCATCATCACCGAGGTGGAGATGCCGCTCGGGCCCGCCTATCCCTGGACCGACCTCTTCCTCGGCTTCGACACCTTCGAGCGCGCGGCGGCCTTCGCCAACCTCCTCGGCGAGGCGGACGGCATCGCCAAGAAGAACGTCGCAGTCATCGCGGCGCCGGCGCCGCAGACCTATTTCCTGCGCCACCAGGACTACATGCGGCCGGGCCAGCACGTGGTCGTCGCGGTCGTCGCCGATTTCGCCGTCGATGCGGCGCTGAACCTCGCCGCCAAGGAGGGCGCGGAGCTGCTGCTACGCTCCGACAAGCTCGCCGACGAGGAGCGCCGCAAGCTGCCCCCCGGCTTCGAGCTGACCTGGAACCACACCACGCTCCGGGCGCTGCGCGTCGACCCGGCCATCACCTATCTCCAGGTGCTCTACCCCTTCCCCGACCAGGTGAAGCTGTCGGCCAAGCTGGAGGAGCGCTTCGGCGACGAGCTCATCAGCCATCTCGAATTCGTCCGCTTCGACGGCAAGGTGACCTGTTTCGGCCTGCCCATGGTGCGCTTCACCACCGAGGAGCGCCTCGAGGAGATCATGAAGATCCACGAGGACATGGGAGCGCCGATTTTCAATCCGCACCGCTACACGCTGGAGGAGGGCGGCATGAAGCAGACGGATGCCGTCCAGCTCGCCTTCAAGAAGGAGGCGGATCCCCAGGGCCTGCTCAATCCCGGCAAGATGATCGCCTGGGAGGACCCGAGCTACGACTACGCGGCCGGCGGGACCTTCCTGTTCAAGGGGCTCTCGGCCGAGGCCGGCAAGGCGTGAGGGTGCGGCGGTCCACCTGATGCGCGTCCTCGTCCTCTACTGCCATCCCAATCCGGAGAGCTACGGCGCGGCGCTGCACGGCGCCGTGGTCCGCAGCCTGACGGCGCGCGGCCATGTCGTGGATGACTGCGACCTCTACGCTGAAGGCTTCGACCCGGTGCTGAGCCGGCAGGAACGCCTCGGCTATCACGACCTCGCCCGCAACACCGATCCCGTCGCGGGCCACGTCCGGCGCCTGCGCGCCGCCGAGGCGCTGGTGCTCGTCTTCCCCGTCTGGAACTTCGGCTTTCCCGCGCTTCTCAAGGGCTATTGCGACCGCGTCTTCCTGCCCGGCGTCTCCTTCGGTCTCGTCGACGGGCGCACCCAGGGCATGCTCTCCAACATCCGCCGCATCGGCGTGGTGACGACCTACGGCGCCACCTGGATGCGGGCGACGCTGATGGGCAACCCGCCGCGCAAGTTCTGCACCCGCTCGCTGCGCGCCATCACCGGCTTCAGGGCCTCCGTCACCTACCGCGCCCATTACGACATGAACCGCGCGACCCCCGCCACGCGGAGCGCCTTCCTGACGCAGGTGGAGGCCGAGTTCGCCGGTTGGTGAGCCGGCTCGGGTATGTCACGCTCCCGTCACCATTGACGGCGAAACATGCGCCGGCTGCCGATGCGCGGCCGTCGGGGCGCCCATGTCCCGCCGAGGGGGGAATGGCATGACCAGGCCGAAGGACTCCGACAAGGGCTCGCGCGAACCCTACCGCAAGACGATCGGCGCCCACATCCAGCACGCCGCGCGCCTGCACCGCACGCTGGTGGCGCGCAAGCTCACCATCCTCGGTCTCTATCCGGGCCAGGAACAGGTGCTGAAGATCCTCGCCGAGGGCGGCGACATGACCATGGGCGAGCTCGCAGCGGCCCTGCGCGTGCGCCCGCCCACCGCCTCGAAGACCATCGGCCGTCTCGCGGCGCAGGGGCTCGTCGAGCGCCGCGGCGGCGGCTCCGCCGACGGCCGCCTCGTCCAGGTCGGCCTCACCGCCGCGGGGGTGGAGAAGTCGGAGGCCATCGACGACCTCTGGTTCGCCGCCGAGGACGAGATGCTGGCCGACATGGACGGCAAGGACGTCAAGCGCCTGCGCAAGCTGCTGCGCCGGATGGAGAAGACCCTGCGACCCCATGCCGAGGAGCAGCCCGACGACGACGACGAGGCCGAGGAGGCCTGAGCCGCCTCAGCTCTTCGGGCCGAGCGCCCGATAGGCCTCGATCACCAGCGCGTCGTCAGCCTTGCCGAGGCCCATGCCCGAGGCGGCGAGGAAGAGCTGGTGGGCGGCCGCCGCGAGGAACAGCGGCGCCCTGGTCTGGTGGCCGGCGTCCAGCACGATGCCGAGATCCTTGACGAAGATGTCCACCGCCGAGGTCACCGGCGGGTCCTCCATCAGCATGCGCGGGCCGCGATTGTTCAGCATCCAGCTGCCGGCAGCGCTGGAGCCGTAGATCTCCAGGAGGACCTTGGGATCGAGACCCGCCCGCTCGCCGAGGGCGAGAGCCTCCGCGGCGGCGGCGATGTGCACCCCGCAGAGCAGCTGGTTGATGGTCTTCACCATGGCGCCGTCGCCGGCCTTCTCGCCGACGCGGAACAGGCGCGAGCCCATGACCTTCAGCACCGGCTCCGCCGCGTCCAGCACGGCGGCCGCGCCCGAGGCCATGATGGTGAGCGTGCCGGCTTCAGCCCCGACGACGCCGCCGGAGACCGGCGCGTCGATGAAGCGGCGCTGGCTCTCCTCCACCTTGGCGCCGATGGCGGCGGCCCGCGCCGGCGCGCAGGTGGCGCAGAGCACGACGGTGGCGTCAGGCGCCAGCGCCTCGAGTGCCCCGGCTTCGAACAGCACGGCCTCCGCCTGGTCGGCGTTCACCACCATCAGCACCAGCATCGCGGCGCCGGTCGCGGCCTCTTTCGCCGAAGCGCAGGGCTCGCCGCCGTGCTCCTTCAGCCAGTCGAGGGCCGCCGGATTGAGGTCGGTGCCGCGGACCGTGTGGCCGGCCTTCACGAGGTTCGCCGCCATGGGGCGTCCCATGGCTCCGAGGCCGGCAAAGCAGATGGTGGTCATGGGCAAATTCCGGGCAGGGCGGTGAAACGATTCGCCTGACCGTCATGCCCGGTGGCGTGCCGGGCATCCACGGTTTTCTCTGAAGGGCCGCTATTCCTTCACGGCGCCCGTCATGGCCGAGACGTAGTGCTCGACGAAGAAGGCGTAGAGGATGACGAGCGGCAGCGAGCCGACCAGCGCGCCAGCCATCAGCGAGCCCCAGCGGAACACGTCGCCGTCGACGAACTCCGAGACGATGGCGGTCGGCACCGTCTTGTTGGGGTTCGAGGAGATGAAGGTCAGCGCGTAGATGAACTCGTTCCAGCAGAGCGTGAAGGCGAAGATGAAGGCCGAGATCAGGCCGGGGATCGCCAGCGGGATGATGATCTTGACCAGGATCTGCCAGCGGCTCGCCCCGTCGATCAGCGCACACTCCTCCAGCTCGTAGGGAATGGTCTTGAAATAGCCCATCAGCAGCCAGGTGCAGAACGGGATGAGGATGGTCGGATAGGTCAGGATCAGGGCGAAGGGCGTGTCGAACAGGCCGTACACGTGGATGATGGTCGACAGCGGAATGAACAGGATCGACGGCGGCACCAGATAGGCGAGGAAGATCAGGCCGCCGACCGACTGCGCGCCACGATAGCGGATGCGGGTGATGGCGTAGGCGGCCAGCACCGAGGCGACGATGGACAGGAAGGTGGCGCAGACCGCCACGAACATCGTGTTCCACAGCCAGGTCGGATAGTTCGATTCGAACAGGAGCTTGTAGAAGTGGCGGAAGGTCGGCTCGCTCACCCACAGCGGGTTGCCGCCGTGCAGGTCCAGGAGGTCCTGGTCCGGTTTGATGGACGTGATGAACATCCAGTAGAACGGGAAGAGCAGCACCACCACGATGATGAAGAGCGGGATGTAGACCGTCACGGTCTTGCGCGGCAGGCTCTCCAGATAGCTCATGCCCTCGGAATGGTCGTCCTTGGCGGTCGACCGGCCGATGGCGGCGAGGGCTGCGGTGGTCTTCGGATCGGTTCCGGCGGTGGCGGTCATGACAGGGCTCCGTCGGCGGGGGTCGGGCGGGCGGAAGAAGTGTGTGCTGCAGGGCTGAGGCGCTCAGTCATTGCTCTCACCCTGCTGCCACTTGCGGCGCTGCAGGCCGAACCAGGAGAACATGATGGCGGCGAGCAGGAACGGCACCATGGAGATGGCGATGGCGGCGCCCTCGCCGAGGTTTCCGCCGAGAATGCCGCGCTGGTAGGACAGCGTCGCCATCAGGTGGGTGGCGTTGACAGGGCCGCCGCGCGTCATCGCCCAGATGAGCTGGAAGTCGGTGAAGGTGAAGAGCACCGAGAAGGTCATCACCACCGCGATGATCGGGGTGAGCAGCGGATAGGTCACATAGCGGAAGTTCTGCCACTTCGTCGCGCCGTCCAGCGTCGCTGCCTCGTAGAGCGAGGGCGACACGGTCTGCAGGCCGGCTAGCAGCGTGATGGCGATGAAGGGGATGCCGCGCCAGATATTGGCGAAGATGACCACGCACTGGGCGAGGAAGGGGTCGCCCATCCAGTTGATCGGCGAGCCGCGGTCGATGATGCCCATCTTCACCAGTCCCCAGGTGATGACGGAGAACTGGGTGTCGAAGATCCACCAGAAGGCGACCGCCGAAAGCACGGTCGGCACGATGAAGGGGATGAGGACGACCGAGCGGATGAAGGCCTTGAAGGGCAGGTTGTTGTTCAGGAGCAGGGCGAGATAGAGCCCGATCGCGAATTTCACCGCCGAGGCGACGAAGGTGAAGACGATGGTGAAGACGAGCGCCCGGATGAAGTCGCTGTCGTCGCTCAGCCATTCGAAGTTCTCGAGGCCGACGAAGCGCCCCTCGCGGCCGATGCGCGCGTCGGTAAAGCTCATCCACAGGCCCTTGCCCAGCGGATAGACCAGGAAGAGCACCAGGAAGGCCATGGCCGGCAGCATGAACCAGAAGCCCAGCCAGTTGCGGTTGACCTTGAGCTGGTCCCACGCCGAGGGCTCCCGCACGGGCGGGCGCGCCGAGGGGCGGGCGAGGGCGGCATCGGTCATGATGGTCTCCGGACGGCTGCGGGATCGGGGGCGGCGAGCCGCCCCCGTCCTGTGATGATCTGCGGGCGGCGGTGCCGCCCGGCCGCTCAGCGATAGATGCGGCGCAGCTGACGCTCGGCGACGCGGATCGCGCCCTCCACGTCTTCCTTGCCGGTGCAGTGGTTGGCGAAGAGGTCGACCACGATGAAGTCGGCGATGGCGGTTGCCGCCTTCTCGTTGATCGGGCCGCGATAGCCGGCGGGGAAGGAACGCTTCGCCGACTCACGGAACACCTTCGCCTTGGGATCGGCGGTCCAGACCGGATTGTTGTCGTAGGCGTTGAGGAGGTGGGTCAGGTAGCCCTGCGCCGCCTCCAGCCACGGGTTGAAGTTCTCGGCTTCCAGGATGAAGGCCATGAAGGCCTTGCAGGCGTTCGGATAGCGCGAATAGGTCATGCCGAACATCGGGAAGGCGAGCTGGATCTCGGCCGGCTTGCCGATCGGGCCGATCGGCCAGAAGGCGTGGTCCATGTCGGCCGCGATCTCGCGCTGCTTGGCGTCCTGCGAGGCCTTGGCCGCGGCGTAGATGGAGATGCCGTTGGCCGTCAGCGAGATTTCGCCCGAGAGGAAGGCGCGGTTGTTGTTGGAGTCGTTCCAGGCCGCAGTGCCGGGGATGAACGTGTCCCAGAGCTCCTTGGCGTAGCGCAGGGCGGCGCGCGTCTCGGGCGAGTTGATCGTCACCTTCTCCTGCTCGTCCACCTGGGCGGCGCCGTGCGACCAGAGCAGCCAGTGGGCGAAGGCATTGCCGTCGCCGGTGGCGCGGCCCAGCGGGAAGCCGGAGGGCGTGCCCTTGGCCTTCAGCGCCTTGCAGAGCTCGAGGAAACCCTTGGTGTCCTGCGGGATCTCGTTGAAGCCGGCGGCCTTCACCATGGAGACGCGGTAGTTGATGTAGCCGCCGTTGACGGCCACCGGGATCGAGATCCACTTGCCGGCGGACTTGCCGTAGGCCTCGGCCAGCGGCACCCAGCCGCCGTACTTCTTGCCGAGATAGTCGGCGACGTCGGTCACCTCGAGGCACTTCTGCGGGAAGAGGTGCGGCACCGAATAGAGCGACCAGATGAGGTCGGGCCCGGTGCCGGTATTGGCGGCGACCGAGGCCTTCGGCTGCACGTCGTCGAAGCTCTCGCTCGACACGTTGACCCGGCAGCCCGTCGCCTGGGTGAAGGCGGCGACCATCTTGTTGAACTGGGCGTCTTCCGCCTCGACGAAGCGGCGCCAGCGCAGGAGGTTCAGCGTCGCGCCGGCCTCCGGCTTGAAGGGCGAGGCCTGGGCCCAGGCGCGGGCCCAGTCGGTGAGGCCGGAGCCGGTGAGGACGCCCGCGGCGGCGGCGCCCTTGACGAGTGTGCGGCGAGTGAAGGCAGTCATCAGGTTATCCTCCCATCAGGATCCGGAGCCCATCTTCGCCGTGGGCCTTGCCGGTTGTTTGTCGAAGCGGGTTTGCCCCGCCTGTTGGTTCGGGCTCCGCCCGGTTTCAGTGGCGCGCCAGCGTCTTGCCGGACTGCGCGTCGAACAGGTGCGTCACCCGGCGGTCGGTAGCGAGGCGGATCTTCTCGCCGGGCCTGAAGTCGTGGCGCTCGCGGAACACGGCGATGACCTCCTGGCCATCGAGCCGCGCCACCACCTGGATCTCCGACCCCGTCGGCTCGACCACGACCACCTCGGCTTCCGCCCCGGCCTCGTTGTCGATGAGGAAGTGCTCGGGCCGAATGCCGTAGATGGCCGGCGTATCGGCGGAGGCGGCCGGCGCGTTGCCGAGCGGCAGGCGGGCGCCGCCCTCCAGCACGAAGCTCTGGCCGTCAATCTTGCCGCGCAGGAAGTTCATGGCCGGCGAGCCGATGAAGCCGGCGACGAACATGTTGACGGGGTTGTCGTAGAGGTCGAGCGGCGCACCCATCTGCTCGACGATGCCGTCGTGCATGACGACGATCTTGTCGGCCATGGTCATGGCCTCGATCTGGTCGTGGGTCACGTAGACCGTGGTGGTCTTCAGCCGCTGGTGCAGCTCCTTGATCTCCGTGCGCATGGCGACGCGCAGCTTGGCGTCGAGGTTCGACAGCGGCTCGTCGAACAGGAAGACCTGCGGGTCGCGGACGATGGCGCGGCCCATGGCGACGCGCTGGCGCTGGCCGCCGGAGAGCTGGCGGGGAAACCGGTCGAGCAGGGCCCCGAGGTTGAGGATCTCGGCCGCGCGCTTCACCTTGGCGTCGATCTCGCTCTGGTCGGCGTTCCGGAGCTTCAGCGAGAAGCCCATGTTCGCAGCCACCGTCATGTGCGGATAGAGCGCGTAGTTCTGGAACACCATGGCGATGTCCCGCTCTTTCGGCGGCACGTTGTTCACCACGCGGTCACCGATGGCGATCTCTCCGCCGGTGATGTTCTCCAGCCCCGCGATCATGCGCAGCAGCGTGGATTTGCCGCAGCCGGACGGCCCCACGAGCACGACGAACTCGCCGTCCGCGATGGGGACGGAGACGCCATGGATAATCGCGGTCGAGCCGAAAGACTTGCGCACGTCGCGGATGTCGACGGATGCCATTCACGTTCCTCCCGTGGGCCACCTGGACCCTGCCTCCTGCCGCCGGCCCTTGACCTGGGCTCTGCGATCCGGTCCCGTGGGGCTACCGGTGCGGCATGAGGCTTGTTCGGCGGCCAGTGTGGCATGCGAAAATCGGAAATCAAGTGTGATCACGGCTCGGCACGGTTGAAATTCAATCGGTTGAAAACAGCGAACTTGCGCTGCTCATCAACGATGGCCGCCATGCGAGGGCCTGAGGGAGACGACCTATGACAAAGCCTGACCTGCTCATGACCGGTCCCATGATGCAGACCATCCAGGACCAGCTCGCCCAGCGGTTCACGGTCCACAAGCTGTGGGAATCCGCCGACAAGGAAGGGTTCCTGCGGCAGCTGGCGCCGAGCGTCGTCGCCTTCGCCTCGGGCAGCCACGTCGCCTGCGATCCGGCACTGATGGGCCGCTTCCCCGGCCTGAAGATCGTCTCGTCCTTCGGCGTCGGCTACGACCACGTGGACGCCGCCTGGGCCGGCCAGAACGGCATCGTCGTGACCAACACGCCCGACGTGCTCAACGAGGAGGTGGCCGACACCGCCCTCGGCCTCCTGCTCTGCACCATGCGCCAGCTGCCCCAGACGGACCGCTACCTGCGCGCCGGCAAGTGGCTGGAGAAGCCCTATCCGCTGACCGGCACGCTGCGCGACCGCAAGGTCGGCATCCTCGGCCTCGGCCGCATCGGCAAGGCCATCGCCCGCCGCCTCGAGGCCTTCAACCTGCCCGTCGTCTATCACGGCCGTTCCGAACAGCCGGACGTGTCCTACCGCTACTATCCCTCGCTGGTGGAGATGGCCCGCGACGTCAACGTGCTGCTGATCGTGGCGCCGGGCGGCGCGGCCACCAACAAGATCGTCAACCGCGAGGTGCTGGAGGCCCTGGGCCCCGACGGCATCGTCATCAACGTCGGCCGCGGCTCGGTCGTCGACGAGGCGGCGCTCGTGCAGGCGCTCCGGGACAAGACCATCCTCTCCGCCGGCCTCGACGTCTTCGAGGACGAGCCGCGGGTGCCCGCCGAGCTCATCGCCATGGACCACGTGGTCCTCTTCCCCCATGTCGGCTCGGCGTCGGTCTACACCCGCAACGCCATGGCCCAGCTCGTGGTCGACAACCTCGTCTCCTGGGCCGACGGCAAGGGGCCGCTCACGCCCGTCGCCGAGACGCCCTGGCCGCCGAAGGCGTGAGCGTCAGGCCGCCTCGACCAGGAGGACGGCGCCCTCGAAATCGGTGACGCGGACCCGGGCGCCGGCCGCAAGGTCCGGTCCGGTCACCAGCCAGACCGAGTCGGCGACGCGGACGCGTCCGCGTCCCGCCTGGATCGGCTCCTCCAGCACGAACTCGCGGCCGACCATCGCCTCCAGGCGGCGGTTGAGGTCGGGCTTGTCGCTGGTCGTGCCGTTGGTGGACTTCATCACCCTGACCCACCCGAACAGGCAGACGAGCGACAGCACGGCGAAGACGGCGACCTGGATCTGCCAGGGCGCCGGCAGGACGAGGAACACGGCGCCGGTGACGGCAGCCGCGATGCCGAGCCAGATGAGAAAGTAGCCAGGCACCAGGATCTCCGCCGCCATCAGCACGGCGGCGAAGGCGATCCAGCTCCAGGCACCCCAGGCGGCGAGGGTTGCGACGATCATCTCAGCCCCCGGCGCTGGGCACGCTGCCGCCGCGACCCGGCGGGCGGGGCGCCGGCGCGTCGGGGCCGAAGGCGGCCTTGGCGATCTCGCCGATGCCGGCGAGCGAGCCCAGGATCTGCGTCGCCTCGATGGGCAGGATCAGCGTCTTCTGGTTCGGCGACATGGCGAGGCCCTCCAGCGCCTTCAGGTATTTCTCGGCGATGAAATAATTCACCGACAGAGCGTTGCCGCCGGAGATGGCGGCGGAGAGCATCTCGGTCGCCTTGGCCTCCGCCTCCGCCTGGCGCTCGCGCGCCTCGGCGTCACGGAAGGCGGCCTCCTTGCGGCCCTCGGCCTCGAGGATCTGCGACTGCTTCTCGCCCTCGGCCCGCAGGATCTCCGACTGCCGCTGGCCCTCGGCCTCGAGGATGACGGCGCGCTTCTCGCGCTCCGCCTTCATCTGCCGGCCCATGGCCGCGACGAGGTCGGCGGGCGGCGCGATGTCCTTGATCTCGATGCGGTTGACCTTGATGCCCCAGGGCGAGGCCGCCTGGTCGACCACCCGCAGCAGGCTCTCGTTGATCGTGTCGCGGTTGGAGAGCAGCGCGTCGAGGTCCATGGACCCCATCACGGTGCGGATGTTGGTCATGGCGAGGTTCATCAGCGACAGTTCCAGCCGCGTGATCTCGTAGGACGAGCGCGCCGCGTCCAGCACCTGGAAGAACAGCACGCCGTCCACCGTCACCTTGGCGTTGTCCTTGGTGATGACCTCCTGGCTCGGCACGTCGAGCATCTGCTCCATGACGTTCACCTTGTGCCCGATCCGGTCGATGAAGGGCACGATGAGCCTCAGGCCCGGATGCAGCGTGCGCACGTAGCGGCCGAAGCGTTCCACGGTCCATTGATAGCCCTGCGGCACCGTCTTGATGGCGGCGAAGAGGAACAGGATCACCACGAGGGCGACGGCGATCAGCGCGATGTCGCTGCCGGCGAATGGGAACATGACGTCTCTCCGTTGCGGATGGGGACCCGGCGCGGGCGGGCTGGCGCCGGGGCCGCGAGGACCCGGCACTCCTTGAGGCGCCGACGGCCGGGGCCGCCGCCGTGACCGGCCCTCACTAGGCCTATCACGACCCGTCCAGGGAACCACCGTCCTATTGCACCGCCATGGCGCCGCGACCGGTGCGCTGTTTCGCGCCGGACCGCCTTGTTGCGAACGGATCGCAACTGACTTGACAGCACCGGGATCCGGCCTCACCTTAAATGCAAATGATTTGCAACAGCAGTGTTGCCTTATCCCCCCGGCCATGAGCACGTAACCGCGATGACCCACGACATCAGCCGCCGCATGCTTCTTGCCGCCGCTGCGGCGACCCTCGCCCCCGGCGCCGCCGGGGCGCAGGCCACCCGCCGGCCGACGGTCGTCACCACCACCGCCATGCTGGCCGATGCCGTGAGGATGCTGGCGGGCGAGCAGGTGGCGGTCGAGGCGCTGATGGGCGAGGGCGTCGATCCGCACCTCTACCGGCCGACCCGCGCCGACATCGTCAAGCTGACCCAGGCCGACCTCGTCGTCGCCCACGGGCTCGGACTGGAGGCGCAGTTCCGCGAGACCTTCCTGCAGCTGGCGCGCCGCCGGGCGCCGGTTCTCGCCGCCGAGTCCATCGCCCGCGACCGCCTGCTCAAGGACGAGGAGGTCGCCGACAAGCCCGATCCCCACGTCTGGATGGACCCCGCCCTCTGGGCCGTGGTCGTGCGGGCCGTTTCCGAAGCGCTCGCCGCCCTCGACCTCCCCGGCCGCAGCCGCATCGCCCCCGACCTTGCGCCGGTCCTGGCGCGGCTCGACACGCTCGGCGCCTATGCCGGCCAGGTGCTCGGGTCCATCGCGGCAGAGCGCCGCGTCCTCGTCACCGCCCATGACGCCTTCGGCTATCTCGCCCGGGCCTACGGCTTCGAGGTCCACGGCATCCAGGGCCTGTCGACGGAGAGCGAGGCGGGCCTCAAGGCCATCGAGGCGACGGTCGACCTTGTCGTGTCCCGCACCATCCCCGCGATCTTCGTCGAGAGCTCGGTCTCCGACCGCAACATCCGCGCCGTCATCGAGGGCGCCGCCCGCCGCGGCCATCGGGTCGTCGTCGGCGGCGAGCTCTTCTCCGACGCCATGGGCAAGCCGGGCACCTACGAGGGCACCTATGTCGGCATGATCGACCACAACGTGACGACCATGGCCCGGGCGCTCGGCGGCACCGCTCCCGAAAAGGGCATGTCCGGCCGGCTGACGGGCTGAGGCGTGGACATGCTGGCCCCCACGCCTCCCGAGGCCCTTGCCCCCGCCGTCGGCCGCCTGGCCGTCGAGGGGCTGACGGTCGCCTATCGCGGCGTGCCGGTGCTCATCGATGTGACATGGACGGCGCCCGCGTCGGGCCTTACCGCCATCGTCGGGCCGAACGGGGCGGGCAAGTCGACCCTCATCAAGGCCATTCTCGGCCTCGTACCCTCCACCGGGCGCGTCACCATCGGCGGCCAGCCGGTCGACGCCATGCGTGATGCCACCGCCTATGTCCCGCAGCGGGCGACGGTGGACTGGGACTTCCCCGCCACCGCCCTCGACGTCGTGCTGCAGGGCATGGTCCGGGAGCCCGGCTGGTTCCGCGGCTATGGCCGCGCCCGGCGCGAGCGCGCCCTCGCCCTCCTCGACCGCGTCGGCCTCGCCGATCTCGCCTCCCGCCAGATCGGCCAGATGTCGGGCGGCCAGCAGCAGCGCGCCTTCCTCGCCCGCGGCCTCGCCCGCAACGCCCGCATCCTCTTCCTCGATGAGCCGCTGGCCGGCGTCGACGCCGCCTCCGAGAGCATCATCCTCGACGTCTTCGACGACCTCGACCGCGACGGCCGCCTCGTCGTCTGCGTCCACCACGACCTCGGCACCGTCGCCGAGCGCTTCGCCGAGGTGCTGATCCTCAACCGCAAGGTCATCGCCGCCGGCCCCGTCGCCGAGGCCTTCACGCCGCAGAACCTCGCCCGCGCCTATGGCGTGCCGCTGGCGATCTGAGGGATGTCGCAGGTCCTCACCGATCTTCTCGCCGTGGCCACCTTCCAGGCCGGCTTCAACACGACCGTGGTCATGCTGGGCGCGGCGGCGCTCGGCTGCGCCGCAGGCGCCGCCGGCACCTTCGCCATGCTGCGCCGCCGGGCCCTCGTCTCTGACGCCGTCGCCCACGGCACCCTGCCCGGCATCGCCGCCGCCTTCC